>CAINDG010000001.1 GCA_903847315.1 uncultured Planctomycetota bacterium
AGAAACTACCAAGAATTACATAAGCACATCTATAATATATTATGCGCCAAAGAAAACAGATTTAATCTATATTCTATATTACGGTCGGAAGACCAATTAAAAGATATTGCTAAAATTTATGGACAGTACATGTTATCCGACTACAAAGATACTTCTGGAAATACTGAGTCAGAAAAAAATATATTAACTGAAATTGCTGCGGCCGAAGCAGCCACGCCTGCGGCGGGCAAGCCTCGCAATGACAAAACCCCGCCTCAAGCGGCGGAGGCTAAATGAGATTGCCGCGGCCGAAGCGGCCTCGCAATGACCCCGATGAGATAGCCGAAGCGGCATCTCACGGGGTAAACTCCGACACGAAGGATTGAGTTATTTTAATAGAT
Source organism: uncultured Planctomycetota bacterium (assembly GCA_903847315.1). Classification (GTDB taxonomy): domain Bacteria; phylum Planctomycetota; class Phycisphaerae; order Sedimentisphaerales; family UBA12454; genus UBA12454. Next base: position 381 of record CAINDG010000001.1, read on the forward strand.
TTCTCCACTGCGCTGCGCTTCGGTCGAAATGACAATGATAAAAAATCCCGCAAGGCGGGACATTTCCCCGCCACAGGTGCGGGGGTTAAACACGGGATTAGTATTTTCTGTATCTTCGGTGCGGGTTTTTGGCGCGGTGAAACATAATAACCTTATAACAGATTAGATAAGAAATAACAGCGATGAGGCCGCCCATAACAAAACAACCTATCCATAACTCCGGGCCGATATCCTTTAAGAGAGTCCAGAAGTGAGACCAATATTCTTTCGTATAAAAGCCCGTCAGCATATTCATCGGTGCGAAGAGTTTATTAAAGAGCGATGATACCTGCTGGTCGCTGAGGCCTTTGTGGTGAGGAAGAATATCGCATATAAAATTGCCGAGGAGATAGGATGGATAGTATATAATCGCGAAGGTAAAAACATTCGAAGCCCAGACGCTTACGAGGGCGGCAAATTTATTGGCGCGCAGCAGCATACTTAACGCGATAACCAGCAGAATATGCAAGCCAAGCAGCGGCGTCCAGGCAATAAACAAGCCGAGCGCAATGCCGAGCGCAATTTTGTGCGGGGAATCTTCAATGTGAAGAACTCTATATTCAAGAAAACGATAACACTGATATTTGCTTCGTTTTTTTATTATGATTTTTGTCATAGCTGCGCGTCGATTTTTTCAAAAACGCTTTCGACTGTTACATTTTCTATGCTGTGAGCGGGATCTGTACTTTCGATACTCTCTCCCCTTTTATCCGCATCTACGGCCGCGATGGTATTATCCCTGCCGTAAGGGCCGACTCTCGAGGGATTCGTAAAACCAAAGATTAAAACCATCGGCACGCCAAGAGCGGCTGCGATATGCGCAGGGCCAGTATCGTTGCTGACGACAAATTTTGCTCCGGCGAGAACCGCAACGAGCTGGGCTATATTTGTTTTGCCCGCAAGGTTGACTATGTGCGTTTGGGCCGCGGCTTTGAGATTTTCGGCAATGGCTTTGTCAGATTCGGCGCCGACAGCGACAATACTGCACCGATATTTCGCATCAATTTTTTCGGCCAGAGCGGCAAAATTCTCTATCGGCCATTTTTTTGATTCAACAGTAGCACCCGGCACAAATACAGCATAATGATCCCTGTGTGCCCTGTTTTCAGATAATATTTTTTGTGCCTGGGCCGAAGCCTCCTGGGAGGGTTTTAAATCGAACCGGACTTTGGTTTTTTTTGCGCCCGCGACACAAACCATATCGATAAAATAATCGACAAGATGAACAGTTTTTGGCGACTGCGCAATTTCCCGTGTATAAAACATGCCCGTGATTTCCTGAGTGCCTGTCATACCGATTCTCTGTTTGCAATCGCTGAACCAGGCGAAAATTGCGCTCCTGAATCTGCCCTGAAAGTCAAAAACAATATCATACTTTTCAGAACGCAATTGTCTTATCAGCCTTATGAGCTCGGCAAATGCGCTCGGTTTATACCACCATTTGCCGAGTTTTTTGCGGTCGAATATTATAATTTTGTGAATGCTTTTGTGATTTTCGATAAGCGGCGAATATTCAGGCCTTACAAACCAATGTATTTGGGCGTCGGGAAAGTTTTCCGCAAGGCAGCACGCAGCCGGCAGAGCCTGGACAATATCACCCAGCGCGCTTGGTTTTATTATAAGAATTTTTTTTATCTGCTCAGTCATTTACCCCCACACCAATATAAACTGTTTTTTGGCAAAGATTCCATTTTTTCATTTTTTCCCTATTCTAATATGTTTTTCCCCTAACCGATGTATTGGTGTGGGGGTTTACTTATTCGAATCTGAAACTATGGTTAACAATCTGGCGGCGACGGTCAATCTCTCGACCTTGTGGAAAAGCTCTTCTGCATCGATATCGTCAATTCCCATCGCATTGCAGTAAATCCGGAAGCCTCTGTACAAGTCTGCGAAATTAACCGTTTTAAAACGAATCAGCGTTTCAGTGAGTTTGGCAAGGGTTCTTATATGATTTTCCCGGCGGCCGGCCGAATCCTGTTTTATGCCGTCGAGGTCTATAAGCTTGACTCTATAAATGCCGGAGTCTTTATATATGATAAAATTTCCTGCCTTTGGGTCCCTGTGCCAGAAATTCGATTTATGCAATTTCGCTATTGTTTCGGCGACCTGCCTTATAACAGTCTTTCTTGCCGAAAAGTTCGTCAGAATTTCCCTGTTTTTGCCGAACGCAACGTCATAAAGATTTAAACTGTTTTGGATATATTCGGTTATATAGATACATCCGTTTTTTCTATGCCATAAAGCGGCTATCGGCTCGGCAACTTCAATGCCCTTTTGTTTCAGCAGTACCGCGAGATAGAAATTCCTCAGCGATTTGGGGGCCCTGAGAAAATCCGCCAGCCTCTTTATTCCGGTACGGTTGACTGTCTTTTTAACGACAACGAAATTATTTCCGATTTTTTTTAAGACTGTAACGTTGCCGTTTTCTGATTTGAATACTTTGTCCGGATTTTGGGTTAATTTTTCCGGCTCGAAAGCGAAGTCGGACCATTTCTCGACCGCGACGCCCTTCCAGCCGTCGGGCAGCGTCAAATCCACGATTATTGATAGCATATTAGGATTCATTGATAATATTTTAATCGAATCCAGATTATTATCAAATGCCTTTTTATATGTATTTTTCTGCACAATTTGTTAATATTCTGATATGAACAAAAAAGGTAAATACGTTTACAAGTGGCCGCGGCCGATGGTTACGGTTGACGCCATAGTTTTTAATGTAAGCGGCGGCAAAGGCAAAGTACTCTTAATAAAAAGAGGCAATGAACCATTCAAGGGGCAATGGGCATTCCCCGGCGGATTTGTAAATATGGATGAGGAGCTCGAAAATGCCGTGACGAGAGAACTTGCCGAGGAAACAGGCCTGACAGGAGTAAAGCTGACGCAGTTTTATACATTCGGCAAATGCGGGAGAGACCCGCGAGGCAGGAATATAACCGTCGCGTTTATCGGCATTACGAAAAAGACAAAAATCAAAGGCGGAGACGATGCCGTTGAGGCGAAATGGTTCGAGATAGATAAGCTGCCGAAAATGGGGTTTGACCATAAGGATGTCGCGGCGATGGCAATTGCGAGACTTAAGCATCTCGTTTAATCACAGATTACACAGATTTCTCAGATTCAGTTTATCGTAAAAAAAGCTTGCTTTTCTTGCCAGTTTAATGATATACTTCTATTTTTAGACCCGAAAGCAAATTGTATTTTAATTATGGTGCCCAGATTTTATTTGGAGAGTAAAAAATCGTGATACCTAAATTTTGTCATTTGCTAAAAGTTCTGTTATGGTTGATACTGCCAATCATATTAATCATCGAGAGTGGATGCGCACGAGGGGTTTACTACCGTGCCTATCCTGGGATTGAACGGCCTCTGGACAAGACATCTATTCTTTTAGTAGCAGAAGGAGTCAACATATTAAAAATAGATGGGAACGATATACCTCATTCTATTTTTGAATGGGTACATGAAGTTGCCTTGCTGCCCGGAGTACATTCAATTGAGGCAGACTATTCCAGCTACAATGACTCAGGTACCACACATACTTCTGGAGGGTCATTTACGACATTGAACTTTTTTGCCGAGGGATATATTTACGATGCCAAGCCTTTGTTAAATGAGTCAACATTGAAATGGAGAATGGAAATTACACAGGCGGGAACTATTAAAGATTTTGCGCCTATTTTCGCGAAACAGACGGGCGCACAACCTTGGAAGAAATATGTAGAAATGAACTCCGGAGACAAATCTGTCAAACCGCAAAAATAAGCGATAATTCATTACTTGCTGGAACATGGGGTAAATAAGACCAGTTTACGCTTATGATTCATCTTTTTTGTAAAATTAGGATTGTAAAAAGTTTGTCTGTTTGCGGTTTTAACAATGTTATCAGTGAATTATTCTTAACGCCCTGGCGGGGAGTGAAGTCAAAACTTCGTGGCATATCGTGTCTGCTATTTCGGCTAATCTATATACGCTGCACTGACTCTGCGGGTCGTTGTCGATTACCGTTACATACTGGCCAATTTCAGCATTTGGAATATCGGTAACGTCAATTATTGTTTTATCCATACTTACCCTGCCGAGGACCTGCGCGAAACTATCGCCGACTTTCATAAACGCACTATTCGAATACACCCGCCAATAATTATCGGCATAGCCAATCGGCACAATCGCTCCAACTGTGTCCCGCCAGGCGGAGAATGTTCTGCCGTAACCAATGGGCTGCCCTTTTTTGTAATGATTCAACTGAACAATCGGCACCTCGAATTTCATCGCGGGCTGGAGTTTAATCTTCAGCAAATCAGGGTGTTCGACCCAGCCGAAGAGCGCTATGCCGCAACGAACCATATCGAAATGCGCTTCGGGCATATTGAGCATAGCGGCACTGTTGGCGGCGTGGATCAGCACATCTTTGCAGGCCAGAAGCGACTGGCTTGAAAGGACTTTTTTGAAATTTTCAAGCTGATACGAGGCATAAGTCAGATTTTTTTCAGCGGCTGTCGAAAAATGGGTATATACGCCTGCCAGACAGACATTTGACAATGTGCGGATTTTTTTTATCAATTGCGCGGCTTTTTTCGCATCGATACCGCAGCGTCCCATTCCTGTTTCGACTTTAATATGAACATTTAATTTGTCGTTTGTATTTTTTAAACAATCCTGGACAAACTGGAGAGCCTGTGTGCTGACGATGGCACAGTGAAAACCTTTTTGAGCGCACAACTTCACGGCATCGCTGCTGTAGGCGGTATGAATCGGTTCGAGAATGAGAATTTTTGTATCGCCGACAAGGTCGGCAATGAAGGCAGCTTCGTAGACATTGGCGACGGCAAAGAAATCGACCGGACCTTTTTTGAGGATATTAACAATTTCTCTTATGTCGTGGCCGTAGCCGTTGGCCTTGATGACGGCGCATAATTTCGTTTCCGGCTTGCACAGGCCTCTGACAGCATTGAGATTGTTTAACAGGGCTTGTGAATAGATATGAACCTTCTGGTCGTATCTTGTAAACTGGCTGCTTGTTTGAAACTGCATTGTCATTTGTCGCTTTTAATCTGTTTATAGAGAGCAAACAACTCTTTGAATGCCCGCAGGATAACGCTTAACTTTGCGCCGGTTTGCGTGCCGGCGGTTCTCGGATAATGGTGAACACCAATCTGAAATATTTTATATCCCTTGTTCTTTGCCCGCGCGAATATTTCCGTATTTATCAAGGCGCCTGTACTTTTCATTTTTATATCGTTAAATATTTTGCGTTTGTAAAGCTTAAAAGCACAGTCCATATCCTTTATTTTCATTCCGAACAGCAGATTTACCATTGTCGTCCAGCAAAAGGCGTTTAATTTTCTTACCAGGTTGTCCTGCCTGTTGATGCGGTAGCCGGTTATGATATCGTAATCGGCCGTATATTGAAACAAAGACGGCAGTTCTTTGATGTCGAATTGGCCGTCGCCGTCGGTATAAAAGACGTATTCTTTGGAAGCGGCGGCAAAACCGCTCTGAAGCGCGGCGCCGTAGCCCTTGTTTGTCTGATGATGAACAGCTTTTATATGCTTATCGCCTGCGGAAAGTTTATCGGCGATTTGGGCGGTATTGTCTTTGCTGCCGTCGTTGACGATAATAATTTCATAATCTATCTTCAACGATGTCAGAACGTCCACGGCAGTCTTTACGACATTTGCAACATTATCCTGTTCGTTATAACAGGGGAAAAATACAGATAACGATGTAACACGTCCTGTGTTCATATTAGTTCCGTTACCAGCGAGAAGTTTCTATAATACGCAACTGCTCGTCGTTAATTTCCTTTAAATATTTTCCATATTTTTCGCTAAATGCCGGATTTCCTCTCGCAAGAAAATCTCCAATCATTGTTATCGTTATGAACCTGTCTCGATAGCCGTTCTGTTTTAAGTAAGTTTGTTTTTTTCCGATACCGGCTTCAAAATATTGGCTGAGAACGTCTGCTATCTGGTCCCGAAGCTGCGGATATCGGCTGGAGACGTATATCAGTTCGGCGGCAGCCGCCGGCGAAGGTTTCAGCATAAGAGCCTGTATCATAAATTCACCGCCGCTGCTGATTTTATCTTTGTCCTGTATACGCATCAGGTTATATCCGAGCGTAAAATATTTTGAAAATTCGTCGGGAAATTTTGTTTTATTTATGAACATACCCTCGTAAATATCTCGACCCTGCGGCGTTCTTATATCAACATACAGCCGCTGTTCGTTGTCCATATATACCGGTCGCCATGACTGACTGGCCTCCAGTCCGTTAACAAGTTCCGAACTGAATTGCCCACCTGGCATAAGGACAACCCAGACGTTTTCTTTCCGGAACTGTTCATCGAGCCAGTTGCCAACGGCTTCATAATCCGAAGGAGTAAATGCTCTTCCTGTTTTTTGAATCATTCTGACAACGTCCCCGCCGCTCATTATATACATCCAATGCTGGTAAGCGTCGGTATTATATGCAGCCTGAGCCCTGCCATCCATAAAGAGCTGCAAAGGTGTCTTGCCGTTTGGGTCTGGAAACTGACCATAAGCAATGAATCCGCCTTCGGTCCAGTAATTATAAACTTTTCCCCTGATTTTATTGTCTCTTATGAACTGGCAGGCCTTGAACGGCTTTGCATACGATGCGCTCATTCTCATAAAAACACTGGTCAGAGAATCGCTGTCAGGCCAGGGATTAAGATAAATAGTCTTATACCAATATCCCCACCAGACAGTTAAAAATATAACCACCGCGAGGATAGCGGCCGCGAAATATCTTTGCAGCGGTACTGGGAAAGGACTCAATATCGCCCTGCCGGTTTTTCGCAGATTAACCAGAGCCGCAATCATTTTGATTGTGTTGTCGAGAAACATCGCCAAAATCGGACAGGCTGCAATTGCCGCAATCGGAATAAACCGTCGGGAACCAATGGCCATATACATTGTAATAGCCGCGATAGCCAACAGCGGCAAATCTATCATCGGCCATTCATACTGCTGGTTGTCCGGCAATTCAGTTCTGACTTTTCCGCGTTTAACGACAGGTGAAGGCTTGAGCAAAAGACAAACAAACCACAGGGTAAGCAGCACCCAGGCGATTATATACATATAGAGAAACGGTATTGCAGTGCCTACGGGATTGCTCCATTCAAAAGCGGGATGCCATTCATTGACCGTCTTCCACATCTTTGCGTCTTCGCTTAAAGAAACCACGAAAGTATGTGTAAGATTCGTAAATCTGAAGGGATTTGCCAGAATCATCGCAACAAAAGCGATAAACGCCGCCGCGACCGTATGCGACCATCCTTTCAAACTTATAGTCTTTAACTTGTGCCTGAATGCGCCGAGCAATACCGCCGCAGCCACGAAGCCGGCAAAAAACACAAAAAACGACCGTCTGCTGTCCCATGCATAATCTGCAAAAAGCGAATACCGCCTTATAAGCGACTCTATTCCTTCAGGGAAAAACCTGGGGCATACTGAAACAAAAACGATGAAAGTCGCCAGGACGTGATACATATAAAACAGAGCGGCCTTGACATTTTTTAAAATTGTCAATACGACACTGGCCGCAACCATTGCCAGGATAAAATACAGCAGTCCGTCCGAGAGAGGCTTTATATGCTCAAGATACTCATGTGCACGAAACGTGACCGCAAGTGCATAAAGGAACAGCCAGCCGAAGGCGTAATATAAACACTGCGATATTCTTTTCGGCAGCAGCATAAGAAAATGCAGGCCGATAAACGGCACAAGGACCAAAAACACATAAACATACCCGCCGTGCAGATTGCACCATAAAACGGTTAACGGCACGATAAGCCAGATATAAAGATAATTGCGATTAATAGTCAGAACAAAGATAAACAGCAGAGCGGCGGTAAGCAGATTCGAAAAACCCGCCGGCCGAATATCAAAAAACGTTCTGCCGATAAATAACGCGAAACAGGCGAAAACGGCTGAAAGAGCGGGATTTGCCCCCAATTGTGTACCGGTATAGTAAACCACTATGATGGTTGTGATATAGAGCGCATATTTCCAGTAAACCAGACTGTTATAACTGATATTCTGTCCTTCGATGGGTTTGTCAAATGTCTCAGCGTCGGCAATAGGCGAGTCATGCGTCAGCCAGTAAAAGAAAACGTGTGTCAGCCAGTTCTGGTTGACCCATCCTGTCGGATGCCAGAATTTGACGGTATCGAGTCCGACTTTATCGGTAATCCACTGCGCCCATTTCGGCCAGGTTTTTACTTCCGCTACAGTTGGGCCCGGCCTGTGCGAGTTGGCGCTGAAAGGCTCAACGGTATTAACGCCATGATTTATAAAGTGCCTTCCGCAGGCCATAGCCACCCAGGTATCTCCCGCTCCGACCATATGAGTCGAAGCGTGCAAGGCAAAAAGAATCATTGCCCACCATAAAACGAGCATTATCCAGCCCGAAAATGCACGTTTTTCACACGTTTTATTTATTAATTCATCCATTTATAACTCTTTCTTTATACTTGAGTTAGGTTCTTTATTTGATTTAAAGTTTGGTTCACTACCAACTACAGGCATACCAAAACTTGTGTTATCCTGTTTTATAATCGACCATTTGGAAGGCATTTCTACAGGGTCAGCTACAAATCCATTCGAAGTTGACAATGTCGAATGGTGAAACAAAACGATTCCAAATATTAATACCGCGGCGAAAGCCGAACTTAAGCCCCAGCTCCAAAACTCAAACCAGTGATAATTAAGATGTTTTTGCGTATTTAACTGGCTGCCTGGAATTTGAGCAAGAAGCTTAGCCTCGAGCATCGACGGCACTTCAATGTTGGAAAGAGCCCGCAGTTTTTCTTCCAACAATTTCAAAGTCTTTTGTTTTTTATTCCAATTCATATTCATCAAGTAAACAATCTTTAATTTTTTTAATCGCCTGATTTATCTGCCATTTTACAGTTCCCACAGGCCTGCGAAGAACATTAGCCACTTCTTTAAAACTCAGCCCCTGGATATAATGCAGCACGATACATACGTAATCAGGCTCTTTCAGCGTATGTATAGCTTTGTATAAAGAGCTCAAGTCTTCATCAGCCATAATTTTTCGCAACGGCTCAAAATCATCCGGGGTTTTGACTTTGTTTTTCTCATAATTGTCTAACAACACATTGTAGCGTTTGAGCTGCCGTCTTGAATCTATGAACTTGTTAAAAGCAATACGATGCAGCCAGGTCTTGATTGAACTTCTTTCTTCGTAAGTATCTGCATTCGTCCAGGCAGATATAAATATCTCCTGGGTTAAATCTTCAGCAGCAATCGGGTCATTGGTAAGATAAAGAGCAAAACGATAAATTTCCTTATAATTTTGGCAAATGATTTCCTTACATTCTTCTATTGTCATTCCCATAGACTTTTTAGGGCTGTCATAATTTCGATATCATACCTGAATTTCCAAAATCTGCTCTATAGACGACTGCCAATATGAAAGTGTTTGATGAAAAATAAAAAAAATGCTAATTTTTTAGCCATTTTTCCAGCCTGTCAAGTCCCTTTGCAATTTGTTCCATAGACGTCGCAAAGCTTAGCCGGACATTTTTATCGCAGCCGAACGGTCCGCCCGGCACAAGTGCGACGCTGGACTGTTCCAGCAGCGCCGAGGCGAAGTCCATACTATTATTAATCTTTACCCCGCCGATTGTCCTGCCGTAATGAGCCGAGACATCCGGGAAGCAGTAAAACGCCCCTGTCGGTTTGGGACATTTAACCCCTTTCATAGCACCAAGTCTTTCAGCCATATATTTGGCGCGTTTTTCGAATTCAAGCCGCATTTTTTCGACTTCGTTGTTCGGGTCGCTAAACGTTACTACTCCTCCGGCCTGAACAAAACTTACCGGGTTCTGCGTCATATGTCCCTGCAGCCTGTTCATCGCCTTGATGATTTCAAGGGGACCAGCCGTATAACCGAGCCGCCAGCCGGTCATCGCATAGGTCTTGCTGAAACCGTTTATTGTAATCGTGCGTTTATAGGCATCTTCGCTTAACGAGGCGAAACTTACGAACTTCGTGTCGCCATAGACGAGTCTTTCGTAAATCTCGTCGCTAAGCACCATAATATTAGTGCCTTCGAGAACTTTCGCTATGGCTTTCAATTCATCAGGCGTGTAAGTAAAACCGCCGGGGTTATTCGGGCTGTTTATAAGCAGCATCGCAGTCTTCGGCGTTATCGCTTTTTTCAGCTGCTGCGGCGTAATCTTGTAATCATTGGATACATCAGTCTGTATAACCTTCATTATTCCGCCTGCGAGCTTTATTGTTTCCGGATATGTAACCCAATATGGAGCGGGCAAAATGACTTCGTCGCCCTCATCCAAAACAGCCTGCATACTTTCGTAAACCGAATGTTTTGCGCCGATGTTTACGATAATCTGCTCAGGCGTGTATTTAAGATTGTTTTCTCTCAAAAATTTTTCAGCAATAGCCTTTCGTAGTTCCGGAATGCCGGGCGTCGCGGTGTATTTGGTTTTTCCCGCCTTTATTGCTGCGATTGCCGCATCCTTTATATACTGCGGCGTGTCAAAATCCGGTTCACCTACGCCGAATCCAACGACATCAACGCCTTTTGCTTTTAATTCTTTGGCTTTTGCATCAACAGCCATTGTCGCGGAAGGCGGAACTGCCTGCGCTCTTTTGCTGACTTTCATAGTACCCTGCCCTTAAAAAACATTAACATCTTATAAGGGCAGATATTAGAACACAAATGTGCTATAGCGTCAAGCACTTTAACTATTGATGCAAAGACAACCGGTAGGGAAAATTAAAGGGCTGTAAGATAATTTCTTACAGCCCTTTAATCCGCCGTAGCCTTGGCGAAGGCGGATTAATCGGAATCCTGTCAAGTAAAACCAAAAAATCCGGGTGGACAAGAAACATCGTATTATCCAATAAACAATTCTTGCAGCCGGACGTATTAGAAGTTATATTTATATCCTTATTCTTAAAGGATTTCTAAATGGCAGATAGGGCAGATTTTAAAAACACAAGAACTACAACCGCTGAAACAATAGCCAATACCTTCGAATGGATAATCACCGCATTTGTGCTTGCCTTTGTATTCAGGGCGTTTGTGCTCGAGGCCTTTCGCATCCCGACAGGCAGTATGGCAGATACCCTGATGGGCGACCATTTCTGCATCCGCTGCACTCAGTGCGGCTACAGCTATCAATACAATTTTTTCCCCCCATATCAGCAACTCTATAAAACAGCCGTCGGCGGCGGACTATACAATCTTGTTCCTTCGCCCAGATGTCCAAGCTGCGGTTATTATGAAAAATCAAATATGGCTGTTCCAAAAGCTAACGGCGACAGAATCCTCGTATTCAAATGTCTCTATCAGTTTGTTGAGCCGAAAAGATGGGATGTAATCGTCTTTAAAAATCCGCTTGGGCCCAAAGAAAACTTCATAAAAAGACTTATCGGCAAGCCCGGCGAAATCGTTGAAATAATCGACGGCGATATATATATCGATGGAAAACTGGCAAGAAAGCCGCCAAAAGTCCAGGAAGAAATGTGGATGCCGGTCTATAACAACAATTTCCAGCCGATACAGCCTCGTGAAGGCAGATTCAATGACCACGCCTGGCGGCAGCCGTTTACTAATGATACGAACTCACAGTGGAAATTTAATCCTTCAAAACCTGTTGAGTTTACCCTCGAAAGCGAGCCGGGAAAAATCAATACAATGTTTTACGACACCCAAAAGGGAAATGATTTCCGGGCTGCTTATGCTTACGGCGACCCAAAATATTATAAATATCTGCCCTTATGCAGCGACCTGATGATGAAATTTTACGCCAAAAGAAGCCAACAGGGAATTATCGGAATTGGTTTTACAAAATACCAGACGTTTTACAAGGCATTTTTCGATTCGGCCGGCCTGATGACCATAGAAAAGGTTGACCCCGCCGGTAAACTCGTCGAACTTGCAAAAAAACAAATTAATCCTGCCCCGCAGGATAAGGATTTTTCTGTGCGGTTCTCAAACGCGGACCATTTGCTTGTTTTTGAGATTGACGGCCAAAAACTAACTTACGACCTCGGCATCGGCAAAGACGATGCCGGGCCGCGGCTCAGCAATATTGAGTCAAAAGCTGTAATATTCGGTTCGGGTAAATTGGCCATTTCAAATGTAGAGCTTTATAGAGATATTCATTACCCAGGCACAAGACCCGATTCGGGAGAAAGCGTGATGCGGGCAGGCGAAGGAAATCCATTTACGCTTGGAGCGGATGAATATTTCGCTATGGGCGATAACAGTCCCGACAGTTTTGATTCGCGTCTGTGGGATACAGAAGGAATCGGCAATAACGGTACCAGCTATAGAATGGGTATCGTGCCGCGAGATTATCTGGTGGGAAAGGCATTTTTTGTCTATTGGCCGGGCGGTTTTCGAGCAGGCAATTTCCACTTTGCGTTTATTCCAAACGTGGGACAGATGAGATTTATTTACGGCGGGAACTAAGCCTGCATTTGTACGACTTCGGCTGGAACCGCGGGAGTTATATATTTACTGATTACCCTTACCATGTGCGCCTTGTCGATTGGCTTGGGCGTATAATCGTCGCAACCAACCTGCATACATTGCTCCTGGCCTTCATGCGTAACGCTTGCCGTCATAGCAATTATCGGGGTCTTGACTCCGAGATTTCGTAATTTTTTAGTGGCATCGAAACCGTTCATATTCGGCATCTGCATATCCATAAAAATCAGGTTGAACGCCTGCCCATTTACCGCGTTGATAGCCTGGAATCCGTCTTCAGCGATAGTTACCACAAAACCAAGTTTTTCGAGCACAACTTTTACGAGCATCTGATTTGTCCGACTGTCTTCAACAACAAGTACTCTGCCTGTAAATTGGCTGTTTAATGTCGCTTCTTCCTGATGGCCGTCGTTTTTAATCGCTTGTGCAGGAGCGAAATGCTGATACTCACGATGTTCAATATTCGCGGCATCTGCGGGCACGATAAGCGTAAAAGTCGAGCCCTTACCCTCTTGGCTTGTGACGTTTACCTCGCCGCCCATCAGTTTCGCCAACTGCCTTGTTATCGTAAGACCGAGCCCTGCGCCGCCATACTTGCGAGCCGTGCTGCCGTCAACCTGCGTAAATGAATTGAAAATTATATCCAGTTTATCGGAAGGTATTCCGATACCTGTATCGACCACTTGAAATTCTATAAATGGTTTTTGTTCTTTTGTCATCGGGGCGGCGGAAAGTTTTACCTGTCCCCGTTCAGTAAATTTCAAAGCATTACTGACAAGATTAACAAGACACTGACGAATTTTCGCGGAGTCGGTGATTATGATTTCCGGAGTATTCGGCGCACAGGTTACAACAAATCCAAGATTTTTTTGTTTGGCGACAGGATTCATCAGAGATTCTACGGTTGCCAGCAGTTCAGGAACATTGCATTCGATAGTTTCTGCTTTCATCTGGCCGGTTTCAACCTTTGAAAAATCGAGAATATCATTTATCAAATCCAGCAGATGTTTGCCGCTGTCAAGCATAAGCTTGACGTATCCTTTCTGCGTATCGGTCAGCGATTCTTCGGAAAGCACCTCGCCGAAACCAATAATAGCGTTCATCGGAGTCCTGATTTCATGGCTCATATTGGCCAGAAACTGACTTTTCGCGGTGTTCGCTTTTTCGGCTTCTTCAGCCATTTTATTGGCTGTAACGGTCGCCTTTACAAGCCTTGCGTTTGTCTGCTCAAGCTCCTGTTTTGCTTCGATGAGACTGGCTTGGGTCTTTTTTCTCCCTATGGCATATCTTATAGTTTTTACAAGCGTGTACTCAAGACCGCTGCCTTTTACGAGATAATCCTCTGCACCGCCGCGTATCGTCTCAAGACCCATCTCTTCGTCCTCGAGTCCGGTAAGCATAACGATTGGAACATTCGGTACGCAGCCATATACTTTCTGAACGTTTTCTATCCCTCTGCCGTCCGGCAGATTAAGGTCCAGAAGCACGATATCGAAACTCGATGCCGAAAGTTTTGCCAGTGCCTCTGCAAGCAGTTGCGCAGTATCTACTTCGAAACGTATAGCGCCCGTAGCCTTGCTCAAAATGATTTTGACAAGTTTACGGTCGAGTTCGTCGTCGTCAACAAGCAAAACTTTTACTATATTGTCTGTTTGTGTCATGGGGTATCCGCTTACATACCGTAAACCAATATTCACTTAACGTTTGCATTACTATCTGAAAATCTGCGAGGCTCACAGGTTTCTTGATATAACCGGCAGCCTGAAGTTTAAAGCTCTCAAGTATATCCTTGTCGGCATCGCTGGTTGTCAGGATTACAACCGGTATAGAATCAAAGTCAGGATTGGACTTTATCTGTCTCAAAAACTCCCTGCCGCCCATTCCGGGCATATTCAGGTCAAGCAAAATTAAATCCGGCTCCAAATTCTCTTTGTCTGTTTTGCTCTTATGCAGATATTCAAACGCTTCTTCCGCACTGCTGGTGACAATCGGCGTATTCGTTATATGCTGCTGCTTAAGCGACATTTTGATAAGCTTTTGGTCGCCGGGGTCGTCTTCGACCAGCATTATTGTTGCTGTTTTATAAACTTCCATAATAAACTCCTGATAATATTATTAGTAATAGTTCTCAAATTAACTGCTTAGCATAGCTGAGGTCATAAACCAGTAACGAGCCAGTTTTCCAAGAACCTCACTAAACTCCTGCGGCGAAGCTGATTTCTGAACGTAACCGGCAGCATGCATCGCGTAACAGTATTCTATGTCGTCTTCCGCTTCGGAATTTGTAACTATAACAACTGGAATCGAACATAAATTATCATCCGCCTTGATTACTTTCAAAAATCCCTTGCCGCCCATTCCGGGCATACCCAGGTCAAGCAGTATTAAACCGGGTCTTGGATATTGCTGTGAATCTCTCACACTCATATGTAAATAGTCCATTGCGTCTTCACCACTATATACAATTTTAAGATTAACCTTATCGTTCCAGTTTAATAGAGCTGTCTTAATCAGCTTCTGGTCACCCGGGTCGTTCTCCACCAGAAGAATATTTATTTGTCCGTGTTCGCTTTCCATTTTGACCCCTTTCGTATCCAGCTTATTTACTTGCAGCTGTGAATCAGGTCCTCCGTTGCCGGTTCTATTCCAATCGGCACCGTACAAAAATCCGGGTATACTTTTGCTCGTTTACATAATACTTCATTCTAATGCGATACTATTTATTACTTTAACAGTTTTCAATACGTCGCCCGTCGGTTCAATATTCAGCCTTTTTGCGGTCACAAGGTTTATAAGCGGGACGCCTCTTTCTGTTGAAATTATATCAAGCTCGGAAGGGCTTTTGCCGTCAACCAGTATTCGGCGGGCAAACACTCCGGCCTGGTATCCCTGCTCATATCCAGATACAGCTATGGCACACAACGTCCCTTTTAACACACGGTCTTCCCAAAATGAAAAATCGGGAAGTTTGCTGTTTGCCTGGAGCCATTTTAAAACATCTTCCATCGGTACATTTTTACCGGCCTCATCCTTAAATTCGAAAACGCCCAGAAATCCCAGCGCATCCACCTGGCTTTGGTAAGCCAGTACTTTTTGCTTGAATTCGTCAAATGTCGCTATGACATCATAGCTTACGACTTCGATATCCGGCAGACTGCCCTGCTTAGGTTTTATTTCCTCTTCAATCACAGGCGTCCACATTTTCCCCGTGTCGCTGATTATCGCAATTTTCCGGATGGTCGGGACAAGTTTTTTAAGCAGATGCAATGTTTGCACATAATGTATTCTTTCCAGTACGCCAGTTACGTTTTTAGAACCGTCAAAACCGTATTTATCCGGCGATGCGTTGACCGCGCTGAAAACAATCGGAATTGACGAATTGACATAATATTTCGTAACATACTGCTGGGCAGTATCGTCGCTGGCAAAAATAAGGTCCGGTTTGGATGCGTCAATTGTCTTGCGTATTTCTTTTGAGATTTCCTGCATCCAGTCCTCATTGCTCCTCCGCTTTGAGTCCATCTGCATAACATTATACTGAACGTCAAGACCCTTCAGAGCGGCCTTGAATCCGTCAAGCTGGCTGTCCGTCCATTCCCACGGCGAATGATAACTCATAACATGAATAATTTTATACTGTTTGGCGGGAATCGCTGTAACTATCTGCCCCGATGGAACATTCCTATGAAGGTCAGGTTCCGCTGAAACCTTTAAAGGCTCGAGTTTAAAAGATAAATATGTGCCGACGGCAATGACCATTGCCGCGATGACAACAACACTTATTTGTCTCCATAGTGTATTTTTTTTAAAATCCGGCATAACCGCTCTTCTTAATATACTCAAGCATTAACTTTTACTTCTGTTTCAGCCACTACCGGTTTTTGTGCAGCTGCTATCGTAAACCAGAACGTCGCCCCCTTGCCTTCCTGTGATTCGATTCCTATCTGGCCATTATGACGTTCTACTATCTTCTTGCAAACTGCCAGACCGATTCCTGTGCCTTCATATTCGTTTCTCGTATGCAGCCGCTTAAACATCGTAAATATCGCTCCCTGATATTCAGGCTTAATACCTATGCCGTTGTCCGTAATCTCTATCCTTACCATACCATTAGCGGCCGGTTTACTCGTTATAGTTATGCGTGGAATATTGCCCTTCGGCTGATATTTTATACCGTTAGCGATAAGGTTCTGTATAAGCTGGCGTATCTGCACCGGGTCTGCCGAAACAAAAGGCAGCGGCTGCGGTATTTCCACTGCAACCTGTTTTTCCTGCAGCAATACTGAAAGCTCAAGCTCACGCAGCTGTTTTACAATCTCGTTAAGGTCAACAAGCTGCGCAGGCTGTGTCTTTGAGCTTACCCTTGAATAAACAAGCAGTCCTTCTATCATACTATTCATTCGTTTAGCGCCTTCTATCATAAACCGGAGGTTCTCGGAATCGTCGCCGGTCAGTTTATCCTTGAGCGACTGCTCCAATATGGAACCGAAAGATGTAATCTTTCTCAAAGGCTCACGCAAATCGTGCGATGCTATATAGACAAAGTTTTTCATCTGCTGGTTGGCGTCTTCAAGTTCACGGTTAAGTCTTTCCATTTCTTCTTCCGCTTTCTTGCGTTCGGTAATATCCTCGTATGCTCCGAGAATTCCAACCACTTTGCCGTTTGAATCGTGCAGCGGTATCTTGCTCGTATCGAGCCATGCCTGTTTTCCATCAACCTGCTGCTGCGATTCAATAATATGATATTGAGGCGTATCGGAATCCATTACCTTCTTGTCGCATTCACGATACGAATCTGATTCCTCTTTTTTCCACATCAGGTCGTAATCCGTTTTTCCTACGATATCGCTTGGCTTGGCAAGGCCTGTATTTTTTGCAAAATTGCTGTTGCAGCCAAGGTAAGTCAAATTCCTGTCTTTCCAGAATATCGACTGAGGTACGTTGTCCATAACAATCTGTAACATTTGTTTGGACTCTTTTAATGCCCGCTCTGCCTGTTTGCGGTCCGTGATATCGCGGAAACTCCATACCCTGCCAACTACCTTGTTGTCGATTCTTTGAGGCTGGGAGCATCTTTCATATACCCTGCCGTCTTTGAACTCAAGAATATCCAGCGACTGCGCCAAAGGATTGGCGTGCAGCCTTTTAACCTCAGCTACATACTCCTCGGGTCTTACTAATTGTTCCAGTACAGACGAAAGAATTTTCTCATTATCTTTGGTCTCGGCCAGACTTTCAGAAATCTGCCATAACTGCAGGAACTTCTGGTTATAACTGACAACCTTCCCGCTTAAATCAACAACGAAAATGCCGTCTGCGGTTGATTCGAGCGTTGCACTATGCAGGGATAACAGTTGCGTTATTTCACTCTGTACCTTCCTTCGCTCGGTGATTTCTCCGGCCATTTGCTCATTGGCCTTGCTGAGTTCTGCCGTGCGTTCCTCGACCTTTACTTCCAAACCCTGTTTGGCGACTATTAATTCCGAATCGCGTTTCTGGATTTGCTCCAACATTTCATTAAATGCGTCTATGAGTAAACCTATTTCATCATCGCCCTGCTTTAATGCACGGGCGGAATAATCCTTTTTGCCGGAAATGCCTTTTGCGACCTCCGCCAAATTCGTAATTGGGTCGGAAATAACCTTCTGGAGCCGTGACGAAACTATAAATACCGCCAGTAAGGAAATAAATATAACGGCTATAATTATCTGGATGCCGCGTTTCAGCGACTCATGAACCATTTGCAAATCAGACTGCAAACAAATCGTTCCTATTATGTCATTATCGAGAATAATAGGCGCCGAGACAACTAAAGAATCGCCGACGAAAGCTATCTCTGTCTTCTTAAACTCGGACGGAGTTACTTTAACGTTATTGGCATCACGATGATAAGCCGCGAAAAGCTCATTTTTACTATTATAAATTGTGCCTGACATCATAGAAGGATCAACGTGAAGGGTCTGCAGCGTTTTCTCCGCATCTTTGTTGTCCTGGAATGTCAAAGCCGCCTTGCAACTCTCCCCGTTTATTGCCGCACGAGTTGTCAGCACTCGCACCATATTATTGCGAATCGTGTTTTGCTCCCAGCCGAGAAATGCCACTCCCGCTACAACTAGTCCGGCTGTGCATGCCGATATGACTATCGTCATCAGTTTGTATTTTATCGTCATGTTTCGTAAAATAGTCATAACTTAGTGTTTTGCCTCCTTCGCCGATTTTTCTCCGATTACTCTCTTGGCCAGTCTTAAAAGCTGTGACCGGATATTGAGCTTGGTCTGGCTGGCGACAGTATCATTGATTTCAAATCGGATTTTCCCTTCTTCCACGAGGAAATTTATCATTCCGCCGGATTCGAGGAAACCCGGTATATCTGCAACCGTCAGAACATTATTGTCTTTAACCAAATCGAAGATTTCCTTTAATATCTTCTCCTCTGAATCACAAATGAACAGCAAATGACATCCTCTGATGGCTTCGATTTCCTTGTCCTGTGCAGCCTTATCTAATTTCTTTATTTCCTCAAGCTTCTTAAACCGTTTTATAATAACTTTCCTGTTATTAACCATCTTGTCTTTGACAGGGTCAAAGGCATTGCCGAACTGGTCGTCGCCAATAAGGCCTATTATCATCGGCCGACTATTGTCCCCCATTTTCTCTGCCGGCCAATCAATAAACATAAGAAAATTAAACAGGAATGCCGCTTTAACCTGGAATTCGCTGCTGGGCGAGGATTCAGCGCGGACTTGCGGTACCGCAAGCATCGCCAAAATCATAACTGCAAAAATATATGCTTTAATCTTCATTCGCAGTCGTATCTGCCTTTGTATAAAGTCTCTGTTCCATTTTTATTATTACCTGTACACCTAAATTCGGAATAAATACGCCCGTAATTAAGAAACAAATATTTTTTCGTAAAAAAAGGCCCAAATCGACATCGGGCAAAAGATTATCGGTCATTTTTTAACATCCAGGCCGCTGCAAAACCGTTTCCCTCGCAACCGATGATTTACCCTTTATTCACCGGCTTAACGGGGAGCTTATGAACGCTTTTCGCAAAAACAAATACTGCAAATATTTTTTACGTTGGATGCGATACAAGGCTTTTGCGTCGTTTTATTAAAGGCTGTTTTATGGCTCGCATAAACTGCATTATCAGTACTGATAATGCAGTTTTTCAGGATTGCCTGATAACTTCACTGGGTAAACAGGAAATGCACCGGTTTGGCAGATATCTTTTTTTGATTATTTAATCATTTCTCTATAAAAAATTATTTAATTAACCCCATTGTTTAGACGATATTACAGCATAGTTGTAATTTTACTGGACGAATAAAGAAACATGAGGGAACAATAATATGAAAGCGAATAAAAATCACAGATTAGAAACGGTCATGTATATAGCTACGTTGCTGCTGTTATCTTTATTAGCGTCTCCAGTCAATACCTTTGGAGCTGAGGCATCGGACTCAAACAACAACTTATTCAATATGTCTATCGAGCAGCTTATGGACGTTGGTGTCTATGCCCCTGCTACTCTTACTGAAAAAGACCCGTTGAAAACTCCTGCAAGCGTAACCATCATCACATCTGAAGATATTGCAAGAACGCCCGCCAGAAATATACTGGATTTGATGGAAATTTACGTCCCCGGAATGCTATATATGAATCATAGCGTGGGTCCCGAGCCGGGTATGCGAGGAATTATAGCTGATAAGCCATACAAATTTCTGGTCAATGTCGACGGCATAAACGTCAATATCAAGTCAACATACGGCGCTCGTCTGGAACTGTTGAATTGGGAACTAAGCGATATCGACCGCATTGAGGTCGTGCGAGGTCCCGGCTCGGTTACTTACGGGCCTGGCGCAATCGGCGGAGTTATAAATATTTACACCAAAAGTGCCAAGCAGGCTAAGGGTCTTGAAATCGGCGGACAATACTGGGGCAAATACGACAGCGTCGGCGAGTATGCCAGCTACGGATATGTCAAAGATGATCTCGAACTTTACAGCTATTTTAGTGTCGTTGATACGAGAGGAATCAGCCCTGACCTTTTTGCCACCGACAAGAAAACCGCCTCTTATTATTTCGGCAAACCTGGTGGGCCTTATTTTCCCGTGCCGGCTTCCACATATATGGGAGATTTCTTTAATCAGCCTCAGGTAAAAGCGCATCTCGATATTCATTTCCATGACAACTGGCGATTCTGGGCTCGTTATGCAACTGAATCTTCCGAACTAATGCAGGGAAGTGCGAGACAAACTCTCATCAATGGTCTGTATAAAGACATTTACCTGTCGCAATTTCGTTATTTTCAACTTGCTCTGGAAAATCAACTCACTATCAATAAAGATTGGAATTTAAAATCGACATTCGGTCTTAGTTCGACTGATATACGCGATATTCAACAAAAATGGGATACCTCCACAGCATCCAAGAAACGTTTTGATAGTAACAGTAATGGCAAAGACAATCTGCGAGATTACGGCATGATGTACTCGGAGTGGAAATATTCCGCTCAGTTTATGTTGAATTACACGCCGGATGACAAGAAAATCAAGGCGGCTTTGGGCTATGAGATAAGTTATGACCTCATCAGGCCGTCATGGGGTAAAAATAAAGACAATGGACTGCGGCTTGGAAGCAAATATGGTATCATCAGCGGTCCAACTTCAGCCGCCTATGGACCCGATACAAGCGCCGGACAGGTTAATTCATCAAGCACTGGTGTTTACTATCCTGTGGGCAATGGATTTGAAGCTGTGGACCATGCTATCATCGGTGAATTAAACCTCGAATTAACCCCAAAGACAACGATGATACTATCCGGACGTTTTGATAAAAACACTTATACCGATCTTTTGTTTTCCCCGCGGCTTGCGTTAATTCAGGAACTTAGAAAAGATGAATATTTGAAATTTATTATCGGGCGGTCTGTTCGTATGAATACTATGGATGAATTATACATAAACAATAAAAACGGGGTTACTAACTTCCCCGAAAAACTCGATACCCTTGAGCTTATTTATACGAAAAAAGCAAACGAACACTGGTCTTATCAGGCGTCCGCCTTCTGGAATAAGAATACGGTCATAGCATGGGATGGGACAAGCGCCGCTGCTCCTCTTGGTACACTGGAACTATTCGGTATAGAAGCCGAAATGAAATACCAGAAAGAAAACTTCACTTTAGGTATAAATCATTCGGTTGTCAAACAACTGTCCTGGAAATTAGCCAAAGGTATTACAACCTCCGGTATCAGCAATTCGGATTATTATTATTATTCCACCAGTATTACTATCGGCTCACACGGAAACGATTTAAGCAACTGGGCCAACCAGTCAACGAAACTTTATACTAATATTGGCCTTATCGAAAACAAGTTAGACTTACATGGAGACGTCGAAGCGTTCTGGGGCTTTCAAGGCTACAAGGATGGTTTGGATGCCTTTGAGAAAGCCGGTGGAAATGCCGCGAGCATTAAAGCCCTTCAAGACCACCATGCCTTTGACGCTGAGGTCAAAGCCAATCTTTCTTTAACCTGGCACGTCAACAAATCAGCAGATTTCATGGTGTTTGTTCAAAATATTCCGGTCTTTGGAGACAATAAAAGATATTCATACACTACCGGACAGAAACTCAACTATCCGGACAAAACTGCCTGGGTTGAAGAGCCAATGGTTGTGGGCTTCACCTACAAAATACGGTTCTAACACTATTTGATTGGACAGATAAAACAGCCGATAAATTATCGGCTGTTTTTTTGCGCCCCCTTCACATCGGAGCCGCAGCGCAGATCCCGACGCATCGGGACGAAGACGGATTCTCACCCTTCTCACTTTTCGCGTTTTTTCC
Organism: uncultured Planctomycetota bacterium; assembly: GCA_903847315.1. Lineage (GTDB taxonomy): Bacteria > Planctomycetota > Phycisphaerae > Sedimentisphaerales > UBA12454 > UBA12454. Next base: position 22,792 of record CAINDG010000001.1, read on the forward strand.
TTGCTTTTAGTTAAAAATATGGTAAAATACCTGTATTGTTTGATAATTAGTAAATTTTAAGCTCTTTTTTACCATAAGAACCTTATAATAAACATCTTACGTAAACCGTAACGAGCTGCGTAACCTTTACCCGCCTCAGCGTTTAACGAAATCTCCTCATTTTATATCCTTAATTTTTTATCGTGATAGCCATTCTATGTCCACACAAAGCACAACTGATTTTCTGACTTTCACGATTCGAGGCCGGATTGTTTCAGTTGACCCTGATATTTATTATCAGCTATTCAACGTCCGCCCTTCCCGGCCTTACAAAAGATATGCAGGCGATATAATCGGTCTGCGTCTTGGCGGCAGTGACTACCCCTCTATTGTCATCGGAAGAAATCCAAAAAGGCTCGTTCTGCTTTCCCGTTTTATTATGAATCCGCCGCAAGATATGGTTGTTGACCACATTAACGGCGACATATACGATAATCGAAGAGAAAACTTAAGAATCGCCAATCGCAGGCAAAACGCCCTGAATGCAAAACGCAAAAACAGCAGCGGTTTTACAGGCGTTTCTCTTTACAAAGCTAATAACGGCAGGAGTTATTGCCACGTTGCATTTTACGATAGGAATGGCAAATTATATAGTTTTCACACTGCTGATTGTCCCGAGCACAGGATTTTAGCCGCTTACGCTCACGACAAATTTGTTTTGTTGGCAAACGATGAGGATTACGCCCCGTTGAATTTTGAATCTTTTAAATATGAACCCTTTAGGAGTTTTCTATTGGAAACTGATTTGAACAAGTTTAAATTGCAACGTCACAGAGCCCTGAGCGTAAGCGACGGGTCATCGTCCGTGTTTAGCCCTGCCAACACTTTGGCAGGGTTCGTCATTATTTAGCCCCCAGTTTTACTGGGGGTTCGTCGTAAAGGGGTTCGTCGTTCCATCATTTAGCCCCCGCCACTCGGGGCGGGGAGTTTACCGTCATTTCGACCCGTGTGGAGAAATCTTTTTAAAATTTCAAATTCGTCCCCCCTGCCCGCCCTGAGCGCACTTGTCCTGAGCAATATCGAAGGAGCGAAGAATCTCATTTCGAAAAATTAAAATGGATCTTTGTTATTTATCGCTTGAATCAATTGTATCTTGTACGGTAGGTGGATTGCTATCAACTGGTTTTGGCTCGTTGGGTTGATAACCTGCCCTTGCACCTCTATCGTCAGGCTGATACCCTTTTTGTATAGGTTGATAACCTTCATTATTTGTTCTTTGCTTATTTGAACCATTTTCCTTAGCCATAAAAATCCTTTATTTAATAAATTCAACATATTTAATCTGATCACCAACAATCAGAATTCCGTCACTTCGATTTATTTTTTCCCACTTACCATCTTTAATTTTCATCGCCTGTTCAATAAATAAATCTCTTTCATCTGCTGCGGACGATGCAAAAGATTCGTTACCATACAATCCCAAAATCTGTTTGCCATCTTTAAGTTCAACTTTGACCCAAAGAGGTGATCGACTTTTGTAAAATTTATAATCCCATGCGGTAGGGATTGAATGTATAGAAGCAAATCCCGTCTTACTTATAAAATTTCTAATTATTTGTTTTTGGCTTGCCAAACCCGTAAGAATCCCCATCAAAAAAGGACTTACAAATATAATTATGAACCATAAAGCAACAGTCCAATAAAGATGGGACTTAAGAAAATCAGAATACAGAAACAAATAAATCAGCCAAGACCAAAATGCGTAATTAAAACAGCTAAAAGTTAAGAAACGCAAGAAAAGCATTTCTTTATCATTAGTTTTTTTTGGGAAAATAGCCGACTGGACGCTATACCAAATAAAACCAGGTACAAGAAACGCAAAAGTTAAGAAAAGTGCTCCAGAACTATCTATCGTCATAATTCATCTCCATTTTTTACTTATCAATCTTTGCTCGCCGACGATATCGGTCTACCATCAATTATAAAAAGTTTGGGGACTTTTTTGCCGGTAGCCTGTAAAGCAATTGTTATTTTTTCAATTTCCTCAATGGTTTTGGTGCTATCATTTGTTCGAATTACAAGATAAATACTGTGATTTGTTTTTTCAGCTTTATTATATCTTGGTAGCTGTTTTTGCCAACCATGTAACAAGTGGGTATTCGAAGAATATTTTACTTCCACCGTAACCCTTGCATTGTATCCATTGCTAAATTTGAAATCGACTGGTCCTCGCCCATTGTTTGATTCTCTACTAATATCAATGTTATTTGCTGCGCAATAAGAATCCGCAATGCCAAAGAAACTTAATTGTGCAATTCTTTCATGACGCAAGTTTCCTTTATTCCAAAATACTTCCCAAAGTCCATTATCTTCTACTAATTGTTTATACTTTGCACAAATTTGTTCTATTAATTTATGAACACTTTGAGGAGTATCAATTTTAAGAGCAAAAGATAAAGGATATTTTCGAGAATATTCATTTGCAAGTTTATGCCAAGCAAAAACCCCTGAGGGGTCTTCCTCAAAATTATAACTATTTGGTTGTTTTTTGTTGTATATTTTTATAAGATCTTGAATCAATTCAGGATATTTAATCAGCATTTGCTTTAAATCATCTTTTTTAACTTTTGAAGCTTGCCGCCATGTTCCCCCTATTATTGGATTGACTTTTCTTCGAAGTGCTTCATTATATGCACAAATATAATCGCGATCATCCCAGCTAAAAGAAACCGGTAAGTTAGACAAAATATCTTCTGGGATCAAAACTATTGGTTTTTTATTATTTGATTTTCTTGGAACTTTGGATCCTTCGTATTCTACTGTTTCAAGGTTGATTTTTTCGCTAACCTTTCACTATATTTTAATAAATGCCCGAATATTATTGATGCGGTCATATCACTGATTCTGTCTGGTCCAATTCCTTCTTCCAATAACCCTACTAATTCAAATATTGTAGGTTCATTTATACCTGCATCGATAATTTGCTTTGCGGTAACGGTAAGATTTTGGGCTAATTCCGGACCTATACCACTTCCTTGTATCCCATCTGCCGAATATCCAAGGCCGATCAAAGGAATTTCAGGAAATGTTAATAAATCTATTGCTTTTCGCCCGAGTGCATCATTTAAATCTTTAGAATGTTTTAATAATAAAAAAACCTTTTCAAAATAGGTTTTGAAACTCTTGTGCGCTTCTTGCATTTCTGGTTCTTTAGATGTTTTTAATAACAAAGGATCGATATAAAGCCTTGAATCAATATCGATAAAGCCATTAAATATTCCTGCTTTTGATAAAGTTTTCTCCGACACTCCTAACTCTTCACTAATTTTTATTGACATATTTTCACCTTCACGCAAAAATTATTTTTATAAACCGTCTTCATAGCAAAGAGTAAAGGAGTGGTTTTTAAGCCGCTTCTCGGCCCTCGTGCCGATTTATTTAGCGAATTTACAAAAAATTCAAATTTTTACAAATCATCTTATCTTTGATTTAAGGTAACGACAATCATCTTCTAGTTCGTCGATTTGACTCTCTAAATCTCTAATTTTCCTATATAATTCATCAAGAAACTGTTTGAATTTTTCTCTCCAATAAACATCCCCCAATTCGCTTCCGCAGTTTTGAGTTGAATTTTTTAGTTCATTGATTAAATTTGAATTAAATGACATAATATTTTCCTTCGTAAAAAAATTAAAGCAACGCACAACAAGTGCGGCATTTTTCTCAGGTTCGGGAGGACGGGAGTGGGACTATTAAATCTCGCTCTCGGCCTTAAGCCGAGAATTTTCTTTATACTTCTAAATACTATAATGCAAAGAATGTGCCAATTAGTGATATTTCATACCATTTTATATAACTTTATGATATTTAAGGAGTTATATTTGTCTTATAATATCTTAGGTTTTTCCATGATACCGCCATAATGGCAGTCAGATTGCCTCACCGCAGACGCGACGGCGGATTTCTTCGCCCGCCCATAAAAACTCCCCCGCCCTTGGCGTTCCTAAATTTTGATATTTGATATTTGATTTTTGATTTATTGGTGTCTATATTTCAATTTATGCTTGTCAACCCAAAACCCGACACTCTGCAAAAGCTTCAGCTCTTAAGCCGTGATTCGCAATACGACCTTGCCTGTGCCTGCGGTACTAATAAACTGGACCGCCGAACACACGGCAGCAATGGAAAATGGATATATCCGGTCTCCCTGCCCAACGGCGGCAGTTCTATACTATTCAAGACGCTTATCTCAAACGTCTGCTCAAGCGATTGCAAATACTGCCCTCTTCGTCAGGACAAAGACTGTCCCCGCTGCACGCTCAACTGCGACGAGACTGTCAGGACATTCCTGGACTATTACAATAATGGCGAGGTCTTCGGCCTTTTTTTTTCCAGCGGTATGATTGGTTCCGCTGATAAGACTATGGAGAAGCTCATCGCCCCTGCCGAGACCCTCCGCAAAAAGCATCATTTTAAAGGTTACATCCATCTGAAGATTCTGCCCGGCTCGAGTCCTGCCGCGATAGAAAAGGCCATATCTGTTTCGAACGCCGTTTCATTGAATATTGAAACGCCGGGAAAGGAATTTCTCGAAAAACTGTCGAATAAAAAGGATTTCCTGCGAGATATAGTCGAGCCTGTAAAGCTCATCAGCAAACTCATCAAAGAAGGCAATCGAAGGGTAAAACAGACCACTCAGTTCATCGTCGGTGCTGCCGGCGAAACTGACAAGCACATTGTGAACTACACAGCGGCTTTATACGAAAGGATTGGCCTTAACAGGGTTTATTTCTCGGCTTATCAGGATAGCGACCAGCAGGGAAACGCTGGCTCTCAGGAGCGTTTAGCACGGGAACATCGCTTGTATCAGGTTGATTTTTTGTTCCGTAAGTATGGATTTACCCAATCTGACATCATATACGACAGGTCAGGTCTTCTATCTATTGAGACCGACCCTAAAGAGGTTTGGGCCAAGAACCATCCTGAGTTTTTTCCTGTAAGTGTAAATACAGCAATGCGATACAGACTTTTAAGGGTTCCCGGCCTTGGTCCTGTGGCGGTTGACAGGATTTTGGAAAGGCGAAAACTGGCAAAAATCTCGTCTTTTGACGATATTGGTATTGAAAGAAACTCAAAAAAAGCGGGAAAATACCTCGATTTTGGCAATCGGCAGCAAAATAAGGTATTTTTGTTTAATTTTTAACTTGAAAACGGCAGGGAAATCACTATATTCCTTTCTTCTGTCGTAATTTAAATCCGCGATATTTTCAGGAAAAGGTTCTATTCTTATGATTAAAGTTAAATCTCGCCTTGGCGAGTCAGTAGAACAAATGGTAAAGCGCTTCAAGAAGATGTGCGAAAAAGAAGGTATTATTCGCGATATAAAGCGGATGAGCTACTACGAAAAACCCTCAGAGAAAAACCGCAGAAGAAGACGAAAGGCGGCAAGGTCGATAAAATTTTCAAGCAGATACTAAACAATACCGTTTCTTCCAAAAAAACAAAACCGGGCGCATTTCCGCCCGGTTTTTTTATGGCTTGTGTTGACAAACATCCGAACCATACGTATTATAAGCAAACAGTGGTTTTTAGGATGAAAAAAGAATATTCAAAAATCGCTGTCGGAAAAACGTGAAAATTACAGCTGTTATACCCGCTCGTTACGATTCAACAAGATTCCCAGGGAAAGTTCTCGCTAAAGAAACCGGCAAATATCTCATCCAGCACACCTACGAACAGGTTTGCAGGGCGAAACTCATACAAAAAGTTATCATCGCAACGGATAATCAAATCGTCCTGGACGCCTGCAAATCATTCGGCGCCGACTGTGTTATGACGTCAGCCGACCATCAGAGCGGCACAGACCGCATCGCTGAAGCGGTTGAGAAAATAAATACCGATGTCGTTATAAATGTTCAGGCGGACGAACCTGAAATTGAGCCGGCAAATATCGACCTGCTCGCCCAACTGATGATTGACAACCCGCAGGCGAAAATGGCTACACTTGCGGCTAAATTTGAAAATAAAGAGCAGATTTTAAATCCGAATATCGTAAAGGTCATTATCGGCAAAGATAAATTCGCGAAATATTTTTCAAGGTCTGTAATCCCCTGCTGCAGAGAAAACGGCCCCGTTGGAAATATAAACGATTATTACAGGCATTTAGGCATTTATGCCTATACAAAAGACTTTCTTTTGAATATAACAAAGCTGCCGGCCGGGAAACTGGAAAAAATCGAGCAGTTGGAACAGCTTCGCGTCGTCGAATACGGCTATCAGATACTCACCGGTCTTGTAAAACATATCGCGCCGGGCATTGATACGCCGCTGCAATATCTTGAATTTGTAAAAAGAATTAAAAAGCAGAAGGTATAATAATGATTGATAAAAACGAACTACTTGCAAGCGTAAGTGAATCGTCGGCGGAGAGCGAATTCTTTTCGCCGATACCAAAAGGCTACCAGAAGGGTAAAACCAAATATGTTGTCGTAATGGGTACGGTAATGAGCGGCCTGGGTAAAGGCATATTCTCGTCCTGCCTTGCGAAACTTATGCTGGATAAGGGCCTTAAGGTATCGCCGATAAAACTTGAAGGCTATTTGAATATAGACTCCGGCACATTAAATCCGTTCCGGCACGGCGAGGTCTTCGTACTCGACGACGGTATGGAATGCGATATGGACCTTGGCACTTACGAGCGGATGCTGGACCAGAACTTGAGCAAAGACAACTTTTCGACCAGCGGTCAGATTTACCGTGAGATTCTCGATAAGGAACGGCACGGCGATTACCTTGGCAGAGACGTTCAAATGATTCCGCACGTTACCGGCGAAGTAAAACTGAAGCTGCGGACACTGGCGATGAAAACCAACGCCGATATCATATTCGTCGAAATCGGCGGCACGGCAGGCGACCTCGAAAACGCCTTTTATATTGAGGCGATGAGAGAGCTCGCATACGAGGAAGGCCCTCATAGCTGCTGTTTTGTGGCTCTGACATATATACTCGAACCTCGAATCCTGGGTGAACAAAAATCCAAGGCTGCCCAGCTCGGCATAAAGCAGCTGATGCAAAGCGGCATTCAGCCTGATATAATCGCCTGCCGGGCGGCAAACGCCGTCAGCGAAAAAGTGCGGCAGAAAATCAGCGTTTACAGTAATGTCCCCGTCAGCAGAGTCATAAGTCTTGCCGATTCTGCGAGTATATACCAGATACCGGCAATGCTGAGGGAATGTGGAATGGATTTTGAAGTTCTCAGATTCCTGCACATAGAGGACAGAATCGACCTGCGAAAAGAACGGGCTGAATGGGCGAAATGGTGCGATTTCACAGACAAAATAGGCAAAGAAAAATATGAAATTAACATAGGCATCACCGGCAAATACACCTCCGTCCGGGACAGTTACGCTTCAATTATAAACGCGCTGGAACATTCGGGAATAGCGCTCGGATGCAAGGTAAAAATCAGCTGGATAGATACAAGCGCCATAACCGACAGGAACGCCGCGGAACATTTGAAGGATGTCAACGGCATAATCGTTCCCGGCGGATTCGGCGTTCGCGGCACAGAAGGCAAAATAGCCTGTATCAAATACGCGCGTGAAAACAATATTCCATTTCTCGGTATATGCCTCGGCTTCCAGATGGCGGTAATAGAATTCGCAAGAAACGTCTGCAATCTGAAAAAGGCTAACAGCACTGAAATCGAGCCGAATTGCAGCGAGCCGGTAATCGACATCCTGCCGGAGCAGAAAAAAATCGAAGGGCTTGGCGGTAATATGAGGCTTGGCGGACAGGATATAAAACTTAAACCGGATACTATAGCCTTTAAGCTCTTTGGAAGTAATTCGGCTATAAGAATGAGATTCAGACACCGTTATGAAGTTGACCCCCGTTATATCGAAACGCTCGAAAAGGCAGGTATGGTTTTTTCAGGCAATTCGCCTAAACATCCGATTATGCAGATACTCGAGCTTTCTGAGCATCCATATTTTATAGCAACTCAGGCCCACCCCTGCCTTACTTCAAGGCCGCTGCATCCTCAGCCGATGTTTACGGGACTTGCCGCCGCGGCAATATCAGCTCGTTACCCTGATAAGAAAATCCCGAAATTTTTACAGGCTGTAGAAATGGTCTGCAGCTAACTCGCACTATTGCGGCTTTTGAATTTCGTTGGCATCTTTCCGGGCTTTTTCAAGATCCTCTATTCTCGCCTTTAGCTGCGCATTTTCATTGGTAAGAGATTCCACTTCTTCCTTAAGATTTGCCGGCATTTTGTCCATAAGAAATTTCGCCGTATCGCCTGCTTCGGCCTGATCTTTTTCTTTGTCCTGTTGGCATTGCTTAACTAATTTTTTCTGCTTATCTATCCTGTCCCGGCATATCGCAGGGTCATCTTTCGAGTCTATTTCTTTGAGGTACTGTTCAATCAATTGCTTCTGTTTTTCTATCTCTTTTTGGCATTTCGCAAGTTCATTTTTCAAATTAGTGACATTATCATTTACCTGAATTATTTGTGCTTTTTCCCACCGGCACTGCTCGAATAATACTCGCTGTTTTTCCGACTCGCCATAGTATCGCTCGGATAATTTCTTCTGGTCTTCAGCCAGTTTCCGCTGTTTTTCTGATTCGCTTCGGCACTTCTCAAGCAGCTTTTGCTGTTTTTCTATTTCGCCACGGCACTTTGCAAGTTCCCCCTGCAAATTTAGATTCTCACTGGCCATAAGTTTATCTCTTCTGCTGACGCCGGCTGTCTTATCCTGCTGAGCCTGCTGACAACCCGATACAGCCAAAATCAGTAATACCAATAAAAATCCGCCCGTCTTTTTCATAACCTATCCTTTAATAAGCACTTCCAAACCGTTTTGATTATATCAGGAATATATAGCAGGTCAATCAGCAATATGCGCATAAAAAAACGGAAGATTCTACCGTGGCGTCAGAATCTTCCGCAGCCTTGTGAGCTGAAATCAAAATTTTGAGTTACGGCCCACAGTTCTGGAAGTCGCCGGTTAATTTTGCCGTAACATGAGAAAGTCCGACGACTATTTCACAGAACTATTTCTTTTTCTTTTTTGCTACTTTCTTCTTTGCTTTTTTCTTTGCCATTCTTAGTCACCTCCTTTCAATCGAAAAAGGTTAGAATGACAACATTCTTTTTACCTTATTACACGTATCTGTCAAATTATTTTTCTCATAAGTATATCTATTTAACACATTTATCGACAATTACCCATAAAATTCTTCACAATTTCCTGATACTCAAACGTTCTAATGGCAGTCACAACAATCTTTTCTCGAAAAAACATCGGCATAAAAAAACATTTCTCAGACAAATTTTATACCGTGAGAAATCCTGTCCGAACACACAAGAACCCTTGTTTTACGCGAAAAATTAAGGTTTTTCTTTCTCAAATAAGGATTTTAGAAAACCTTCATACAACAACATACTTATCAGGTAGCGAAAATATTCAGAGAACAAAAATGAATACAAGATTTTTTTCTAAATTTTTTCAAAAAATCGTGTAAAATCATATCAATGCGAAGTATTTCGCGTTGGAATCCGTAACTTTTTTTAAAACTATCAACAGTTTGTTTGTTAAATTTTATCAGGATAGTATATTCGTAATCTTTTATGGCAGAAAAAATCATACTGTTCGGCGGAACATTCGACCCTGTACACACAGGTCATATAGAAGTTGCCCAGGCAGCAGCGGAAAAAATAGGCGCTAAAAAAGCCATTCTCATCCCCGCAAGACGCTCGCCGCACAAAAACCAAAAACCAGTCGCAATAGACATTGACCGAATAGCAATGCTGAAACTCGCCATCAAAGACAAAAACCTGTTCCAGATAAGCACTATCGAACTAAACAGGGCCGAACCCAGCTATACAATCGACACCATTCACCAGCTAAAGCAAAAATTTGGCGGCGATTGCGAACTCTACTGGCTAATTGGAGCCGATATGCTCAAGTCCCTGCCGCTATGGCACAAAGTAATCGAGCTAATGGACCAGTGCAACATAAGCGTAATGAACCGCGGCGGATTCGATAAACCTGATTTCGACAGCCTAATTGCCAAATTCGACAAAGAAACTATCGAAAAACTGAAGAAAAATTCGATTGAAACACCTTTGATTGATATTAGCAGCACCGAAATCCGCCGAAAACTGGCCGATGATGAAGATGCCGGCGAATTTTTGCACCCCGAAGTGCTGAAATATATCAAAGACCGCAGACTCTATATGCCAAATGATTAGCCGCGAATGCCCCCCTCTTTTTCATGAGGAAACCGTTTTACGATGGGAATATCATAGCATTGGCGAATTCGTTTTGGAAATCGCTATCGACAGACAGTTCTATATGCCGTGTCTGTCTTGCGAGATTTTCCGCCTTTTCTTTTTCCTCAATTGACCGCAGCGCAAGTCTCGCACCGACAAGAGAAGAGTTGCCAATAAATGTAATCCTTTCATGATTGATATCGGCAGGCAATAGGCCAATTCGCTGGGCGTTTTCTCGACTGATAAAAATTCCTAACCCCCCTGCTATATAGACGCGTTTTAAATCCGCTGACTTTATCCCTGCTTTTTTGAGCATTATATTTATTCCTGCCCTGATTGCGCCGACGGCGAGCTGGATTTGGCGGATGTCTTTTTGCGTAATCTTAATTCGCCCTTTAACAACAAACGCCGGTTGATTATTTTTATCGATAATTACTCTTTGAGCAATTTTCGGCGGGGCTTTTGAAGACCGAACGATTCTACCGGTAGAATCAACGATACCTGCTTTAAGAAGTTCTGCGGTAATATTGATAAGGGCGCTGCCACAGATACCAATCGGCTTTGCGTTTCTCCTCCCGATAACACTACAATCACAATCGTCGCCAAATGTTACTTTCCAAATCGCACCTTTTGCGGCTCTCATTCCGCAGGAAATCCGGGCGCCTTCAAAGGCCGGACCTGCAGCGGTAGAGGCTGCCAGTTTTTTTTTGTCTTTGACCAGTACGATTTCGCCATTAGTGCCGACATCAATAAATAGGGAAGGCTGGGTCTGATTAAGCTGGTCTATCGCCAGCATACCGGCCGAGATATCGCCGCCGACAAAGCCGCCGATAATCGGGAATACATAGACAATACCTTTCGGATTTATTTGAAGTTTAAGCTCTGATGCGTTTATTACGTTTGCTCCCCGCCAGGCCGATTCGAAAGGCAATTGTCCAAGCGGCGAAGGGTCAATGCCGCAGAACAAATGCTCCATTGTGGTATTGCCGGCGATTGTAATCTCATAAATATCATTCTTATCGACACTGCCCTGCTCACAGAGACCGCTTATCATAGCGTTTATCTGCCTGATGACCATTTTTTGCAGCTCGGCGAGAGCCCTTGGGCCGGAGGCGGCATGCTTTATCCTGCTGATGACATCGTCGCCGATGGAAATCTGCGGATTGATATCGCCCGTAACTGCGATTTCTTCGTTGTTATGAGGATTAACAAGCAAAGCGGCAATAGTCGTAGTGCCGATATCGACAGCAACACCGAAACGCTTCGCGGCATTAGCGCATCGCTTGTCAGGAATAATTTTTTGCAGGATATTGGAATCGACAACAATCTTATTCAGCCCCGGTAGCAGCGAACTTTCCGGCACTTTGATGACCGCATCTCCAACGATTTGGTTTTGACAGGCCAATCGCCAATTCTTATTTAGTTCGTCCTTGCTAAATATCTTTTCATCAGCTTTTGTCGGCGTGCTTTTTGGCGATATTACTCTTACTCTGCATTTGCCGCAAGAGCCTGCACCGCCGCAGGGAGTATTAATTATTATCCCGGCGATAGCAGCGGCTTCGATTATTTTTGTGCCAGGCAGGACATAAACCGTTCTGCCCCGCGGCTGGAATGTAACTTTAACCTGCTGTTGACTCATATAATCACTTTATAGTAAATATTGCCGTTTTGCCTTACCGCTTCGATTTTGCCGGATTTAGTTAATTCTTCAATATGCTTTAAAACTTCAATTTTCGATATTTTCAGGCCGGCCGCTATATCGTCAGCCGAGCAAGGCCTTCGTTTGAGCATTTCGACGACATCATTGCTCTTTATATTAAAATCACCTGTTTTATCATTACTTTTAAAATCGGCGATTACTTCAGCGTTTTTATAAATTCTCTTTGCGATTTGGGCAAGTCTTAATTTAGATACCGACTCAACATTTTCAGATGGAGGTCTTGTAATGGTATTTAACTGGACTTTATCCGGTCGGATTTTCTCGATACAGGCGGCGATTTTGTCTATCTGCCGGTCGCTGTCGTTGAGACCTGCGATAATAAAAACTTCAAGCCAGTATTTGCCGGTAAATTCTTTTTTAAAGTCAATTAAGCCTTGAAGCATTTTATCGAAGGTAATTTCTGGTGTTGGCCTGTGTATCTTTTTAAATGTTTCTTCGTCGCCGGCAACAAGGGTCGGCATAACGACATCTGCTCTTTTAAGGCTGTTCCTAACTTCGGGCATAAACAAAAGTGAGCCGTTGGTTATTACCGCTACGGGCACATCGGTAATCTGCTTAATTTTTTCTATTAGCAGGCCGCAATCGCTATTAAGAGTCGGCTCACCAGAGCCGGAGAGCGTAATGAAATCGGGTTTTGTTGACAGTTTGCCTTTGAGTTCTGTAATAATCTCATCTATGGATATCCAGCTTTTTCTTTCGATAGTCTTTTGTGTTGTACGTCCAACCTGGCAATACAGGCAGTCATAAGTACAGGTTTTGGACGGTATAAGGTCGATGCCGAGCGACCGGCCGAGCCTTCTTGACGGCACAGGGCCAAAAATATATCCGGTTTTTTGCGTTGGTTTTGCACTCATATCGGCCTTGTTTATACAGCAGAAGTGTTTTTATTTCAAGAGCTTATAAAATCTTACCATTTAAAATAGCAGGCGAAATGCCTGTAAAACAGGCCGGTGACTCTCATTGTGAAAACGGCAAGGAGTTGAATTCCCATCGCCGCCAAAAGATGGAGCAAGACAACCAAATTCGACCGTCCTTCAACATCTCCGTAATTCAGACTGGCATACTGCAATTGCCAGAAGAGGATAAAAAGTCCTGCAACAAATAGATAATGACGAAAGGCTTTTCTTATCGGTGTAAAGAAATAATCAGGTCTGAAAAGTGTCGTCAGGTCTTTGTTGATACTTACTGCCAATACAGCTATTGGAAACAAAAACATTCCCAAAATAACAAAGGGATAGACCGGCCAGTTTGAGTATACGCCTGTTTTGATAAAAATTATTTTTGCGACAATTGCCGGTAAAAGAACAACGACAAGAACGATAAAAAAAGAGTATAAAGATTTCAGGACTAAAAACAGATATCCGACCCCGCCGCCAAAAGTGATTTGCGGCAGCGGCTCGATATCTAAAGCCGTGGCACAGATAATCTCCGTATAACACCAGAAAATTCCACCCCATACGAAAATCGCTATTACCAATCCAACAGGAAGGTGGAAAGTAAATCCTCCGCCACTGGCAAAATACCCCAAAAATGAATAATCCAGATGTATAGTAAAAAACTTCAGGGCAGTTACAATAAGTATAAACAAAAGCGTAGTCAAACCCTGTATGTTGAAAATGGCAGGCAATGAATATTTGAAAACAGCCTCGTAAAAACCCGGCAATGGGTCATCAAATTCTTCCTTGGGCGGTTTAATTATTTGTATCTTTTCGTCCTCGGCCGCCGGAATAATAAAGACTTGATTACAGTTCAGACATCTTGCCCTGCGGCCGGCATTAATGTCTTTAAATGCGCATAACCCCTTACATTTAGGGCAGTTAAAGGAAATTGTAGCCATCGGCAATTATACCGCCATAGTGTTCATCGCGTCAATAAAGCACTGATAATCATTAACCCACTTTTTCGCTTCGAGCAGGTCTAATTTGCCGGTTTTTACCAGCTTGGCAAGATGCGCCTCAAAGGTTATCATTCTTTCTTCCGGTTTATCTTTGGTCCTTGTCTGAAGCTGCGAATAGAGCTGTTCGACTTTGCCAAGTCTGATGATATTCGCACAGGCGTAGCTGTTGTTAAGTATCTCCATACAGATAAGTCTGCCTGTACCGTCTTTTTTTGGAATGAGTTTCTGACAGATTATATAAGCAAGACCGAGTGAAAGCTGATTCCTGACTTCATCCTGCCTGGTGGACGGAAAATAATCCAGAACTCTTGTTATAGTACCCGTAACATCGCGGGTATGCAGCGTCGAAAAGACCAGATGTCCCGTTTCAGCGGCCATTAGCGTCATTGCAATCGTTTCGGCATCTCTCATTTCGCCGACAAAAATCACATCGGGGTCTTCGCGCATCATGGCCTTTAGACCCGCAGAGAATGAAGACACATCTCTGCCTACCTCGCGCTGCGAAACAATGGAATTTTTCTGCTTAATGATATACTCAATCGGGTCCTCAACGGAAATTATCCTGCATGCCTTTGTTTCGCTTATCCTGTCAATAAATGATGCTATAGTAGTCGACTTGCCCGCACCTGTAATGCCCGTAAGGAGGACAAGACCATTCTGAAGTTTGACAATATCTTTGTAAACATCGTTTGGAAAACCAATCTCTTCAAGTTTCGGCACATCGCTTCCCAGCGCCCTGATAGCGGCGGCAGGTCCATCGTTGTCTATAAAAACATTGATTCTGAACTGCAGGTCTGAATAGTGATATGAGCAGTCAATATTTCCTTTGGTCTTAAACTCGGCGATTTTCTTTTCGCCGAGCAGCGGGAAAATCAGTCCTTCGGCGATTTGTTTCGTTACAATTTCGCCGCGAAGTTTCATAAGATTTCCGTCGAACCGATAGGCGGGCGGAACGCCGACCTTTATATGCAGGTCGGAAACCCTCATCACCCCGTGCCTTTTGAAATAGGCCAGCATATCCTCAATGCTCCAGTCGCCGAATTCAGCGTTTTTATAAACCTTCGCATTTACGGAATATTCTTGTGCCATAACACGTCCTTTCACAGCAAGATATGCCCATTTTAACAGTTCAACAGCTAAAATCAATCATAAAGCCTGCTTTACAATATATAGAGTACTGGTATGATGTTTTGTTAACTTTATGGAAGCAAAAGGGCAAAAATTTATCGA
The DNA here is from genome assembly GCA_903847315.1 of uncultured Planctomycetota bacterium. Lineage (GTDB taxonomy): Bacteria > Planctomycetota > Phycisphaerae > Sedimentisphaerales > UBA12454 > UBA12454. The sequence continues at coordinate 37,897 of CAINDG010000001.1, forward strand.
AATGTCGCTCGGCGACCATCTTGAAGAGTTGCGAGCAAGGATTATTCTTGCAGTTATCGGCATCGGCGTCGGACTGACAGTTTGTATGTTCTTCTCTGAATTTTTCCTGTCGATTCTTGCCAAACCATATCTTCAGATACAGCAGCAAGCCGGTTCATCGGTAAGCATGCAGGCGATAACGCTGTCCGAAAAATTTATGGTGTATATGAAAACCGCTCTTCTGTTCGGCATAGTCTTTTCTTCGCCGTGGGTATTTTATCAGTTGTGGAAGTTTGTCTCATCAGGTCTGTATCCGCACGAAAAGCGGCTTGTTTATATCATATCGCCGGCCTGTGCCCTATTGTTCATCGCCGGAGCGATGCTTTTTTTACTTGTCATCGCACCGATTATGATAAAATTTTTCGTCGATTTCGATATCGGCATAAAGTCCGTTCAGACACAGGTAACGATTTCCAGTTATATAGATTTTATGTTCTCGATGATGCTGGTCTTCGGGCTCTGCTTTCAACTGCCGATTGCGATTACCGCGGCTAACAGGATTGGAATCGTCTCGGTTGAAAGTCTGAAAAAGGCGAGAAAATATGTTTTGCTTGCGATATTTATTGTGGCGGCTGTCGTTACGCCCTCGACGGATATGATAAGTCAGATTGCGTTAGCGGTGCCGATGTATATACTATATGAGATTGCGATATTCTTCTCTGTTCCGTCCGGCAAAAAACACATCTTACGGCAGGACTAATCTTTTTTATCGCTTGTGGAGGAATTTTTATCTTCGGAAGTCATCTTGTTTTCAATGTCGTCTTTAGTCTCGTTCATACCCTTTTTAAATTCGGTAAGGCTTCTGCCAAGCGAGCGGGCGACTTCCGGCAGTCTTCTTCCAAAGATAAGCAGAGCGATAATCAATATAATCAGCATCTCCGGCCAGCCGACCGAACCGAACGCCAGAACGTTTTGAGCAAAATTTGCCATATTAAACTCCGTTTTTCCGCTGTGAATTATCTGTTATAAAATTCAATACAAGTTGACGCACAAGCCGTATAACAGTATAATCGCAGACAATAAAGGTTGCAAGCAGTTAAAAACTTCTATTAATCGACATTATGCCCGAAGAAATCAATAAAGACCGGACTCATACGATAATAAGCTACATCATACTCTTTATGCTTATCGTAGTTTTGATTGTCATACTTATGAATCGTCATAGTATCCAGAGCGCCACGGTTCCCACAGCTATTACAATCGCAGACAAAACCATCGCTGAAAACCCATCCACAGCATCCCAAACGCCCTCGTGGCTGACCAGTCAGCTTCTCGGCGCCGATTTTCAGCCTGCAAACGAGGCGGAAAGCTACAATAGCGGCAATCTCTATGAAAAAATTGACGGCAAGGCTGATTTGTACCTTCAAAACGATTTTGTCTCGCTATCGTGCAGACGATACAGCAGTAAATCGGCCGGGCAGAACTGGGCGGAAGTTTACATTTACGATATGGCCAAGGCCAAAAACGCCTTTGCCGTTTACAGCGGCCAGAAAAGAAAAAAGAACCAGCCTCTCGGCTGGGCAAAATTCGGATATAAAACTCCGGACTCCATTTATATAGCGTCGGGCAAATTTTATTTCGAAATAATTTTATCTTCCGAAGTAAATCCATTTTTACAGGCTGCCGAATCAGCCGCAAAGCAGCTCGCAGCCTTTGCCTCAAAAGAGCCTTCTGAACCTTTTGCGTTCGACTTTTTCCCGAAGGCCAGTCTCGTCTCCGATTCATACAAACTTATCAGAAAGGACGCCTTCGGCTGCGCGGATATGGAAAATATCTTCACGGCAACATATAATATTGATGGAAACGACCTGACTGCTTTTATCGCCGATACGCAGGACAGCAACTCGGCACAGGTTCTTTTCGAAAAATATCATAAATTCCTTATTGAAAACGGCGGAACGGAACTGGCGAACAATATTGATATGCCCGGTTCAAAAACTGTTGAACTGTTCGGCACAACCGATATTATTTTCCGGTATAAGAACTATTTCGCAGGCGTTCGCGGCTCAGTGCCGATTGGCGATTTGACCAAACTGGCAATATCATTTAAAAATGGTTTGTCCGGCGCAAAAAATGACACAAAATAAAATATCAAGAAGGGATTTTATCCTCCGAAGCACAAAGGCGGGTATTTCCGCGGCTACAGCAGCAGCCCTGGCAGGTTTGCTATACGAATCCAACCCCGCGAAAATCTCGCCGCAGTCCGGTCATATCGTTGAACCTATGGATTACTCCGTCCCCCCGATAGCCGGCAAAACGATAAGCATAGTAACCGGCTTCAGCCGATCGGCAGCGGTCACAAAGGCTGTCGAACTGCTCGGCGGAATGGAAAGATTTATAAAGCCCGGCGACAACATCCTGCTCAAACCCAATGTCGGCTTTTCATTGCCGCCGCGGGTATGCGCCACCACGCATCCGGAGCTGATTGCTCAGACAATAAAACTATGCTACAAAGCCGGCGCGAAAAAAGTCTTCATTACTGATAATCCCATCAACGACCCGAAAAGCTGTTTTGAGCTTACCGAAATCGCCTCCGCAGCACAAAAAAACAACGCTGAAATAATAATGCCAAGGCAGGATTATTTTAAATCGGTAACGCTCAAAGGAGCGGAACTGATTGCGAATTGGCCGATACTTTATGAGCCTTTGAAAAAAGTTAACAAGGTTATCGGCATCGCGGTCGTAAAAGACCATAAAACAAGTGGCGCATCAATGCTAATGAAGAACTGGTACGGCCTGCTCGGCGGCAACAGGAGCATTTTCCATCAGGACATTAATAAAATTATCGTCGAACTTGCTACATTGATAAAGCCGACTCTTGTTATACTTGACGGAACGCAGATTATGGTCTCAAATGGTCCGACAGGCGGCTCGGAATCGGACCTCAAACAAACTGATACGATGATAGCAAGCTGCGACCAGGTCGCCGCCGATAGTTTTGGCGCTTCGCTGCTCGGACTTACGCCTGACGACCTGCCTTATCTTGTCAAAGCGGAAAAACTCGGACTCGGTACGACCGATTATAAGTCGCTTAACCCTTTATATGCAAAGTTAAGGGAATAAAATGAAAATTACGACGTCAAGAAGAATAAGCCAGATTTTCTTTTTCGTTCTGTTTATCTGGCTTTGCGTTGTAACGACCGTCGGCGAGAAATTCTGGCAGATTCACGGCTGGCTTGTAAACTTTTTCCTGTATCTTGACCCGCTCGGCGCGATTGGAACGGCTCTTACGACACATAAACTCTATGCCCCCCTGTTTTGGTCGCTCATAACGGTTATTCTTACCATTTTAATCGGCAGATTTTTCTGCGGCATTGTCTGTCCGTTCGGTGCGCTGCATCAGTTCGTTTCTCATCTTGCGCACGGCAGAAAAAAAACGGAATTGATTACGCTTCATAAATATCACAAGGTTCAGAACATAAAATATTATATTCTTTTTGCTATTCTGATAATAGCCGCCTTTGGCAAATATTCAAGCCTTCAGTGCGGCCTGCTCGACCCTATATCGCTTTTAACCCGTTCGATAAATCTTTTAATCCTGCCGATAATCGACAATTTGGCGAAAATTTCGGCAACCAGCAGATTCTATCAGACATCTCTGCTTACCCTGACTGTCTTTCTGACGTTCGTACTTTTAAATTTTTACAAGCCGCGATTTTTTTGTCTGTATATCTGTCCGCTTGGTGCTTTGTTCGGAATTATCAACAGGTTCGCAATTTTGCGAATCAACCGTAATCTTTCCAAATGTACGGACTGCAAATTATGTAATGCCCATTGCCAGGGCTCCTGCCAGCCTGCCGAAACAGTTAAATTAAGTGAGTGCCTGTTGTGTTTCAACTGCCTCGACGACTGCAAATTTAACGCGATTGATTTTGACACGGCTGATGCCAAAACAGGCCAAGTATCGCCCGACCTGTCGCGGCGAGGCGTTTTGGCGGCGGCATTTACAGGACTGCTGACTTTGCCTGCCCTGAGGCTTTTTGGCGTCTCATATAAAGACAATAATTTACTCCGGCCGCCGGGGGCAATACCGGAAAAGGATTTTATTAAGCGATGCCTTAAGTGCGGCCAGTGTATGAGGTTATGTCCGACTAATGTTATCCAGCCGGCAGGTATTGAGTCCGGTCTTGAAAACCTCTTGACGCCCGTAATGAACAACCGCATCGGTTCAAGCGGCTGCCAGCTTGACTGCGTGGCGTGCGGCTATATCTGTCCAACCGCAACGATAAGACCGCTTACGCTGGCCGAAAAACTCGGCAAAGGCGACTTCAGCAGCAAAGGTCCTGTCAAAATCGGTACAGCTTACGTTAACAGGTCAACCTGTCTGCCATGGGCGTTCGGCAGGCCCTGCCTTGTCTGCCAGGAAAATTGTCCGGTCAGTCCCAAGGCGATTTATACCCGGCCGAACTCCGAGCCGCAAAACGAGACAACGCTTTTGCTGCCTTACGTCGATGCGAATCTGTGCATCGGCTGCGGAATCTGTCAGCACGAATGTCCTGTCGGTTCAAAAGGTGCTATAATAGTAACCCCTGACGGACAAAGCAGGGAAAACAGATTATTCTTATAAAATTTTTTCGGAGAACAGTATGAAGAACGAAAAAATCAGCAGAAGGGAATTTTTCAAATCCGCTGCCGGCGCCGGCGTCGCCGCGGCTATTGCATCCGGCAGTGTATTAGCCGCCGCGGTTGATTCCAATAAATTCGCTGAACTAAAACCCGCCAAAGAAACATATCCGCAGGTACCGACAAGGCCTTTCGGAAGGGCAAAAATTTCCATACCGATATTGTCGTTCGGCGCTATGTTTGACATTATGGACAGCCAGATACTGCTGTATAAATGCCTGCAATGGGGCGTTAATTACTGGGACACCGCTAACGGCTACGCCGGCGGCAGAAGCGAAGAAGGCATAGGACAATTTTTCGCTAAAAATCCCGATAAACGAAAAGACGTTTTTCTGGTCTCGAAGGCAACCGGCGCAAATGATAATGCCTCGCGCAACGACCGGCTGCAGACATCCTTTAAAAGAATGAATACAAACTATATCGACCTGTATTTCGGCGTACACGGTTTAAGCAGTCCTGCGGATTTGAATGATGAACTAAAGCAATGGGCTGCCAACGCGAAAGCCAAAGGACTGATAAAATATTTCGGCTTTACTACGCACAGGAATATGGCCGAGTGCCTTATGGCTGCCTCGAAATGCGACTGGATTGACGCGATTATGACAAGCTATAATTACAGATTGATGCAGGACCCCAAACTTGCCGCCGCCGTTGATGCCTGTCATAAGGCCGGCATTGCCCTGATTGCTATGAAAACTCAGGCGAAACGTTCCGACGTCGAAGAAGAAAAACCGCTCGACAAGTATTTCACCGAGAAAGGTTTTACCGAGGGCCAGGCTAAAATCAAGACCGTTCTTAAGGATGAACGCATCTGCTCAGCGTGCGTGGGAATGACTAATGTTTCACTTCTGACTGTGAGCGTCGCGGCGGTGCTTGACAAAACCAATTTGAGCCAAAGCGATTTGGAATTTATGGATAACTATGCCAAACAAACATGCAGCGGCTATTGCGTGGGCTGTAATGCCTGCGTCGCGGCTGTTCCTCAAATGCCGCATATAAGCGATGTAATGAGGTCGCTGATGTATCACAAAAACTACGGCAATAAAACGCTGGCAAAAGAACTTTTTGCCTCTGTCCGCAGCAAAGTAAATTGTCCAATCGGCTCGATAGATTACAGGGCTGCCGAGGCTGTTTGTCCAAACGGCATAAAAATCGGCAAATTGATGATTGAAGCGGAAAAACTGTTGGCGTAAAAAAATTATTGCCCGAAAGCAACGTTAAGCAGTTCCTCAAGGCCCGGTGCGGTGCCCTGCCACGCTTTGAGCGTTTTGCCGTCGCTTAATACGACGACTACAGGGGTTTGGACGTACCATTTTTTGGTTTCAGCAAGTCTGCCTGACAAAACCTTGCTCTGAGGACTTACCAGCTTCTGATTTTCCTTGCCGTAAGGCGGCATCTCCACAAAGGCAAAGTTAATCGCATCTTTATTGCCCGCCACGGATTTATTCATCTCCTCATATTTCGGTATCGCCTGGGCGCAATCGGGACAGTCATAATGATATAAAAGCACTACCCATACTCCGGTTTGCAATTGCTGTTTTATATCGATATCTTCGAGCATCGGCCAAAGACTCTTATTCGCCCACTGCTTCGTATCGATTACTTCGTATTTGTCGCTTTTCATCGGCGGCTTGTTTGTGATAAGAGTATATTCAATCGCCGGCAGCAAGATAAACGTCGGTATCGCGATAGCGAAAAAATGAACCGGATTCGGCCACGGCGGCGGAAGCAGTTTTATGCCTTTTGGCCTGAATGCCGCAAGCAATATAAATATCGGAATATCAACAACAGAAAGCGTAATCCACGGATTGACTTTTACCAAACCAAAACAGCCGCAGGATTCGGCACCTGTCAAACCTTTATATAATGTAACGCCGATGAATCCGCCAAAGGCAATTAGGCCAAGCAGCCAGCCGGCTTTTCTAAACAATCCGCATATCAGCCAAATACCCAGACCCATTTCAAGCGGTATTTGAATAAGGAAAAACTCCCACGACTCCCAGAAACCTTTGCTAAGTATCGGCTCGGTAAGAAGTTGCTGAATCTTCAATATCGAAGCGCCGATTAAAAAAATGCCCGCTATCCACATTGCAATCGTATTAGCTTTTTTCATATTTTAAGCTCTCATATACAATCCGCCGTTGACGGCTATATATTCGCCGGTAATAAAACCTGCCGCGTCGCTGGCGAGGAATAAAATCGCTTTTGCGACATCTTCAGCCCTGCCGTTCCGCCCCAGCGGCGTTTCTGCCGCGACTTGCTTTCGTCTTTCAGGTGTACTGAATTGTTCGTGAAAACGCGTCTCAATCAAGCCCGGCATAACAGAGTTAACCCTGATGCCGAAAGGAGCGAATTCTTTCGCCATCGCGATTGTCATTGTCGCGACAGCGGCCTTTGCGGAAGCGTAAATTCCGCCGCCCCCTGCCCCGCCGTTATGGCCCGCGATTGAGCCTATATTAACTATACAGCCCTTTGATTTCTTCAAATGCTCCAGAGCCGCTTGTGCCGCCAGAAACGCACTCTTGACGTTTGTCGCAAAAGCATCATCGAAATATTCTTCAGTGGCATCGGCAAAAAATTGCCTCGCTATAAGTGAGCCTGCGTTATTGACAAGTACGTCAATCCCACCGGCCTGTTTAACAAAATCCTGTATCATTTTCGTTATCTGTTTTTTGTCCCGCAAATCCGCCTTGAGAAGACAGCCGTTGGAGATTTTTTTAACTTCGGCAAGTGTTTTTTCGCCGCCCTGCGGCGTCCTGAAATAATGTACGCCGACAAAACAGCCCTGCTCGGCGAACATCTTCGCGGCTGCAACACCAATTCCGCTGGATGAACCGGTTACTAAAACTTTTTTACCCTTTAAATCTGCATATATCATTACTGTTTTCCCTCATTTTGTATTTGTTCCAATTGCGTTACAAACCTGTCCAGTTTTTTCTGACCCTCATCGTGCTTGCCTTGCGCGTTTCGCAGGTGTCCGCCAAGTGTGTCCCACAGTGAAATAAAATCCGCAAATGAATTATTAAGGGTTTTGAGGTTCTGGCGTATCTCGGCGGCCTGTTTTTCGATTACAAGACCGTGAAGACCCATCACTATCGTCATAAGATAGACATAAAGCAGGTTCGGCGAAACAGGAAAAACCTTTCTTTCCATCGCATAATCCTGCACGTTTACCGTATCGGCGGAATTATTTACCATCACCTCGTAATAAACATTCTCGGCAGGCAAAAACATTATCGCGAAATCAAGCGTCCCCTCGTCAGGCTTAATATAGCTTTCCGCAATCTTGTCGATGTGCTTCTGTACGTCTTTTAAAAATTCTTTCCGGAGCTTTTGCTTATCGGTATCGCTTTGAGCCTGCTGTATTTTTTCAAAATTGCTCAATGGAAACTTCGCGTCTATCGGAACCGAATACTTCGGCATCTTTACCAAGGCATCGACTTTTTTGCCGTCGCGGAAGGTGTATTGAAGTGCGAAACTGTCTGTCGGCAGCACAGCAGAAAGTATATTTTCCAGCGACCATTCGCCAAGACCGCCGCGGAGTTTGGGACTGGCAAGGATTTGCTGAAGGCTTTTAAAATCTGAACTCAATTCGATTATCCTCTGGCCTGTACCCTGAAGCTGGCCGAGTTGAGTATTAACCTTTTCAAGTGTCTGGACCTGAAACTGGAGATTCTTATTTATCGTATCCTGGCCTGAAATAAGAGATTGCTGAAGACTGGTGGTAAGATTTTCCTGCGAGGCTCTTATCGCCTTTAGCTCCTGACCAACCGAACGCGCCTGAGCCAGCCACAGCAAGACCGCTATGGCCGCCAAAACAGCTATAACAAGAATGATAACAAAAATTTGCGTCATAACGATTACCTGCCTTGAAAAATTATAAGCCTGAATGCCTGATTTGTCAAAAAACACTTTATTTTCGCATCTTTCGCTGTTATAATTCCCGCATTGAAAAAAATCGAGTGTCTGTCGGTTTGCGAACAGGAATGGAAGAAAACCCGACACAACGGTTACCGGTGAATTTAAAAAAACTCCATATAACTCCTTGGATAAGGCACAGTTATGAATAGAAAAATGCTGCTGTTGTTGTCTTTTTATCTGGTACTGATGCCCGTCACTTGCAACGCCTTCTCAAAAATTTATCCCTGTCAGGGTTGTCCGGCAATTCGGCTCGACAAGATTATGCCCGACCAGGTGCAGGCAGGTAAAGAATTCGAATATAAAATCAGGGTTACAAACCTTACCGATGCGGCGCTGACCGATGTTGTCGTAACGGACACGATTATCAAAAATTTTCAGCACATATCATCAACTCCACCGGCCAACATTCAGATTGGTAAACTTGTATGGACATTTTCTGAGCTCGGACCGAAAGAAACAAGGGAAATCATCGGCACCGCCACAACTTCTTCGGGCGGCATTGTCCAAAACTTTGTTGATACAGATGTTACATATAAAACACCTCTCCGCATCGGTATTGTAGGCGTTCAGCCGAATATTGTGATTACAAAAAGCGCCCCGGCCCAAGTCCCGGCCTGCAAGCCGATTATCTACATATTCAAGATTGAAAATACAGGCACAGCCTCGGCGTACAATGTAAGAATTATAGACGATTTGCCTGAAGGATTCGCAGCCGCCAACGGCGGATCCAACATTGATATTCCAATTGGTACATTGTCTCCCGGCGCGTCGAGTTTGGTATCTGCAGTGGTAACGGCTCAAAAAAGCGGCACCTATACCAATAACGCCGTTGCCATCGCCGACAAAAATATAACTGTAGAATCTCCTGCGGTTACAACCATCGTAAAAAAACCGGTTCTCGCGATTACAAATACAGGCCCTCAAACGCAGAATGTCAGCAAAGAGATTACCTATGAAATCGCCGTAACCAATACCGGCAACTGGCCTGCCGACGATACTATTATAGATGATGCAGTACCTGCAGGCTTTAGTTTTATAAGAGCCGGCCAGGGCGGCACTTTGATGGGAAATAAGGTTATGTGGAAAATTGTCAGGCTCAATCCCGGCAGTACTGTAAAGGTTTCTGTTACATATATGCCAAACAGCAGCGGTACGGTTGTAAATACCGCCAGCGCCTCGGCAGTTTGTGCCGATGTCGTTACATCTGCCGTCCAGACGCATTTCTACGAATAAATTTTATGCTTTATCGATGCACTTCTTAAGTGTTTTGCATACAAGTGCAGCTTCATCTTTAGTCAGGTTATTATGAAATGGAAGTGCTATTGTGCATTTGCATACGCCGTCGGAAATGGGAAAATCGCCGTCTTTGCAGCCGAACTTTTCAACCATAAACGGCTGAAGCGTGACAGGCGGGAAATAATTACTTACTTGAATGCCTTCCGTGAGCATTGCGGTTAAAATAGCATTTCGCTTTGAAACGTATGGCTCTTTAAGTCTTATGACAAACACAAACCAGCTCATCCTGCATTTGTCCGGCGACTTTGGCACAATTATTCTGTCCTCGCCGACCAAAATTTCCCAATACCAGTCGGCTACACGCTGACGTTTCTGAACAAATTGTTCTATCTTTCCAAGCTGGCTGATTCCAAGAGCAGCATTGATATCGCACATTCTGAAGTTATAACCCATTCTTTCGTGGGCCAGCCACCCACCACCCTTGCCGCGCCCCTGATTACGAAGCGACCTGCATATATCGGCAAGTTTTTCATCATCTGTAAGTATCATTCCGCCTTCGCCTGTAGTCATTTGCTTGTTGGGATAAAATGCAAAGTTACTCAGTGTTCCAAAGTTTCCGACTTTTTTGCCGTTAATTTCCGAGCCAAGGGCTTCGCAACTATCCTCGATTACAGGCAATTTGTGCTTTTGTGCAATCTTCCAGACTGCATCAAGTCCTACCGGACTGCCGAACACCGCTACCGGCATAATCGCTTTGGTTTTGGAAGTAATTTTCGCTTCGATTTTTTTCGGGTCAATATTCAGGCTCACAGGGTCAATGTCCACAAATACTGGTTTTGCATCGACCATCAAAATACTGTTTGTCGTAGCGATAAAAGTAAAAGGCGTGGTTATTACCTCATCGCCTTTGCCTATTCCAAGAGCTTTTAGACACAGAAAAAGACCGCTTGTACCTGAATTGACCGCAATGCCATATTTCCTGCCGATGTATTTGGCCAGTTTTTCTTCAAATTCCGGTATTTTGGGCCCAAGAGAAAGATTGGGAGTTTTCAGCACTTCAACGACAGCTTTAATGTCGTCTTCATTTATGTCCGGCCGAGAAAGATGTACTTTAAAATTCATATATACTCCTGAATCATATTTAAAGGTCGCCGCTGGCGGCGGTTTAACCCCCGGCAGAGCCGGGGGCTAAATCGGGGAGAGAGGATTCGAACCTCCGGCCTCTTGGTCCCGAACCAAGCGCTCTAGCCAAGCTGAGCTACTCCCCGCCGAAAACATTTAATGATACTATATTTATCGTAACTATTCAAGCTATAATAAATTAACAGGGTCAACGTCAACCTGTATTTGGACGATGGAATTTGGCGGTCTGAGCCGGCGAAATCTGCCGAGAAGTTCGCCAAGCTGCGATGGATTTTGGGCCTGCAATATAATCTGCATCCTGTAGAACCGCTGAATCCTGGCGATTACCGCTGGGATAGGCCCGGTAAGCTTTATATCGAGCCCGCAGGAAGAAATAATGTTCCCAATCTGCTCAGCGACAACCTGTGAGGTATTGGAAAGCCTGTCAAATTTTGTATCCCGCAGCCGAACAAGAGCGACTCTGCCGAACGGCGGCAGCAGGCAGGCCTGTCTGTGCTTCAATTCTTCTTTTACAAATCCTTTAAAGTCGTCGTCAACCGCGAATTTAATAGCCGGCTGGTTCGGCAAAAATGTCTGAATGAAAACTCTGCCGCCTTTGCTGCTCCTGCCCGCCCTGCCGGAGACCTGACAGATAAGCTGATAAGTGCGCTCGTTCGACCGAAAATCCGGAAGCTGCAATGAAGTGTCCGCGCTGATTATCCCAACGAGTGTAACATTGGGAAAATGCAGACCCTTTGCGAGAATTTGCGTGCCGGCAAGTATATCGATTCTGCCCGCGTCGAAATCGCCCAGCAGACGATAATAGTCGTGATTCTGCATCGAATCGCTGTCAACCCTGACAACGCGTGCAGACGGAATTTTCTGCCTCAGTTCGTCTTCAAGCCGTTGAGTGCCCAGACCTATCATCGCGACGTTTTTGCCGCATACAGGACAATTTTTCGGAACAAGCGTCTGTGCAAGACAGTAATGGCAAACCGCAAAGCCGCCTTCTATTCGTCCTTTTATATTCGGCTGTACCTGATGTTTTTCAGCCTTATGAAATGTCAGCGATGTATCGCAATTGCGGCACTTGAGAGTATAACGGCAGCTCGGACAAAAAATAAAACTGCTGTAGCCCCGGCGGTTCAGCAAAAGAATTATCTGCTCTTTTTTTTGCAGCGTCTGCTTAATCGCCTCTTCAAGTTCAGGACTTATTAGATTTACGCCGTGCTTTTCGAATCTGCACTGCGCCATATCGACGATTTTCATTTGCGGTTTGGGCAGGTCTATCACCCGCTTCGGCAGGGAAAGTCCTATAAAATGGCTTTTTGTCCTGCAATTATGCAATGTTTCGAGCGATGGCGTAGCGCTGCCTAAAATACAAAGGGCATCCGTTAGCTGCGCAAGTTTCACTGCTACATCGCGCCCGTTGTATCTGGGCGATGTATCCTGCTTGTAGCTCGGCTCGTGTTCCTCATCGACAACAATAATACCCAGGTCTGAAACGGGAGCAAAGACAGCACTTCTCGCCCCGATAACGACTATCGGCGAAGTATTTTTAATTTTCTGCCACTGCGCGTTTCTCTGCGATGCGGTAAGCTGCGAATGCATAACAGCGATATTGCTGAATCTGCTGCTGAACCGCTGAATTGTCTGAGCGGTAAGCGCGATTTCAGGCAGCAGAACTATTGCGCTCTTGTCTTTGGCGATTGTCTTTTCTATCGCCCTGATATAGACCTCTGTTTTGCCGCTGTCGGTAACGCCGTGCAAAAGTACAACGCAAAACTTCTGTAAATCCATTCGCTTTTCGATTTCGGCAAGCGCCTTGTTCTGGTCGTCGTTTAATATGACAGCGCCGGTTTTTAAGATAAATCCCTTTGGAATAACAGGCAGTTCCGAATAAACGGTTCGGCCGGTAACTTTTACCACGCCTGCCTCCAGAAGCCTTTTTAACGGCGCCATACCGGCGTTTGCCTGTTCAAGAAGATTTTCGATTTCAACCGCTGCGGTAGGACTGTCGGCATTTAACTGTATTAGAGTTTGAATTATTTGTTTTTGCTTTTTGCCTTTTATCGCGGCCAAAAGCTGCTCAAAATCCGACACGCCGGGGGCAAGAAAAATATGTTTGATGTTTTTTGTTCCCGTACCTTTTTTTACCGCCGCTGGCAGCATCGCACTCAACACCTCTCCCAGCGGACAGATATAATAGTCGCTAATCCATTTGCCCAGTTTTAAAAGTCTTTCGTCAAGCAGGGGTGAATTATCAACAATCTTTTTTACTATTTTGAGCTTTCCCCGCGGTATGGAAGAAGACTTGGCGTCTTTAATTTCGATGCAGAAAGCGTTCAGCAGTTTGTTTGCCCTGCCGAACGGAACTTCGAGCCTTTGCCCCGGCCAAACCGGCATAAATTTGTCCGGCAGAAGATAATCGAACACATCGTCAATGCCGGTGTCGATAGCAACAACTGCGATATTGCTGCACTGGTTTTTTTTGCTTTCTGAAGTGTCAAACAGGCTGTTTTCGCAGGACTCTATCATTTATGTTTCGTCTGCCCTGATAATCGGCAAATCGAGCCAGAAAGTAGCGCCCTCGCCCGCCGTACTTTCAAGGCTGATTTTGCCTGACAGCAGTTTCGCAAGTTCGGTGCTTATGGCAAGCCCCAGACCTGTTCCGGGCTGCGTCCTCGTAAGCGAACCGTCGGCCTGACGGAATTTCTCAAATATTTTTTCCTTATCGGCTTCGTCAATCCCCGGCCCCGTATCGCTTACAGCTATTCGCACCGTCTGGTCGTCGGGCATAAACGCCTTTATTTCGATTTTGCCGTTTTCGGGCGTAAACTTTATGGCGTTGCTCAGCAGGTTATACAATATCTGCTGGACCTTGCCCGTATCGGTTTTTATCAGTGGAATATTTTCATCGACTGTAAGGCGAACCTTGAGTTTCTGTTTTTCCGTAAGCGGCGAAAAGAACGCTATAAGACCGCGGCACAATTCAGGAATACTGGTCTTGTCGATATGCAATTCGATTTTGCCCGCTTCCATTTTCGCCATTTCGAGCAGGTCGTTAATCATATTAAGAAGGCTTTTGCCGCTGTTTATAATGTTTTCCGCGTATCGTTTGCTTTTCGCTGTATCTTCCGCGGGCTTTTCCTTCAGGATATCCGCAAAACCGAGTATGGCGTTTAACGGCGTGCGGAATTCGTGAGACATATTGGCGAGAAATTCACCTTTGAGCTTGTTGGCTTTGAAAAGTTCGATATTTCTTTCGGAAAGTTCCGTGAGTTTTTCGTCGAGCTGCTTGTTGGCCGACCGAAGTTTCTCCTGGCCCTGGGCCAGACTGTCAAGCATCGCGTTAAGGGCGTCGCCGAGCTTTTCGAATTCGTCGTTTGTCTTGATTCCGCAGCGGACATCGAGATTGCCCTGCGAAACATTATTGACCATTGCCCGTAATTGCCGGATTGGGCTCAAGATAATACGCTGGGCGATAATATAAAACGCGACAATCGCGCCTGCAATGGCAAACAGACCGGCAGTGAATATACAAAGACGGTTTATAAGAACCGTTCTCCTGATTTCCTTGCCCGGCATCTGCACTATCACCGCCCCGACAGGTTCGGAAAGATTGAAAACTGGGGCTGAACCTTCCGAACTGTGGCAGGCCAAACAACGCTTATTGGCACGGACAATATTTATATAAGTCGTCTCGGCGTTGCCGCCTGTTCCGTCTTCCCAGGTACACTCATCTGTCCCCTGCTGCTGTTTCAGCAATTCTTCAATTTTCTGCGTTTGCCCGGCGTTAAGCTGTTTCTTCCAGTTCTGTCCCGGCAAATTCAATCTGAGCCAACTCACCCTGCTCGATTGAGTCTGTTTTTTCGCACCGCCTTCGTCGAGCATCACAGGGCTTTTTTCGGAGGTTTTCTCTAATTTGAAATGTCTTTCGTAAACCGTACTGACAACCGCTCTGCCGGCATCGGAAACCGTCTTTTCGGTCAGCTTACCCATCCAGAAATAAGGAATAAACAACGCAATCGTCAATACAAACAGTATGGCGATGCCGAAGAGCACCCTGCATTTGCCCGCCAGCGACATCGGCCGAAGCTCGATGTAGGCAAGAATTGTTTTCAGGATTTTCCCGGCGTTATTCATAGGAATTATTATACACAAATACCGCTAAGGAGAAAACCAAAAGCCGTAATTTTTATAACCGGCAAATAAGGTCAGTGATGGCTCTGAACCCTCAGATTCAACTCGTCAAGTTGGGCCTGGTCAACGCTGCTGGGCGCATCCGTGAGCAGACACTGGCCTTTCTGGGTCTTCGGAAACGCGATAACATCCCGGATATTATCCGTTCCGGTCAGAAACATCACAAGTCTGTCCAATCCGAAGGCGATGCCGCCGTGCGGCGGAGCGCCGAATTTTAGAGCCTGCAGGAAAAATCCGAACCTGTCCTCCGCCTGCTGCTTTGTGATTTTAAGCAGGTCAAAAACCTTGGCCTGTATCTGCGGCTGATGAATACGAATACTGCCGCCGCCGATTTCCGAACCGTTTACCACTATATCGTAAGCCTGAGACCGGATATTCCCCGGGTCGGTATCGAGTTTGCCAATATCTTCCGGCACAGGAGCCGTAAATGGATGATGAAGAGAATCATATCTGTTCTCTTTATCGTTCCATTCGAAAAGCGGAAAATCCATCACCCAAAGCAATTCATAAGCCTTATCATCAATCAACCCCAAATCTCTGCCGACTTTTAATCTCAACGGTGCAAGGGCTTTATTCGCACCCACCACTTTATCCGCGACAAACAACAATAAATCGTCGGGTTTCGCCTGGAATTTTTCAATTATCGCTTTTCTCTGCTCCGGCGTGAAAAATTTCACTAAATTGCTCGAAAGGTCAACCCCGCCCTGCTCGCCTTTTATGACCTTAAACCACGCAAGACCTTTTGCACCGAACGCCGTAACCACATTCGTGAATGTCTTTTCGATATCGCTTCTGGAAAATTTCACTCCGCCGCCCGTTGCGCAAAGTCCCTTGACGACTCCGCCCTTTTGTATCGTATCGGCAAAAACCTTGAACTGGCAGTCGCGGGCGATATCGGAAATATCCTTTAATTTCATATCGAATCGCAAATCCGGTTTGTCGTTGCCGTAATCGTCCATCGCCTGCTGATAGGTCATTCGCCTGATTGGCAGTTTTACATCAACGCCGAGAATTTCCTTCCAGATTTTCGCGACAAGCTGCTCATGAACCTTTATTACATCGTCGCTTTCGACAAAACTCATCTCAACATCAATTTGAGTAAATTCTGCCTGCCTGTCGGCTCGCGGGTCTTCGTCCCTGAAACATCGGACAATCTGGAAATATTTATCTACGCCGCTGACCATCAGCACCTGTTTGAAAAGCTGCGGCGACTGAGGCAGCGCATAAAAACTGCCGGCGCATAATCTGCTCGGTACAAGAAAATCTCGCGCGCCCTCAGGCGTGCTTTTGCCCAAAAACGGCGTCTCAATCTCCCAAAAACCCTTGCTGTCGAAAAAGTCGCGGGCAACTTTCGTAACCTTATGCCGAACCCTTAGTATGTCCTGCATCTTCGGCCGTCTAAGGTCTAAATAGCGGTATTTAAGCCTCGTTTCCTCCGCCACCGCATCGGCGTTTTGAAGTTCAAACATAGGCGTTTCCGCGCTATTGAGAATTTCAAGTTCATCTATTAGGACTTCTATGTCACCCGTCGCCAATTTAGGGTTCACAAGCCCTTCGCCGCGATGCCTTACTGTGCCGCTGGCTGCTATAACCCATTCGCACCGAAGCTGACGCGAAAGCTTGTGCATTTCCTGCTGTGTTTCCGGATTGAATACAAGCTGCGTTATGCCTTCACGGTCGCGAAGGTCGATAAAGACGAGATTGCCGTGGTCGCGGTAAGAATCAACCCAGCCGGAAAGAATTACCTTTTTGCCGGCGTCTCCTATTCGCAATTGTCCGCAGTTACAAGTTCTTTTAAGCATATAATCTTCCCGCTATTTTTTTATAAATAAAAATGTTTGTGGCAAAAATGACTAATTAAGCATCTCGTCGATGGCGTCTGTAATGTCTGTTTTTTTGACAAGTCCTACCCACTTCTTCGCTATTTCGCCTTTATTGAAAAGGATTATGGTTGGAATGGCGTTGATGCCGAACTCCACAGCCGCTTCGTGATGGTCGTCGGTATTAAGCTTGCAGACTTTCGCCTTGCCAGCATACTCGGCAGCCACTTCCTCAATCACCGGCGCAAGCATTCTGCAAGGCCCGCACCATGGCGCCCAAAAATCGACAAGCACAGGCATCTCGCTGCCATGCACCGTACTGTCAAACACAGCGTCGGTAAGCTCAATTATATTTCCCGCCATCTCAAATCCTTTCTACTGCACTACTTCTTCCGAGCTAAGGATTCTATTAAGATGAGCCTTTGATGTCAAACTATTTAACTGCCGGTCCCATTGCCGGTCAGGTCTGAAAAATCGCTGTTTTGCGACTCTTTCGGCTGCTCAATTCCGACTTTTTCGTCATCCGCAGGCTCCAGAGGCGCTATTTCTACCACCTTTATCGGCGGCTTATGCACAGATTCGGGCATTTCAACCGATTTAATCGGGATTTCAGGCTGTTCGGCTTTGGCAGCTTCCAGCGGCTCACTTTCTTCCGATATATGAGTATATATGGCATTCTGAACCGCCTGCTCGGCCGGTATATCGGTCAGCGACCTTAAATAAATAGGCATCCCCGCTTTCACCTGTTCAGCCGTTATAAGTTTTTCCCTCACAAGTTCCAGCACCGCAAGGAAAAGCCCAACCATAATCAGCCTGTTCTTTTTGCCTTCGAAAATTCTCGTAAAACTCATCGCCCCTTCGTTCTGCAGCCGATGGAGAATTTCAATCTGGTAAAGGTCTATCGGCGTATCGTCTGTAATGTGGCTCATATCCATCACATTGCCGGTCGCCTTCATCATCGTATCGAATGCGTTAAGCAAATCCCAGACGCTTATCTGGTCAAGGTCGATTTCAGGCTCGGTCTTGGGCTGCAGGCTGGATATAATATTATCGCTCCGCGCGAATTTCTGCTGCTGGTTCTCAACAGAAATCTTCAGCATATTCGCTGCGTCCTTGAATTTCTTGTATTCAAGTAATTGCCTGATAAGTTCATGCCGCGGGTCGGTAATATCCTGGTCTATCGCGTCAAGCTGGTCTTTCGGAAGCAGCATCGCCGATTTTATCTCCATCAGCGTCGCCGCCATCACGAGAAAATCGCCCGCCAGTTCGATATCAAAAAGCTTTATCAACTCCACATAGCGAATATACTCGCCGGTAATCTTCGCTATGGGAATATCGTAGATATCGACCTCTTCCTTGCGCACAAGATACAAAAGCAAATCCAGCGGCCCGGAAAATATATCAAGATTTATCTTATATTCTGACAAAGTACACCTTATCTATTCAAGTCCGACAGCAATGCGTGCTTTTTTTAGCGTTTTTTCAGCGACAGCCGTTGCTCTTTGAGCGCCTTTTTTCAAAACTTCATTTACATAGTCTATATTCTTTTCAAGCTCGGCTCTTTTTTGCCTGTAAGGCTTGAAATATTCAATCAATAGCTCGGCAAGTCTCTTTTTCGCCTCTCCATAACCTGTTCCGCCCTGCCGGTACTTTTTCTCCCACTCGGCCAATTCTTCCTGCGAGGCGACTAATTTCAAAAGCGCGAAAACATTGCACTTGTTCGGGTCTTTCGGAGCCTCGACAGGCGTCGAGTCCGTAACAATCTTCATCACCTTTTTCTTAACGGAACTTTCAGGCTCAAAAATCTCAATTGTATTATCGTAGCTCTTGCTCATTTTTCGCCCGTCGATGCCCGGCACAACAGCAACCGATTCGAGAATATAATCCTTCGGCATAACGAATGTTTCGCCGTATGTATTATTGAAATATCCCGCTATATCTCGTGTTACTTCGATATGCTGTTTCTGGTCCGCGCCGACCGGCACAAGTTGGCTGTCGAAAATCAGAATATCGGCGGCCTGCAAAACCGGATATGCGAACAGCCCGTGATTGGGAAGCATTCCCTGCGCAACTTTATCTTTGAAGCTGACGCATCTTTGCAAAAGTCCCATCGGCGTAACGCAGGACAGTATCCAGCAAAGTTCCGTTACTAAAGGAACGTCGGACTGGCACCAGAAAACTGTTTTGTCGGTATCCAATCCCAGCGCAAGATAATCCATAGCGACCGCAAGTTTATTTTGACGAAGGTCGTTCGGCTTTGGCCCGCTGGTCATTGCGTGATAATCCGCAATGAAGTAAAAGCCTTCATTTTGCGATTGCAGTTGAAGGTGCTGGCGCATTGCGCCGAAGTAATTACCTATATGCAGCCTGCCCGACGGCTGGATTCCTGATAGTACTCTCAATTCTATCTCCTTATCTTGCAAGTAATTATAATATAAAGACATAAGGCTACCACCCCCGCCCCCCAAAGTCAAGAAATTTCAATTATCCCACACCAATTTAACATTCTTGTTCTCCCATTTTTATATTTATTGAAAAAATAGGTACGGGGTTCACTATTTACTTTCGTTAATCTTCGATTATATTGTGGTCTATGCCCCAACAGGTAAAAAAAACTCTTGTCCTGTCGATTTATTTCATCTTAGCAGTAAGCACCCTGCTGGTTTACTGGCAGGTCAGGAATTTCGGTTTTGTCGATTACGATGATAAGGACTATGTCTACGAAAATCA
>CAINDG010000002.1 GCA_903847315.1 uncultured Planctomycetota bacterium
CACTTAAAGCCGGAGGAAGCAGAAACACTCGATGAGGAAGTAGAAGCCATCACGGAAGGCCAGGAATCAACCGCATCGGAAAAGGCAAAGGCAAAATGGACGCAGCTTGAAGCGATTGTAGGCCATAAAGAACGGCTGAAAATCGTTGCGGCTGATTTAGTTGACCATTTCGAGAAAAGGCAGGAGGTCTTCGACGGAAAGGCAATGATTGTTGCAATAAGCAGAAGGGTTGCCGTTGAATTATATGAGCAGATTATCAAATTGCGACCCCACTGGCACGATACCGATAAGAGAAAAGGCACAATAAAAGTTGTAATGACTTCCTCATCATCTGACCCTGAAAACTGGCAGGTTCACAGCACGACAAAAGATACAAGAAAAGAAATCGCCGAACGATTTAAAGACCCGGATGACAGGTTAAAAATTGTTATTGTCTGCGATATGTGGCTGACGGGCTTTGATGTTCCCTGTCTGCATACGATGTATGTAGATAAGCCGATGAGGGGACATACCTTAATGCAGGCGATTGCACGGGTGAACAGAATATTCCGCGATAAACCCGGCGGGCTTATTGTTGATTATATCGGGATTGCTTCTGATTTGAAAATTGCCCTTGCGACTTATACCCTAAGCGGAGGAAAAGGGTCGCCCACTTTGGATCAGGAAGTGGCGGTTGCCTCAATGCTCGAAAAATATGAAATCGTCTGCCAGATGTTTGACAAGTTTGATTATAAGAGATTTTTCAAGGCAGGTACGCAGCAGAAATTAACCATTATCCTTGAAACACAGGAATATATATTGAGTCTGGAAGACGGCAAAGACAGATTTACTAAAGAAGTGCTTACTCTTTCAAAGTATTTTGCTCTTTCCGTGCCTCATCCAAAGGCAATGGAAATAAAAGATGATGTCGGTTTCTTTCAGGCGGTAAAGGCACGGTTGGTTAAGTTTGAGCCGACGGGGACGGGTAAATCCGATGCTGAGATTGAAACGGCTATAAGGCAGATTGTCGATAAGGCGGTTGTTTCGGAAGGGATTATCGATGTCTTTGATGCGGCGGGGATAAAGAAGCCGGATATTTCGATTCTCTCCGATGAATTTCTAAAAGAAATTCAGGGGATGGAAAGAAAGAACCTTGCTTTGGAGTTATTGAAGAAGCTTTTGAACGATGAAATAAAGTTTCGGACGAAGAAAAATCTGATTCAGAGCAAAAAGTTTTCTGAAATGCTCGAAAATGCAATAAAGAGGTATCAAAACAACCTGCTTACAACGGCTCAGGTTATCGAGGAACTTATCCGGCTGGCAAAGGATATAAGGGACTCCGACAAAAGAGGCGAGCAGTTTAAACTTAACGATGAGGAATTGGCCTTTTATGATGCCTTGGCGAATAACCAAAGCGCAAGAGATGTTTTAGGCGATGATAAGCTAAGAGATTTGGCAAGGGTTTTGGTCCAAAGGGTCAAAGCCAACACATCAATCGACTGGACAATAAAAGAAAATGTTCGGGCGAAACTTAAGGTTATTGTAAAAAGACTTCTTCGCCAATACGGTTATCCGCCGGATATGGAATTGCTGGCAACGGAAAATGTTCTGAAGCAGGCCGAACTTTTAGCTGACGAATGGGCAACTAAACCCGCTTAATTTCCTTAAAACCCGCGTTAATCTGCGAAATCAGTGTCTAAAAAACTTTTTCTGCCTTTTAGTGGCAATTAAAACAGTGTAATCCGTGTCCTTTCCCGACTTTAGAAAAATCTTTTCCCTGTGTCAGAATACGTCACTCAATGGGGACAATCCTTCAACCGACTCAGAACATAAAATAATTTTATTATTTTCCTGAAATCAAGTAAAGCTCCCTCCACAATAATCCGAATAGGCGGATGATATTTGCCCTTGGGGACAACAAAAGACAGGAGACAGCGGACAGCGTATAGCGTACAGCGGACAGCGTCTGAAAAGACAGAAGAGAAACCCTGAAATATCTCAGTGACTTCGTGTCTTCGTGGTAAAAAAAATTATTAACTTTTTTTAAGGAGGCATAATTATGCCGCAATTTCCGAAACGTGAACCAGATATAGTGGCTTTGGCCGATACAATGGTCGCGGGCTTTACCGCTCACGCCGCCGATTTCCCATCGGTTACGGTAGCGGCGCTTTCCACAGCGTTAAGCAACTACAAGAGCCAGAAACAAACGAAGGAAAACGCCGAAAGCCAGGCGCAAATCGCAACCGTCACAAAAGATGTAAAGCTCGAAGCACTCGCTGCGCTGATGAAAAACGACCTGAAGCTGTCGGAAGTCGATACCACCGCCGATCCCGAAAAGCTATACGAAATCGGATGGGGACCGAGGTCTCAGCCGACTCCTATTGAGGCGCCCGGAAGCCCGACTGAATTGCATCCGACAGCCGAAGGACAGGGAACCATATTGCTTGTCTGGAATAAACCGACAACCGATAGCGGTGGGTCAGTGAGAAACTACATCATTGAAAGACGAGACCAGCAGCAGGGTGGCGCCTTCGGGGCATGGTCGCTTGTTAATACGACCTACAACTGCGAAATCAACCTTACCGACCAGCCGGACAACGTCCGACTCGAATACCGCGTAAAGGCAGCAAACGCGGCAGGTGAGAGTATGCCAAGCAACTCCGTCTCTGTGGTGTTGCCGTAAGAAATGTTTAATTCCCTTGCTGACAGTCAAAGCCAGTGAGGGATGCAATTATAAAAAGATGACCGAGCCGGAAATCAGAATATCTAAATCCGAAACAAATGCTAATTTCAAAGCACAAATGAACCAAGGAAAAACAGTGTAAATCGGTGTGAATCCGTGTCTAAAACTAAACCCTATACGCTAAACGATGAGGTTACTATGACTAATTTTCCAACAACCGAACCTGACATAATGGTATTGTGTGACAAGATGACCTATGGTTACTACCGGCATGCGGCGGACTTCCCGAGAGTCTTTCGTTCAATACTTATGTCCAGACGCTCATCGTATAATACAGCTAAGAAAGATTTTAAGCAGGCACGGGCAAACATCAGGATACAGGCGAAGGCAACGGAGAGGAAACTATTGGAGTTAAAGCAGGTTATGAAGAATTGCCTGCAAAAGTCGGAGGTTGATGTCGCGAGCAATCCTGAGAAATTGAAGCAAATCGGCTGGGGACCGCGAACTGAACCGCAACCCGTTCAATTACCTTCTCAGCCAACGGATTTACAGCTTATCTCCAAAGAGAATCAGACAGTTAAATTAAAATGGGTAAGGCCTGATGATAGCCAGCCGGTGCGAAATTACGTCATTGAGCGTCGAGAGCAAACCAGCGAAGGTCTTAGCGACTGGACTATTGTTCAAATCTCATACAACACTGAATTAACGTTAAGGAATCAGCCGTTAGGTATTCAGCTTGAATATCGTGTAAGGGCTGCCAACAACGCCGGAACCGGCCCCGCCTCAAACACCATCGCAATTGTGATCTAACAATTCTCGCTCGGCATAACCGCATCGCCGCTGGCCGCACCAATACCCGCATACATCGGGTTGGTGTAATATTCCCACATCTTTGAAAAATGCGACTGAATCTCGATTGAACGTTCATCGACAAGCCAGTCAACGTAGTCCGCCGAAAGCTGCTCATCCTTAAAAATATCAAGTTCAAACCCCATCGTCTTTCGCCCTTTTTCCTTTTGCATTAACCGCAGAGAACGCCGATGATACCTTCTGACCCCTGTCTTCTAACTTCTGCCTTCTTACTTCTAACTTTTGTCTTCTGCCTTCTGTCTCTCTATAAATAGGGTGAACTTGCGCATTTGTGTCGAAAAATTACTGTCTCTCAAAAAACCTTTTTGAGATAAGTTCCTGCGGCGAAAAGAATAAAAAAAATTAAAACCCCTCCCATTTCTGTTCCGAGGTATATGCGCATTTGATTGAAAACCGACTGAAAAAAGCGTATGGCGTTTCGCAGCATAGTCGAATTAGTCGAAGGGCTGCATGCTCGCCACGGCGTAGCCCCTGGCGAAGCCGGGCTGTACGCTGTTAATCAGTCTTTGGTCTGGTATCTGGGGTTTTTAGAGGCCGCTTTTAGTCTTGCGGGAAGCTTAAATTTAAGGGTTTCTACATTTTTCAGCAAAATAAAGTTGAAAATATCGAAAAAAATGTAAAAATCAACAGAACAGATGGCCGGTCTTGCGCATCTTTATAAGTGAGCGGCAGGATAAATGAGCGGCAAGGGCCGGCCCGGAGGAATCGGCAATCTAATATCCATCTGGTAATATTAATGTGTGCCGAATGGCTGGAGAGCCAAA
>CAINDG010000003.1 GCA_903847315.1 uncultured Planctomycetota bacterium
AATTTGTGTGTATGTGGCTATCGGTCAAAAAGAATCGTCCATCGCCCAGATAGTAGATACTCTCAAAAAACACGGCGCAATGGAATATACGATTGTAGTTGCAGCATCGGCAGGCGATAGCGCACCACTGCAATATATTGCGCCTTACTCGGGCTGCACGGTGGCCGAATATTATATGTATGAAAAGCACAAGGATACTTTGTGTGTATATGACGATTTAAGCAAGCATGCTATCGCGTATCGCCAGTTAAGTCTTCTGCTTCGCCGTCCGCCGGGACGAGAAGCGTATCCGGGCGATGTTTTTTATCTGCACAGCAGACTGCTTGAACGCAGCGCAAAATTATCCGACAAACTCGGCGGCGGTTCGCTGACCGCATTGCCGATTGTTGAAACCCTTGAGGGACAAATCTCAGGATATATCCCGACAAATGTTATTTCGATTACAGACGGACAGATTTATCTGCAGGGCAGTCTGTTCCATTCGGGTATCAGACCTGCCGTTGATGTCGGCACGAGCGTCAGCCGTGTAGGCGGCCACGCCCAGATAGATGCGATGAAAAAAGTCGCCTCAAAACTGAGGCTGGACCTGGCATCATTCTGGGAACTGCAGAGTTTTTCAAGATTAGGCACTGAACTTGATGCGGCGACACAGGCTCGGCTTGACAGAGGCTGTCGAATGGTTGAACTGCTCAAGCAGCCGCAATTTGCTCCGATGGATGTCGGCAGACAGGTGATTACAATTTTTACGGGAACCACCGGCCTTGTGGATGATGTACCGGTTAATGCCGTAACCAAGTTTATGGATTCGTTTCTGAAGTGGCTTTCGGATGAACATGGCAACTATATCAGCGAAATTAACGAGTCCAAGAAATTAAGTAATGAACTGGTTGCGTCGATTACTGCGGCCATGAATGACTATAAGAAAACACGAACTGGAAAAGGTGATATTTAGCAATGATAGGGACACGGCAAATACTTCAGCGCCGCCAGGCTGTGGATAGTATTCGTAAAATGACACGGACGATGGAGATGATTTCCACGACGCGGTACAAATATTTTCTTAACAGATGGGTTGCGGCAAAAGAATATCACGATGCCCTTGCCAGGGCGGGATATCTGCTGGCGACGTCGCAGAAGCTGGTTAAACATCCATTAATGAAAGAGAACTCGTCCGGGCGTTCAGCAATTTTAGTAATTGGCTCAAACAGGGGGCTTTGCGGTTCGTATAATTCCTATATTTTTGAAGCTATGAAAGTACATCTGAACAAGGCGAAAAGCACGGGGGAAAAACTGGATATCTACGCACCGGACAGACGGTTGATTGGTATGCTGAATTATCATGGCATTACTCCGACAAAGATTTATGAAGATATGCCTGAAATGCCGGCGGATACGCAAATAGATGAAATTACTGATGATTTTATCGAACAGTATATGTCAGGAAAGCTGGACTATTTCAGTATCGTATATATGCGATATTATTCATTAGGCAGCCAGCGGGCGCAAACATTGACGATTATGCCGCTGACGGAACTGATAGACGATTTGGCAACTCGTGCGACAGTTATATGGCCGTGGACACTGTCGGTAGAAGATTTTTATTTTTCACCGTCGGTAACTGAGATAATCGAAAATCTTGCCAGGATGATAATTCAATCATCAATACAAAGCTGCTTTATGGACGCCATATTGAGCGAGCATGTAGCGCGTATGGTAGCGATGAAAAATGCGACAGAAAACGCAGATGAAATGATAGATGATTTAACAACAGAATATAATCGTGCACGTCAGGGTCAAATAACCAGAGAATTGCTTGATATAATTAGTGGAGCAGAAGCAGCACAATGAATAAAGGTAAACTGATACAGGTAATCGGCAGCGTTTTCGATGCTAAGTTTCTGCCGGAGGAAATACCGGCTGTGCATAATGCCGTTGAAGTGCGTGGCAACTTCAGAGACGGCCAAACCAGTCTTTACGGGG
>CAINDG010000004.1 GCA_903847315.1 uncultured Planctomycetota bacterium
ATAAATCTATGGTATCTTAGCGATAATATCATCTGGGATATCGAAGTTGGCATAGACATTTTGTATATCATCGTGGTCTTCCAGTTCCTCCATAAGCCCGAGAATCTTTCTGGCGGATTCCGAATTGGATATAGGAATGGAATTTTGCGGCACCATCGACAATTCGGATATCTGAAGGGGTATTTGTTTTGCCTCGAGGGCTTTTTTCAAACCTTCATAAGCTGCTGGGTCGCAGGTTATCTCATACACCTCGCCGGTATTCAGCAGATCCTCGGCACCGGCCGAAAGGGCGATTTCCATCAGATTATTTTCGTCAACATCTTTGGTTGGAACGGTAATCAGGCCTTTTTTGTGGAACAGGTAATTTACGCAGCCGGTCGAGCCGAGTGAGCCGCCGTGTTTTTCGAAAATTTTTCTTATCTCCGGCGCTGTTCTATTTCGATTATCGGTCAGGGCCTCAGCCATTATTGCTATGCCGCCGTGAGCGTAGCCTTCATAAAGCACCGGAACAAACGCGATAGCATCGCCGCCGCCGGCTCCTTTTTTAACGGCTTTTTCTATGGTGTCTTTCGGCATATTGGCCTGTTTGCCCTTATCGATGGCGTATCTCAAAGCGAGATTTTGTGAAGGGTCGGGGCCGCCGTTTTTGGCTGCGACTATGATTATACGGGCGATTTTGCTCCAGACCTTGCCTCGCTTAGCGTCGTTCGCCGCTTTTTTATGTTTTATTCCTGCCCAGTGTGAATGTCCTGACATAATATCCTCAGTGAATAACTTTATTAAGCGGATAAGTAATAATTCCGGAAGCGCCTGCGCGTTTCAATTTCGGCACAATGGCTCTTTCCACAGTCGTATCGACGACGACTTCAACCGCGACAAAATCGCTGTCGGCAAGCGATGAAATAGTGGGGCTTTTTTCGGCCGGCAGAATCTTCAATACTTTAGCAATGCTGTCTTTTCTCACATTCATTTTAAGACCGACGGTTGTTTTGGCGTCGATTGCCGCGTTTAACAGAATAGATATATTTTCAATCTTTTCACGCTTGAATTTGTCTGTCCAGGCTTTCTTGTTGGCGATGAATCTTGTTGTCGAGCTCATAATGGTATCGATTATTCTCAGATTATTGGCTCTTATACTTGAGCCTGTTTCCGTAAGTTCAACGATAGCATCGACGAGCCGGGCTTTTACTTCAGTCGCTCCCCAGCTGAATTCGACTTTTACATTGATTTTTTTACTTTTGAAATATTTTTTTGTAACACTGACCAGCTCTGTTGAGACGATGCCGTTGCGGAGGTCCTGAGGCTTTTTAACCTTTGATTCGTTGGGAACCGCCAAAACCCATCTGGCGGGGTTGGAAGTTGCCTTGCTGTAAAGCAGCTGGCATACCTCGTGAACGGACGATTTGTTTTCAAGTATCCAGTCGTGTCCTGTGAAACCCGCATCAATCGTGCCGTCTTCCACGTATTGGCTTATTTCCTGTGCCCGCAGCATTATAAGCTGAATTTCAGCGTCGTCTATTTGCGGAAAGTAGCTTCTTTCGTAACCTGTTATGTGGAAACCGGCCTTTTCAAAAAGCTCTAAAGTAGCCTTTTCAAGACTGCCCTTGGGGATACCGAGTTTTAAAATCTGTTTTGGCATAACGGCTCCTTATTTTCCGGGTTTTTGTTTCGCGGGTTTTTTGCCTTCAGAAAGTATCTGTGCGGCTTTGGGATTAGCCATTTCGCTGTCGTGCCGGATAATTTCATAACAGCCGTAAGCTTCAGAGGCTGAAACCTGTTTTTCGATAAATGCGATTATCTGTGTATTGTCCCACTCACGGTCGACGAGATTGTATGTTTTGAAATATTCAATCATCTTATCGGTAAGCGGTACGGTATGTGCGTTCAATACTGTAAGGGTTACGAAATTACGTATGAAATCCGTCATTCCGTTGAATTTTTCGAGAATTTCCCGTGCGTTCTTTTTGCCTGTTTCGGAGAAATCTTCAGGAGCCAGGCTGTCGTATTTCTGGAATATGGAATTAAGCAGAGAAATAATCGTCCCGGCAGCTTTCGGAGCGTCTGTTATATCGGAACCTGTGACCTCTACTATTTCTTCCACACGGGCGACTCGCAAATCGTTGTTGTCCACAAAGTGAGACTGAATTTTTTTCAATGCCGCTTTTGCCGCCGACTCGGGAGAATCCTGGCACAGCGCAGCGAAAATAATCGCCTCGACAAGGTCCTGATAAACCGGCTTTTTGGGTTTTTCTGCGCCTTTTTTAAGGGCGTTGAGTAATTTCTTTATCTTCTGAGAATATTGGTTTGTATTTTTCATTTTTGTTCGCTATCAGTTTTGAATTCCTTTGAGACTTCGTCTATAAGTTTCAAGGTCTCCATCGTTTTTTTAAGCCGCTCGTCCCAGTGGAAGTAAAGATGAGGACAGAACCTTGCTTTTACATAATCACCTAAAAGAGCCTGAATATGACCCGCTGCGTGCTGAATGGCTTTAAAAGTCAATTGCTGCTTGGCCTCGTTTCCCGCCATAATGCTCAAAAAAACCTCAGCGCTTTTAAGGTCAGGCTCCATCCTTACCTCGGTTATACTGATAAAACCTTCTATTCTCGGGTCCTGCATATGGTTGTTAATTATATCGCTGACCGCTTCTTTTATGACACGCGACATTCTTTCCTGTCTTCGGCTTGGCATAGCTATTCCGGTTTAAATCGTTCTCTGAACCTTAACTATTTCATAAACCTCGAAGATATCGCCTGTTTTTATATCGTCAAAGCCGGCAATTTTTATGCCGCATTCAAGTCCGGCGCGAACCTGCCTGGCGTCGTCCTTGAAATGTTTCAGCGATTCTATCTGGCAGGTGTCCCTAAGGATAATATTGTCGCGGATGAGCCTGATTTTGGCGCTCCGGGTGACTTCACCCTGTTCGACATAACAGCCCGCGATAGTGCCTACTCCGGTAATCTTGAATGTGTCGCGGACGGCGACTCTGCCCAGACTTCTGAACTGTTCTTCAGGTTCGAGCATTCCGGACATAGCTTTCTTGAGGTCGTCGGTTATTTTGTAAATGATATTATACAGTCTGATATCGATGCCTTTTGATTCGGCAATTTTCGCAGCCTTGTCTTCCGGCACAACATTAAATCCTATAATCAGTGCGCCTGACGCCTCGGCCAGTACGACATCGCCTTCCGTAATCCCGCCGACCGCGGCGTGTAAAACCTTAACCTGTACTTCGCCCGTGCTGAGTTCCGAAAGATATTTTGTCAAAACATCGACAGAACCCTGAACGTCGGCCCGTATGATAATATTAACTTCTTTTGTCTTGCCCGCCTCAATCTGGCTGAACAGATTTTCCATCGTTACAAGCGAACGAGATGTAAGTGCCGCCTTGCGGGCAATGAACTTTTTATCTTCCGCTGCCGCCTTGGCGCGGTTTATGTCGCTCAGACAGTAAAACCGGTCGCCTGCCTGCGGCACATTATTAAGGCCGGATACTTCTACCGGCATTGCGCTTATAGCCGAACTAATTGACCGGCCGGTGCTGTCTTTTAATGTCCTGATTCTGCCGTAGCCTGCGCCGGCAAGAATAATATCGCCTTTTTTAAGTTTTCCTTCCTGTATGAGCAGGGTGGCCATAGGGCCTTTGCTCGGATTTAGTTTTGCCTCAACTACCCAGCCGACTGCCGGTATTGTCGGATCGGCTTTCAGTTCGAGAATCTCGGTCGCAAAATCCAGATGCTCCAGAAGCTCTTCAATTCCTATGTTTTTGGTGGCGCTTGTTTTGACGACGTCTGTTTTGCCGCCCCATTCAGATGGAGCAAGGTCGTGTTCGG
This sequence comes from uncultured Planctomycetota bacterium, assembly GCA_903847315.1. Classification (GTDB taxonomy): domain Bacteria; phylum Planctomycetota; class Phycisphaerae; order Sedimentisphaerales; family UBA12454; genus UBA12454. Next base: position 3,831 of record CAINDG010000004.1, read on the forward strand.
CAAGCTGGCCGTAAATCCTGTTTATATCCACGCTGGGCAGGTCAATTTTGTTCAAAGCGACAATTATATGAACGCCTGCTGCCTTGGCGTGATGAATCGCCTCGATTGTCTGCGGCATTACACCGTCGTCGGCGGCGACAACAAGCACGACAATATCCGTCATATTCGCTCCGCGGGCACGCATCGCCGTGAAGGCTTCGTGGCCGGGTGTATCGAGGAAAGTAACTTTCTTGGGATTAGTCTTATCGCCCCATGTTACCTGATAAGCGCCGATATGCTGGGTTATGCCGCCTGCTTCGCCCGCCGCCACTTGTGCCGAGCGGATTCTGTCCAGCAGACTGGTCTTGCCGTGGTCAACGTGTCCCAGCATCGTAACAACCGCTGAACGTTTCTGAAGATTATTTTTCGGTCTGTTTGCGAATTCTTCCGCTATCTGCTGCTCGATGGACAATCTTTGCTGTACGATGAGTTCTGTGCCGAAGTCGATAGCAATAAGTTGAGCCGTCTCAGCAGGAATAATCTGGTTGGCTACCGCCATAATGCCGTGGGCGATAAGTTGTTCCACGATTTCAGCCGTTTTTACTAACAGCGCCGCGGCCAGATCTTTTACGGTTATAGGCTCAAACACAACAGCCTTTTCCGGTTTTATTTTCGGTGCTTCTTCAGCAGTTTTTTTCGTCTCGATTTTTCGTATCGGCCTTAGCCGCATACCTTCGCCGCCGGCCGCTTCCAGCCTCGCGCGTCTTTCCTCAATGTCTCGTGTCAGAAGTTTGCGGGCAGTTTTCTGCAGCCGCAGCGGCTCTTCGCCAACTATTGTGTCATCGTGTCTTCGGCCGTGCGTTTTTTTCTTGCCTTTGCCAGCTTTGCCCGGTGTTTCAGCGATTTGTGGTGCGCTTGCCAGCAGCGGTTCGGTGGCCTGCTGTTTATAAGCCGGTTTTGAAAACCTCGGTTTTGGTCTGTGACGATCCATCTCTTCCGGTTTTTCGACCCGTATAACTCTTGGGCCGGAAAGCTTGGCTGGTCTTGGTTTACCGAGTTTCGGACCTGCCGGAATTACCGGTGCTGTCGGTCTCGGCGGTTCTTTTTGTATTTCCGGTGCTGCAACCGGCGGATGTTTTGGCACCGCTCGGCCGACTTGAGGCTCTGCGATTTTTTTGGGTGGTGCGGCTTCCGCGACAACAGCAGCCTGTGGAGCCGCGGGTTCCTGTATTGCGGTTTGGGGCTCTGCCGTCTGCTCGACGGGCACAGGAACAATTTCTTCTTCCTGTGGTTTCGGCTCGATTTTTTTCTTTTTCCTGACGCGGGCTTTGACAAGGTCAACAGGGGCGGCTGTCTCTACGGCAGTAGTGTGTGAGCCTTCGCTGAACCATTCCCGAATCGTTGCCGCAAGGCCTGCGGAAATTGTGGACATATGATTTTTTACGTCGAGGCCCTCGGCCTGGCATTTGTCTATAATAGCCTTGCTGCCGACGCCCAGCTCTTTAGCTAAAAGATGAACTCTTGTGATTGCCAATCTAAGCGAACTCCAAAAATATTATAAAACGCGTTTCGAACTACTGGATGATTTCCTGTTCAGGCTCTACTTTCTTTATTTGTTCGACCAGCAGGCTTTCTGCGATAGTCGGTGCGGATTCCGCAGTTTGTTTTTTAGCAAGGTCTTCCGCCAGGTGTATTACTTTCTCCGCCATTTCAGGCGACAGACCGATTTCTTTAACCAGAGGATCTTTGCCGATTTCTGCAAGGTCAAGTACGGAAATAATCCCCAAGGCGATAAGCTTATCGATGAAAGTATCATCAAGACCCTCGATGTCCTTAAGACCGGCGGTGAGTCTTTCAACTTCCTGATTATATTCCTCCGGCGTTAATATATCGATGTCCCAGTCGGTAAGTCTGGCGGCAAGTCTGACGTTCTGTCCGTGTTTGCCGATAGCCAGGCTTAACTGGTCTTCCGGAACAACAACCGTTGCGCCGCCGAGCTCGAAACACAGCGCCACCTGACTGCATTTTGCAGGCATAAGGGCGTTGGCAATTAATTCGTGCGATGATTCGTTCCATCGTACGATGTCTATTTTTTCGCCGCCGAGCTCATCAACGATATTTTTTATCCTGCTTCCGCGAACGCCGACGCACGCGCCGACCGCGTCAACTTTCGAATCATTCGATAATACCGCTATCTTGGTTCTATATCCCGCCTCGCGGGCAAGAGCCTTGATTTCTATTATTCCTTCAGCCACCTCAGGCACTTCAAGCTCGAAAAGCCGGCGTATAAAATCTGGGTGAGTGCGGGAAAGAATAATTTTTATCTGGCTGGAGCTTTCACGTACATCGAGAATCAGGCAGCGGATTCTTTCGCCGACATGATGACTTTGGCCGCTAATCTGCTCGCTTTTCGGCAAAATAGCTTCGGTTCTGTTATTAAGATTTATAATTAACGAACCGCCTTCATAACGAATAACCGCGCCGCTGACGATGTCGCCTTTTCGTTCCACAAACTCTTCATATACGCTCTGCCGTTCGTCGGCCTTGATTTTTTGTATCATAACCTGCTTGGCGGTTTGGGCGGGTATCCTGCCCAAACGCTTAATGTCTATTTGCTGGCCGTCCTTGAATGCTACCATATCGCCGGTCTGGCGGTCGATGCTGACCTGAATATCGGCTTCAACATCGGTTTTCCCGAAGTATTTTTTTGCTGCAGATACCATAGCTGATTCGAGGTCCAAAAATATAGACTCCCGGTCGATATTCTTATCGCGGGCAATGTTGTCTACTATCCTTATTAACTCCTGATTCATTCTGTACCTTTCCCTGCAACAATCCTGTATAAAAAAAAGCGGAAACATCCACAAAAGAACGTTTCCACATCTGAGCCGCTTTTTTCTGTTTTCTGCCGTTTTACATCTACACTTCCTCCGCGACAGATTCAAATAAAGTTGCTTTCCAAGCGAAAGCGTTCATCAGCCACGCGTAACCGCAATGCAGCAAACCAGATGTAGCCGCCCGGCTACGCACAGCTGTTAATTCTCATAACTATTATCATAATCTAACCTTATTTTAATAATAAGTTAAAACACGATTATACTTGAGCAAATAGGTTTGTCAAATATTTAAAAAGGGGGAAATTAGTAAAAAATATCTATGTAGATTAAAAATATCCTGAAACTATCGGGCTTTTTACGGAAAACCAGCCTTATAGCGGGGGATTACACGGTTTTATTCTACAACACGAAGTTCGGAAAATCCTGCCTCGAACATATCGTAAAGTTCAGTCAGTTCGCCGTTGTAAAGGCGGATGCAGCCGCGTGAGCTTCTTGTACCGATTGTTGTCTCGTCGTTTGTGCCGTGGATTGCGATACCTTCTATGCCGCGGGTCCTGTTGTCTGTTCCTTCCAGCGATATCCAGCCTGAGCCGAGCGGATAATCCGGGTCTTCAGCGTGATATGTTTTTCCGGTATCCGGGTCAGTCCATGTTGGCTTGATCATCTTTCCACCGACTTTTGCCTTCCACAGGCCGATAGGAGTTTCGTGTCCTACTTTGCCAAGACCGATTTTATAAGTTTTCACATAGATGTTCTGAAGGTAGAGGTCCATCGTAAAAGATGAGCTGTACACTATCGCGTGGAAGGGACCCTGGACTACTTTTATCACTTGGTCTGAGCGGAGACTTTTCTCGCTGCCAATATTATTTATCTTCATCAGGAACTTATAAGGGACTTTACACTTGGCGGCAATCTGCGCAAACGAATCACCCGACTGAACTTTGTAATTCGAGCAAAGGTCGTCGCCCAACTGCACCGTTTTACTGAAGAGCCATTGCCCTGCGAGGTCTGTCATCTGTTTTTTAACCATTTCTCTGGTAGATTCAGTTGGAGACATATTAAGAACATCATTGAGAGTATTTCTTGCGGCAACAATCTTTCCATCGGCGATGCAGGTTTGTGCGTCTTTAAGCAATGCCGCCACTCGCGGATTTTCGCCGCTATTGACATCGGCAAGAGTGGTTTTTCTGCCGCCGGATATTGTATTCTGGTCCTGCCGGCCTGTTGCGGCAGGGGACGCGGCGTTTTCATCGGTTTTTTTATTTTTGCCAAACGGATAGAGGAAAAACGCCGCCGCTGCAAGTATAATGATAGCGATTGCCGCATAATAAATTATTGCTCTTTTTTTGTTGGGGTTATAACCGGAAATAGCCATTTTATATTTTCCCTTAGTTTATATTATTTTTTATTAAAATATGTTACGCCCATATCTGTAACCATCATATCTACCGGCCGGTCGTGTTCCATAATCGGCACGCTCTCCAAAAGCTGCTCGGAAAAACCGAAACCGCACTTTATGGCCTGAAGTTTTTCATTCTGGAAAAATCTGTCGTAGTAAGAGCCGCCGCGTCCCAGCCGATTGCCTTGGCCGTCAAAGCCCAGACCGGGCGCCACAACAAGGTCGATGTCCTCCAGCGGAACCGGCACACCCGTAACCGGATTGCGAAGCCCTCCGACTTCGGTCGCGATTCCCGTTTCGAGCGAATTAATCACAACCGCTATCATATGTCTCTGCTGCCAGGAAACCTTCGGCACCGCGATAGTCTTGGAATGCTGCCAGGCATAAAGGATAAATGACGCCGTATCCGCTTCGTGAGGCATCGAGAGATATGCCATTATCGTGTTGGCGTTGCGAAATTCTGGTGTATCGACCAGGTTTTTACATGCTTTTTGACTCTTGTCAATCCGTTGCTGACTCGTCATTATGCAAAGCTGCGTTCTTATCTGCTGGCGAAGCTGCTGTTTGTCCATTATACCTCCGTTGTATTTATCAGGACTTTACCTCTTTTAACATATTTTCTAATTTTTGCAAATAATCCTTCATAATTTTTTCTCTTCCCCGCCCGGTTGGGTTGTAATATGCCGCCGTCTTGCCCGGCAGGTATTCCTGCCCTACAAACCCTTCCGGCCAGTCGTGCGGATACTTATATTCCGCTCCATAACCCTGTTTTTTCGCTCCGCTGTAGTGAGAGTCCTTCAAATGTTTCGGCACAGGTATGGTTCGTTTGCCTTTGACATCGCTCATAGCCGACCATATCGCCTTTGCCGATGCGTTCGACTTCGGAGCACAGGCGATATAAATCGCCGCCTGAGCCAGCGGAAGCTGAGCCTCCGGAAATCCGATAAATTCCGATATTTGCATCGCTGCCGCCGCCAGAATTGTCGCCGTCGGGTCGGCATTGCCGACATCTTCAGCTGCGCAAACCGCTATTCGTCTTGCGATAAATCGCGGGTCCTGTCCGCCCGCTATCAGCCTGGCAAGCCAGTAAACTGTCGCGTCAGGGTCCGAACCTCGCATACTTTTTTGCAATGCGCTGGCAAGGTCGTAATGCGAATCGCCCGTCGGGTCAAACACAATCGCTTTTTGCTGGATGGATTCTTTGGCGATTTCAATATCGAATTTTATCGACTCAATCCCGGAATTTTTTTGCGACATCACGCCGATTTCAAGAGATGTCAGCGCCTTTCGCCCATCACCGTCGCTCATTATCGCTATATATTCCAAAGCCTCTTCAGTTGCCCGGACATCCAAACTGCCCAGACCTCTTTGCTTGTCCGTTATCGCTCTTTTAAGCAGTTCGATAATATCGTTTTTCTCCAGAGACTTGAATTCAAAGATTGTGCTGCGAGAAATAAGAGGGGAATTGATTGAGAAGTACGGATTCTCGGTAGTCGCGCCGATGAGAATAATCACGCCGGTTTCGACATCGTTTAAAAGTACATCCTGCTGAGCGCGATTGAACCGGTGAATTTCATCTATAAATAAAACGGTTTTTCCGCTATTGGTTATGAGTCTGTCTCTTGCCTTTAGAATAATTTCGCGAATATCCGCGACGCTCGCGGCCGGTGCGCTTAGATAGTGGAATTTAGCGTTGGTTAAGCTGGCGATTACCGTTGCCAGCGATGTTTTTCCAGTTCCCGGCGGGCCGAAGAATATCAAACTGCTTAGCGACCCTGCGTCTAACATTCGCCGCAGAAGTTTACCTTGCCCGATGAAGTCTTTTTGGCCTGCGAATTCTTCCAGGTTCCGCGGCCGCATCCGAGCCGCAAGTGGGGCGTTTGACTGTAGTTGCGCCTGCTCTATATCTGTGAAAAGCGAATTATTTTTTCCTTTTTCCGGCATAACCCATTATTATACCGCCGGAAATTTTAAATTTCCAATTTCAAATTATTGAACATCAATCTTCTATTCGTGCCTCAGCGCCTCTATCGGGTCGAGCCTGGCCGCCTTTATCGCTGGAAATATCCCGAAACATATCCCCACAGTCGCCGCAAATGCAAACGAAAGCACTATCGCCCAGGCGGGTATATATGTTCTCTCCAGCAGCGGATTAGAATGTGCTATCGCTAAAGTCAAAAGTTGTCCTATTCCAACTCCAACAATACCGCCCACAAAGCAGAGTATCACCGCCTCTACGAGGAACTGCATTAGTATCGCGGACTTTTTGGCGCCCACCGCCTTTCGCAATCCTATTTCCTTTGTCCGCTCCGATATCGATACGAGCATTATGTTCATAATACCGACGCCGCCGACCAGTAACGATATTCCCACTACTCCGCCGGCAACCAGCGTAACCATTATCGATATTTTATTGAATGTCTGAATCGCGCTTTTCAGCGACTCAACTGAAAATGTATCCTGTTCATCCGGCTGGATATGTCGTGTCCGGCGAAGAAAAAATTTCAGCTCCGCTACCGCTTCATCCAAAACTTCCGGCGACTTGCTCTCTGCTAACGCCCATACCCAGAATTCCTGCCTGAACTTTGCTGTCATTTCAAAAGGAATTATTATTTCGTATCGCTCCTGCCCGCCTCCGCCGATTCCGAGGTCAGGCCGCTTCTCTATTACTCCCACAATTCTAAAATTCCTGAACCCGATTCGAATCGATTCCCCAACGCAGTCCTTTTCCAACCCAAGCTTGTCGCGAAGCTCCGGCTCAATCAAACATACGGCCCGGCCCTCATCTATTACCGATATTCCGCGACCGACCACTATGCCCCGGTGTTCTATATCGTGCCACGCCGGTTCTACGCCGTGTATTTGCGCATATTGCACAGATTTCTCGCCGTATTTGACCATTTGCTGTCCCGCCTCACCTATCAGTGCATATCGCTCCAGCGACGGACAATGCTCTAAAAGCCCGGCAAATTCTTCTGTCCTGAACCTCAACTGCCTCCACGACATATTTTGCTTGGGCCCGGTATCAGGCCATCTCACCTCTATGATTATGGTATTGTTCCCGAATGTCTCAACTTGACTAAGAATCTTTGCTTTCAATCCCGTCAATGCCGCTATAACCGCCGTTGTTGACGCTACCCCTATCACGATTCCTATTGTCGTAAGTATTGACCGGGTCTTATTCGCCCATATCTGACTAAGCGACAGATACACACTTTGATACACAAACTGGATGAACGCCAGAAAGGCATAAAACAGACCTTTCATAACTTCTCCTTCCCGGGAATATCGCCGCCAGACTGACTTTTCGCCTCGTCCTGCTCTGATGTCAGGTCGGTGAGAATCCGACCGTCCTGCATCCGGATTATTCTTTTTGCGTGCTGGGCAACATCTCGCTCATGCGTTACTATTATTATCGTCTGACCCTGTTTGTGAAGCTCCCCGAAAAGCTCTAATATGTTCTCGCTCGTTTTGCTGTCCAAATTTCCCGTCGGCTCGTCGGCAAGCAGTATGCTCGGATTGCACACAAGCGCGCGAGCAATCGCTACACGCTGTTTCTCACCGCCGGAAAGCTGATTCGGCTTGTGTTTCATCCGGTCACCGAGACCGACTCGCTCAAGAGATTTCTTCGCTCTGGCGGACCGGCCGAACCATCCGTTGCTCGCATATAGAAGCGGCATCTCCACATTCTTCAACGCGTTCAACTGCGACAAAAGCTCGAAAGACTGAAATACAAAGCCAATCCTCTTGTTGCGTATGCTCGCCAACTCCGCGTCGCCCATCCTGGTTACGTTTTCCCCGTCAATCTCATAGCTGCCTTCGCTCGGCCTGTCCAGACACCCGAGAACGTTCATCAATGTGCTTTTGCCCGAACCGGAATGGCCCATCACTGCGATATATTCGTTTTCTCGTACCTCTAACTCTACGCCGTCAAGTGCATGAATTTCCTCTACGCCGACCCGATAGAATCGCTTTAGCCCCTGCAGTCGGATTATCACATTACCGTTTGTGCTACTTGCCTGCTGGCTCATTGGTGTCGCTCTTGCTCTTTTTACTGTTTGGCTTTTTTTCTTTCGCCTTTTTCTCCGCCTCGACCTGGCGCTCGTCGCGCAGCTTCTGGTCGTGCTTGAGACTGTCTAAAATCTTGTAAGGTCCTATTACTACCTTGTCGCCATCATTAAGCCCGGACAAAATTATAGTATGTGTCAAATCTCCCTGTCCTATTTTTACGGGCGTCACCACCGCCTTGCCGTCGATGTATCTGAATACCACCGGCACAAACTTCTTATCCTTGTTCAGCTGGCCGGCTTTCTCGCGAATCTCCAAAGGCAGAGAGTCAATTTCTCTGGCGATTACCGCCTGGCTGGGAACCTTGATTATCCCGCTGTGTTTTTGCGTCTCAATATCGACATTTGCCGTCTGTCCTGTATATAGCTTCAAAAGGTTCGGGTCGTCATGAAGCAGAATCTCCGTGCGGTAATATCTCGTTTTGTTGTCGTTGAATCGGCATTTGAGTTCAATCTTATTAACAACTCCCTTGAACTTGATATTTGGAAAGGCCTGTATGCTTACCGCCGCCTCCTGGCCTGGTTTCAGTTCGCTCACATCTGTCTCATCTACCTGTGCCACAACTAATATCTGAGACAGGTCCGACACTTCCATAATTACCGTTCCGGAATTATTCATCGTTCCCGTCATCACCATTTCACCTACCTTGGCGTTGACGCGAGTTACCACCCCGTTTATCGGCGACGTTATCGTCGTATAGCTCAATGCCTCTTTCGCCTCCGCTATTTTTGCCTCTGCCGCGTCTAAATTGTGTTTCATCACCACAAGATTCTGTTTCGCCGCGTCCAAATTGAATTTGGCACTTTCGTTTTCTGCGCGAAGCGAGTCCACCTTGTATTTTATCTGCTCGAAATCGGCCTCGCTTACGGCTCCGGATTTAACCAGTCCCTGTTTGCGTTCCATTTCATCTTTCGCCTGCGCCAATAAAGCTGCAGACCCCGCCAGGGTTGCCTTGCTGCTTTCAGCCTTTGTCTTCTCAACTTCTATCTGTGCCTCTTCGGCGTTTCGGCCTGCCGTCGCCATTCGCAACTGACTCTCCAAATCCTTAGAATCGAGCTGCACTAATATCGAGGCCGGTATCGGCGGATTCGCATTTGGATTACCGCAGGTCACTGTGTTTCCCTCGTTGAAGGGCATCGCTATAATCCGCGCAGATATTTTTGCGCTTATCTGAACGTAAGTTTTTGGCTCAATCTCTCCCGGTGCGCTAACTCGCTCTATCAATTCGCCTTGATGGACATCCTCAATACGCGCCACTACATCTTTGTTGTTACCTTTGTAGTTTTTTTTGGCCAGCCAGCCAATCACCAGCAGCACCGAAATCACAGCAACAATAGTGATAATCCATTTATGTCGTTTCTTCACAGCTATTTCTTTCGTACGAAAAATAATACCTTTTTATCATCGATACTCTCAATAATACGGACGCACTGGATAGGTATATGTTAAGAAATTTTGGAATTTCTCAAATACGCATCCTCTGCCGACCATACTTACCAATCCTGCCTTTATTATAACACGCAATGTTACCGTTTTATTACCATTTTCCCCTTTTTGGGCGTTTTTTTGCCTTTTTCCTGATACTAAGTCAGAAAAAAATGAAAAATAATAGTAAATTTAATGATTAGCCTTTGGATTTGTTTATTTTTTTGCATAGACGGGAAATCGGCCATAACCATTTATTTGCAAGGCAGTTATGTCTGATTTTGTGTATTGAAAACTCTTACCGTATTTTTGCCGGCCTGTTTTGCGGCATAAAGCGCTTCATCGCTGTGGTGGGTTATATCTTCCGGCCGCATATCGCCTTCATATTGGCCCACGCCGATGCTGATGAACAGTTGAATTTTCTCTCGTTCCCAGATTATTGGTGTCTGCGAAACTTCCCCGATCATTCTCTCGGCTGCGATAACGGCATCTGGAATTGAAGTGTTTGGCAGTATAATTGCGAATTCATCTCCGCCGTATCTGGCCGCAACATCGATTTTGCGAATACAGGCAGCTATTTTCCTGCTGACCCTTTTTATTGCTATATCGCCTGCACGATGGCCGTAAGTGTCGTTAATGGATTTCAAATTATCTATATCAACCATTATTATGGAAATCTGTCCGCCGTATCGCTGGCACCTGCGAAGTTCCTTTTCAAGAAGCTCGTAGAACGTTTTATGATTGACCAAACCGGTCAGGCCGTCGGTCTTGGCCTGGAGCTGGGTTTTCTCGAAAAGTTTTATATTGCCGATGGATGCTCCGATAAGATGTCTGAATAACTCGATTACGGCGATATCCTCATTGGTAAATTTTTCACCATCGATTTTATCGGCGAGATTAAGCACGCCGACCACCCTGTTCTGGCAGACAAGCGGGGCGATTATGCATGTCGAGGAGTTGTAGTTTTGGGTAAACCTTCGGCTGCATTTATCCGCAGCAGGGGATTTGTGCAGCTCGGTGTTCTCAATAACGATAAGTTCCTTGCTTTGAACAGCCTTTATCATTGGCGACAGATTGGCCTGGTTCAGAGAGACTATGTTATTGATAAGATAGGAGTGGTTGTGGTTCTCAAGATGCAGCATATCGCTAACCTCGTCAAGTATATATAAGGATGCGAAACAGGCGTTGATTAGCTTCGGTATCTCTTCAACACAGATTTTGCTAATCTGCTGCAGGTCGAGGCAGTTTATCTGCTGCACAAGCGGGGTGATAGCATCCAAACAGCCGGTATGGATTTTTGTCTCTGGCTGACTTTGAGTCCCAAAATCATTATTATTGTCTATATTATTGTCCATAACTCTCTTGTTTTTAATGATTTATGTCATAAATATACTGTAAGCCGGCTATTTTTGCACCGGCAAATCAGATATATTTCTTTCCTAACTTAAAGGTCCGAGAAAAATCACTTAAAGGATACTCCCTGAGCTTTATGCCATTGGTGCTACTTAAAGAATAGGAAGTCTTTACGCCAATTCCAAATAGGGACTAAAAAATTTTAAAAAAATCCGAAAAAGTCATTGACGGTTATCGGAATATGATTTACATTTTATAAAACGTAAAAGCTATTTTTACGAACACGAACTGATATTAAGGGACTTAAAAACGAGTCCTGCATCTGCCTGCGGCGGATAAATCTGGAAGGATTTGACAATGTTTGAGATTCATCAGTCAGATTCGCAAAGAAGTGAAAAGAAAGGCTTTGCCGCTCCCGAAAAATTATACCGAATCGGTGAAATCGTTCGCTACACTCCTTATTCACGCCAGACAATTCACAACTACACAATTATGGGTCTTATAAAAGAATCATCGTGGACCGATGGCGGCCACAGATTATATGACGCAAGCGTTTTCGAAAGACTTTCGCAAATATCGGAACTGAGAAAAACGAAAACGTTAAATCAGATAAGAGAACTGCTGAAAGATAACAGTAATTGAATTTATTTATAAGACGGTAAATCGCAGGAATACTGAATTGACAGACAACACGAGACAAATGGATTTGACATCGCTGATACAGGATAACATTGATGAGATACTTATCAAAGTTATTCAGTTTACCCATATATACCACAACCTGATTTCCGAAAATATTCGAAACTGCCGAGTCGCAGGTTTTGTTCCCAGATATATAGATGCCGAAGATTTCGCGAAGGTTATTTCCGCTGCGCTGGCCGAACATCAGATGAGCAAACGTCTTGCCCTGTGCGATAGCGGAACAGTCAGCTTTCTGCCGGGCGGAGATTTCCGTTTGGAACCTCAGATAGATATGGAAGCGGCCAGACTGATTGGCAGTGATTTCGAGGCGTACATCAGACTCCAAAAAAACAGGTTACAAGATAACTCGATAAACAATAAAACCGCCTGCGCTCTGCTGGAGCATAAACTGTATAAGGCCCGGAGATTAGAGAATCAAACGAAAGATAACGCGATTAAAAGCAAAGCTTAACTTTTTACTAAATAAATAGTTGTATACAAGGACTGGATTCATTCATGGAGGAATCGATGAGTCAGGGAAGCGTTCAGGAGCTGGCAGCACTTGCCGCCGATAGCGGCAAAAAAGCTATGATTCTAACGATAGCCAGCGGAAAAGGAGGAGTAGGCAAGACGAATATCGCGGCCAACCTTGCGATATGTCTTGCTGCGGCCGGAAAAAGAGTAGCAATTCTCGATGCGGATTTCGGCCTTGCAAATCTCGATATCATTCTCGGCATCAGCAGTAAATATAATCTGTCTCATTTCATAAAAGGTGTAAAAAATCTGGAGGAGATATCCCAGCCGGTCTGCCAGGGCGTTGATATTTATTGCGGCCTGTCGGGAGTAGAGCATCTGGCACAGATGACGGATTTTGCCAGAGAAAGAATTATCACGGCACTGGATAGTCTGGCGGACAACTACGATATCGTTGTGGTGGACACGGCGGCAGGTATCGGCAAAACAGTGCTGGCGTTCTGTATGGCCTCAGACCATACGATACTTGTTGGAACACCCGACCCCGCGGCGATAACAGATGCCTATACACTTTTAAAAGCACTTGTAATCAATAAATATAACGGCAGAACGAGTCTGCTTGTAAATATGGTACACGATGACGCTCAGGGCAGAAAGGTTTACAGACAAATAGCTTCAGCGGCAGCGCAATTTCTCAACGTTAAACTCAATATGGCTGGAGTGATGTTAAGGGACGAGCATTTAATATCTTCCGTCCAGAAAAGAGAGCCTGTTGTGCTGGCTTATCCGAAAAGCTCCACAGCGAAGTCTCTTATGGCCGTTGCCGCAAGACTCGGCAGGGTGCCGCTGTCATCTTCAACAGACGAAGGATTTTTCAGAAAAGTTGTTAACTGGTTTTTCTAATAAACATCTATTTTCAATAGGCCGATATGAAAAGAGCCGCTAAAGGCATTGATTTTGGAGAATATACAATGACGACAGCAAAAAAAGCGACATCAGAAGTTGATAGTATTGATGCGGTATGGAAAAAGTTCTTTAAGGAACATTCCGAAGAGCTGCGCAACAAACTGATGGAGCATTATCTGCCGCTGGTCAAGTACACGGCAGAACGCATATATGTCAAACTGCCCGACAAAGTAGAAGTTGACGATCTTATCAGCGCCGGCATATTCGGCCTGATGGATGCGATAGACGCCTTCGACCCAAAACGAGGCGTAAAATTCGCCACCTACTGCACGCCGCGTATAAGAGGAGCTATTCTCGATGAACTTCGCAGTATGGACTGGGTGCCTCGCCTTGTCAGGGCAAGGGCGCATCAGCTTGGAAATGCCACAAGAACGCTTGAAGCGCACCTCGGCAGGATTCCTACCGAGCAGGAAATCGCCGGCGAACTCGAAATGGATATGGAGAATTTTCATCGCCTCCAGCGGGATGCGAGCGCTATAGGCATTGTTTCGCTCAGTAATAATCTCGACTTCGAAGGCGACAATGATATCTGCGAAATAGACGTAATCGAGGACAAAAAGAGCGAAGACCCGATGACCGAAGCCCAGAAACGCGACCTCAAAAGCCTTTTGACTAAGGGATTAAGCAGGGCCGAACGCCTTATCCTTGTTCTCTATTATTATGAGGAAATGACTATGAAAGAAATCGGCGCAACCCTTGATTTATCCGAATCGAGAGTTTCGCAGATGCATTCTTCCATAATCGCCAGGCTCAAAGCCCAGATGGGAACGCGCAAAAAAGAATTTGCCCCCAAATAGACCCCCACACCAATTTGTGTTGTGGTTGGGTAAATAAAATCTAAGAAAAACAGCTTTAGCGGCAAGTTTTGACTTTATTCCTTTTATACAAATTGGTGTGGGGGTAAAAAAATAGTCTTTATTTTTTACAATAGTTTTAGTATTTTAATGTACTGAAACTCCGTCTATATTTGAGGGATATATGCGTTTTACGAAAATGCACGGGCTTGGCAACGATTATATCTTTGTCAACTGTTTTGAAGAACGGGTTGAAAACCCGGCGGAACTTGCCCCGGCCGTAAGCGACCGCCATCGCGGCGTCGGCGCAGACGGTCTAATTTTGATATGCCCGTCTGATATCGCGGATGTGAAAATGAGAATTTTCAACGCCGATGGTTCCGAGGCCCAGATGTGCGGCAACGGAATACGATGCGTCGCCAAATATGCTTACGAACATAAACTTGCCAAAAACAGAAAACCGTCTATGAAAATCGAGACCGGCAGGGGCGTGCTTACGCTTGGTCTTGAGATTGATAAAAAAGACAAAGTCGAAAAAGTCTGCGTAAATATGGGTCAGCCCATTCTTGAGCCTGCGAAAATTCCGGTTACTCTTGACGGCGATAGTATAATTGAAGCCGCCATAGACGTCCGCAATCAGCGGATGCTGATGACGTGCGTCTCGATGGGAAATCCGCACGCGATGTTTTTCGTTGACGACCTTTCGTCAATTGAACTTGAGAAAGTCGGGCCGGTAATCGAGCATCACGAACTTTTCCCGCAGAGAGTAAACGCCCATTTTGTCAGGGTCGATTCACAGAACGAATTTACGATGATGACATGGGAAAGAGGCAGCGGCGTTACCCTCGCCTGCGGCACGGGCGCCTGCGCCTGCTGCGTGGCTGCCGTCCTTACGGACAGATGCAAAAGAACTGTAACGGCTCACCTGCCGGGCGGAGACCTGCTGATTAACTGGTCAAAAGAAGACAACTGCGTTTATATGACAGGTCCTGCGGTAGAAGTCTTCACCGGCGATTGGCTGATAAGCTGATAGCAATGAGAATTGAAGAAGAAATAAAGCAAAAAGCATTCTCTTTGGGGTTTGATATAGCCGGTATAACTTCTGCCGCTGACATCGATTCAAAACAAATCGAAAAATACAAACACTGGCTCAATGCGGGCTTCAATGGTCAAATGGCCTTTTTAGCGAGAAATACCGAACAGCGTTTCAGTCCTGTTTCCATCCTGCCGGGTGCAAAATCCGTAATATGCGTTGCGATTAATTATAAATTGGCGAAGCCTGCCGCCAAAGGTTCGCTTAAAATCGCCTCTTATGCCCTTTATCCCGACTATCATAAATTTATAAAGGCAAAACTTTCCGAACTTGCGGATTTTTTAAAAAACAAAGACAAAAATCTGAAATTCAAAATATGTGCGGATTCTTCGCCTATTATCGAGAAGGTTTTGGCGATGCGGGCAGGGCTGGGATTTATAGGTAAAAATCGTCTGCTTACAAATCCACAATTCGGCTCGTTTTTACTGCTCGGCGAACTGGTAACCAATCTTTCATTAAAACCTGACAGTCCTTTCAAAGGATTATCCTGCGGCAGCTGCCGAAAGTGTATTGAAGCCTGTCCAACCGGCGCATTGTCCGATGAGGATTTCGATGCCCGCAGATGTATAAGTTATCTTACGATTGAACATAAAGGCAGGATTCCTGCCGAACTGAAAATTAAAATGAATTCTCATCTTTTCGGCTGTGAAAAATGTCTGCTTGCCTGTCCTTATAATGATAAGTCGCCTGTATGCGAAAAGCAAAAGTATGGTTTTGCCGCCCGAAAGGCCGAGCTTAAACCTGATGATGTTTTGGGGTGGTCGAAAAAAGATTTTGAAGATTTTGCCGCAAGTTCCGCGATGAAACGCACCGGCCTTTGCCGGCTGAAACGAAACGCCCTTATCTGCAAGAAAAATCGAGGCTGATTTTTTACTTCCCCAGCGCCTCTAAGGCGTCCATAACTTCGGTGACATACATATACGCAGGTCCGCCGCCCATTACCACAGCGACTGATGCCGCTTCAAGTATCTGCTCTTTACTTGAGCCGGATTCGAGGCATTTTTTAACGTGCGCCCTGATACAGGGGGAACATCTGCCGGCTACTGCTATGCCCAGGGCTATGAGTTCTTTTTCTTTCAGGCTGATGGTGCCGTCTGTCATAACCTTACTGAAAAGTCCGCCGAAACCGGCCATCATCGAGGGGGCATCTTTTTTCATTTTTTCCATTTTTCCGCCTATTTTCGCGAAAAATTCTTTTGCATCCGACATTTTCAGCCTCTCGATTTATATTCTTTTTATCAGATTTTTAATGAAGGCTTCGAGCACTTTTTTCGGCACATTCGCCAGTTCCGGTTCGGGCATTTTAGCGTTTAAAAGATTTTCAAGAACGGTCTTGGCTGCCGCTTTGTAGGGTATAATTTTTTCCGCAACTTTATTAGCCTCGTCGAGCGAACCATCGGCCATCAGTCTTAGATAATCGATTATCAGTGCCGAAGGTTCTTTTTCGCCGGCATTTCTGGCTGGGCCGGTATCGGGTGGTTCCTGTTTCTGGTGGAGAAGTGTTTTGGTAATGTTATGTGTCTCTCGCATCATCCGCTGATATTGTGTCTCTTCACTCTCGTCGACGGGAGCAAGCTTCAATTCCTCATCGTTGTCGCTTGGCGGCAGGGGTATATAGCAACGATGGTTGCAGAACGGACATTTGCCCCATTTGCCGCCCGCGTCGTCAGGTGCGTTAATTTTCTTCTTGCAGTTTTCGCAGTGAAAAGTAATTGGCATTTGCAGCCTCCTTCTTTAGGGATACTGAGATGTGACTTCAGTCGTGATGCCGCCTCTTGGTGTAAACTTTGAAGTCACTTTCATTTTCGCCGGTTTGCACACCGAAACAAGCTCGTCAAGTATCTGATTCGTCAGCGCCTCGTAAAAGATTCCTTTATTCCTGAAACTTTGCATATAAAGTTTCAGGCTTTTCAATTCGATACAGCTTTTATCCGGGCAGTAGTCGATAACAATTTCGCCGAAGTCCGGCTGGCCCGTTTTCGGACACAGGCTGGTAAATTCCGGACAATGAATGCTAATCGTATATTCCCGGCCGGGCCGCGGATTATCGAAAAGCTCTATTTTCGGCTGGTTCATCGAGTTACCTTCTTATATAATCTGGCAACAATACTATAATATAATATCTCGATTTTTGCAAGTAGAGTAATACTGTATTTATGGCGAAAAAAACTAAAAAGGCCGTTATTTTGCTAAGCGGAGGCCTCGATTCAGCCACAACTCTGGCTATCGCTAAAAGCAGGGGCTTTAAATGTTTCGCCCTGACATTTCGTTACGGCCAGAAACACAGCATCGAAACCAAGGCCGCCAAAAAAATAGCGGGTTTTCTCGGCGCTTTTCAGCACATAATTATCGATATCAGCCCTTCGATATTCAAAAATTCTGCCCTGACCGACAAATCAATCAAGGTTCCGCTCGACAGGAAAATCGACCCTTCGAAAATACCTGTTACGTATGTGCCGGCAAGAAACACGATATTTTTAAGCTATGCCCTGGCCTTTGCAGAGTCCATCGGCTCTTTCGATATTTTCATTGGTGTAAACGCGACGGACTACAGCGGATACCCCGACTGCCGGGGCGAATATATCAAAGCCTTTGAAAAAATGGCCAACCTTGCCACGGCCGCTGCCGTTCAGAAAAAAGGCAGGTATAAAATTCATACCCCGATAATAAAAATGTCCAAATCGCAAATTATAAAAACCGGCGTTTCGTTAGGCGTCGATTATTCTCTGACACACAGCTGTTATAATCCCGGCAAAAACGGCAAGCCCTGCGGCAGATGTGATTCCTGCCGGCTTCGTCTCAATGGCTTTGCGCAAGCCGGCCTTAAAGACCCAATCAAATATGCAGAACGCTGAAATAAAAATTTCTGAAATCTTTTATTCAATCCAGGGCGAAGGACTTCTCGCCGGCAGACCAAGTGTATTCATCAGGCTTGCAGGCTGCCCCTTGCGATGTAAATTCTGCGATACGGCTTATGCCGTCGATTCAAAAGCGGGAACAATGATGGCTGTTGAAAAGATAGTAAAGCAAATAAAACGATATAAAACGGATTATATTGTCATCACCGGCGGGGAGCCGATGATTAGTCCAAATTTGTCCGGGCTTTGCAAGGCGTTAAGAAATTATCATATTACAATCGAGACGGCAGGCGTTAAATTTGTCCCCGGCCTGAAATGCGACCTTATGAGCATCAGTCCGAAACTTTCCAATGCTTATAAGAACAAAGCCGATAGAAATCGGTATCTGAAAATTGGTTCGCTGCAAAAATTGATAAGAAATTACGATTATCAGTTAAAATTTGTGATTGAAAAAGAAAAAGATATCAGGGAAGCGGAACAAATCCTTAAAAAGCTGAAAAATGTCGGTCATTCAAAGATTATGCTTATGCCGCAGGCCAAAACTTTTTCTGAATATCTTAAAAAGAGTTTTCTTGTTGCCCGATTGTGCAGGAAATATGGTTTTGCCTTTTCTCCCCGCCTGCAAATTATGCTCTGGAACAACAAAAGAGGAAAGTGATTCTAAAGCGGTTTTCACTATAGATTATCATTGCAACAAGCCGATTTTATATCTATAAATAAAACCTGGAAATTAAGAAAAACGGAGTTTTTACTTGAAGATAGCCGATTTAAGACCTGTTAAATGTGCACATCAGTATTATGTGCCGATTGGTAACAAAAATATGGAAAAGAAGTCGCCAGCGGAAGGTAAAAAATATCATTTTATCGGAATCGGCGGCGTTGGCACCAGCGCACTTGCCGCTGTGTTGATGAAGGAAAAAGCGATTGTCAGCGGTTCCGATGCACAGGATTCAGTCCTGACCGAGCGTCTTTCGGCCGGCGGGGCGACTGTAAAGTCAGGACATACCGCCGATAATCTGCCAAAAGAAGTGGATGGGGTGGTTATTTCCGCTGCCGTAAAAGACGACAATCCGGAGCTTGTGGAAGCCAGACGTCGGAAAATAATGGTTTACAAATATGCCCAGATGCTCGGCCTTGTGATGGACAGGTACAAAGGCGTTGCGATTTCCGGCACTCACGGCAAAAGCACAACGACCGGCTGGCTTGTTTATGTACTGAAAAAACTCGGCATTGAGCCTAACTTTGTTGTCGGCGCGGACATTTCACAGTTTGGCGCATCGTCGGGCATCGGCAGCAGCGATATTTTTGTCGCTGAAGCCTGCGAATATGACAGGAGTTTTCTCAATCTTCGTCCGCAAATCGGAATTATTCTTAATATTGAGCCTGACCATCTGGATTATTATTCGGACATCGGCGAGATTGTCTCAGCTTTTGGCGATTTTGCCAACGGCATCAGGACAGATGGAATTTTGATAGCTGGAGGAGAGGATGCGAATGTCGCGAAATTGATTCCTGCATTGAGGGATAGGCACATTTTGACGTTTGGTTTGAAAGACAAGTTTGACTATTCGGCAAATCAGATAAAATTATTTCCCGACAGGACAGAGTTTACCTGTTTCAATAAGCAGAGAGAGATTGGCAAAGCAGTAATAAAGCTTGCCGGCGAGCATAATGTCAGGAACGCTCTTGCAGTGATTGCTGCCGCTGAGGCGATGGGTCTTGACGGCAAAGATGTGCTCGGCGTTCTCGGCGGTTTTGAAGGTATGGATAGGCGCGTAATGAAAAAGGCCGAGATAAACGGCATCACTATTTATGATGATTACGCACATCATCCGACCGAGATAAAGGCGAGTCTGAAGGCTATGAGGCAAAAATATGACGGCAGGAAGATTTTCTGTGTCTTTCAGCCGCACCAGTACAGCAGGACGCGGTTTTTGCTTAAGGATTTCGCCGAAAGTTTCAAACTTGCCGATATGACTATTGTGCCGGACATCTACTTTGTCAGGGACACGGAAAAGTCAAAAAATGAAGTTAATTCGCAAATGCTTGTAAATGCGATAAAACAGAAGGGCAGTAACGCTGTTTTTATCGATTCTTTTGAAAAAATTTGCGATTTTCTCAAAGATAGCGTAAAATCCGGTGATATTTTAATAACTATGGGAGCCGGCGATGTCTGGAAAGTTGCGGACGAATATATTCAGTGGCTTAGAAGAAATAGTTAAAAAGGACTATTCCTTAGGCGAGAACACATGGTTTGGTCTCGGCGGCAGGGCGGAATATTTTATTTGCCCTCGAACCGTTGACCAGCTTGCGGATGTTGTCAAACGCTGCGGCGAGAACAATGTGCCGATACGGATTCTGGGCTTCGGGTCGAATCTTCTTATCAGGGACCAGGGCGTCAAAGGCGCGGTGGTAAAACTCGACAGCGAAGAATTCAGCAAAATCGAATGTAACGGCCTTGTCCTCAATGCCGGAGCTGGTGCGGACCTGGGAAAATTGGTGCTCGACTGCGTTCGCAAGGGAATGGGCGGAATGGAAGTGCTTGCGGGCATACCGGGTTCTATCGGCGGAGCGGTGAAAATGAACGCCGGCGGAATCTTCGGCGACTTGGGCTCGTCCGTAGAATCGGTTACGCTGATGGACAATCAGGGCAATGTTTTTGAGAAGTCCAAGCCGGAGCTGTCTTTCGATTACAGGCAGACCAATATCACGGCCAAATTCATACTTGCTGCGCAAATCAAACTATACGAAGCGGACCCGCAGCAGCTTTTGAATATGGTCAAGGAAATATGGATTTACAAGAAGAACACCCAGCCTTTAAATACGAGAAGTGCCGGCTGCGTTTTCAAAAATCCTCGCGGTATGAGCGCCGGGGCAATGATTGACCGTACCGGCCTGAAAGGCACAAGGGTCGGCGGCGCGGTTGTCAGCGAAAAACACGCCAATTTCATTGTCGCCGAGAAGGACTGCAAAAGCGGCGATGTGATTTCGCTGATTGAAACTGTCAGGAAAAAGGTGAAAGAGAAGTTTGACGTTGAACTCGAACTTGAAATAGAAATATGGTAATGACCGTCAAGCGGTTGCGGTTGCGAGGCTCGTATCGGTTGCGTCGAACGTAAATCGTCATTCAATACGCAACCGTATGACGATATACGAAACGAGCATCGCAACCGACAGACGAAATACGAAAAGAATGGCATAATATAAATGAATCTGAATAATTCGGGTGGATTGAAAGTTGCGGTTTTGATGGGGGCTGTTGGTTCAGAACGCCAGGTCAGCCTGGCAAGCGGAAAGTGCGTAGCCGAGTCCCTCAGAAAAACCGGAATGCTGGATGTAGTGGAGCACGATTTTCTGCCGGACAAGCCCTGGATTCTGGACGATGATAGCATAGACGTTTTTTTCCTCGTCTTTCACGGCCAGTTCGGCGAAGGCGGAGATATGCAGGAAATCTGCGAACAAAAAAAACTGCTCTTTACCGGCTGCGATTCAAGGTCGAGCAGGCGGGCATTTGATAAAATGGCCTGCAAGAAAGCTCTCGAAAATGCTAACGTACCCGTTCCGCAGGCAGTCGAGGTCAGAAAATTTTCAGAACTGCCGGGCATTGATTCAAAGCTGAAAGTTATGGGCGAAAAGTTTGTGATTAAGCCCATAAAACAGGGCAGCAGCGTCGGTGTTCAGATTGCCGAGGGGTATCAAAAAGCGAAAAGCGCCGCCGAAGAGTGTTTTGACGAATTCGGCGATTGTATGGTAGAAAAATTTATCGCAGGCAGAGAAGTTACCGTGGGCATTCTCGAAGATAAAACTTTGCCCATTATTGAGATTAAAACCGCCCGGCAGTTTTATAATTATACTGCCAAATATAATGACAACGATACGCAGTATTTATTCGATACTATCCAGGATGTCCAGACGCAGTACAGGATAAACGATACCGCGATGAGAAGTTTCAAGGCGCTGGGCTGCAGGGATTTCAGCAGGGTCGATATAATTGTCGGCACTGACGGGATTCCTTATGTTATAGAGATAAATACGATTCCCGGCTTTACGACACATTCGCTTTTGCCCAAGGCGGCGGCAAAGGCAGGGATGGATATGAGTCAGTTATGTACGAAAATAATACAGACTACGCTTAAAAGGAAAGCCTGATTGGCTGAGAAAGAAAAAAAATCCTGGTTCAGCTTCAGTTTTAAAAAGAAGCTCACGAAAACCGAGAAAAAGGAGCGGTCGCGAGCAGTCCGCAATACAATTACTATCTTCACAGTTATTATTGTATTTGTGGCTTTGACGGCGGGATTTATTTTTTTTGAGAGGTTTGTGAAAAAAAGTTTCAACTTCGGCAAAGAAGCTATCCGTTTGGAACTGGTTAACGTGCCGGACTGGGTAAGTACCGACCTTGAGCAGAAAATAGTTGAAACGGCAAATAAAGGCGGCGTCAAATTCATCCTCAGCGAAACGACGGCAAGACAGGTCGGCGAAAATCTGCAGACCCTCGCCTGGCTGTATAATACGCAGGTAACGGTCGGCCGAGAGGCTATAGTAGTAAAGGCCGACTACAGAAAACCGATAGCCTTAATAAATGCAGAGGACAGCCAGTTTTATATAGATTCCCAATCGGTGGTGCTCGATTTCGTTCCGGTCAATAAGCTGGCGATTGTGGAGATAACAGGCGTATCGACTCATTTGCTTACGTCGCGTTCTGTTGGCACAAAATGGCAAAGCGATGATGCAACTGCCGCTGTCGAGATAATTGAACTTTTGGACAAGATGGACAAACAGGTTGAGCCGAATAAACCTTTGCTTGCCGAGATAAAATCGGTCGATGTAAGCAATTTCAACGGCAGGCGAAGTACTGCCCAGCCGCATATCGTCCTTTATGCCAAAGACGGTACGGAAATAAGATGGGGCGCACAAAAAGGCCAATGGCACAAAAATCTCGAGGCGAGAGACGAGGAAAAGCTCGCAATTCTCTATAACACATACAAGGAATTCGGCACAATTCAGATAAGGGCCGCTCAAAAGGGCAGTTTCATTGATTTGACAAAATCGCAGCACCTTTCGCTGCCAATCGACAGATACTAAGAGAAAATTAAAAATTAAATATTAAAAATCAAAAATGCGGAACGGCTGCGGCCGATGAGTTTTTAGAGGCGGTTTTAAATTTATCGAAACATTCGGAGCATAGTTTCTGGCCGGATTCGAGGGCTATTTTGTATTTGGACTCCAGACATTACTTACTTTTTCATATAAGTTAGCATCGGTTTGCATTAACAACATCAAGATAGATGTTTTGGCAAGGGTGGTATCAATAAAGGTTTTTTTACTAAGTTCTTCAAATTTTAATTTAGCTTCCGCACTATCAGGGTTTTGAAAATAAGACGTGATTGATTTCTGAAAAGCACTTTCTGTATTTATAGCATTTAGTAAACTCTGATAACAAGATTGCAAATTTCCATTATCCGGAATATTGAGTTTATAAGCCTGCAAATACAAATCTTCTAATTGAGACTTTGTTATTTGGACAACGGACAAAAAAGAATGCAAACCAGCATTATTTTTCAAATCAAAATCTCTGGCAGCATTTGCCCGTACATTACATAAAGTATCGAGTTTATATATATAACCTTGCAAAACAAAGCACATTGCAAAATTCAAATCTGATGAGGACGATATAATATCAGTTTTTGGTTCCTGCATAATTGTACTTTTATTTAAAAATTTTGGGATACTCATAAAATAATACGCGAAAGCGAGAGCAGATAGGACGCCCAAAGTGGCCAGAAATGAATTTTTGTAATAGACAGGTGAACCATTCCATAATTTAGCAAAAAGATTTTGCGGATGAACCGAAGGAATAAGTTTATTTGCCAGTTTTGGCAAATCAGGAAAGGTAGGGTCGGTTTTTGGAGGTTCGATTACAAAAAAATTCTTACATTTTAAACATTTAACCTTTTTGTCAACATAAGAATCCGGTGCCTTGAATTTGGCCTGACAAGTCGGACATTGAATCTTCATATTTCAAGCCTTTTATTTTTGGAGTTTCTCAATAGCTTTTGCATAATGATAACCCATTCCTATCAATATCATTTTCATTTTGTCCTCTGTAATATTATCTGTCCAGGATGTGCTGAATTCTGTGTTACCACTAAAATTTTTAAAATCAATTTTATCAATATCAAAGGTTACGAGAACTGCGCCAAGGTTACGATTGTCCAATTCCCTCATAATTTCAGAAATAGATGCTTTTGTTAAAGCATCTTCATAAGCCGGAAGCTGTTCGTCCTGTTCTTTGAGTTTTGCATTGATTAATTGGCTTATTTCTATTTTGCCGATGTCAGGGGGGAATTCTATCTCCAACGATTTTGCGTATTCTTTTTGTGCATCCGTAGCGGGCATTTCGGGGAGTTGCCGAATCTTATCAACTTCAACAATCGTGCCTTCGGCGGACGCTATTGCTATAGCAGCCTCTTTGTCAGCGGCGTTATAAATATTAACTCGCTTACGTCCTGTCTCGCGTCCGATGCCCACTACTTCAAAACGCGGCATATAAATACCCTCTACGCTTTTTTGTGTTTTAGAATTATCTTCGGTTCTTTTGGGCCGAGAGTTTTTATAACAAAATCTGCAATCTCATTTTCTTCCTTCTCCAAAAGCAGCTTACTATTATAGACATTTTTTGTTTATAATCAAGAAAAAAATAGAGTAAATGTTAATCAGAATAATCCGTGAAAATCCGTATAATCAGCGAAATCAGCGTCTAAAAAATAAATTCTTCGTGTCTTTGTGCCTTAGTGGCTATGTTGTCGCCACTGAGGCATTTGGTCGGGCGTAACTTTTTCCCACAATCCTTTTTTCTGTTCCCTTGCTGTTTTTTCGAGCTGAATATATTTTTCATAATAACTATGGGGGAAACGTGTATCGGCATAGGCGAATCCTTGTGAAACAAGCTCTTCATTTAGAATTCTGCCGCTCGTGCTACGTAGCGTACTACGCAGAGTAGTATCGGCAAACCTTACAAAAGCGAGCAGTCGGTGATATTTGTCGCGCGTTTTTGATAATTTATCCAGGAGGACGGTAACTTTTTGCCCCAATGCCGTTTTGGTGGTAAATTCGCTTGCCTCTTTACCATAATACATCGCCCCTTTGGGACTTTTTTCGGTTTCAGGCGTGTCAATGGCGAGCAGTCTGATTCGGGTAGTTTTGTAACTTGCGTCCGGTATGTCTATGTCGATTGTGTCGCCGTCAACGACCTTTACTATCGTAAAAGTTTTTTCATTATATTTGTTCCAATCGCTGTCCTGCGTAATTGAAGTTGGGACAGAAGTTTTGAGAAAGGGGTGAAAAGTTCTGTCGAACCATACAGCCGCCGAGAGCAATAAAAAAGCCGATGCCAGCAGAACATTCCGCTGTAATCGACTTTGTGCATATTTTATTTTTTTGTTTTCCAAATTAGACAACCCCCAACATAAAGTTGGGGGCTTTCGGATTTATTTTACATAACTTCGCTTATTGACCGGTTTATCGAGTTCAAAGGTTTTGCATACGCAGATTAGCGCCTTATCGCCCTGTGCCTTGTCAACGAGGCAGCTTATCCGTATTTCGCTTGTGGTTATCGAGTCGATATTGATTTTTTCCTTCGCCAGCGCACTAAACATCATATTCGCGACGCCGTAATGCGTTCTCATACCGACGCCGATTACGGAAACTTCGGCGATGTCGTCACGGTAGAAGACATTTTCGCATCCGACCTTATCCTTGATTGTTTCGACGGCTTTCTTGGTGTCGTTAAAGTCGTTCTTGTTTACCGTAAACGAAACGTTGGCTTTTTCCTTGCTTACTTCGGTCTGGATGATGTCGTTGACGCTCACTTTTGCCTCGGCAAGATGCGCGAAAATTTTTGCCGCGTTGCCGGGCTTGTTATCGACGCCGACCAAACTTACTTTAGCGAGATTCTTTTCAATCGTCGCTCCTGATACAAGAATACCTTCCATTTGTGGGACCTCGTGAGTAATTAAAGTTCCTTTTTTATCCGACATACTGCTTCTGACGTGAATGACTACATTATATTTTTTGCCGAACTCGATAGACCGGCCGTGCATAACTCCTGCACCAAGACTTGCCATTTCGAGAACTTCATCATAACTGATTTGATCAAGTTTGACGGCATCCTTGAAGATTCGCGGGTCTGTCGTGTAAACGCCGTCAACGTCGGTATAGATATCGCACGTATCGGCTTTCAGAGCCGCGGCCAGTGCGACTGCGCTGGTATCCGAACCGCCTCTGCCGAGCGTTGTAATGTCTTCGTTCTCGTCGATGCCCTGAAAACCTGCGACGATGACGATATTGCCCGCGTTGAGATATTTCTTTATTTTTTCAGTGTCAATACTCTTGATTCTCGCCTTTGTATGAACGCTGTCGGTAATCATTCTGATTTGTGCGCCGGTCAGACTTATAGCTTTATAGCCCATTCCTTCAATTGCCATAGCCACAAGAGAAACCGTCTGCTGTTCGCCTGTGCTCAAAAGCTGGTCCATTTCCCGCTTTGGCGGATTGGGATTAACCTCAAGTGCATCGGCAATCAGTACATCGGTCTGCTTTCCGCGTGCCGAGGCGACCATAACAACCTGTTTTCCCTGCTTGAATTCATTGATAGCCTTTTGGGCGGCTCGTTTTATTTTTTCCGCGTTGGCTACCGATGACCCGCCGAATTTTTGTACGATAATTTCTTTCTTTTCGCTCATAGTCAGCTCTTTATAAAGTATTCCATCAGTTCACAACCTTTTTCAATTTTCAGTCCCGACTGCGCCGCGTACGCCTCGCTGAACGGGTTATTCATTGTAGGGCTGATTCCAGTCCCAGCCATAGCAAAAGGCACGGGTTTGCCCGAATGAGACTGGCTTTTGACCGGCGTCGGATGGTCGGGCATCACAAGTATCCGCCAGCTTTCATATTTTTGCAGGGCTTTATATACCGGCCCGACTATGTATTTATCAATACGCTCAACCGCTTTTTTCTTCATCTCGGCGTTGCCCGCGTGGCCGGCCTCGTCGGGGCCTTCGATATGCACAAAAACAAGATCATATTTGTCAAGTGCATCGATTGCCGCCTCTGCTTTTCCTTTGTAATTTGTGTCCGCAAAGCCGGTTGCTCCCTCGACTTTAATAAGGTCGAAACCTATCAGCTTGGCAAGTCCTCTGACAAGGTCAACAGCGGTTATCGCCACGCCTTTCAGTCCGAACCTGCTTTGGAAACTGTCCATCGCGGCCTTTTTGCCCTGACCCCACAGCCAGATTGAGCTTACGGTATTTTCGCCCAAATCGCGCCGGATTTTGTTGATATCGTGGTCGATAAGCATCTGTCTCGACTTTGCCATCAGGTCAACAAGAAGCTCGGCGTTTTTGCCGCGGGGCAGATTTTTCACCACCTCCCGCCCGATTATGTCGTGCGGCGGCTCGGTATAAACGTCGAAATCCATCCCTTTTATAACGCAAATATGCCTGTAACTAACGCCGGGATAGAATTTGATATTTTCATTGCCGAGAATTTTGTTTAAGTCCTCGACTATTTTTGCGCCTTCTGCGCTGGATATATGCCCGGCGCTGTGGTCAACCATTTTCTCGTCCGCGATTGTTACCAGGTTGCACCTGAAAACCCAATCCGTCGGCTCAAGCTGAATATTCATCGCGACCGCTTCAATCGGTGCTCTGCCGGTGTAATATCTTTGCGCATCGTAACCCAGCAGACCCATCATCGCGACATCGCTGCCGGGAGACATCTTTGCCGGTACTGTCTGGACTAATCCCTCTCTGCCGGTCTGGCTTATCTTATCGATGTTTGGAATCTCAGCCGCTTCGAATATCGTCTTGCCGCCGAACTGCTCGATAGGCTCATCGGCTGCACCGTCAGGAATTATTATCGCGTACTTCGTCAATCGCTGTCCTCCGGTATATCGACTATCCTTATGCAGACCGGCTTGCTTTTTACTATCTCCAGTTTGGCAAAGTCGGCCAGCGCCGCTGTTATTTTTTTCTGCTGCGTCAGATGAGTTATCACAATCGCCGGCACCACGTTGGCGGTATTATGCTCTTCGTGCTGAAGAACGCCTGAAAGACTTATTTCGTGGTTGGCAAGGACGGTGCAAATTTGCGCGAAAACGCCCGGCTTGTCCGAAACCTTCAATTTTATATAAAATCTGCTGGCAAGTTCGTCTATTTTGCCGATTGAAGAGCTGATTTTATTCCTCGGCTCAAGCGTCAGATGCTTGAAAAGTTTTTTGGAGTTGCCCATCGCGATTTCGATAATGTCAGCCACAACAGCAGAAGCGGTAGGCATCATTCCCGCTCCGCGTCCGTAAAACATCGTTTGTCCGACCGCGTGGCCGAATATGCTTATCGCATTGAAAGGACCATCGACCCTCGCAAGGGCGTTATCGCTGGATATAAACGAAGGATGAACCCGCAGGAAAAGTTTGCCGTCATCGGTTTTTTGCCCGATTGCGAGGAGCTTGAGGGTATAGCCCATCTCTTTGCCGTAGCGGATATCGACTATGTCGATGTTTTCAATGCCCTCGACGAAAATATCGCTCGGCAGAATCTCGCAGCCGAAACTGATTGACGCCAGTATCGCAAGTTTGTGTGCGCTGTCGTGTCCGTTAATATCCAGTGCGGGGTCCGCCTCTGCGTAACCTTTGTCCTGGGCCTGCTTCAGTGCCGTGCGGAAACTCTCGTCCTTCTTTGACATATTGGAAAGGATGTAATTGCACGTGCCGTTTAATATGCCGTAGATTGCCTTTATCCTGTTGGCAGCCAGTCCTGTCCGGATTGCTGAGATTATCGGTATTCCGCCCGCGCAACTTGCCTCGAATGCGATACACTTATCGGCTTTGTGCGCTGCGGTATAAAGTTCGTTGCCGTGCTCAGCCAAAAGCGCCTTGTTGGCTGTAACCACATCTTTGCCGGCAGCGAGCATTTTCAATTGGATTTCCTTTGCGATTTTCGTCCCGCCGACAAGCTCAATGCCGATTTGAATATCCTTATCGTTGAGCAGACTGTTCAAATCGCTGGTAAGGATTCCCGCAGGCAGTTTTACAGGCCGTTCTTTTTTCGTATCGATGTCCACGACCCTGGCAAGTTCGAGTTTTAGACCTGTTCTTGCCTTGATGTAGTCGCCGTCTTCGAGCAGAATCTTCGCTACTCCGCTGCCTACGGTGCCGAAGCCGACCAATCCTATTTTTATAGCTTTTTCAGACATAATATCTTCCAAGTTATGTAAACATAGAAGTTTACCGAAAAAAGGCCGAATCTGCAAGCGAAAATCAGACTATTGTGGGATATCCAGCAATAACGGTTCAGCGTTCAAAAGTCGCTGAAAATTCTGGTCATTTACAAAGGCTGCAAGGCCTTTTGGGTTGTATTTTGTGAGCATTTTAACCGCTGCCTTGAACTTTTTCTCAAGCGGGGCGATAAAATGGTGATTCTCAATCTCCAGTTGATATGCGCAAAGGGTAAGTCTTTCTATCAGGGGGATTTCTTTTTCGGCGTTTCTGGAAAGTTTGTAACCATGTTTGAAACTCGAAAGCATCAGCGGCTCATTTGTCCCGTACAGCGGGTCAATAGCGAGCGGCATACCGGCGTGGCTGAAATGGACTCTTATCTGGTGCGTTCTGCCGGTTATCGGCCGGACGGCGAGAAGGCTGATACTGCCGAAATTGGCCAGAAGCTGCCATCGCGTTTTGGCC
Organism: uncultured Planctomycetota bacterium; assembly: GCA_903847315.1. Classification (GTDB taxonomy): domain Bacteria; phylum Planctomycetota; class Phycisphaerae; order Sedimentisphaerales; family UBA12454; genus UBA12454. Next base: position 33,495 of record CAINDG010000004.1, read on the forward strand.
TCTTTTCCTTTTTTGCTGTTAACCTCCATCCTTCGGGGGTCTTTGTCGCTTTGTATAATCAGGGCGTCAATTTCGCCGGTGGCGCTTTCCGGACAGCCTGTTACGAGAGCAAGATATGTTTTTTTGACGTTTGATTCCTCGAACAGGCTGCAAAATTTGCTCTGCGCCTCTTTATTTTTGGCTACTAATATTATGCCGCTTGTGTCTTTGTCGAGCCGGTGAATAATCCTTAAATCTTCTTCCCTGGTTTCTCTTTGTAAAACTTCGATAAGGTCATCCTTGCCGCTGCGGTCGTGCGTAACGCTTACCCCTGCCGGCTTATTGACGGCGATTATATCGCTATCCTGATAAAGAATTTCTATTCGTTCTTTTGCCATAGTATATTGTTTATGTTAAAACAGCGGAAAATTCAACAAACTTTTAAGATATCAGGGGACATCGCGGCTCGACAGAGAGGCAATTTGTCGAAAATTTCCGCCGGCCGGGCTTATCCATTGGCCATGGAGATAACCGCTTGTAAATATTGTTCTTACATACGGGTTTTCTCTTGCTTTTGGATAGACATTTAATTAAAATAATATTGAATAGCGGTAAGGAAGAAAACATTATGAGAACAGGAAGAGGAATTCTCTTGGCTGTATTGCTGTGCGGGTTTCTGCCGGTAGTTTCCAGCGCCCAGTTAATCACTATCGGCTTTACTGGAACAATTATCCGTGCTGACGACCTGCGGAATGTTTTTGGCGGCCAAATACATCTCAACGATACGATAACAGGAACTTATAGTTATAACACATCTACGCCGGATTCTAACCCGTCTGATATGAGTATAGGAGACTACTGGCATTACACCGCACCTTATGGCATCTCCGTTTATATTGGCGACCTTGTATTTAAGACCAACAGTAACAATGTGCAGTTTTTGGTCGAGATAGTGAATAATGATCCTGTAGATGATTATCTGATTCGTAGTAGAAGTAATATATGCTCAAATGGTGCTTTGGTCGAGGGTATTAGTTGGCAACTTGAGGATTACAGTAGTACAGCACTTTCGAGCGATGCATTGCTGACAACGGTACCCAATCTTGCCAATTGGAATGATTATGGTTTAACTATTACTGGTCCAATTGGATGGGATTATCTGCTGCGAGCAGATATTACTTCTGTTACCCTTATACCGGAACCAGCTACATTACTATTGATAGTTTTCGGCGCAGTATTCTGTAAACGCCGATAAATTGGGCTGCCCCGCGAATAACCTACTTTTGGGTTGACAGATACTCAAATTCAGCTATACTATCCGGTCTTTAAACCAAATAACTTCCTGTCAGATGGAGGTTAGATTGGC
>CAINDG010000005.1 GCA_903847315.1 uncultured Planctomycetota bacterium
CGCAGAACCTTACCTGGGTTTGACATGGTTGGATGCCTTTCTTGAAAGAGAGTAGGCTGCCCGCAAGGGTGAAACTTTCACAGGTGCTGCATGGCTGTCGTCAGCTCGTGTCGTGAGATGTCGGGTTAAGTCCCATAACGAGCGAAACCCTTGCTGTTAGTTACCATCGTCGCAAGACGGGGACTCTAACAGGACTGCCGGTGTTAAACCGGAGGAAGGTGGGGATGACGTCAAGTCCTCATGGCCTTTATACCCAGGGCAACACACGTGCTACAATGGCGAGTACAAAGCGACGCAAGACCGTAAGGTGGAGCAAATCGCAGAAAACTTGTCTCAGTCCGGATTGAGGGCTGCAATTCGCCCTCATGAAGTTGGAATCGCTAGTAATCGTGAATCAGCTATGTCACGGTGAATGTGTTCCTGAGCCTTGTACACACCGCCCGTCAAGTGATGGGAGCCGGAAATACCCAAAATCGGTTTGCTGACCCGCAAGGGAAGCGACTGCCTACGGTAAGTTCGGTGACTGGCACTAAGTCGTAACAAGGTAGCCGTAGGGGAACCTGCGGCTGGATCACCTCCTTTCTAAAGGAAAACTTTAATCTCCCTCATAGGAGATTAAAAAGTCAGACATTTTCGCTGCCGTGGAACAACTGTTAGTGATATTAAAGGCCTGTCCGCAAGGACAGGCCTTTTTTTATGCGCAAAATCGCTGATCCGCCTACGGCGGACAATTTTGGTTGAGTTTGAAAAGATAAAGAGATAAAATTTTGTCAGACAATGAGAAGCAACAGAGGAAAATTAAATATCAAATATCAAAAAGTAAAATGACATATTAAAAATTAAAATGAGTAGAAAACAAAAAATATTTCTGCTGGTTTCTATCTTTTGCTTTGTTGGTCTGATTTTGGGACTCCACTTAAGCAATTGGAATGTGCAATTGGTAGGGCAGATACTATGGCAGGGCAGTACAAAATTTCATCTGCCTAAAGATTATTCAACACTTCGTAATACGGACAAGATTGGTTTCTGGGTAACTATAGCCGGAGCTGTTCTTACGACATTTTTTGGTATTATCAGCCTTCATAATCCTACAAAAAAATTGGGTAAGAAAATTGATGTGATGAGTAGTACACTGGGGCGAATAGACAAGCAGTTGCAAGATGACCAAGGTGAACAGGATAAAAGTAAAAGCGAGCAGCAAGTTTCCACGCCGAAACAGGGAGAAGTCCTGCGTCTCATGTTTGACGACAAATATGCCCCGGTTGGTGGTCGCTACGCAGTGTCCCTATTCATGAACGACCTGTCGCGAATTCATGCCCGCACAGGCTCCATGCCGTCCTACGAGATAAACGTCAAAGGCTACACCGACACCCGCTTAGAACTCGAACATCTCGAAGACAACCTGTCCAACAACGCGGACGCACAAACCCGGCGATTCGAGTTGCGCCGGGCCGTGGACAATAAACGAGTAAGCGGAGGTCTTCCCGTTGATCTTTACATCGCAGAGGCAATCGGCATTTCGGCGCGACAATTGAGGCCAGGCCGACTAGTGTGGATTAATAAACACGAGCAATATGTGGACTCTTTCATGACGTTCATCTCCCTACTTGCGGATGGATGGCCGCAGCCAAGCGATCCGTTCGACATCTTCCCTCTTGAGGAAACCGGTAACTGGTATGCGCGTATGTACTTAACAGAGCCAGAAATCGATACACTATTGAGCACTGAGGGTTGCCCCAGCGTGCATCATCTGACACGCGAATGGGGATTGCGCGTAATGGACTGCCCTATGGATATAGTTCAGAAACGTGTCATCCCCGGCCTTCTTCAGTCCTATCTTTTCTGGAGGTCAAGTCGACCGGAGCAACTTCCGGATGAGGATCAGTACTTTAGAGATATGTCGAAGTACGGCATTGGTTTGCATTAGGGTCGGTGTTTGCCTTTTTCTGCTGTTATACGGCTTCGCCTTAAAACAAACGAACCCTGCCAAGGTGTTGGCAGGCCTAACCACGACACGAATATTCCACCTACGGCGGATAAATCTCAGTTTTGAGTTGAGGAATGCGACCCCCGCAGTTTCCTTCGCTGCGGCGAAGAAAACTAAGCGCGGGGGTCTGCGCTGTGGCTCCGACAGCGGAAAACACAAAAAATGGAAGGCGACGCTTTGCCATAAGGGAAGGAAAATACATTTAGGATACTTCGAAAATGAAATAGACGCGCGATAAGGCGGCGAAACTGTTTAGAGGTAAATTCGCGGTTTTAAACTTTGAAGACGAAAAGTGAGAAGAGTGTGAAAAGTAAGAAAGGTGTGAAAAGGAGACAATTTTGGATTACAAATTCGGGAGAAATCTGATAAATTGTCCGTTATGAGCAGGATACGATTGAAATCCAGAAGAGAAATAGGTTGGGAACTTGTGCCGGATAAGGCAACAGGCAATATCAAACTGCTGGTGATTCTGTCGGCAGTTGTTTGCATCGCAGTTCTTGGGGCGCACTGGCGGGCGCTGTCGGCACAGGCGATAACATTCGACGACAATCAGTATTTTACCGAGAATCCTCTGGTGCAGAATCCAAGTCCGGCCTCGGCAAGGCGATTTCTATCGGAGGTATTAAAACCATCGACCGTGGATGGTTATTATCAGCCGCTTACAATGATTTCACTGATGTTTGATTACGCGCTCGGCGGACGGGAAAATAATTTACTGCCGGTTCATCGCACAAGTTTAATTCTGCATATTATAAACACCGCACTGGTAATTATTTTTATTTATCTTTTGTTCGGCGTGCCGTGGACAGCGGCGGCTGCGGGATTGCTTTTCGGACTGCATCCTATGACAGTCGAGACAATCGCGTGGGTTGGTGAACGAAAGACGCTGCTGGCGGCGTTTTTTGCGCTGTGGAGTCTTATTTTTTATGTTCGATTTTCGCGCAAATATAGTTTGAAATTTTATTTCGGCTGTCTTGCTGCGTACATACTGGCGTTGATGTCCAAGCCTACCAGTGTTCCATTGCCGATGCTGATGGTGCTGCTGGATTACTGGCCATTGAGACGATTGAGTTGGCGGACAATTATAGAGAAGATACCGCTTTTTGTTATTGGCGGAATCTTTGCGATAATAACTGTTATCTCGCAGAAAAGCACCGCGGCTTTAGTAACACCAGGCGGATATGATTTGCAGCGTATTGTATTGATTCTTTGCCATAACATAATTTTTTACCCGGCCAAAATGCTGTGTTCTGTCAATTTATCGTCGAATTATATTTTTCCGGAGCCAATGAATTTATCAAATCCGGCGGTGCTTTTTGGCGTTATGGGGACTTGTGTTCTTATTCCTTTACTGCTGATTTCGCTGCGGTGGACGCGAGGGGCTGTAACAGGTTGGTTATTTTTCTTTATAGCGATTTTACCAACTATGCAGATACTGCGGTTCAGCAACGTTATCGCATCGGATAAGTTTGCGTATCTGCCTGCAGCCGGACTACTGGCAGCACTGGCGGCATTTCTCGGCTGGTTTTGTAATGCCGGCGGTGCCGGTAAGTATAACAAACGATGTCTGGCAACGGTGCTGGTTGTATTGATATTGGGCGGCGCCGAGGCGACTGCCACAGTGAAATATCTGGGAGACTGGCGTAATACAATTAGTCTTTATGAACATATGTTGTCTCTGACACCGAACTCACCGTCGCTACACTTCGATATTGCTAATGCACTTGTGGAACAGGGCAGGACGGAGGAATCTATTAGTCATTATCGTCGTGCACTGGCAATCGAGCTTGAAACGCCTGAGTCTGTGCCGCCGGATTTTTATATTACAGCCCATTTCAATCTGGCAAATACTCTTAAATCGATTGGCAAAGCTGAAGAAGCCATTTACCACTACAATCAGGCCATAGGTTACTATCGCCGAGCGATTCTGGTCCAGCCGAATAAACAAAAAATCCCGGTCAAGCTGGCCAGGGTTCTGACTAATTTGGCCAATTTATATTCGGAGCAGGGAAAATCACAGGAAGCGATTAAGTACTGTCGTGAGGCGATACAATTCAACCCTAACTCGGCCATTGCTTACAATAACCTGGGGTGGGAACTGAAAAACATAAAAGAACCTAATGAAGCGGTGGTATATTTTCGCAAGGCATTGAGTCTGAATCCTGAGATGGTGCCTGCCCTGGTTGGTATGGCCCAGATTCTTTCAACGCATCCAAAACCACAAAACCGTGAACCTGAAAGTGCAGTTGGTTTTGCGGCGCGGGCGGCAGAAATAACGGGATATCGTGAAGTTCCGGTTTTGGAAACATTAGCCTCGGCTTACGCGGCGGCAGGCCGATTCGACAAAGCCGTGGAAATCATACAAAAAGCTCTTGAGTTAGCGATTAACAGACGTGATGATATTATGGCCAACCGTATTCGTGAACAGCTCAAGCAGTATCAGCATTCTGAGAAAGGAAACTAATGGCGGGGAAAATACGATGGGGGATTGTCGGGACCGGGCGAATAGCGCATCTGTTTGCGCAGGGACTCGGCGCGCTTAAAGATGCTCAAATTATGGCGGTATCGTCACGGACGAAAGAGACGGCTGAGAAATTCGCTGCGGAATTCGGCGTTCCAAATCGGCATATCGGGGCAGAGTCCCTGGCACTGGATAAAGACGTTGATGTTGTCTATATAGCGACGCCGCACCCGATGCATAAGGACGATACTATCAAGTGCCTCAAAGGCGGCAAGGCGGTGCTGTGCGAAAAAGCGTTTGCGATGAATGTTTCGGAAGCGACGCAAATGATTGGGGCCGCGAAAGAAAAAGGGTTGTTTCTGATGGAGGCGATGTGGATGTATTTTTTCCCTGCGATGGCGGAGATTCGCCGGTTTGTCGCGGCAGGGGCTATCGGGGAAATCCGGCTGGTGCAAGCCAACTTTTGCTTTCGGAAGGAATGGCAGCCGCAAGGCGCAAAGCTGAATCCGGCACTCGGCGGCGGGGCGCTGCTCGATGTCGGCGTTTATAATATCGCACTGGCTCAAATGATATACGGCAAAGAACCTGTGCGAATAAGCAGTATGGCGCATATAGGGCAAACAGGCGTCGATGAGCAATCGTCAATGATTTTCGGATATGAGGGTGGGGCAATGGCGGTGCTGACGTGCGCGGTTCGTACGGAAACGCCTCTTGAGGCGGCGATTTATGGAACCAATGGCTATATAAAAATACCGCATAAGTTTTTTCAGCCTGATAAAATCATTGTGAAGGCAGGACAGGAGCGGGAGAAAGAAATCAAATTCGAACGGCTCGGAAACGGCTATAATTACGAGGCCGCGGAAGTTATGCAATGTCTGCGCGAGGGCAAAATGGAAAGTTTAATTATGCCGCTGGATACGAGCATGGCTATTATGAGGACAATGGACAGTATCCGGCAGCAGTGGAATCTTGTCTATCCGATGGAGAAAAATTAAAAGCTATTTCGAGAAATAATTGGCCCTGACCCAGTTAAAGTTCAAAATAAAGTGCAGGGCAAGGAGACCAATAAAAATCGCCCCGCCGGTCTTGTGAAAGATTTCAAATGCCGAGGGAGAGAGACTATCGCGGAATATTACGGTTATCGCCTGGTTGACGAAAAAGACCAGCAGAATGGGATTGAGAATTTTAAGCGCAGTATTTCTCTTCATAGCCGTTATCCTTCAATAAACAATTATTCATTCCCCGGTTTTTTAATCGGCAGGACGCCCGCCATTTCGCCGATAACGTTGACCAGTTCGCAATTCGAAGGAATGACAATCTTTGCATTATTCTTCAGCGCCTTTTCAACCATTTCAAGCTTTCTGAGTATCTGGGCGTTGCCTATGAAATATTTATCGGCGGCATCGTTAACGAGCCTTATGGCCTCGGCTTCGCCTTCGGCGGCAAGAATCTTTGCCTGTCTTATGCCTTCGGCTTTCTTAATCTCGGCTCTTTTTTGGCCGTCGGCTTCTCTTTCCATCGCATTTGCAAAATCGAGGGCGGCAACTTTTTCATTCTCGGCCTTGACGACCTTGTTCATTGTTTCCTGAACGTCTTTGGGCGGGTCGATTTCCTTCAGTTCGGTACGCACAATTTCCATACCCCAGCTTCCTGTTTCCTTTGCAAGTGTGGAAAGAAGCTCGCCGTTGATTTTGTCTCTTTCGCTGTTGGCGGATTTGAGCGTCAATGTGCCTATGATGTTTCTCAGGGTTGTTCTGGCAAGATTGACAATCTGCCACTGATAATTATAGACATTGTATTGAGAACTTTTGACGCATTCCTCATCGGCTTTGACTTTATAGTAAACCTGCGCATCGACCTTTGCGTTGAGGTTATCGTTGGTGATTATTTCCTGAGGCTGAGCATCCACCATTTGCTCGGTAATATTTACCTGAATCATTCTCTCTATTCCGGGAAGGACCCAGTTAAAACCGGGGCTGGCAAATCTGTTATATTTACCGAATCTTTCGATAAGTCCTCTGTGAGTGGGGCGAACAATTCTTATGCCGGCCAGGAAAAGAAATACGACAATACCAATTGGAATAACCCAAACCATAAAAGCCTCCTTAAAATTTTTATTTAAATATTTAATTCATTATTACCATTTTTGAGTCGCGGAATATTCGAGAGTCGCGACTGTATTAGCGGCGATTTCAACTGTAAAGCGAGCAGTCGTTGCATCTTTTTTGATATTCTTATGAGTCGAGTCCTCTATTTTCCAGTTGACCCAGGAAGGAAATTTCTCATCGACAAAAACTGTTACGGCTGAATCCTTGCGATTTCGTAATTCGATTGAGTGCTTTTCCCATCGCATTCTGCGGTCGACCTTACTGTCAACAAGTTTGTATTCAGCGGCGATATCGAATGCATCGCCGATATAAAGCGACAGTTTTTCATCTTTAGGTGTATGGTCTATCAGGTCTTCGCCGACAAATTCGAGAGAACCGTCGGTGTCTTTCTTAAAGACGCGAACTTTGCCTTTGGGCAGGGCAATGCCGAGGCCGTGTTCCTTTTTATTTTCAAACTCAAATTTTATCTGAACTTTTTTGTCATTCTTGTCTCGTTCATAGAGGTAAATTTTCTTCGCGGGAATGTTTTGGACGGGAGTTATAAATTCAATCTGTTTAGTCTGATTATTATTTATTGTGCTCGTGCGGCCGAGCGTATAAATATGATATTCCATAAAAGGCTTTTCCTCAAAGGCCTGCTCGCTAAGGGGCATTCCCGCCGCTTTATACATATACGTCCTTATCGGCGGCGGAGACGCTTCGATACGTCTTACATCGCCGGCGATAAGTTTAATTGTCGCGTCTTTATATGTTGCGCCGCTTCTGTTATCGATTGTTACCCAGCCGCTGAGGTCGAGCATATTATCAGAGGCGTTAAGAATCGCTGAATAATCCGCGTTCCAGCCGATGTCGGCCGTGGTATATGCAACCTGACAGTTTTCTTTGCCGGCGGTTTCGGATTGTGCCAGCCAGATAAGCGTCGGCTTTGTAACCAAATCGTTGGGGAGCTGCTGGAGAGAAATGTTGTCAATACCGCTTTGTGAAATTATCTCTATCAGGCCGCTTTCATTTTTGATTATCAGATTATTGTCTCTTGCGGCCAAAAGAACGCCGCCCACATCCTTACCCTGGTCGGCGCCGCTGCCTTTGATTGAGACGACAACCGGCTTGTCTATATAACGCTTCAGCAGGCTTTCTGTTCCGACGAGGTCGTATTCGTAGTTCTGCTCAAGGATAGATATTTTGCCCGGCGACGAAATGCACTGAAAACTTACACTGGTCGGGTCGATAGACGAGGCGACATCGGTAAATCTTATTGTGTTAAGACCTTTGTCGAAAACTATGGGACGATGCTCCTTGATGACAGCAAAATTGCTGTTATAGACGGTAACCGCTACGGAATTGCCTTCCGGCGAGGATTCTTTAGCTGCCAGAGGAGCGGAAAGAATAAGAATTATCAGTAATGAAAGTATTGTTCTCATTTTTTGTACCTCCGTGAATTATCGCAGATATTCTTACACAAAAGAGAACAGGCGTAAAGAAAAATCCGGAGGACTAAATGGGCAATTGTGTTGCACAAGAGATCAGTTCCTTCAGTGCTCCAGCGGAAGGATGAGAGCCAAAACGGTCAAGGGCCTGGAGGGCTTTTTGCCGGTATTGGACGGCCTGGGATTTGGCGAAGTCGATGCCTTTTACGGAATCGAGAATTGATAATATGCGGTCTATTGGCGGGGTCTGGGCGGTAAATAACGCGGTAAGCTCCTTTTTTCCGGCAGGAGACAGACGGCCAAGGGCAAAAATGACTGGCAGCGTCAGGATTTTATTGCTGAAATCCCTGCCGCCGGTCTTGCCGGTTTCGGTTTCCGTCGCGGCAATGTCGATAAGGTCATCGATTATCTGGAAAGCCAGGCCCAGATTCAGGCCGAAGTCGTATAATCCGCTGCAGGCGTTTTCGTCGGCGCCGGATATGGTTGCGCCAAGATAGGCGCAGTTGGCGAAAAAGACAGCAGTTTTTTTTTCGATAATGTCAAGGTATTGCCCCTCGGTCAGGGCGAAATCTCCGGAACAGGTATTCTGAAGCATTTCTCCCTGGCAGATTGTCGCTGCTGTTTCGGCAAGTATCTGATTGATATCATTTCTTTGCAGAGGCGCCGCGGCCAAAAAAGCCCTGCTTAAAAGGTAATCGCCCAGCAGCACAGCGAAATTTGCGCCCCAGAGATTATTTGCCGTTGCGTGGTGTCTGCGTCTGCAGCCATCGTCTATTACGTCGTCGTGCAGAAGCGTCGCGGCGTGAATCATCTCAACGACCGCGGCAATTTTGATATGTATGTCGGTTATGCCGCCGAATAATCTGCTGCTTAAAAGCAGAACGGAAGCGCGAAGCATTTTGCCCTGCAGGCCGCTGATGTAATCGATGAACGGACTGAGCCTGTCGTCGGGAGACTGGAGCTGTTTGGACAGAAAATCCCGCGTTTGCGCAAGCTCGTTGGTTATAAGCAAGGAATATGCGGGCGATGAATTCTGCACGGTCATTTTATTTCGACCGGCCGTTAGCGTAATCGAAAAATTTCTTTCTCAAGCGTTTAGTAACAGGGCCGGGCTTGCCGTCTGAAATCTGCCTGCCGTCAATCTCGACGACGCCGATAACCTCGGCAGCGGTGCCGGTAAGGAAGAACTCATCGGCAACGTAGAGGTCGAAACGCGTCAGATTTTTTTCGATGACTTCGATTTTTTCCTGTGCGGCAAGGCGCATAACAACCGCCCTTGTAACGCCTTCAAGGGAACCGGCCTGAATCGGCGGAGAACAAAGAACGCCGTCCTTAAGAATAAAAACATTATCGCCAGAGGCTTCGGCAACGAAACCCATGTGGTTATACATTATCGCCTCCGGCACGCCGGCATCGACAGCTTCGATTTTGGCCAGAATATTATTGAGATAGTTAAGGCTCTTGACCTGCGGCGGTAAAGACAGAGGATGGTTGCGGATAGTGCAGGCGCTGATAACCCTCAAACCCTTTTCATACAATTCTTCCGGATAAAGCTGGATGTTGTCGGCGATAATAATTACCTGAGATTTTTCACAGACAAACGGATTAATACCCAGGCAGCCGACGCCTCTTGTAACAACCAGACGGATATAGCCGTCAACGATGTTGTTCGCCTTGACGGTTTGTTTGACCGCATCTGCAAGATGCCCGATGGTCATACCGATATTTAATCTGATGACTTTTGCGGATTCGTAAAGCCTTCTAAGATGCGCGTCAAGCTCGAAGACTTTCGAGCTGTAAACACGAATGCCTTCGAAGACGCCGTCGCCGTAAAGCAGACCGTGGTCGAAGACGCTGACTTTAGCGTCCTTCTCATCCACGAGCCCGTCGTTAATCCATATTTTTAAAGCCATAAACAACTCCCTAATATTTACGCCGAGGCGATTCTGCCGTCGGCAAGCCTGATAATTCTCGAGGCTTTTTCGGCAATCCGGTCATCGTGAGTAACCATTACAATCGTCTGGCCGGCACTATGCAGTTTTTCAAAGACCTTTAGAATATCATTTCCTGTCTTAGAGTCAAGGTTTCCTGTCGGCTCATCTGCCAGAATTATATCCGGCTGGTTTATCAATGCCCTTGCGATTGCGACCCGCTGGCGTTCTCCGCCGGACAACTGATAAGGCCTGTGTTCGGTCCGATCGGAAAGACCAAGCTCTCCCAGCAGCTGCCGAGCCGTCTTTTTGACCTTTGCCGAATGCAGCAGCCAGCCGATTGTGCCGGACTGCACCATCGGGGCAATTAAAACATTCTGCAATACTGTTAATTCGTCAAGCAAATGATAAAACTGAAATACAAAACCAATTTTTTTGTTCCTGAACTCGTTGATTTTTCTGCCGCTGAACGCGGAAAGATTTTTATCTTCAAAAAAAACGCCGCCTTTATCGGGCTTATCGAGCGCGCCGAGTATATGCATAAGCGTGCTTTTGCCGCTGCCGGAGGCGCCTTTAATGGCGACAAATTCGCCTTTCGCTATGTTAAGGTCGATGCCCTTGAGAACGTCAAGACGGGTAGCGCCCATCCGGTAGGATTTAAAAATCTGCTGACAGGTCAATATATAATTATTTAGTTTCATATCTGATTTACCCGCAGAATATCGACACAATTTTGTCTTGCGGCCCTGATAGTCGGAAACATCGCGCCAAGCAGACAAGCAACAACCGCCGCCGCGGCGATTTCAATCGGCAGGGCAAAACCAGGCTGGCTCGGTATTTCGCCTATCGCGTAAATTTCCCTGTTCCACATCTGAAAGCCGAATTTAACGTACAGCCAGTTTTCAAGGCCGTTGATATTATCCAGAAATATCAGCGCGCCGGCGATGCCGACCGCTGCACCGACAAGGCCGGTCAAAATCGCATATCGCAAAAAGACACGCATAATACCGATACGGGAAGCGCCGACACTTTTCAATATGCCGATGTCCCTGCTCTTTGCGCCTACAATCATATAGAAAATGACGAAAATAATAAAGACAGTAATCAGGCCGACAAGCAGAAAAAGCAAAAGCAGCATTAACTGCTCTTTTTCCATTGGGGCAATCGATTCTCTGCGGTAACTTCTGAAATCCTGTACATTTACGGTTTTAAACAGGTCGGAAACCACAGGGTCGGGCGTCCGAGCGACAAAATCTTTCCATAAGGCCGCGGTTTTTTCGATGGATTTGTCGGAGTTGAAACCTTTTTTGAATTTTATGAATATCGCACTGGTTCTTTTGGGGCCGATGTCCATACCGGTCAAAGACTGTAATTTCTCGAACGGCAGATAGACAACGGTGCTGTCGATTTTGGCAAGGCCCGAATTCGAATTGTCGCTGTAATAAAATGTTCCGGTATTGGCGGAAACCATAGTTCCGGTTTTTACGAGCGTTCCTTTTGGCGTCAGCGGAAAACAGGTAATGCCGTAAGACCATCTCGGCAGATACGGCATCTGCCTATATTGTCCCCATTGGTCGCGTTCCACGAGAAGGTCAACGCCAATCACACAGCCCTGCAATTGAGGATTGTACGAAGGCGAAAAGGCGAGCGAAGGATTGTCTTTGCGGTAATACAGGCTCTGCGCAAAATCTGTTGTCTTTGTGTGAGAATCAAGGACGATGCCCATAAGACTGAGGGCGGCGCTTTTGCCGGAAGAATCGGATTTCACAAGGCCGAAAGTATTTATGACAGGTGAGACGCTATCGACGAAATCGCACGAACGCAGAGATGTTATAAATTCGTCATAACGGCCGAAGCCGACAAGTGAATCTGTCGAGATGATACAGTCGGAGAAAAAGGTGTGGTTCTTGTCTATGAAATCGACCACAAGGCCGTTCATTACCGTCATTACCACAATGACGACAAAAACGCAGACCGCCACTGCCGCGACGGCAAGGATTGTCAGTCTGCTGGATTTGAATAATTTTAAAGGCAGTATTACGTCGTACATTTTTATTCGTACCTCAGAATCTTTACCGGCGATGTCCTGGCGGCGGTTATTGAGGGCAAAAGTGCACCGAGAACCGAAGCGACGACAGCGGCGATAAAGAAACAGATTGCCCAGTACCAGTCGAAATGGCTGGGAATTTTCGTGAACATATAAATACTGCTGCTCCACAGCTTAAGCCCGAAAAGCCGGCTGATAAACTGCTCGAAGGCGTTTACATTGATGGTGACGACAAAGCCGATAGCTACGCCGGCGGATGCGCCGATAAGACCGATGAAAAGGCCGAACAGCAAAAAGACAGAAGTAATGTCAGCGGATGAGCCGCCGATGGATTTTATTATCGCAAGGTCTTTCTGTTTGGCTTTGACTATCATATAGAAGATACAGAAGACGAGAATGACGATGCCTGTGCTTATGATTCCGAAAATCAATAACAGAACGCCCATTTGCTTTCTAAGCTCGGCGGCGTAGCGGGCCTGTTTTTCGACAGAAGTCAAAATCTCGGTGTCAGCGGTGTAAAACGTCGGCCAGTTGAGCTGCTGGGAGGCGAAGTCCGACCATATCTGACGCACGACAGAAATTGCCTGCTGCGGGGCGACGCCGGCGGCGCATTTAATATGAATGATACTTGCCGATTTATTGTCCGAAGGAAATAAAAGGTTCGCCAGCGCGTCTATCGGCATAAAGACAAATCTTTTGTCTATATCATAGACGGATGTAAAAACTACATCGGCGATGACTACCTGGGCCGAACGGGAATGAGCTAAATTTGTCGGCGAATTGCTGTCGGATTCCGTTGTGCCGGTGGTTATCACCGCTTTTTTGCCGATGAAACTTTCGGCAAAAGCAAAATCATACTGGTCGGTTTTCGGGTCCGGCTCCGAAAGGGCGGCAATGCCTATGAAAATCGGCGTATTATTTGCGTCGCCGTATTTAAACAGCGTTTCTTGGGGCGACGATTTCTGCCTGAGAAGATTGCTCTTGAAATTGGTAACGCGGCATCGGCTGACAGGCTCTATGCCCCAGATTGTAACGGCTTTTACATTTCCCGCCCCAAGGTGCACAAGGCCGCTTGCGGAAAGTACGGGCGTGGCGGAATCGATTTCTTTGGCCTGGCAGAGTTTCTTAATGAGAATATCATAATTAGAAAATCTCGCGGGAGGTTCAAGAACTATATCGCCGAGATACTCCGATGCGCTTAGCTCGATAGCGCTGATGAACGCGGTAAAGAGACTTGCTACCGTAACGAGCAGCGCCGTGGAAAGAGTTACCGCTGCGATACTGAGGAAGACAATTTTCCGCTTCTTAAGATAACGCAGTGCCAAAAAAAACTTGAGCATTTATCACGCCTTTTGAAATATTAAACATTGAATAGCTAAAGATTAAAAATTTTAAAAACTTTTTTTTAATCTTTATTCTTCTCTTCAATCTTAATCTTTCGCAGAATATCAGTGTCATCGATAAAAAGGTTCACTATTTGGTATTTATTATTATTCTTCATATAATGATAACTGAACAACTCACCCTTGCCATCTTCACCTGCGGAGATCCATTGTGGCTTACCAATCAACTCTATTATAGCATCTTTTGTGGTTTGGTTTTCTTTTAATAAAGATAGCTTCTCAGGCTCAATGTAGTCGCCTATATCGGAATCTATGATAGCTGTTCTGTGTAATACACCATAGTTGCCTTGATAATAACTATGTCCCGCAGTCCATTCGTGTATTTTTGTGGGTGTATCACATACAGAGACTTTCTTTAAAATACCGGTATCATCAATAAACAAAACGACTGCTTGGCGGTTCATATTCTTGGTAACAACACCAGCATTATCACTGCTCACAATATGTTCTTTAGGGTCTATATAGTAGTATGTAAGATTTTCACCCTTACCTCCTTTACCGGGATGTATGTCGAACGGATTACCAATTAATTTCATTACCTCTGCCTTGGTCATTTGGTTTACTTTCGATTCTAACAAGGCAAGTTTTTCCTGTTCTATAAATGGAGTGTAGAAATTATAATTTAGCAGCGTTCTTTCGTTTATGGAGATTTTCTTCAAAATACCAGTATCATCAATAAACAGGTTGACTGTCTGACAATCCTTCTTGCTTGAAAATAAATCGGTATTTACATAATCATAAGTAACGATTTCGCCTTTGCCGTCGTACTCATTTTGGGTACGCAACGGTTTGCCTAATAACTTTATTACTTCGGGTTTAGTAGTCTGATTTTCCTTTAATAAAGAAAGTTTTTCCTGTGGAACATAGCTACTTCCCGCAGTGATGCAACCGGATGTCGGCATCATCAAGCATGCAAGGAGTAATGCGATTGAAATTTCAAGAAATGCCGATTTTCCCTTAAATTTTTTCATTTTAGTATCACCTCTTATTTGCTAATAGGCCGGTTTAACATATTTTTAAAATCTTCAATTTTTGTGCCTTTGCGGCTATTTTTCCGGTTTTAACAATGGGAACAAAATAACATCCCTTATATTTGTAGTGCCGGTAAGCAGCATAATAAGTCTGTCGATGCCGATGCCCAGTCCTCCGGCAGGCGGCATTCCATATTTAAGGGCATTAATGAAATCCTCGTCGAGACTGCGAAAAACATTTTCGTCCTCGCCGGCGCCTTTTACCTGCGATGTAAAGTTTTCATACTGCACCGCCGGGTCGTTCAGCTCCGTATAAGCGTTTGCGACCTCTATCGCCCCCATATAAAGCTCGAACCGCTCGGCAAAATCCTGATTCGACTTGCTGCGTTTGGTAAGCGGGCACAATTTGCCGGGATAATCAATTACAAAAGTCGGATTGATAAGGTTCGATTCCACTTTTTCTTCGAAAAGCTTGTTTATAACGACCTCATCATCCATTTTCGCCTCGTCAATGCCGGCAGCTTTCGCATTTTTGCGAATGGCGGCAATGTCGTGTATGCCGCAGCCGCAATACTGACTGAAAAGCTCGGCGTATGGAATCTTCTTCCATGGACGCGAGAAATCAATCATGTAATCGCCGAATTGCAGTTTAGAGCTTTCGCAGTGCTTCTGAACAATCGTACTGATAAGCTCTTCGGTAAGTTCCATCATTGTATTGTAGTCCGCATACGCCTGGTAGATTTCCATCATAGTAAATTCGGGATTGTGACGCGGGCTCAAGCCTTCGTTGCGGAAATTACGGTTTATCTCGAAAACTTTTTCTATGCCGCCGACGAGCAGTCTTTTTAAGAACAATTCCGGCGCGATTCTCAGGTACAAATCAATATCGAGGGCGTTATGATGAGTAACGAACGGTTTTGCCGCCGCTCCGCCGGCGATGGTCTGCATCATCGGCGTTTCAACTTCGTAAAAACCTTTTTCCCGCAGAAAATCACGAATCGTCGATACTATCGCGATTCGTTTTTTAAATCTCAGCATTACTTCTGGATTCGCCCAGAGGTCAACATACCGCTGACGGTATCTCAGGTCTGTATCCGCAAGGCCGTGGAATTTTTCCGGCGGTTGCAAAATCGATTTGGCCAGGAGCGTGATTTTGTCGGTCCATATAGTAAGCTCGCCAGTTTTTGTAAGGCCGAGCTGGCCTTCGGCGCCGATTATGTCGCCAAGTTCAATTAATTTTATAAGTACCCACTGGCTTTCGAGAAGTTTTTTACTCAGACCAAGCTGGATTATACCGCTGCCGTCTCGGAGAGTTATAAAAATGAGTTTTCCTATGTCGCGAAGCAGGACTATTCTGCCTGCGCAGATTGCTCTTTGCGGCGGCCCGCCAGATGGCGAGGTCTCGCCGGGGGCGGACTGTAATTTTTCGTCGAATTTCGCTCTTACCGCCTGAGTAGATTCGGCGTTGTCGAAACGGGAGCCATAAGGGTCGATTCCAAGCTGTTTTATGTGCTCGAGTTTTTCTTTCCGCTGCTGCTCTAATTTTCCGATATCCTCTTGTTCTGTCATTGCTGAGGTCCTGATTCAACAAGTTTTGTTTTTGCGACAAGAATCGCCACGGCAAGCTGACTATCGGCCTGCAATGTTTCTTCTAGACTGTGTTTTTTCAGCTTTTGTTTATTATGGTCGTGGTCGGGCGCTGCGAGAACATCGTTGTCCCGCTGCATATCGAACGTCTTTTTGATTTCGTCGGTGGTCAACTCAACCTTTACATTCGGCATAATGCCCCAGTCTTTTCTATTCTGCTTCTGCATCGCCCAGCGGTCGTTGACTCTTTGTCCGGAAGGCAGATGGTAATATGCCATAGTGTATTTAAGCTGTGCGCCGTCGCCGGGGAATTTGGTAACTTGCTGAACGCTGCCTTTGCCGTAACTTTGCTCTCCTACGAGAGTCGCCCTTAAAAATACTTTATCGGAAAGGGCGCCGGATACTATTTCAGATGCACTTGCCGAACCTGAATTAATCAATACCACAACCGGATAATTGGGATGAGTTCCTTTTTTTACCGCCGTCTCCCATGTCGGCAGCCCGACTCGCGGCTGAGTACTCACCATCACACCTTTTTCGACAAACAAATCCACGACATCAGCCGCGGTCTGAAGAAAGCCGCCGGTATTATATCGCAAGTCCATAATAAGCGCCTTCATTCCCGCGTTTTCAAGTTGAATAAGAACAGCCTCAAGGTCTGGCGCCGTGGTTTCGGAAAACTGCGTAATCCTGACATAACCAATCCTGCTTTTTTCGTCAACAAAGTAGAGCCATCTGCCGGTGTCATCTCTGCACCAGCCGCAAGTAGTAGGAACAATGATTTTTGCTCTTGTCAGTTCGACGTCTCTTGTCTTTCCATCCCGACGAATCGTAAGCACAACTTTTGTACCCGCCGGGCCTGTGATTTTGGTGACCGCGCAAGTAATCGACATATCTTTTGTACTTTCGCCGTTAACGGCCTCTATTATATCGCCGGCATCAAGCAGACCGGAATTATAAGCGGGCGTGTTAGGCACAAGACTTGCCGCCTTTAAAGGGCCGTCTTCTTTGGATATCTGAACGCCTATCCCCGTAAATTCCTGCGTCATATTCTTTTGAAAATCTTCCACCTCTTTGGGCCAGACAATCATCGTATGCGGGTCAAGCGTATCCAGCGAAACGTCAGCGATGTGCCAGATAATAATCTGTTCGGGCAGTTTTATTGTCGCCGAGTTGAGAGCGAGGATATGTTTGACAAAATTTATGAATTGTTCCTTGTTTACGCCGACAAGTTCAGTTTTATAAGAGTTCTCCAGGCCGGAAAGCCCGGCAACAAAAGGTTGTATTTGGTCTTTTTCAAAATGAATTTTAAAAGTCTTGTCGAAATTCTGCGAAAGACTTAGTACTTCCGCCAGGTACTTGCATCGCTTAAGTGATTTTTCAACCATATCGCTGTATTTAAAAGGTTCGATGTAGCCGTACTCGAGCGCGTCAAGAGTGCGGGTAAACATCTCAAGTTTTACTTTTACGTACCGGTCAGTAGATGTCTCGCAGGGGCTGTCCAGCAGCGAAGCCTTGACAGTGGCTTTTTCCTCGAGCTGTTCTTTTTTCTCCGAGTAGGTTTTATCGTCCGGATAGAGAACGGCCAGCCAGCTGTAGCAATAAAGCATAGCGTCTATCCACTCGCCTTTGGCCTCGTAATCTTCGGCGGCTTTTTTGGCTCTTGTTATTGTTGCCTGTACATACGGCTTGGCTAAAACCTCCGCCTTGCGGCTTTCCTCGGCGGATTCACGAGCCTTTAGAATCACAGGAAACACATCAAACAGGTTCGGTTCGTTTGTCTCCGGACGGGATTTGAATTTTTCGAGCTCGGCAAGCTGTTTTTCGAATGTTTCCTTTTTTGCCTGCCCTCTTGCCTGCTGAATCTTATTGTATTGCGATATTATTTCCGCAATCGCGGCCGAAGCCGGATTATTGCCGTCAGTTTTTTTAATAGTCCGTTCGGCAGCGGCGAAATTGCCATCGCATATTTCATGCGCCGCGGATTTAACGGGGCTTGTTGTATTACCATCGGCGGGCTGCGATGCCGCGCCCGCGGGGGCAGTGTTTGGCGGTGAATGAGAAACTACGCCGGGGTTTGACATCGAAGATGCCGACCAAATCGGAAGAAACAGTACGAAGACGAATACTATAATTTTTTTCATTTGTGTTTTTCTCAAAAATTTAGCCACTAAGGCGCCAAGGCTCTGAAATTTAAAATCTCAAATTTGAAATTTCAAATTATGTCTTTATGCCTTCGTGGCTATTTTTAGTAATTTTTACAGACATTCTTTCGCTTTGCCGCTGCAGCCGAGTATATCGAGTTTGTGTATAACCATCGCTTTTATCGCGTCTCTTGCGGGACCGAGATAATTTCTCGGGTCGAACTCCATTGGCTTTTCAGCGAACACCTGGCGAATCTTTGCCGTCATAGCCATACGAAGGTCGGTATCGATATTTACCTTGCAGACCGCCATTTTCGAAGCTTCCGTTATTGCCGACTCCGGCACACCCATCGCGTCCGGCATCTTTCCGCCGTACTTATTGATAAGGTCTTTGAATTCCTTTAAAACACTGCTCGAGCCGTGCATTACGAGCGGAAAGCCCGGCAGTTTGTCGGCGACCTGCTGAATAATGTTAAGGGCAAGCTTGGGTTCGGCTTTGAATTTATAAGCGCCATGACTTGTACCGCAGGCGACCGCCAGAGAATCGCAGCCGCTTTTTTCGACAAACTCAACCGCCTGATTAGGGTCGGTAAGATGCTTTAAAACATCATCGTGACCTACGCCTTTGACGTCCTCTTCAATGCCGCCGAGCTGACCGAGTTCTGCTTCCACAACGACGTTGTGGGCGTGGGCATATTCGACAACCTGCTTTGTAATTCTGATGTTTTCCTCAAAGGGAAAATGTGAGGCATCGACCATTACCGAAGAAAAGCCGTCGTCAACGCACTGCTTGCAAATCTCGAACGTATCGCCGTGGTCGAGGTGCATACAGATTGGAATATCAGGATTTTCAGCGACAGCGACATCGATAATCGCCCGCAGATAACTCATAGACGCGTATTTTCTTGCGCCGCGCGATATTTGAAGAATCAATGGAGCCTTTTTTTCAGCAACGGCGTTTACGATGCCCTGTGTAATCTCCATATTATTGACATTGAATGCTCCAATTGCATATTTATTTTTATAAGCCATCGCGAACATTTTTTTTGTGGTAACCAGAGCCATATTATTAATTCCTTAAAAAAGTTTGTAAACTACATCACAATATAGGGTAATGATATAACCCCGCACCTCTTTTAAGTCAAGAATTATTTAACAAACGCTTTATCTGGTTTTGCCTTCTTTTTTCAAGCTCCTGCTCTGTCAGATGTGGAGTTTTTCGCAGTGTTTTTTATCTATTTAAATGTGTGTTTGACCCTGATTAAATGCGATGTTTTTTACTCAAAACCAATCCGCCTAAGCCGAGGAGTAAAAGCGTGGCGGGCCTGCCCGACGTAGCAATGATTTATATTGTCAACTTATCGTTGTTTGCGTTTCAAAGCAATGAATAGACCAGCCAGAGTCATTATCGTTGCGGAGGCGGGTTCAGGAACTGGTGTCATCAGGTAAGCATGCGTCTGACCATTAATAGTACCCTCTCCCACAATTTGACCTAAATCATTAATACCTTTGGCATCCTATAATACCCAGCCGCTGCCTGTTGGCAGCAAGGCATTTAAATCAATCATTGCAGCCTCATCATACAAATAGGCGTGGTAGGCAGAATCTCCAGTAATAAAACTTCTCCCTACAACCTGACCACTGTCATTGATACCGGAAGCTTCCGACAAACTTCCCCCTAAAGTTCCAAGGTCATTCATTGTAATGCCATCATACAAAAAGGCGTGGTAGGCAGAATTTCCAGTAATATTACTAAGCCCTACAACCTGACCGCTGTCATTGATGCCGTAAGCTTGAGAGTGACTTCCCCCTAAAGTTCCAAGGTCATTCATTGCAGTGCCATCATACAAAAAGGCGTGGTAGCTAAAACTTCCAGTAGTTTCACTGTACCCTACAACCTGCCCGCTGTCATTGATGCCGTTAGCATAAGAGTACCATCCACGTCCTAAGGCCCCAAGATCCTTCATTGTAGTGCCATCATACAAAAAGGCGTGTTTGGTTAAGAGCCAAGTAGAAGCGTTCCCTATAATCTGACCACTGTTATTGATGCCGAAAGCATAAATTCCAGGCCCAAGGCCTTCCATTTTAGTACCATTATACAAAAAGCCAAAATTGGCAGAATTTCCAGTAGTATCACTGCACCCTACAACCTGCCCGTCGTTATTGATGCCGGTAGCATAAGAGTTACTTCCTCCTAAAGTTCCAAGGTCTTTCATTGTAGTGCCATCGTATAAAAAGGCGTGGTAGCTGGAATTTCCAGCAATCTCACTTTTCCCTACAACCTGCCCGCTGTTATTGATGCCGGTAGCATAAGAGGTACTTCCCCCTAAAGTTCCAAGGTTGGTAATTGTATATTGTGTTACAGCCGTCACCTGCTCAGAGCCGACTAACATTAAAATACCGGCCATCATAATAATAAACTGCTTTTTCATTTTCTTATTTCGCACCAAAAATTTGCGCAATGATACCGCTGGGTTGTGAACGAATGGGAAATCCTCCAATAACTTCTCATTTTCTTCCTTCTCCAAAAATAACTTACTCTATTATAGATATTTCCTGCCGGAAATCAAGAAAAAAACGCTGCAAATAGGTTATCAATCAGAACGAAAATAGGTGCGATTTTTAGTGCCGTCCCGCTTCGACTCAGCGAGGCGAGCAGGATTAGTAATTACGGTCTTTTGGGGCATCCAGACCCATATATGTCTTAGAACCGAATCCCAGTTCTCCGATTCCTTCCGGCCATATATTAAGGATAACAGCCCGTCTCTTAAGTGACTCGTCAACACTGTAAGTAAGACCGTAACAAAGCCTGTGATATCGCCTGATAAGTGTAACCTGGCTGGCTATTGTTCTGTTTCGTTCGAAATCATACTGATGGGCGAAAGAAATCATATAACGAGGACTAAGTTTGTATGTCATAGCAAAGGTAAAGGCGTTCGAGCCTGTTTTGCCGTCAACTTCCACATTTTTCAGATATCGGGTGCCGACATAATAACTCAGGTCCGGCCAGACGAGTCGGGAAAATCCTATGTTGAACTGCTCAATCTCATTGTTGGTTGTGTTGTAACTGAGGTCGCTCAGGATTGCCGTTGTGTCGCTCAGACGCCAGAGGTAATCCGCGTTAAAACTGTCGTGCTGCGGACCGAAAAGTTCAAACTGCCGATAGCTGCTCAAATCGCCGTTGAAAATTCCCGGCATTGAGTAAACTGAAAGCGGTACAAGCGAATCGTTCCAGAGAGTCCTCTCGGGTCTTTTTATATCCTTGTCCGCGTTGCTGACCTTCGTGTATTGCATATCCAATCGCATCCAGTCGAGAATCCTGCTCTTTTCTCCGACGCCGCGTTTAGTCTGGAACCGCTGCAAAAGACCGAGGGTGTAAACATCTTTCTGGTCAATCACGTCGCTGCTTTTGGCAAAAACCGCCGCGTTGGCATAAGGCTTTACGATATGACGAATGCCGTCAAGGTCCCAGAATACGGAGCGGACATTGTTGTAAGTCTTCCAGTACTGCGTCGAAGCCCTGGCGCCTACCTCGCCTATAAAAATATCTTTTGTGCCGAAATCAGAGCTTTCTCCGATGGCTGCGTCTCTGTTAAAGCCAGTTCCATCATCATAGCCGAAAGTGCCGGCTGCGTAAGGTACAATATTGCCGGCCGTGAACTTCATCGGCATATCAAGCTCTGTGCGGGTCGAGCCGAACGTGAAATAGTCTTGTGAAACATTTAGAACGTGGTCTTTGCCGATTCGCTGACGGAATCTGCCAAGGGTACTGTCGTTATATAAAGTGAACTTGTCGTTGAAAAGCGACTGTCCCTCTAAATGATACTGTGCCGAGGGAAGCTGCTCGGTCTCGTCGGCAAAATCGTTTATCCGCCATTTGCCCAGCAGCGCAAATGCCTGGTTGTCTTTTATCCATTTCAGCTGTATGGCTGTTTCCCGCTGCATACTGGTCAGGAATTTGTTTCGCTGGAAAGATTCGAGAAAATTTTCGTCGGATTCATAGTCAGTTTCCAGAGTAAGCTGCCAGTGATACGGCAGGAACTGCCTGTGCTGGAAACTAAATATACCTCTTAATGCCTTGTCGGGTTCGAGATTCTGCCTGTCTCTGCTCAGGTCGTCTTGGCCGCGGTCGCTGATTATATAACCGTTAATATTGCCGAAGTAAGTATCTCTTTTATAATTTATATCAGCGCCTATACCTGTGCCGCGTTTGGAATAGTAATCGTACGCAAGAGTCGAATCGACGCCGTGCGGCTCGCGAAGGCCGAGAACCCTCGCAAGATACCATTCAGTCTCAATGGACGTGCCGAAAGTATTGTCGTGAGCGAACTGCAGTTTTTTGATGGGAAGGTCGGGTCTTTCAAAATTGCCCCGCATGCCGGGCCAGTAAAATATTGTATGGTTATCGACCTTCAGCTTTACGTCTTTCATCATCGCGTCATAGCTGTGCTTGTCGAGCTTTCCGGCCTCCTGGTCGATAGTTGTAGTGTCGGCGATATAAATTTCCGAAACTGTCGCCGAAATTTTTGGAACGTAAAACTCACTGCTGGTCAGTGTAACATTTTTGCCTGCGAATTTATTCTCACCGACCTGTTTGAGTTTGGCCGCTCTTACATAAATCGGGATTCCGCGCGTCGGCTCGAAAGTCCGCATCACGGTATTTACAGCCAACGCCTGCTTTTTCTGAAAATCATAATAGACCTCGTCAGCGCGAATCGTTCTGTTGCCTTCGGTCATAATTATATCGCCGCGAAGATAGACAGCCTTGACAGTATTGTCGACCGGCAGAAGATCGGCGGTTTTATTCGGCTCATTTGTCCTGCGGGAATAAAAAATTACCGCCGCGTCGGCCTGGAACTCAAGCAATCTGCCGCTTTCGTCCTGCTTTTGCCACAGGTAGAACCTGTTCAGCACCGTCGATATGCTTGTGCCGTCGGTGAGATTTTCATTTGTGATTTTTACAGGCGTGTCAGTTGCGCTGCTTATATTGACGGGATACTGGAATTTGGCTGCCGGTGCTTCCGGAGTCGTCGTTGCCGCGGGCTGCCGCTGACCGGTTTTCTCCGTGCCGAAAACTTTTTCAAGGACATTCGGCTTGGCAGGAGCCTGCTGCTGAGCAATAGCGGCTTTTTCCTCTGCGGGCAATGCCGCCTGACCTGTCGCGACAAGCGCGTTATGGTAAATCGCACTTGCGCGAGGGTCTTCTTCGATTCGCTTGTCGGCTGTTACGAGAATTTCGCCGGCCACCGCAAATTTCGCGACCAGCGATTCTGCTCCCTCGATTACGGGCTTGCTGACGTCAACGCCCGATGTTTTCGAACCCGGGCCGGAGACTGCCGTTACCTTGTCCTGCAGATAAACCGTTATTTTGTACTCGATATCTTTACCGCCGCGATATTCGGTAGTGACGGTGTTCAGCCAGACAACAGCCTGTCTGCTTTTGAGTTCATTATCACCGAGAGTGAGATTAAAGCCGTCGCTGAATACGAGAATGTTGTCGCCGCCGGCGATTTGGAAACTTGTCACCGACCCGCCGCGCAGATGAAGGTCGTCGGCGCCGAAAAACCGCGCCTCACCGGACTCAATCGCCCAGAGACAATCCGTGCCGAAAAGCAATACCAATATAAGGCAGATAAGTTGTTTGCGCATATCTTCCAGTAAAATCCCTTTAACGCAGTGATTATAGCTATGCCAAACTATAAATCCAGACATAAATTCGTAAAAACCTTAATATTAGTATTGATATTAACGATGTATAACTTATAGTCCGATAAAGCGTTATGGAAAAAAGCCGATGGTGTTGATTGTCAGGGGGCGGTTGTAACTTCTTATTAAATAGAACGATATGGAAATGAGCCGTTGAAATGGGCAAGGAATACAACGATTATCAGAAAAAAGTCATAAAGGATTATTACGGCAGCCTTGACAAAATCGCCCTTGCCAAGCTTCAGGAGCTAACAGGCGAAATTTATCTTGCCCAAAGCGATGGGCAGAAAACAAAACTGTGGAAAAAGGTCGAATCGGCATTGAAGCAGTTGAAAATTCCGCAGGCAATCGCCGAACATATACTGAAGCAAAAAGACCCGCAAATCCTGGCAAAAAACATAAACGATTGGATGGAATCTTATTGAATCCTGCCCGTTAGCGTCCTATAATAAAATCTGTTATGGACAAATATCAAAGCAAAGGACTGCGTTTATTAGCAGCGGCGGGCGGGGTGCTTCTCATTTTATCTCAGGCGGTCTTTGGCACAACTTACTATTCTTTCGGTAAGAAAGTTAACCAGTCTTTCGGGCCGGCGAATACCAAAAGCTGGACCTCTGCGGAAATTTTTGTGCCGGCCAGCGGAAACATTCTCAATCTTGACCTTGCTCTTAATATAGAACATACAAGTTTCTGCAACCTTCAAATTTATATCGACAGTCCGCAGGGTACCACGGCGTGCATCAACTACTACGATAGGGACAATTTCGTCAAAGACAGAAAATGTCTTGGCTGGATGGTGCTTGACGAAGAAAGCCTGTTTGGTATAGACCAGGCACAGGACCTTTATATGGGGCTTTTCAAACCGAACGGGCCGGACAGGCTAAGTATGTTTTATGGCCAGCAAAGTCTTGGTAAGTGGACTGTGCGAATTTACGATGCTGTATATGGCGATACAGGGATACTAAGAGATGTAAGAATAGATATGGCCATAGCCCCTAAACTTTCGACAGCGATATTTATTCCCGAACCATCGACCATTTTTCTGGCAGCAGCATCAGTTGTGTTTTTGCTCAAAACACAACGGCGGCAAATCAATTGTTAGGCTGGAGAAAAACATTATATTTTGCCGATAAAGTTTTATGCGGCATTAGGGAAATTTGTGTCTATAACGCAGGAAAATGCTTTTTTATAGGACTTTAAAAAATTTTGTGAGGTTCACCCCCACACCAAAGCGTTGGCGTGAGGGGAGATATTAAATAAAAAAATGAAAATAAAATTCTTATTAGAAATAGACTATTTAAAACTTCTTTGGTGTGGAGGTGAATGTTGAATAAGACGGTGAACTTAAGCTCGAAAGCTATACAGATAATTGGTCTGGCATTTATAGCGATGCTGTTCTTTAGCTGTATGAGTTTCAATATCGGTGATTTTCCCAGCAGATATACCTGGCCTAACAATCATCCCGCGGCGAACTGGTGCGGCACTGTCGGCGCTTTTTTAGCGTATTACCTGATGTACTATGTCGGGCCGGGAGTGTTCATTGTGCTTATAGCGGCGGCGTCCGTTATTTTTGTAAAACTTGCCGACCAAAAAATCAGCCAGATGTACTTGCGGGCCGTCGGAATGATACTCGTAGCGACGACAATCTCGGCGATTATTTATATGCTCCGCCGGCATAGCGAATCGGTTCTGCCGACCGGTGGAGGCGGAATTCTCGGGGCCGCGGCGGTATTATTCTTAAAGAAAAATTTCTCGCTGCTCGGCACTGTGATTATTGTTCTGAGTGGCTTTGTCGTAGGTGCGATTCTTTTCGCAGATTCGCTTGTAATGGGATTTTTGCACGTAAGCGGCGCGCTGTTTATGAAGACACTCAACACGATTATGCCCGCATGGGCTGCCGCGAGACTGCGCTCGAAAAGGCTTTCGGAAATATGGAAAAAATTGAGCGTTAAAAAAGCCGAGCCTACAGTAGCGCAGCTTCTTGCCGTCGAGGCGCAGCAAACTGTCCAGCAGCAACAGCAGCAGGTAGAAGTAAAAGCTGATGAGGCGATTGAAAGCCATCTGGAAGCCAAACCTTCGCCTGTGGCAACACAGCAGCAGGGCGATGCCGATGTCGAACCGATTTATGAATCGGAAAGTTTCGACAACTATCAGCTTCCGCCGCTGGATATGCTTATGGAGCCCGAATACAGTTTCGGCGCCGTGCAGGAAAAAATCATCAAGGCAAAATCCGCCGCCCTCGAACAGGTGCTGACGGAATTCGGTATCGAAGCCCACGTTGTTGGTTCAGACCCGGGGCCTACGATAACGATGTTCGAACTGGCACTTGCGCCGGGCGTTAAGGTAAGCCAGATATCCAATCTCTCGAACGATATAGCGCGTGCACTCGGAGCGCAGGCGGTACGCATCGTCGCGCCTCTGGCGGGCAGACATACAATCGGAATTGAAGTGCCAAACAGCCAAAAAGAAATCGTCCGCCTTAAAGACCTTATTATGCGGGCAGGCGATTCTTATAAGCAGATGGAACTGCCGCTGTTTTTGGGCAAGGACTCTTCAGGCCAGGCAATTGTCAGCGACCTGACGACTATGCCTCATCTGCTTATCGCGGGTACAACAGGCTCCGGAAAAAGCGTATGCATAAACAGTATTGTTATGAGCATTATGCTCACGAAACGGCCTGACGAGGTAAAACTTGTTCTTGTTGACCCCAAGATGGTCGAGATGACGGCCTTTGCCAAGATTCCGCACTTGATGGCGCCGATAATTACTGAAATCAGCAAGGCCGAGCAGATATTCGAATGGGCCACGATGAAAATGGACGAGCGGTACGCCCTGTTTGCAGAGGCAGGCGTGAAAAATATCGCAGGTTACAACTCGCTCGGCACCGAGGAAATTATCCGCAGGTTTAATCCGCAAAGCCCCGAAGAAGAAGCGAAAATTCCAAAACGTCTGCCGTATTTTATGATAATCGTCGATGAACTCGCAGACCTTATGATGACTTCTTCGAAAGAAATAGAAGGCTATATCGTCCGTATCGCCCAAAAGAGCAGGGCGGTTGGAATTCATATTGTTCTTGCCACGCAGCGGCCGCAGGCGACCGTTGTTACAGGCCTTATCAAGGCCAATCTGCCGAGCAGGATAAGTTTCCGCGTCGCATCTCGAATGGACAGCAGAATTGTGCTCGACCAGAACGGCGCAGAGACGCTGCTGGGTCAGGGCGATATGCTCTTCCTCAAGCCCGGCACGAGCGACCTTGTCCGAGCACAGGGAGCTTTTGTTGATGAAGCGGAAGTCCACAGAGTCGTGCAGCATCTCATCGAGCAGGCCGAGCCGCAGTTCCATCCTGAACTTATGCAGCTTAATCGCATCGACGCCGGCCAGGCGTGCAAAGATGAAATGTTCGACCAGGCCGTACGAATTATTCTCGAATCTCAGCGAGGCAGCGTTTCGCTTCTGCAGAGAAAACTCAGCATCGGCTATGCCCGCGCAAGCAGAATTATTGAGGCGATGGGTGCTTCTGGAATTCTGGGCGAATACAAAGGCAGTCAGGCTCGCGAAGTGCTGATGACCATTGAAGAATATGAACGCCTCAAAGAGCGGATGGACGCCGACAAACAGGCCGGCTACACGGACATGCAGGACGACCAGCAGCCGCCGGATAATGATAATAGCCAGGACGAACCGTCGGACAAATCGCCACATAGCGTTAAGGAAGTCGATTATAATTATGCTCCTGCCCCACAGCAGCAGGATATTGTAAATACCTGATAATATGGCCGAATACAGACCATCGCCGCCGAATTTGCCGCAAGGCACCAAGCAATGCCCCTATTGCGCAGAGATAATTCTTACCGCCGCGATAAAGTGCCGTTACTGCGGCGAGTTTCTTAACAAACCCGTTAAAACAGCGGACGAATCTTCCGAAAGAAAATCGCCCGATGATAAGAAGAAAAAAGAACTGCTTTTCCAGGCGTCGCCTTCGGTGTGGATACTTACTCCGAATTTTTTAAAGACGGCTTTTATGGTTGCGGTTTTCGGGTGCCTGGCGTTTTGGCCGGCCGACAAACTATTGGCGCAACTTAAGATTGATCCAGGCAAATTTACGGTAATAAATAAATACAGAGTTATTGTGGGTCTTTCGCTAATGGCTGTCGCAGTAATTATCTTTCTATTCAAAATCATCAAGCTCAAAAGTGTCCGCTACCGTGTATCCGCCGACAGGATTGAATGGGCAAGGGGACTATTCGAAAAGCGCATCGACAATATTGATATGTTTCGCATTGTGGATATGAGTCTGCATCGCAGTTTTTCAGATTGTCTTGTCGGAATAGGTACGGTTGTGCTTATCACCACCGATAAGACCGACCCTGAATTCAGGTTCGAGAAAATAGGCAAACCAAAACAGCTCTACGATATCATCAAAAGCGCAAGTCTCGACGCCGACAGCAAAAGAAGCGTCGTCCACCTCGAATAAAAACCATCCGCGGACGGCTGTTCGCCGACCGTTATTTTTCCTTTACTTTTCGCCTCTGCCTAAATAGAATTGTATGGGTGTTTGTTTATTAAAAGCAGGCAGAATATGGAAAAAATCAAAATCTACGATACGACTCTTCGCGATGGAATGCAGGCCGAGGGCATCAGCTTTTCGCTGGACGATAAAGTCCTGATAGCAAAGCACCTCGATGAGATGGGCTTCGATTATATCGAAGGCGGCTACGCATCGAGCAATCCCAAGGAAATGCAGTTCTTTCTGGCCATCGCGGAATCGGGCCTGAAAAACTCCAAAATCGCCGGCTTCGGCAATACTCGCAGAGCGGACGCCACCTGCCAGACGGACGCATCGTTAAACGCGATTCTCGCCTGCAAAACTCCGGCAGCGACTCTCGTCGGCAAATGCTGGGATTTGCACGTGACCGAAGTGCTCCGGTGCAGTCTCGATGATAATATCAAAATCTGCGCCGAGTCCGTGCAGTATATGAAATCGAAAAAACTGGAAGTTATCTTTGACGGGGAGCATTTTTTTGACGGCTTCAAGAAAAATCAGAATTACGCGATGAAAGTTCTCGCCGCCGTTATTGATGCCGGTGCCGATGTAATTGTGCTGTGCGAAACCAACGGCGGATGTCTGCCGAACGAGGTTTTCGAAATAACAAAAACCGTAAAGCAAAAATTCGGCAATATATCAATCGGCATTCACTGCCACAATGATACCGATTGCGCAGTCGCGAATTCTCTTGCCGCCATTCACGCAGGCGCCCGCCACGTGCAGGGCACTATCAACGGCCTTGGCGAAAGAACCGGCAACGCGAATCTGTGTACGATTATTCCTAATCTCGCTCTGAAGATGGGTTATGAAGTTTTAAGTCCGGACAAAATAAAAATGCTGACGGAAATGTCGCGTTTTGTCTCCGAGATTGCAAATTTGTCGCCGGCTACAAATATGCCTTACGTCGGCGAAAGCGCATTTGCGCACAAAGCGGGTCTGCATGTCGATGCCCTGCGCAAAAACAAAAAAACTTATGAGCACATCGACCCATCGCTTGTCGGAAACGAACGAAGATTTCTCATCTCCGAGCTTTCAGGCAAAGCCAACATCCTTGCCAAACTCGAAAAAGCGAATATCACCCAGGACCCGCAGCTTGCCCGTAAAATCCTCAACGAAGTCCAGAACCTCGAAAGCAAAGGCTATCAATTCGAGGCCGCAGAAGCCAGTTTCGAGCTGCTTGTCAAAAAAATAATGGGCACTTACAAACCGTTTTTCAAACTGGAAAAATTCCACGTTGCAGTTGAGAAAGACCTCTACGGCAAAATGGTCAGCCAGGCCACCGTCAAGCTCGTTGTCGATGGCTCCACCGAACATGTCGTAAGCGAAAGCGACGGTCCCGTCGATGCTCTCTACAGCGCACTATGCAAATCGCTCGAAAGATTTTATCCGACCGTCCGCGAAATGCACTTAATTGATTATAAAGTCCGCATCGTCAATCCCGCTGCCGCCACCGCCGCCACTATAAGAGTTGTTATTGAGACACGCGACAAGGATGCCATCTGGGGCACCGTCGGCGTTTCGGAAAATATCATCGAGGCAAGCTGGCAGGCCCTTGTTGACAGTGTCGAATACAAACTCCTCAAGGACGGCAAAACCCCACAAAGCGCCTGATAGGCGAAAAGGCTGCTATTTCGACAACTGAAAATTGTTTGTCCCCAGAAGCTGTTCCATCTGTCGGCAAAAATCCGTCGTAGGATTGACCGCCAGATTTCTGCCCGCCATAGTTTTTACTTTTACCCCTGTATTTGTTTTGACTGTTATATAAACCGGGCTCTTGCCGCGATGAGCGCAGCAGATACTTTTTAAGCTGGCGATTTTTTCCTTCGTTGCCTGCGCCTCATCGAGCAGAATATTTACCGTCGCGGCCAATTTCTCCGCCGCATGCTCAAGCTCAATAAGTTCATCGCAGATAAGCTGCGGCGATTCCCTTGTCAGGTCGACTCTGCCCTTGACGAACAAAATCTTATCGACCGCGAGCATTTGCCCGAACACCGCGTAGCAATCCGACCACATCACAACCTCGCAGTTTCCCTGCAAATCCTCGAGCGTAAACACCGCCATTTTCGCGCCTGCGTTTCTGCCGTTGCGGGTAACGATATTGCGGACTTTCTGAATCATACCGCCGATGACGACGATTTGTCCCGCTCGGTCTTCCAAAAGTTCCGAAGTGTTCGCTGTGCTGTAAACGCTGATAGTATCGGCGTGTTTGCTCAGCGGATTTTTCGTTACATAAAGTCCGAGTACCTCTTTTTCGTAAGCCAGCATTTGCGCCTCCGGCCATGCAGGCACATCGGGCAGCTTTTGGTGGTCTTTTTCGCAATCTTTTTTTATCTCGCCCGAGTCGAACAAGCCCTTCTGTCCGTTCGCGCGGTCGGTCTGCGTATTCGCCCCGGCCTTCATTAATGTTTCAACTCCCGCCATCATTTGCGCTCTGCTGCCGCCCAGTTTGTCGAACGCGCCTGCTTTTATGAGCGATTCGATTACCTGTTTATTGACGAGCCGCAAATCGGCATTTTCGCAGAAATGAAACAGGCTGTGGAATTGCCCCACTCTTTCTCTGGCCGCGATAATCTGCTCGACCGCTTTTTCGCCGACACCCTTAACCGCCGCCAGCCCGAAACGTACAAGCCTGCTGTCGGCCTTGTGCTCGTGCTGCTGCTGATAGATTACTGTAAAATCCGTGAAGCTCTCGTTTATGTCCGGCGGGGCGACCTCGATTCCCATCTGCCGACATTCGCCGATATATTCCGCCACCTTATCGGCGTCGCCTTTTTCGAAAGTCAGCAGCGCCGCCATAAATTCCATCGGCCAATACGCCTTCAGATACGCCGTCTGAAATGCGATGATTGAATATCGCGTCGCATGGCTCTTATTAAAGCCGTAGCCCGCGAATCTTTTAATCAGCTCGAAAATATCGTCGGCCTTCTGTTCGGCCAGCCCCTTATTTTTGCACCCCTCGATAAATTTCTGATGCTGCTTGGAAATTACCGACCCTTGTTTTTTGCTTATCGCCTTGATAAGCGAATAAGCCTGCCGTAGCGGTATATCGCCCAGCCGGTTGCAGATTCGCATCACCTGTTCCTGGTAAACCATAATGCCGAACGTCTCTTCGAGAATCTCCTGCATTATCTGGTGCGGCACATTCCATTTCGCTCCGTGTTTCCTGTCCACAAAATCGCCGATTAGCGCCATCGGCCCCGGCCTGTATAGCGCATTTGCCGCGATAAGGTCTTCTATGCGGTCCGGTTTCAATCGCATAAGCAAATCCTGCATCCCGCCCGATTCAAACTGGAACACGCCCTTTGTTTTGCCCGATGAAAATATCTCGAAAACTTTCGCGTCGGCAAGTTCGATTTTATCGATATCTATTTTTACATTGTGAGTCGCTTCCACCAGTTCGCAGGTTCGCTGAATAACGCTCAGTGTCCGCAGGCCCAGAAAATCCATTTTCAAAAGCCCGATTTTATCTATCAAAGGCCCTTCATACTGCGTAACGATATCTTCCGACTTCGAATCCCGGTACAGCGGAACGAAATTCGTCAACGGCTCATCGGCAATCACGACTCCGCATGCGTGAACCGATGCGTGCCGTGTAAGGCCTTCGAGCCTTTTGCCGATATCGATAACCCTTCTCGTCGCCGGATTGGTGTCGTATGCTTTTTTAAGGTCAGGCTCCTGCTTAATCGCGTCCTCAAGCGTAATATTTAAAGTCGAAGGCACAAGTTTCGCCAGCCTGTCAGCCTCGGCCAGCGGAACGTCCAGAACCCTGCAAACGTCGCGTATTACCGCGCGGGCCTTCATTGTTCCGAAAGTTATTATCTGCGCGATATGACCGTATTTATTTTTAACATAATCTAAAAGTTTCGCCCTGCCGTCCTGGCAGATGTCGATATCGATATCAGGCATTTCGTTCCGCTCAGGGTCCATAAACCGCTCGAACAGCAAATCGTATTTAATCGGGTCAACGTTGCACAGCCCCAGGCAGTATCCGACAACCGTTCCGACTCCGCTGCCCCTTGCCCCCGTCGGTATATTATTTTCCAACGCGTATCGGCAGAAATCCCATACAATCAGAAAATAGCTCGAAAATCCCTTGCTCTCGATAACTTCAAGTTCATGGTCAATCCTCTGTTTTATTTCGTCCGTGATTTTGCCGTATCGTTTTTCCGCGCCTTCGTAGCAGAGTTTCGTCAGGAATTTGTCGGGTGTCGTGCCGTCGGCAGGCTTAAAGCTCGGCGCATGCCGGTGCTTTGTATCGATTTCGACATTGCACCTATCAGCGACAAGCAGAGTATTATCGCACGCCGATGGTACGTCGGCGAATAACTGCCGCATCTCCTGCGCACTTTTTACATAGACATCATTCGGATAATGCATCCTGTCCGTATCGCCAACTTTTTTGCCTGTGCTTATGCACGTCAGCGCGTCGTGCGCCTCGTAATCGGATGCGTCCAAGAAATGACAATCGTTTGTCGCCAGTAAAGGCAGCGACATTTTTTGTGCCAAATCTATTATCGCCCCCCGAACGTGCGGAGCGTCGGTCGGCTCGTGCTGCTGAATCTCGAGGAAAAATCGTTTATCGCCGAATATTTTCAGATAATCTTCAACTGCTTTTTTAGCCGCCTCAATATCCTGTCTTGCGAGCATCACATTGACCTCGCCCTTCAGACAGGCAGTCGAGCAGATAAGCCCTTCGTTCAATTCAGCGAGGATTTGCTTGTCAATTCGAGGCCGGTAGTAAAAACCTTCCGTATATCCGATACTTGCCAATTTTAAGAGGTTGTGATAGCCGGTATTATTCTCGGCAAGCAGGATAAGATGATATGCGGCATCGGATATGGACGATTTTTGCCTGTTAAATCGATTGTCCGGCGCGACATAAGCCTCGATTCCGATGATTGGTTTGATATTGGCGCTCTTTGCCGCAAGGTAGAAGTCGATTACGCCGAACATATTGCCGTGGTCGGTGATGGCGGCGCTGGTCTGTCCGTCAGTGAGGCATCGGGCGAATAATTTCTCCGGCACAATCGCCCCATCCAGCAGCGAATACTGCGTATGCAAATGTAAGTGGGCGAAGCCCTTGCTATTTGCCGATGCGGTTTTATTTATTTGTTCATCTGGCATAATTATTGCGTCCTTGCCTGCAGAAAGATGGGCGAAGTCCCGCATCTTTGCCGATGTGATTTCGATTTATTTCTTCTTCATCTGCCATAATATTTGTTCATTCCCTGCAAATCTGCCGTTTTTTAGCAAAGGTGCGGGGACTAAATCCCTTCTCCGCCATAGCTTATAACCTTATGAATGATAAACGTTAGGTCATTCTGAACGAAGTCCCGTTTCGGGACGGAGTGAAGAATCTCTACTTCAATTCGTTCAGTATGATGTTCAAAGTGCCATTATAAAAACAAAAAACGAAAATAAAAAAGGAAAATAATATTTGTTTTATTTCGTTGGTTAGCCCCCGGACCTGTGCCGGGGGGCGGGTTTTGTTTCGGGGGTTCGTCGTTCTATCTCATCGGGGTCATTGCTCAACTGTTTTACGTTATTTCTCTCCTGCTCAACCTTCTACTGCTTTTGGTTCAGGCAATTCTATCCGCATTGTTCAGTGAACTTAATAGAAGTTGAATTAACGCAAACAAGCGATGAAACAAATAATCGATATGCTTACTATCTTCAAGCCTTGTTTGTGACACCTCGGTATGTCTGATATGGAATGTATTACCTATATCAGTGAGAGACTTTGCTTCGTTATTGAGCATAGAGCGAAAATTATCGTCTGCCGATACTCTTTCTATCAACGACAAGACCGACTGTTTCTTATTCGCTGGATTATCCAAGGTTTTTATTCGTTCCCATGAGTCCCAGAGCCTTTCTAATGCCTCGCGTCTAACCACTATATCTGGGTTTAAGAATTTTTTTCGACTTTCCTCTAACATTTCATCAAGGGTTGTATCTCCGGTTCTAAATACAGCTGAACAAAGATGCTCGTCTAAGACTGGTGGGGAAAGCCTAACAATATTACCATCTTTATTTAACTGGTAAGCCAGACCATTTCTTGAAAAAATACGGTTTACTTTTTCTATAAATTCAATTCGGCCTGCTTCTCTATCAAACCTAAGGTGGTAATGCCTAAAAAAACTGTGATAGCTGCCCTGAATTGGTTTTGATGCAGCTCTATAACAAAATTGAATAAGGTCAAGAGCTATCAGTGTATCAGGCTCATAGGAGTCCTTTGGTAGGGGCCAAGGAATATTGGGGATCTCCGACTTTAAGACTAGAGAAAATGCACTTGCATCTGTTCCAATCGGGCATTGTCCGTCTGGACAGGTATCTGGAAAATCTTCCCCAAACGCTCCCGATGAAATCATCGACTGAATAAGCGCAACAATCCCTCCCCAAACATTCGATGAAATAGTTTGTTGGGTTCGTGCGATTGGTCCTTTTTCTTTTTCGCTGAAATATTCCATTTGCATGCTCACTTCTCCCCCCTCAGTTGTCCACTGCTGGCAAGCTGCGTTCCAATTTAGTCTATCCTTAACATATCAACTATTATTCTCGTACTTTTCTCCCATAAATTTTTGTGATTTAATGACACCTATTAAGCCTTGTAAAATTAAGTTTACTATCAGAAATATAATTAGCAACAATCCTACCTCTGAACATCCAATCCTTCCGCTTTGTGCGCATCTAATCCCATCGCTGACAAGAATAAGTAAAAACCAGAGAATGATTATAACGAAAAAGGTAATTGCAGCCTTTTGCTTTTTTTGCCTTAGCGCCCAAGCAAATCCCCCTAAAATCGAAACAAAGGGTAACACGATTATATAATTCAAGAGTAAAAAAATTATGCCTTGCTTTAAGGTAACATCTGTACCTGCTGTTTCTACATATAAAAATAGAGGTGGATATATTAGAAGAAGAACCAACAACGCAATCGCAGTTATTCTACCAATTCTTAATTGTGTTTCTGGCTTCATTTTCTATTGCCTCACTTTGTTTTTCAAAAATTCTACTCTTTTTCTTCCCAAACTCAATGGTTCGACTTTGCTCACCATCCTTCGAACCATCCTGAGCGTAGTCGAAGGACCTAATTTTGTCCACCCTCTTTTCACAACCTTGTTTGTCTACATAGCAAAAATCGCGCAAGTGGTAGCGCTCACGAAACGCCCAAACTCCTAAAAAACACGGAAAAAAATCCGATTTTTACGGATTTGTAAGCAAAATATTCGAAATCTGTAGCAAAAAACATCCCCATTTTTGGTCAACTTGCGCGTTTGGCTGAAGAAACTGCGCTTTTGACTGAAAAAAATCGCCATAACTCTTTATTTTTTAAAATAAAATAAGAACTTATGAAAAATTTCCCAACGTAAACAAACACCCGTACAGACGCACGGCCGTGCGTCTCTATCTTTTCACTCGAACATTACTATTTAACGGCTATTACGGCTATTTCAACTCTTCCATCTTTCGGCAGAGCCTTCACTGCTACTGTTGCACGAGCCGGATAAGGCTCGGAAAAATATGTCGCGTAAACCTCATTCATTTTTGAAAACTCATTCATATCAGCAAGATAAACATCTGTCTTTACGACACTTGCAAGGCTGCATCCAGCCGCCGTTAAAACTGCTTTGATATTTTCAAGTGCTTGTTTCGTTTCAGCCGCGATTCCTCCCTCAGCCAGTTTTCCAGTTTGCTTATTAAGTCCTAACTGGCCAGAGAGATAGATTGTGTTTCCTGCCGAGATGCCTTGCGAATAAGGCCCTATTGCTGCAGGTGCGTTTTCCGTAGTTATTTTTTTAATCGTTGTCATTTCTTTACTCCTATCACTTTGTGTCTTCGTGACTTAGCTGAAGCGCAGCGGAAGTCCCGACGCATCGGGATTGCTATCAAATTTTCATATTCGAGCATTTTCTTTTTTGTTTTGCTTCCGCCTGCCGCGCTGAAGTTTCCTATTTTTCCATCAGAACGAATTACTCTATGGCAGGGAACAAGTAATGGCAATGGATTTTTAGCAAGTGCGCTTCCAACGGCCCTTGCAGCTTTTGGAAAACCGGCTTTTTTCGCAAGCAGGGCATAAGTGATTTTTTCGCCTGGCATTATTTGCCGGCAGGCATTAAAGACCTTTTTTGAAAAATCTGTGAGTTTTTCCCAGTTTAACGCAAATTTTGCCTTTTTAAAATTTGTATAACTGCCGTTATAATAAGCCTTTATGCTTTTTTGCAGTTCAGGACACAATCCTTTGTCTTCAGTGGAAATCCCTGATATACCGACCAGTAGGTATCTTCGGGTTGTCTTGAATGTATTTGTTGGCAGAATTGTGCGTAAAATGCCGTTTTTGTTGGCTAAAAGTCCGAAAAAACCCCAATTTGTCTTAAAAATAACGTATTTTAGGTCATTTTTCATACTTTTTACATTTTGCCGGATTTCGGGAGAATGTTCAAAGGGAAAAACGAAGTAATTGAAAATAAGAAAGAACGTATCTATTCATAAGTCGTTTATTTACGTTGGTAAATTTTTCGTAACTCTTTATTATTTTTAGAGAATAAATGGGTTATGGCGATTTTTTTCGGCCAAAAGCGCAATTTTTTCAGCCAAACGCGCAAGTTGGGTCAAAAAGAGGACACTTTTTGCCACAGAATTGGAATATTTTCGCTTAAAATTGGGGAAAATCGGATTTTTTTCGGGGTTTTTTGGCTTTTTTGGGGTTTTGCGCGCAGTGGCTCTGCGCGTTATTCGTGAAGCGTGAAGAGTATCCACCAATCCACCAGAGGCGGTTAAAGGGCAGACAAGTCTCGTATCTTGCAGATGAAATCGGTTGAGTTTGAAAAGAAGCAGGGATATAATGTCGCGGCGAAGGTCAATGGCAGGATGTCGCCACAGCAATCGATACAGAATCCACTTTGGTTAACCAGCCAAAAGGCGCGGAATTCGAATATCGTGTTATAGCAATAAATAAACCTACGAAGGACAGCCGAGCAATATAATGAAAAAGATTTTTCGACGAGTTGTTTTTGTATCTGCGGCTATCTGTTTTATTTTGACGGCTACAAACATTGTCCTCTTTGTTCATCTGGCTGGACATGAGAAATCCGGGCAACACGACTGCAACCATTGTCCGATTTGTCAGAATTTAATTATAAATAAGAATCCGATTCTTTTATCTCCCCCCGTAACAATCAACGGATTTGATAAAATTGCCTATACAATCAATTATATTGTTGCTTTTTCACCACCAACTATTCAATTTCAATCGCCTTATTTAAGAGCGCCTCCTCTTTAATCCCCGCTTACATCTCCAGAAGAAATTTATTTCATCGTATACTTGATCGAAGATGTTTTGCAGAAGCCCAATTTTATTACTTTGTTTATTATATTGGAGTGTAACATTATGAAAAGAAACATTATGAAAAAAATGCGGCTATATTTTTTAATAACGATATTTACAGTACTGCCATTGAATTACGAATGGTGTGATGGGGAAAGTGGTGCCACGCAGAGCCGAATACTTGCATCATTTTATCCTATGTATATTATGGCGATTAATGTCGCAAAGGACGTGCCGGGTGTTACCGTGGCGAATCTAACTGGGCCGCTTACCGGCTGCCTGCATGATTATGCATTAACCACCAACGATATGAAGAAGTTTGTCGATGCGAATATTTTTATCGCAAATGGCGCGGGCATGGAGTCCTTTCTGGACAGAGTGACGGCTCAGTATCCTCATTTAAAAGTTTTTAAATTATCAGAGGGCATTCCTTTAATAAAAGGCGTTATATGAAGGCGAAGAACTGGACTGGCAGGCGGAGAAGGTCCTGATAGGCGCGATGAGGGTGAAAGACGCGC
>CAINDG010000006.1 GCA_903847315.1 uncultured Planctomycetota bacterium
CTATGACCTCGACTGCAATGGCTATATTGGTTGGGGCGATGTTGCGATAATGGGCCAGAACTGGCTTGCGAACGGTCCGGGCCTGTTAGGCGATTTCGACAAGAATAACACTGTAAACTTCCTCGACTTCGCAGATTTCGCAGCGATTTGGTGAGTTTACAAAAAAAGGCCGGTTGTAACTAACCGGCCTTAATGCACTTACAAAATAGCGGGGGCAGGATTCGAACCTACGACCTCCGGGTTATGAGCCCGACGAGCTACCAGACTGCTCTACCCCGCGATCATTTTATAAATCTACCAAACCTCCTCAATAAAATCAATTACAGTTTGGCACGAATTTTTTCAGCAATTTCCTCCGCTTTTCCCTGCGGATATTTAGACGCCGGCCAACGGCTGAAAACGCCATCGCCTGTTTTTCTCGGTATTATATGAAAATGCAGATGTTCCACAAGCTGCCCTGCCGCCCTGCCGTTATTGCACAAAATATTATAGCCATCCGCTGCCGAAGCGGCAAAAACCGCAGCGGCAACCTTCGGCAAAACCGACATGATAGATGCCAGAACCTGCGGCGGACACTCATGCACTTTTGTATAATGCTGTTTGGGTATTACAAGGGTATGGCCTTCGCTGATTGGACCGATATCGAGAAACGCTAGGATTTCTTTATCCTCGTAAATCTTCAGAGAAGGTATTTGGCCGGCGGCAATTTTGCAAAATATACAATTTTCAGCCAATTCTCTTCCTCTCGGAATTAATCTAAACTATTTTATTCGCTCTTCTATTCTTTCGGGAGTTCCTTTTCCGCTTCTGCTGCTTTTTCAGCTTTTGTTTTTTTCTTTTTTGCGGCTTTCTTTTTGCCCTTGCCTTCGGACTCTGTCTGTTGTTTTTCCTGGCCTACCAGTTGCAGCAGAACAAGCGGGCTGTTATCGCCCATCCGAGTCTTCGCAAGTCTTATAATTCTCGTATATCCGCCTGCCCTGTCAAGATATCTGGGGCCGATTTCACTGAACAATTTGCCGATAATCGTGCCTTTTCTCTCTATCTCGCCGTCAACTTCTTTGACAATATCGTGATTACCGAGTATCGCTATCGCGCGGCGTCTCGAGGCAAGGTCGCCTTTCTTGGCAAGAGTTATAAGTTTTTCAACAAAACTTTTGACATGCTTTGCCTTGGGCATTGTTGTGCTTATGGTTTCATGCTCAAAAAGAGCAGCGGCAAGATTTCTCCGCAATGCTACTCTATGAGCGCTGGTTCGGTTAAGTTGTCCGCCTGCAATTCTATGACGCATATTTGTTTATACCTCAAAAATCAATTAATTTTCAACGTCGGTCATTCCGAGCGTCATTCCGATATCGGCAAGTTTACGAATAATCTCACGAAGGCTCGTTTTGCCAAAACTGCGGAGCTTCAGCAAATCCGCTTCGGTCATCTTAACCAGTTGTCCTACAGTCTCAATATGACTTGCCTCAAGACAGTTGCTCGCACGAACAGACAAATCAAGTTCCTGTATCGGCATCTTAAACTTTTCCGTAAGCTGCTCGTCAACTTTCTTTTCTTCTCCTTCTGCTTCGCCGCTCTTGGCCTCTTCGACTGTCTCGGCGCCGATTTCAAAATACTGTACGAACGGATTAACGTGTTTTCGGAGTATTTTGCCGGCTTCGACAAGAGCCATCTCAGGCGTAACTGAGCCGTCGGTCCATATTTCAAGAATCAGCCGGTCGAAGTTAGTTTTTTGTCCTACGCGCGTATCTTCGGTTTTATATCTGACGCGGACAATAGGCGAATAAACCGCATCGATTTCAACTTTGCCGGCTTCCTGTTCAAATCTGTCCGCCGCGGCAAGTCTCTCGATAGCGGGCGAATAACCGCGGCCGGTTTCCACCGTCATTTCCATCGAGAATTTTACATTTTCCGTCAACGTCACAAGCACGTGGTCTTTGTTTACAATCTCGACGACAGGTTCGCACTGAATCTGTCCTGCGGTGATAACACCTGCCTTGTCGGCAACCAATTTGATAATCTTCGGCTCAGAACAGGTCTTCCTGATAACAAGTCTTTTAATATTAAGGATAATCTCGGTTGCATCTTCCTTAACACCTCGCAGCGACGCAAATTCATGGTCTGCGCCCGCGATTTTTACGCTGGTAACTGCCGCGCCTTCCAGCGAGGAAAGCAAAACACGCCTGAGACTGTTTCCGACTGTCGTACCGAATCCATGTTCAAACGGTTCGACGCGGAAAAGACCGTATCTGTCTGTTGAAATCTGCTTGTCCAGCTCAACACGTGTCGGAAGTTCCATTCCTCTCCAGGTTATTCTCATTTTTGGCCTCCTAAAAAAGGGCAGATGTTCTCAGCGATTTTGACAGGGGCCTATGCCTTTAAAAAACGCTATCTGCGACCCGCCCGGTTATTATTTCATCTAAAACTATCTCGAACAGAACTCCACAACAAGCTGCTCCTCTATCGGGAGCTGCACATCCTGCCTTGAAGGCAGCGCGACAATTACGGCTGAAGGGTCTTTAATATCGAGCTGCAGCCAGCTTTGTGCGGTAAAGTTCGGGTTTGTATCCAATTGCATTCTTATTCTTTTTTTGCTCTTTTCACTGGGCTTTACTGTTATCTTGTCGCCGATAGTTACCACATAGTCGGCGATATCAACTTTTTTCGCGTTAATATATATATGTCCATGCGCAATCAGTTGTCTTGCGGTCTTTCTTGAAGGCGCAAAATTCAGTTTATAAACAACATTGTCAAGCCGTCTTTCAAGCATACTAAGCAAAACTTCGCCGGTATTGCCCTTGGTATGTTCGGCCTCTTCGAAGTACCGCATAAATTGCGTCTCGCCAAGACCGTAATACCGTTTAACTTTCTGCTTCTCGCGAAGACGAATGCCGTAATCGCTGCCTCTGCCTCGGCGCCAGCCGTGCATACCGGGAGCGACATTTCGCTGACGTTTTTCAATCGGGCATTTGCCCGTTTCGCAGCGAATGCCCTTGAGCATCAGCTTCATACCTTCGCGACGGCACAACTTACAGGATGAATCAAGATAACGACCCATATTTTTATCTGCTCCAAAATCTATTCAGCATTAAACTCTTCTTCTTTTCGGCGGACGACAGCCGTTATGAGGGATAGGAGTAACGTCTTCAATCGAAGAAATTCTCAAACCGGCGGACTGCAGGGCTGATATCGCTGATTCTCTGCCGGAACCGGGTCCCTTAACTCTTACTTCAACTTCACGAACACCCGACCGCTTTGCTGCGTTGGCACACTTCTCTGCCGCTCTTTGCGCCGCAAATGGTGTGCTTTTACGCGAACCTTTAAAGCCTACCGTACCTGCCGAATCCCGGCAGATTGTATCGCCCTCGACATCGGTTATTGTTATCAGCGTGTTATTAAAGGTCGATTTAATATGAACAATCGCCTTTGCAACATTCCTTCTTATTTTTCCCTTAGCCATTTAGTATAAATACCTCAAATATTATGTACGTATTTCTTTTACGCCCTTCTTGCCGGCAACGGTCTTTCTTTTGCCCTTTCTCGTACGGGCATTACTCTGCGTCTGCTGCCCCCTGACAGGCAGTCCTTTGCGGTGCCTGATTCCGCGGTAGCAGGCGATATCCTTGAGCCTGGCAATATCCTGAGC
The DNA here is from genome assembly GCA_903847315.1 of uncultured Planctomycetota bacterium. Taxonomy (GTDB): domain Bacteria; phylum Planctomycetota; class Phycisphaerae; order Sedimentisphaerales; family UBA12454; genus UBA12454. The sequence continues at coordinate 3,647 of CAINDG010000006.1, forward strand.
GACTTGTCTTCTGAGCTGGCCTTCAACCGCATAATCACGGTCGATTATCTGGGCGATTTTGCTTACCTCGTCTTCTGTAAGCTTGCCCGCGCGAACATCAGGCTTTACGCCGATTTCATTGAGTATCTTTCCAGCAATGAATCTTCCTATACCATGAATATAAGTCAGAGCGATAACTATCGCTTTGTCGTTCGGTATATCAACACCAACTATACGCGGCATATTTAACTCTCCGAAAAATTAGCCTTGTCTCTGTTTGTGGCGCGGGTCCACAGGGCAGATTACCCGCACAACACCTTTGCGACGAATCACTTTACAATTCTCGCATATCCGTTTTACTGAAGTTCTTACTTTCATAAACCACCTTATTCCGCTAATGTCGCAGAATTATCCTTCCTTTTGTCAAATCATAAGGCGACATTTCTATCGTAACCTTATCGCCTGCAAGTATCCTTATAAAATGCATTCTCATTTTTCCGGAAACATGCGCTATAATCACATGTCCGTTCTGCAGTTCAACCCTGAACATTGCATTCGGCAGGGCTTCAAGAATATTGCCCTCAACTATTATTGCATCCTTTTTTGGCATATAACCACAAGTGCTGTTTATTTTACTGTCAGCACCTCACAGCCGTTTTTCGTTACCGCTATCGTATGCTCAAAGTGAGCCGATGGTTTGCCGTCTCGTGTAGCAACCGTCCAGCCGTCCTTTAAGGTTACCACCTGACTGGTGCCCATATTAACCATAGGCTCAACAGCAAGAATCATTCCTTCCTGCAGGACGATATCGTCTTTCAAAAGTTCCTTACTCACATAATTCGGAACTTTCGGTTCTTCATGCATCTGGGTGCCTATTCCGTGACCGACGAAATCGGTAACAACAGAAAAACCTGCCGACTCCGCCAAATCCTGCATCTGTTTCGCTATTCGGCTCCATTTTTCGCCCGGCCTGCCGCACTTAATTGCTATATCGAGCATCCCGGCGGTAATGTCCATCAACTGCTGCTTGCGGCGGTCAATTGTTCCTATCGCCACTGTAAGGGCGGCGTCGCCGCAATAACCTGCCAGCCTTGTACCGAAATCGATACTGAGAATATCACCTTCCCGCAGTTTTACTTTGTCCGACGGTATTCCGTGCACTACCTGCTCGTTGATTGACGTACATATCGCTGCCGGAAAAGGCTTATAACCGTAAGGATTTTCCACGCCCTTAAAAAGAGCTTCGGCACCGGCGCTTCTGGTCATATCTTCAGCTATACGGTTCAACTCGGCAGTGCTTATTCCTACAACCGCGGACTGCTTCAATTTTAAAAGAACATCGGCGACAACCTCGCCGGCTTTTTTCATAAGCTCTATTTCTCTGCGACTTCTTAACTTTATCGCCATTTTCTATCGAACAGCCGCCAGACTATCGAGCTTTTTAAATACTAATGCCGTTACTTCATCAATTGATTTGGCGGCATCAATATCAAAAATTTGGCGGCCTTTATCGCCGTAAAAACCAACCACCGCAGCGGTCTGCTGGTGATAAGTTTCCAGTCTTTGCTTTACAACCTTCGGTTTATCGTCTGTTCGCTGAACAAGCTTCTGGCTGCATTTATCGCACAAACCATCAACTTTAGGTTTTAACGTATCCACATGATAAACAGCGCCGCAGGCAGGACAACTTCGCCTGCCGGTTATGCGTTTTTCGAGGATGCTGTCGTCAATGACTAAATTTATAATAGCATCAATTTTTTTCTTTTTTCGCGACAGCTCATTATCGAGCTCAGCGGCCTGTACAACTGTGCGGGGAAAACCATCCAGTACACAATTGCCCGCTGCCGACTCTATCGCGATAACCATCATTTCTATTATCAGATGGTCTGGCACAAGCCTGCCTGAATCCATAAACTCAGCCGCTTTTTTGCCCAGTTCCGTCCCAGATGCCCGCTGACTTCTTAAAATATCGCCGCTGGATAAATGCACCAGCTTATATTTTTCCACAATCCGTTTGCACTGCGTACCTTTTCCGGCTCCCGGCGGACCAAGAAGTACGATTACCATCCGCGAGCTCCCTTTATCCTGCCGCTCGAGCTGAAGCCTTCATAGTTACGCATTATCAGGTTGGCTTCTACTCTTTGTACCAAATCCAGCGATACACTAACCACAATCAGCAAACCCGTACCGCCAAAGAAAGACGCTACCTGCCAGTCAATATCCAGTCCCGGCATCTGAGAAATTACAGTCGGCACAACCGCTATAATCGCCAGAAAAGCCGCTCCGTAAAACGTAATTCTCGCCATCACGGTCTCAAGATACTCGGCCGTCCTGTGTCCGGGACGAAGACCGGGTATAAAACTGCCGGAGTTGCGGAGATTCTTGGCCATTTCCTTGGGCTGAAACTGCACTGTTGTCCAAAAATACGAAAATAGAATTATAAGAATAATATAGAAAACATTATATACATATGCGCCAGAGTGCAGCGACATAGCTATATTTCCAAGAAGCGTCGAGTTGCTTAATGCCGGAATACTCAAAAGCTGGGCGAAAAGTATCGGCGGAAACTGCATAAGGCTCGAAGCAAAAATTATAGGCATAACGCCGCCGTGATTTATCCGCAACGGAAGATAATGCCTTTGTCCGCCATACATCCGCATACCCCGCATCTGCTTGGCCTGCTGTACTGGTATTCGCCTTTGTCCCTGTGTTATCAATATCGCTCCTGCGACAACAAATACAAAGGCTACTATCAGAAATACTATTTTGCCTGGGCCGTATGTTCCTGCCGACGAGCCGGCACCTACGACAAGCGTAGTATTTTGCCATACCCTGGCCATTGTGCCGGGCATCCTGGCTATGATGCCTGCCATAATCAAAAGGCTTATTCCGTTTCCAATGCCGTATTCATCAATCTGTTCTCCGAGCCACATCATAAATATCGTACCGGCAGTCATTCCAATAACGCCCAGAATAACTGTCGCCCCCTCAAGGCCGGGATACGAATAAGGCTGCATAAATTTCACAAACATCATCGACTGAATCAAACATATCGGTACTGTAAGATACCGCGTATATTCCTGTATTTTTTTATATCCGGTCTGTCCTTCTTCCTTGAGCTTTTTAAGCGAAGGCATAACTTCGCCAAGCAGCATCAGAATAATTGAACTGGTTATATAAGGCATAATGCCCAGACCGAACAGACTGCTTTTTCTCAATTCGCCGCCGCTGAGCATTTGCAGATGTTCCAATGCTCTGCCGATTGGGCTATTTTCGTCCTGCTGCTTGGAGGCGCCTAATACCTTCTGCACATCTATGCCAGGTATGGAAATATGAAACCCAATGCGGTAAATTATCAGCAGCGCTATCGTAAACAGCACCTTGTTCCGCAAATCAGGAATCTTAAATATATTTACAGCAGCATTAAACATTTGTCTTCCCTGTCAATTTATTACGCCACAATTTTGGCTTCTCCGCCGCAGCTTAATATCTTGTCGTGAGCGCTCTTGCTGTATTTATGAGCGCTTACCTGCAGTTTTTTTGTAAGTTCGCCGTCTCCGAGTACTTTTATTCTGCTTCTGATGCTATTAACAAGTCCGGCGTTGAAAAGCGTTTTGGCATCGATGACAGCGCCATCGTCAAACTTATCGAGTTGTGAGACATTTATTATTTCATATCTGCAGGCAAAGCTATAATTGCTGAAACCGCGCTTCGGAAGCCTCCTGAACAAAGGCATTGAGCCGCCTTCATATCCGAGTTTGCCGCCGGCACCGGCTCGGCTTAGACTGCCTTTGTGGCCTCTGCCGCTGGTCTTGCCGTGGCCAGACCCAGTGCCTCGTGCGATTCTTTTTCGCCGCTTTTTTCCGCCTGCTATTGAAGTTATTTCATGACTTAGCATAACTTCATCACCACCTTTTCACCGGTTCCACTGTTACTCCGCGAAGCTGCCCTATTGACTGCGGGCTGCGAAGTTTTAATAAACCGTCCATTGTCGCTTTAACAACATTTTTCGTAGTTGTACTGCCGTAAACTTTCGTCAGCACATCATGAACACCTGCAAGCTCCAATACCGCTCGCGCTCCGGCGCCGGCTATAACTCCCGTTCCGGGGCTTGCCGGTATTAACGTTATCTTCGTTGCGCCGAATTTGCCCATAGCCTGATGCGGTATCGTCTGACCGTTCAGCAAAACATAGTGCAAACTCTTGCGCGCATCTTTTACCGCTTTGTTAACAGCCATAGGCACTTCTTTTGCCTTGCCGTATCCGATTCCGACTCTTCCGGTACGGTCGCCGACCGCTACCATCGCTCCGAAACTGAACCGTCTGCCGCCCTTAACCACCTTGGCGCAGCGGAAAACCTTTATTACAGTCTCTTCAAGAGGGCTGTCCGAACCGCTTGTCATTCTTAACTCTTCTGCCAATTCGATATCTCCAAATTCTGCCCGCTAAAAAACAAGCCCTGCTTCTCTGGCCGCATCAGCAAGCGCCTTGATTCTGCCATGATAACGATACCGATTTCTGTCGAACTTTACACATTTGATTCCGACCTGTATTGCCTGCTTCGCAATTTCAGTGCCGACAATCTTTGCTGCCGCGATATTGCCTGTCTTCTTCAGGCCGTCCCGAACCGAGCCGCTCCTTGTTCCCGCTGATGCAAGCGTAACTGCCGCTACGTCATCTATAATCTGAGCGTAAATATGCCGATTCGAGCGAAAGACACTTAGCCGAGGTCTGTCCTGCGTTCCAAGTACTTTCTTGTGAACCCGAAGTTTTCTTCTAACTCTTGCTTTTTTTATTCTGTCAATCTGCATAAATATTTCTCTGAAAAATCAAAATCGGCCATGTAAACTTATGCCGTTGCGCCGCTGGCAAATGCCTTTCCGGCTTTTCTGCGAACATGTTCGCCGGCATAACGTATCCCTTTGCCCTGATAAGGTTCGGGAGGCCGCGACTTCCTGATATTGGCCGCAAACTGTCCGATTTCATGCTTGTCATAGCTTGTCAGCGTAAATTTCGCAGGCGTATCATTGCCTTTCGTTGCCGGTATTTCTATCGAAACTTTAACACTTTTTGGGATTTGCATTTCCACGGGATGAGCAAAACCAACCTGAATAACCAGCTTGCCGCCCTGCTCTTTTACATTATATCCCGTTCCGTATATTTCCATTTTTTTCTCGAAGCCCTTGCTGACGCCTATTACCATATTATTCAGCAGAGCCCTTGTTGTCCCATGAATAGCTTTTTCAATCCGACTATCAGGACTGATATTTTCCACTATAATTTTTTTCCGTCACTATCGAGCGTTACATTTATTTTCGGATGACGCTTTATCTCAAGACTGCCCTTGGGGCCGCTAACCTTAACGGTTTGGCCGGTCAATTCAATCTTCACGCCGGACGGTACAATAACTGGTTTTTTGCCTATTCTACTCATTAGTACACCGTACAAAGTATTTCGCCGCTGACGTTGTCCTTACGGCACTGTCCGTCAGTCAGAATTCCCTTATTCGTCGATATAATTGCTATACCCATACCATTCAAAACACAAGGCAGCTTTTCAACCGGACTGTAAACTCTTCTGCCGCTCTTGCTTATTCTTTTGATTTCTGTTATCGCAGGCGAGCCGTCCATCGCGTATTTAAGCTCTACCCGTAAAAGGCCCTGCCCGCAGGCATCCTCAACCTTGTCAAAGCTCGTTATATACCCTTCGTTCCGCAGAACCTGGGCAATGCCTTCGCATATCTTGGACATCTTAATTGGAACCTGACTCTGGCCTGCTTTCGCGGCGTTTCGTATTCTCGTAAGCATGTCCGCTATCGGATCATTATGCATTTGACAAATCCTGTATCAAACCTGAATTTCGTTTATTCGACTACCAACTTGCCTTTTTAAGGCCCGGTATCTTGCCTTCAGAGGCAAGTTTTCTAAGACACAATCTGCAAATCTTGAACTTTTTATAAACCGCTTTTGATCTGCCGCAAATTTGGCAGCGGGTATAAGCCCTTACGTGAAATTTCGGCTTCTTATTACATTTATTTACAAGAGCTTTTGTCGTCATCAATTACTCCCTGAACGGCATACCAAACAGTTTCAGCATTTCTTTTGCTTCATCATTCGTTTTGGCTGTCGTTACAAACGTTATATCCATACCCTGAACATTTTCCATTTTCGCCGAGTCAATTTCCGGAAACACGGTCTGTTCGCTCATACCCATCGAATAATTACCGCGTCCGTCAAAACTCTTCGGATTAAGCCCGCGAAAGTCTTTTACTCGCGGTATCGCAAGGTTAATCAGCCTGTCCATAAATTCATACATCCGCAGGCCGCGAAGCGTAACCTTTAATCCTGTCGATTCGCCTTCTCTTACCTTAAAATTCGAAACACTCTTTTTGGCTTTGCAAATAAGCGGCTTTTGGCCGGCAATCAGCGTCAAATCCTGCAGGGCGCTTTCGATAAATTTCTTATCCTGAGTCGCCTTGCCTACGCCCATCGCGATAACAATCTTTGTCATCCTCGGCACCGCCATAGGACTTTTATACTTGTACTTGTCCTTCAGTGTCGGAACTATTTTCGATTTATATAAATCTCTCAGCCTTGCCATAGATAAAACCTTCTAATTTCGCAGACGTTTGTCTGGTCAAGCCTTTCTTAAAATACCAATTTCAGAACCATCAATGGCAACTCTTCTTTTGATGCCTTTGCTGTCCGTCGTAAATCTAACTCTTGTTCCTTTCGAAGTTTTTGGATTCAGCGGAAGAACATTGCTCATATGCACCGCCTGTTCCACCTGAATTCTGCCTCCCTGCGGATATTTTCGGGAAGGCTTTACATGTTTGAACCGTCTGTTAACGCCTTCAACGATTACTTTATCCTTGGCAGTTATAACCCGCATAATCTTGCCGGTCGTTCCTTTACTTGCTCCGGTAATTACTTCAACCATATCACCTTTTTTAATATGTCTTGCCATCGTTAGACAACCTCACTGGCCAGGGAGATAATTTTCATAAAATTCTTTTCCCTAAGCTCTCTTGCCACGGCGCCGAATATTCTTGTGCCTATCGGATTGCCTTCGGCGTCTATAATCACGGCTGCATTCCTGTCAAATCTTACATAACTGCCGTCAGGTCTGCGGATAGGTTTTGTTGTGCGTATTATCACGCATCTGTGAACCTTTTTCCTGTCGAGCTGACAGGTGGGCAGCTGCTTCTTTATCGCTATGCTTATGACATCTCCTATTGACGCGGCGCAGCGGGTACATTTGCCCAGACTATAAGCCCTTCGCCCGGGCACCATTACGCACTGAGCCCGTTTGGCGCCGGAATTATCGGCGATGTCCACCATTGTTCTTTGTTGAATCAATGCTTTATCCTTTAATACCTAAAAACTTAAATTTGTTCCGGTGCTTTTTGCACTATCTGTATCAGGCGCCAGGTTTTACTTTTGCTTATCGGTCTGCACTCGGTAACTTCTACCAGGTCGCCTACGCCGGCCTCGTTCTTTTCGTCATGAACGCCGAGTTTGGTGCTTCTCTTGATAAGCTTTCCATATACAGGATGTCTTATCCTGTATTTCAGCTCTATCTTGATACTTTTATCGCCGCTGCGGCTGACTACTACGCCGCGAACTGTTCTTCTTTGTTTTCTTTGGCCTTCCATTTATATCAGCCCTTTTTTAACTGGCTTTCCTTTTTTAACCGGCTTTCATTGATAATTGTTTTGAACCTGGCAATATCGCGTTTCATATTTTTAAGCAGATGCGTATTCTCGAGCTTTTCTGTTTCAGCTCTTGTGCGGAGATTAAACAATTCCTTCTCAAGCTTTTCCAGCTCGCCTTGTCTTTCATCCGCTCTCATTTCTCGTATCTCTGATATCTTCATCGTTATACCTTAACCCGAATGCCTTCTGCTGATTAATCTGCACGCTACCGGCATTTTGTGCGCCACTCGTGCCATCGCCCGTTTGGCAATGTCTTCGCTGACACCGCCGATTTCAAATATCACCATACCGGGTTTTACACAGGCAACCCATTGTTCAACTTCCGCTTTGCCTTTTCCCATTCTTGTTTCCAGCGGCTTTTTGGTTATGGATTTATTCGGAAATATTCGGATATAAAGTTTCCCTGACCTGTGCAAATAGTGCGTCGCAGCCACTCTGCCCGCTTCTATCTGCCTTGCGGTTACCCAGCTCATGTCCAGCGACTGCAGTCCGTATTCGCCAAAAGCCACGTAATTCAACCTTGTTGCGTTGCCTTTCATTCGGCCTCGCTGGCTTTTACGATACTTAACTCTTTTTGGCATAAGTGCCATTGATATTTCCTTACTCTATTATTTCTTATGCTTCAGTTTTTTTACTCTCAGGTTTCGGCGGAGCGGACTCTTTTGCCGGAGCCTGCTGCGGCTTCGCGCCTGCTTCATCGCTCGATGGAGCCGCCGTATGTTTCGACATCCTTCTCGATGACCGCGGTCGGTGAAGCGTCTTTTTTTCACCCTGCTGTTCTTGCGGCCCTTCCTGCTGAACGCTGCCGTATTTACCTTTATAAATCCATACCTTAATTCCGATAATTCCGTATGTCGTCTCCGCACCAACCGCAGCGTAATCGACATCCGCGTCTATCGTATGCAGCGGAATACTGCCTACCATCTGGGTTTCCTTGCGGGCCATTTCAGCGCCGCCCAATCTGCCCGAGCAGATTACCTTTACTCCCTTTGCGCCGGCCTGCATCGCAAGCTCGCACTGCTGTTTCATCGCTTTACGGAAAGAAACTCGCTTTTTCATCTGCTCCGCTACTGCTTCGCCCGCCAGTCTTGCATCGAGAGCAGGCTCTTTTATCTCCATAACATTAACCGTAACCTGTCTATCAATCAGGTTCTCCAGGTCCTGCCTGAGTTTGTCAACTTCTGCTCCGCGGGGTCCTATCACCATTCCGGGCCGGGCAGTATGAAGAATAACTTTTACTTCATTACGCGTTCTTGCTATCTCAATTTTCGATACAGCTGCGAAAGGCGGCTGCTTGTTGAGCTTCTTATCGATATATTTACGAATACGGTAGTCTTCGACAAGCATCTGACCATAGCTAGCCTTAGGTGCAAACCAGGTGCTTTGCCACGGCAGTCTTATGCCGGTCCTGAAACCTATCGGCTGTACTTTTTGACCCATATCAAGTCCTTAATTGCTATCCGCAAAAAATTCTCTGACTATTTTTATGCTTCAGTCACAGTAACATGAATGTGACTGGCCATTTTCCTGATTCTATGCGCCCTGCCTCTGTCCTTGGCTATCCATCTCTTGGTGCCGACTCTCAAACCTGCTCCGTCAACACGGGCCTGGCAGATATATAAATTTTCAACATCCGCTGAGTCTTCATCTGCGCTTGCCACTGCGCTTTTCAGCGCCTTTTCAATCATATATGCCGCCCGCTTATGAGTAAACTTGAGCAAATCAATCGCTTCCTGTGCGCCTCTGCCCGCTATAAGCTGCGTAACAAGCCCCGCCTTTCGCGGCGAGGTGGGTGCATACATTACCGATGAACGCCATTCGGATATCTTTGGCACTTCGACGCCGAAAGCGCCTGCCAAAGTTTCGATATCCGCCGACCTTGGAATCGGGCTGACCAACCCTTTGCGCCAGTTCTTTAATGCCTTCAGCGCCTGTTCTTTGGTCATTCCCGGCCGTACCATCTTCTCGGCAAGTTCTATTACGCTTATGCCTATCGTTTTAATAATATTATCAAGCTTTTTTGCGCTTAACATCATTTCACCTTATTCCGTAGCCTCAGCAGCAGCGGCGGCAGCACTCTTAACGCCGGAATGCCCTCTGAACGTACGGGTCATTGAAAATTCGCCCAGTTTGTGTCCGACCATTTCTTCGGAAACAAAAACTTTGTTGAATACCTTACCGTTATGTACAAGAAAGGTATATCCAACAAATTCCGGAACAATTGTGCTCCGCCGTGACCATGTTTTTACAGGCTCTTTGCTGCCCATCTGAACCTGCTTCAAAACTTTCTGTAAAAGTTTCGAGTCAACATACGGTCCTTTTTTAAGCGATCTTCCCATATTGCCTCAAATCACTTCCATTTATTTACAATACCAATTGCGTGCCGCGACCAGTTTTTCTTCTGCGCACGATTCTTCTATTACTTGTCTTTCGCGGATTTCTTGTCTTGCCGCCCTTGGCAAGAACGCCTGTCGGCGAACACGGATGTCTTCCGCCATTGCTTCTGCCTTCGCCGCCGCCCATCGGATGCGCTACAGGGTTCTGTGCTTTTCCGCGAACGTGAGGCCGCCAGCCCTGATGACGCCATCTGCCGGCTTTGCCGATTTTTATATTTTGATACTCCGGATTGCTTAAAGTTCCGATTGTCGCCCGGCACTCCATCCGCAGCGTTCTCATTTCGCCGCTGGGCAAAATTACCGTGGCCCAGTCGCCTTCTTTCGCCATTAATCTGGCGGCTAATCCTGCACCTCTTACGAGTTTGCCGCCCTGGCCGGATATCATCTCTATATTATGTATTTCCACGCCGACCGGAACCGATGAAAGAGGCATTGCGTTGCCTACTCGCGGCTCGACTCCTTTACCGCTTTCTATTTTCTGACCGACTGCCAACCCCTGCGGAGCAAGTATATATCGCTTCTCACCGTCATCGTAACGCACAAGAGAAATAAAACAGTTTCTGTTGGGATCGTATTCTATTGTCTCTACTATCGCAGCCATATTGTCTTTGTTGCGTTTGAAATCGATAATCCTGTAAAGTTTTCTTGCGCCGCCGCCGCGAAATCGGCAGGTCGTTACGCCGTGATTATTCTTGCCGCCGGCTTTCTTTATCCTTACGCACAGACTTTTCTGCGGATGCTCAGCAGTCAGTTCGGCGTAATCGTTCACCGATGCGTTTCGTCGTCCGTTTGACGTAGGTCTATATATTCTTATGCCCATAATTACCTGTCCTGTCCGTTAGAACAAATCTATATGATACTGCTCGTCCAGCACAACAATCGCTTTCTTCCAGTTGGACTTCTGTCCGAAAAATCTGCCTCTGCGGCGTTTCTTGCCTTTGCGATTGGCTGTACGAACATCTTTTACCTTTACGTTGTATAATCGCTCTATAGCGCCTTTTATCTGAATCTTATTAGCCTTTGGGTTCACTTCGAAAGCGTAGGCATTTTTCACATTAGCAAAATGCGTACTCTGTTCGGTTATTATCGGCTTTACTACTATTTCATGATCGTCCATATTATTATCCGCTAAAAGCTTTAGTTGCTTTTCTTGTCCTTATCTATCAGCGACAGAAACGCTTCTTTCGTAAACAGCATTTTCTGCCTGCTGCATATATCGCCTGCGTTAAGGTCTGTTAGCTTTATAACTGCTATCCCAGGCACATTTCTCGCCGATTTATAAAGATTTACATCCGGCTGGTCTATTGTCACCAGACAGCTTCTGTCAATTTTAAGATTGCCAAGTATCTGCACAAAATCTTTTGTCTTTGGCTGTTCGAATTTCAGTTCGTCAATAATAACCACGTTTCCAACCTGAAGTTTGGAAAGTACAGCGGAATTTCTCGCCAGCTTTTTCTGCTTCTTGGGCATATCTTTCCCGAAATCCCTGGCAACTTTGGCAAATGCCACGCCGCCGCCTCTGCGGATATTTTGTCGCACCGTACCTGCACGGGCGTTTCCGGTACCTTTTTGACGATAAAGCTTCCGTGTCGAACCCGCGACCATACCTCTGCTTTTTGTCGCTGCTGTTCCAACTCGTTTGTTGTCTTGATACATCACAATCGCCTGTTTGAGCAGCACGTGTCTGACGCGTCCGCCGAAAATCGCTTCATCAACCTGCAGGTTTTCAATTTCCTGACCTTTTCTATTATGTATGGCAACAGTAATCATAGATATAATTTAACGCCTATTTCTTTATCTTGCTTTGTTTTACTATTACATATCCGCCGGCCGCTCCCGCTACGGAACCTTTTACGACAAGTAAATTTCTCTCTACGTCAATACTTACAAGTACGTGATTTTTGCCTGTTATTCTTCTGTTTCCCATATGCCCGCCCATTCGTTTGCCTTTTGCCGGCTTTCCGCCGTGGCCTCTGTTGCTGGCATGACTTGCGATTGAGCCTGGAGCCCGGTGCTTTCTTTCTGTACCGTGGCTTGCGGGAAAACCGCCGAAACCATACCTCTTCATAACGCCGGCAAACCCCTTGCCCTTGCTTGTGCCGACAACATCGACAAACTTCACGCCGGAGAACGCTTCGACTGTAACCGTATCTCCGATTTTATACGGAGCTTCTTTCCCGTCGAATTTCGATTCCCTGACAAATCTTTTGGAGGCAGCATTGGCCTTTTTAGCGTGACCCTCGGCAGGTTTTCTCAATCGGCTGGCCTTGACATCATCGAAGCCCAGCTGAACGGCGTTATAGCCGTCGGTTTCAACAGTTTTTACCTGCATAACCGTACACGGTCCTGCCTGTATGACGGTCACAGGCAGCATTTTGCCTGCATCGTCATAAATCTGCGTCATTCCAACTTTTTTTCCAACAAGCATCATAGTTTTTAAAAGCCTTTTTGTTGTTGCTTAAAAACAAAAACGTAAAGTACACTCTGCACTTTACGTTTTTCATCTTATTTATTTATGCCTTAATCTTAACAAACACACCAGCCGGTACTACAAGGCGATTCAAGGCTTCCACTGTTCTGGCGTTTGCCTCATAGATGTCTATCAGCCGCTTATGCGTGCGCATCTCGAACTGCTCTCGGCTTTTTTTGTCAACGTGTGGACTCCTGAGAACAGTGTATCTTTCTATTCGTGTCGGAAGCGGAATCGGACCGCTTACGCGGGCGTTGGTCCTGCGGGCCTGCTCTACTATTTCGCGAGCAGATGTATCCAGCGCTCGCGGGTCATACGCTTCCATTCTGATACGAATTTTTTCTGTTTCAACTGCCATGCCACTTCTCTAACGAAAAGCCTAATTTACAATTCTTACAAAACGCCACTGACTCTGCCAGAGGCGAAAACATAGAAGAATACTCTTAAATATTTTAAAAATCAACGATAATAATACTGAAAATACGTATTTTTTATCAAAATATGCACTTTCAGCATATATTTTATATATCATAGAAGACAAATAAAGTCTTTTTATCGTTTTTGCGACTAAACCGCTATTAGCCATTCAATCATCAGCTGTTTCTTCTGATATGTATCTGCCCAACTCGAAACGCATCCATATAACTTCGGACGCTCGCTGCGGCTAAGGAGAAAGACTTATACCAGATATGAATTAACAGGTCAATAGCCTGCTAAGATTTTTTCTGAAATTTGTTCTGGAACTTTTTCGTAAGTCAAAGGCTCCATTACAAAACTGCCTCTTCCGCTGGTTATACCACGCAATTCAGTGGAATATCCGAACATCTCGGCAAGCGGAACTTTGGCGTCAATAGTCCTCATCTTCCCATGAATACGCGAATCCGTTATCATTCCTCTCTTACTTATAATGTTTCCCTGAACGGCACCATAATCAGAATCAGGTATAATAACCTCCAGTTTCATAATCGGCTCTAATAAAATACTTCCGGCATTTTTAAGCGCATCCCTGACAGCTATAACCGCAGCCTGCTCAAAAGCAAGCTCAGAAGAATCAACCGTATGAAAAGAACCATCTATTAACGTAACCTTAGCTCCAACAACAGGATAGCCAGCAAGATAACCGCTGGTAAAAGCCTCTTTTGTGCCGCTTTCAACCGCAGGAATATACTCCCTCGGAATAGACCCACCAATTATTTTGTTTACAAACTCTATCTGTTTTTGGTAATTTCCAGTCTCGTCTAGCAAAGGCTCAACAGTAATAACGACATGGCCATATTGACCATGTCCGCCGGTCTGACGAACAAATTTACCCTCCTGCTCAACCTTCCGCGTAATAGCCTCTCTGTAAGCGACCTTCGGTTTGCCAACTTTGACGTTAATCTTCATATCCCTGGTAAGCCGATGCTGCAAAATCTCCAGATGCAATTCGCCCATTCCGCTGATAAGCGTTTGTCCGGTTTCGGCATCATATTTACATTTAAAAGTAGGGTCTTCCTTCCTAAGAGCGGCAAGTCCGCCGGCCAATTTGTCCCTGTCTGCGGCAGAGTGCGGCTCAATCGACATACTAATAACGGCTTCAGGAAATTTAATACCTTCAAGTACTACCGGATTCTTTGTATCACAAACGGTATCGCCTGTAATAGTCTCTCTCAGTCCGACACAGGCGATGATGTCTCCTGCGCGGACAGAGTCAACTATCTCCCTGCTGCTGGCATGCATTTTGAAAAGACGGGTTATATTTTCCTTGCAGTTTCGAGTAGTATTGAGAACCCTCGTTCCGCTTTTGAGAGTTCCCTGATAGATTCTGAGAAAATAGAGGTCGCCGTGCTTGTCGTTGATAATTTTAAATGCGAGCGCGACAAAACTTTTGCGCGGATCACATTTGACTTTTATTTTTTGTTCGATATCGCCTGGCTTGTTGCCAATAATCTCAGGCCTGTCAAGAGGCGAAGGAAAATACCTGCCGATGCCGTCAAGAAGTTTTTGTACGCCGATATATCTTAGAGCCGAGCCGACATAAACAGGATGCACCTTTCCGGCCATAGTCCCTTTTCTTGCGGCTTTGTGTATCAATTCCTCATCAACAGGTTTGTTGTGCACATATTTATCCATAAGCTGTTCGTCGAATTCAGCGAGGCTTTCAAGCATATCGTGGCGCCATTTTTCGGCCTGCGGTTTTAACTCGTCCGGAATTGGACGTTCATCGAAATTTGCGCCGAGCTTTTCGGCGATATAATAAACGGCCTTCATTTCGACAAGGTCGATAAGTCCTTCGAAAGTTGATTCTGCGCCGATTGGAATCTGCAGACAGACCGGATGAGCGGCAAGCTTGTCTCTGATGGAATTGACGGACATTTCGAAGTCCGCGCCGACTTTGTCCATTTTATTGATGAAGCAGATAGATGGCAGATGATATTTCTGCCCCTGCCGCCAGACGGTTTCGGATTGAGCCTGAACGCCTTCGGAAGCGTCGAAGACTGCGATAGAGCCGTCGAGGACGCGGAGTGAGCGTTCGACTTCGGCGGTAAAATCGACGTGGCCCGGCGTATCAATGAGATTAAAAATCCAATTCTGCCATGGGCAGGTCGTCGCGGCGGAAGTGATGGTAATGCCGCGCTCCTGTTCTTCTTCGAGATAGTCCATAACAGCGGTGCCGTCGTGCACTTCGCCCATTTTATAGGTTTTGCCGGTATAGTAGAGAACACGTTCGGACAAAGTGGTCTTGCCGGCATCAATGTGCGCCATAATACCGATGTTGCGAATATTTTTTAATGACTCTGGCATATATAAATCTTGTTTTTCAAATAAAATCAGGTTTAAAAATTTTCTGTACGTAAAAATGCCACGGTTAAATATTCGAATTCAATCGTGGCATTTAATTTTTGTAACTTACCAGGCGAAGTGAGCAAATGCTTTGTTGGCTTCGGCCATTTTATGGATATTGTCACGGGTTGTCATAGCGCCGCCCTGTTTGTTGTAGGCGTCGACGAGTTCCCCGGCGAGTCTTTCGCTCATAGCCCTTCCTTTTTTGCCGCGAGCGGCAGCAATAATCCACCTAAAGGCCAGCGACTGCTGCCGTTTGGCGTTTACGGGCATAGGAACCTGATAGCTTGCACCGCCGACACGTTTGGAGCGGACTTCAAGATGAGGTTTGACGTTGTTTATTGCCGTTTCAAAAATTTCAATAGGGCTGACGTCTTTTATTTTTTGGCAGACTATTTCCATTGCATCGTAGAAAATCTGCTGAGCTGTGCTTTTCTTGCCCTGCCACATCATTGAGTTGATGAACTTCTGAGCCAGTTTGCTGTTGAATTTCGAGTCTGGTTTCAACTGTTTCACAGAAGCTGTAAACTTTTTTGCCATAATTTTACCTTTTTACCTTTTATCTTTTAATTTTTTACGTTTTTTTAGCGCCGTATTTGCTTCTGCTGCGTTTTCTGTTTGCCACGCCTGCGGAATCGAGTGTTCCGCGGACTATATGATAACGAACGCCCGGCAGGTCTCTGACTCTTCCGCCCCTGATAAGAACGGTGCTGTGTTCCTGCAGGTTATGGTCGATGCCGGGAATATAGGCGGTTATTTCTTTTCCGTTAGTAAGCCGAACACGCGCTATTTTACGCAGAGCGGAGTTAGGCTTCTTGGGTGTTTGAGTCCTGACTATCAGACAGACGCCTCTCTTTTGCGGCGAACCTGATATATCGGATACGCGCTTTTTGCCTTTTCGGCCTCTTCCTTTTCTAACTAACTGATTTATCGTTGGCATTATTTACCTTTCAAAAGTCCACAGTTTACTGTTTACAGTAAACTGTTTGCTATTCACTTTAGCTATTCCAGACCCAATGCAGCTCTTGCTGCGGCTTCTTTCTCGGCCTCTGCATCGTGGCTTTCTTTAAGTTCTGCAAGTTCTTTCGGCAGCGGAGCCTTGGCAAGATGTTTTACCCTCATTTCGAGGTGCGGCCTGAACGCTGTGCCGGCAGGTATTAGATGTCCCAGTATCACGTTTTCCTTCAAACCCAGCAGTTGATCCACTTTACCAGCTAGAGCCGCTTCAGTCAAGACTTTGGTCGTTTCCTGGAAGCTGGCCGCTGATATAAAGCTTTCAGACTGCAGAGATGCTTTTGTTATTCCCATAAGCTGCGTCTTTGCAGTTGCCGGCCTCGGTCTCTTGCCTTTGGCCGATGTACCGCCAAGCTTTTCAACCTTTTCGTTGGCCTGTTCTATCTGTACTTTGGTATAAACCTGACCAACAACAAGGTCTGTCTCGCCGGCATCGGCAATCTTCAGACCGTGAGCAAGTTCCTCATTAGACCTGCGGAACTCCTGTTTCGATATAATATCGCCCGGCAGGTAATTGCTGTCGCCTATCGTTTCGATTTCAACCTTCTGCAGCATATGCGAGAGAATAACTTCAATATGTTTGTCGTTAATGCCTACATTCTGTGAACGATAAACATTCTGAACTTCGGCCAGCAGATATCTTTGCAGAGCTTCTTCGCCCTTGATTCTTAAAATATCATGCGGAACAAGAGGACCATCGGTCAGCGGGTCGCCTGCTTCGACCATATCTCCCGTGTGAACGTTCAGGTGCCTATCTCGCGGAACATGGTGTTCCTTTTCCATTTTTTCGCTGCGGATAATAATGGTCATTTTTCCGCGGCGTTTATCGCTCTTTAGTTCGACGCGTCCGCTGATTTCCGCCATCGCAGCCGGTTCTTTTGGTTTGCGGGCCTCGAATATTTCAGTTACACGAGGCAGACCGCCTGTAATATCCTGCGTACCGGCCTGGCCGCGAGGCTGCCGGGCAAGAAGCTCGCCGGCCTGAACTTTCTGGCCTTCGAGAACTTCAATTCTTGCCTTCGCAGGAAGATAATGAACGTCGAGTATCTTGCCGCTTTCGTCTTCTATAATAACCTGCGGATGTTTGTCGCCCTTGTGTTCTATAACTACAGGTTTGCCTTTCAGGCCTTTGCGCTCTTCCTCAACCTGCATTGTTTCGCCGTCAACAACATCGACAAAGCGAATCAAACCGCCGATTTCGGCTAAGATCGGAACTCTGTGCGGGTCCCAGCCGAACAATTTTGCCCTGGCTTTAACATGTTCGCCGTCTTTTGCAACAATTACTGCGCCATAAGGTACTTTGAATTTGTCATATTCCCTGCCCTTATCGTCAACCAGCGCCATTTCGCCGTTACGTTTAAGAGCGATTAATTGTACGGTACCGTCTTCCTGTTTTACAGGTACAACATTCAAATCACGATACTGCACAATACCATCTCGCGGCGATTTCTGGTCGCTTTCAAGAATTGCTCGCGACGCAATGCCTCCGGTATGGAACGTACGCATTGTAAGCTGCGTGCCGGGCTCGCCGATGGACTGGGCCGCGATAATTCCGACCGCCATACCTTCTTCGACAAGCATACTCGTGCCCATATCCCAGCCGTAGCACTTGGCACAAATGCCAAGAGCGCTGTCGCACGTCAGTGCGCTTCTTACGCGAATAGATTCAAGTCCGAGCGATTCAATTTTTTCAGCCGCTTCGTGTGTTATAACCTCATTTTCATTAACAATCATTTCATCGGTTATCGGGTTACGGATATTATCTCGCGCTGTTCTGCCGACAATCATCTCTCTCAGGGGCACTTCAACCTGCTCGCCTTTGTACAACGCGGTTTTCGTTATGCCCTGAAGCGTCCCGCAGTCAATCTCGTTGACAATCACGTTCTGCGCAACATCGGCAAGTTTCCTTGTAAGATAACCTGAATCTGCCGTTTTTAATGCCGTATCAGCAAGACCTTTTCTTGCTCCGTGAGTCGAGCTGAAATATTCCAGCACGTTAAGGCCTTCGCGGAAGTTCGACTTAATCGGCGTTTCGATAATTTCACCGCTGGGCTTGGCCATCAAAGCTCGCATACCTGCAAGCTGCTGAATCTGATCGACGCTGCCTCTTGCACCAGAATCGCTCATCAGGTAAATCGGGTTCAGATAAGGTTTGCCGTTACGTACATCGTTTTTCATACCCAGAAGCATCGCATTGGTTACTGCAACACGGGCATGTGTCCATGCGTCGATTACCTGGTTATATCTTTCGCCTTCAGTTAGAACGCTTTCATTATAGTTCTTCTGAATGCGGTCGATTATCTTTTGTGTGCGGTCGATAATGTCCTGCTTTTCAGGCGGAACCCTCAAATCCATTATGCCGATGCTCAACCCCGCCAGAGTCGCGTATTTAAAACCGAGGTCTTTTAAGTCATCCAGAAGCTTAAGGCTCTTTCTGCCATCGGCCATCGCGAAACAATCGTTAATAACTTTCTTGAGCGTCTTCTGCGACATCAGAATATTATAGAACGGCAGTTCTTTCGGCAGCACTTCATTGAAAATACATCTGCCGGGCGTAGTCTGAACTATTCCTGTGCTTTTGGTGGTACCATTTTCGCCGACGACCCTTGTACCTTTTTCAATGCCTATTTTAACTTTCGCGTGAATGCTCACCTTGCCAAGTTCGTATGCCGTTATCGCTTCAAACCGGGTTGCGAAAATCATACCTTCGCCTTTTTCGCCCGGCCTTTCGGCGGTTATATAATAATTTCCAAGAACTATATCCTGCGAAGGCCCGACCATAGGCGAACCATTCGCCTGCGAGAAAATATTATTCGTTGACATTATCAGCGTATGCGCTTCTACCTGTGCCTCGATGCTCAGCGGCAAATGCACCGCCATTTGGTCGCCGTCGAAGTCGGCATTAAAGCCCTTGCATACCAGCGGATGAAGCATTATCGCGTTGCCTTCGACCAGCACCGGCTCGAATGCCTGTATGCCCATTCTATGCAGTGTAGGAGCTCGGTTAAGCATCACAGGATGCTGATGAATCACTCTTTCCAGAATATCCCATACCTGCTCGTCGCGTCTTTCGAGCATTCGTTTTGCACTTTTTATCGTATCCGCGAACCCCTTGTCTTTCAGCTCACGAATAATAAACGGCTGGAAAAGTTCAAGAGCAATTTTCTTCGGCAGTCCGCACTGGTGCAGTTTAAGATGAGGTCCGACGACGATAACCGAACGCGCCGAGTAATCGACACGTTTGCCGAGCAGATTTTCGCGGAACCTGCCCTGCTTGCCTTTTATCATATCCGTCAAACTCTTGAGCGGCCTGTTATTGCTGCCCAGCACCGGCCTTCTGCATCTGCCGTTATCAAACAGCGCGTCAACAGCCTGCTGAAGCATCCTTTTCTCATTGCGAATAATGACTTCAGGGGCATTCAAATCCATTAGTTTTTTAAGACGGTTATTTCGATTGATAATTCTTCGATAAAGGTCGTTAAGGTCGCTAGTCGCGAAGTTTCCGCTTTCCAGCATAACAAGCGGCCGCAAATCCGGCGGTATAACCGGCACTACATCCAGTACCATCCACTCAGGCTTGTTCGGGCTGCCCTTTACGGCATTTACCGTTTTCAGCCGTTTAGTAAGGTCTTTTATCTTCTGTTTGCTGCTGGTCTTGCTCATACCAGCTTTAAGGTCGCCGCCCAATTGGTCAAGATTCAGGTTTAACAGAAGCTCCCTTATGGCTTCCGCTCCCATAGTTGCTTTGAAAGAATTCCCATACTTGGCCAGAGCTTCACGATGTTCCTCTTCATTCAAAAGCTGCCTGAACTTCAACGGGCTTTGCCCGGGGTCGGTGACGAGATAATCCTGAAAATATATAACCTTTTCAAGGTCAACTGTTTTCATCGCCAGCAGTGAGCCGAGTCTTGACGGCATCGCCTTGAAAAACCATATATGAACCACCGGAGCCGCAAGATTGATATGTCCCATGCGTTTTCGGCGGACTCTGCTGTGCGTTACTTTAACGCCGCACCGGTCGCAGATGATGCCTTTAAATTTTGTGCCTTTATACTTTCCGCACGAGCATTCCCAGTCCCGTTCAGGGCCAAAGATTCTCTCGCAGAAAAGTCCGTCTTTTTCCGGCCGGTATGTTCGATAGTTAATAGTCTCCGGCTTGCGTACTTCGCCGAACGACCAGCTCCGAATATCATTCGGACTGGCGAGACTTATCTTCACCGAACCGTAATCATTTATTTTGTCATAAATACTTTCAGCCATTTAAGCTTACTCCTGACTTCTAAAGGCTTTTTGTACCTACTTGTTTCTTTTCAAGCTGGATATTCAATCCAAGTCCGCGAATTTCACTGCACAGCACATCGAATGATATTGGCGTACCGGCTTCAAGCGTATTTTTACCTTTGACCATAGACTCGTAAATTTTTGTCCTGCCCTCGATGTCGTCGCTTTTTACCGTAAGCAGTTCCTGCAGTGTATATGCGGCGCCATAGGCTTCAAGAGCCCAGACTTCCATTTCGCCGAATCTCTGGCCGCCAGTCCTGGCCTTGCCGCCGAGCGGCTGCTGCGTGATAAGACTGTACGGTCCTGTCGAGCGGGCGTGAATCTTGTCGTCAACGAGATGATGAAGTTTCATCATATATATATATCCGATTGTTATTGTCTGCTCAAAAGGCTCTCCGGTTCTGCCGTCATAAAGCCTTGCCTTCATATCATCGCCTATCGGAGCAAACAACTCATCAACCGGCGGCGCCTTTTTGCCGTCCTTAAGTTCCTTGCCGCGCTTTTGCATATGCTCGTTTGCTTCGCCGAGAAGCTTTCTGATTTCATCTTCGGTAGCACCCGCAAAAACCGGCGTTACGGCGTCAAAGCCCAGTACTTTTGCCGCCCAGCCAAGATGCGTCTCAAGAATCTGTCCGACGTTCATTCTGCTCGGCACACCGAGAGGATTGAGGCAAATATCTATTGGCGTTCCGTCTTCCATATAAGGCATATCTTCTACCGGCATTATCCTGGCGATAACGCCTTTATTGCCGTGACGGCCGGCCATTTTGTCGCCGATACTCAGTGTTCTCTTGGTGGCGACATAAATTTTCACCATCTCAAGCACACCGCTGGGCAATTCATCGCCGTGTTTCATCCGTTCAAGTTTTGCCTTCGCTTCTTCCGCAAGTTCCTTAATCCGCGGCATATATTTATCGATGAACTGCTGCGCCTGCGGCCGGACATTGGCGGGCTTAACCCAGGCAATATCAAAATTCTGTATCTGTTCATATATAACTTCGATATCTTCGCTGGCTCCGACTTTCTGACGCGTTGTCGGGTCGATTACCGTAACGCCATCAGTTTTCTCCGTAATCTCGCCAACCATTTGTTTGAAAAGCGTGCACTGGCGTTGTTTCATCCCGGCTTCGTATTCCTTCATTTTCTGTTTCTGCACCTTTTTGAGGTCTTCGCTGCCGGCGCCTTTGCGGGTAAATCGGCTTGTCTTAATGACGATGCCGTTATATCCGCTCGGAATCTCAAGGGAATCATTTTTAACATCTTCGCCCGCTCTGCCGAAAATTGCATGAAGCAGTTTTTCTTCCGGCGTAAGTTCCGTTTTGCTCTTTGGCGAAACCTTGCCGACAAGAACATCGCCGGCGTCCACTCGTGTGCCTTCGCGAACTATGCCGTTTTCGTCAAGATTTCTCAGCGCTTTTTCGCCGACGTTCGGAATATCGCGGGTAAACTCTTCGCGCCCCAGTTTTGTTTCACGAACTTCAATAGTAAATTCATCTATATGTATGCTTGTAAAAACGTCATCGCGTACAAGGGTTTCGCTTATAAGAATGGCATCCTCAAAATTAAATCCATCAAACGGAATAAAGGCAGCAAGCACATTCTTCCCGAGCGACAGCACGCCGTTTGCGGTTCCGCCGCCGTCGGCGATTATTTCGTTCTTCTTTATTTTCTGCCCTACAGAAACTATCGGCATCTGATTAAGACAGGTTCTTTCATTAAGACCGACGAATTTCTCGAGGTCATAAATATCCGTATCGTTAATAACTATCCTTTGGGCGTCAACTGCGGTTACTGCGCCGGAACTGCTTGCCCGTACTACCATGCTCGAATTTTGTGCAACATGTTCTTCGATGCCGGTAAACACCAATGGCGGCTCAGTCTTCAGCAGAGGCACCGCCTGACGCATCATGTTTGAACCCATCAATGCTCTGTTGGCGTCGTCATGTTCAAGAAATGGTATCAATGCAGCAGATATACCGATAATCTGCTTGCTGGATATATCAACATAATCCACATCTTTGCTGTCAACCTGTGAAAGTTCGCCATGCCGTCTCGCAAGTACAACGCCGTCCTGCAGCTTGTCTGTCCCCGGCCGCACCGCGCTGGGTGGCGCAAAAGTTACTTCCATTTCCTCATCGGCTCTCAGGTAAACGACTTCTCCGGTAATTTTGCCCTTGTCCGCTTTTCGATACGGTGTCAGAAGGAATCCGTATTCGTCAATCTTTGAGAAAATCGCCAGCGATGCGATAAGTCCGATGTTTGTGCCTTCTGGCGTTTCAATCGGACATATTCTGCCGTAATGGCTTATATGAACGTCGCGGACTTCAAAACCTGCGCGTTTGCGGTTAAGTCCGCCCGGGCCTAACGCCGACAGTCTTCTTTCATGTGTAAGCTGACTTAGCGAATTTGTCTGGTCAACAACCTGGCTCAGCTCGCCCCTGCCGAAAAAGTATTCGATACTGCTCGAGACGCTTTTGGAGTTGACAAGGTCGGCTATTCGCTCTATCTGGGCAGGTTCTTTCATACTCATTCGTTCCTGTACCGTTCTGCGGAGTTTCAAAAGACCCTTGCGTATTTCATCCGATGCAAGTTCGTCTATTGTCCGAAGTCTTCTGTTGCCCAAATGGTCGATATCGTCAACAACACCCTGACTGTTTCGCAATCCGATGATATATTTCATCGTATTGATAAAATCTTCCGGCCGAAGCGTCATTTCGTTTTCTTCTACCTTCTGTTTGAACTTCCGGTTAAGTCTGAATCTGCCCACCCTGCCGAGCCGATAACGGGCACAGTCGTAGAATTTCTCGTTAAACAGTGTCTTTGCCTTTTCTACATTGGGCGGATTTCCCGGACGCAGTCTGGAGTAAAGTTTAAGCAGCGCCTCATCGTGGCTTTCGCAATCATCCTCTGCCAGCGTATTTAGAATCAGCGGGTCTACCGCCTTTACTATTACTTCGATACTCTGAACTCCACCTCCGCCTTTTCTTTTTCCACGACTAGATTCTAGCCACTCCCGTATGGCTTTTCTGAGGCTGTCTGTTTTGTGCGACTCAAGATAATGACTTTTACTCATTCTTCCGCCGAGACAGCCCTCCTTGTCTTTTCTTTCGCCAGCGATACCAACATATCCATGCTCAATTAATTTAGTTTTTTTATTCCTAAAGAAATAGAGGCCTGGCTCTTTGAAATCATCGTCTTTGATTTCTTTAGGATCAGAATACCACGGTGTTTTATCATCAATTTTTTTAAGGCACGCATTAAAAATACTTTTCAGTTCATCTGACGCTTCCCTGTCCCATCTTGCTTCAAATTCTTTTTTATCTTTAGTGTCATTTTTAGTATTGAATCGAGGTAAATGGGCTTTCTCGCTATTATCCTTTTTATCATCTGGATAAAGTAGCATCAATCGATTTTCAATAAATTCAAGAGATGACTTTAATATCTTTTCATTATCGCGAGACAAGCTAGGAGTTGGGACATACTTAAACTCCAGTTCATTCTTTAGATATGCAAGTGCCTCCTCATCAGTAACATCGGGTTTCTTTATCGAGCTTCTTTCAATTTGTCCGATACGGTCGCCGATTTGAGTTCCTGCCTCGACTATAATTTCGCCCGATTCGGTATCAACGACCGGCCCGACAGCCCACATCAGCGGGTCGAGCTTATCGACGGAAACTGTTTTTGTCTCATAGAACAACCGTATAATAGCATCTATCTTGCCGTATTGTTCGCTCATCGCCCGCAGAAACAGCGTCGCAGGAATCTTGCTCGACTGGTCTATCCGGACAATCAAAACGTCTTTTCGCGTAACGGAAATTTCGATCCAGCTTCCTCGTTCGGGTATTATCCTGCCGCCGTGCAGAACACGGTCGCCTTCTTTGCTTTCGATTAGAAAATCAACGCCCGGAGAACGGTGAAGCTGATTGACAATAACTCTCTCGGCTCCGTTAATAATAAATTCCCCGCCGCCAATCATTATCGGTATTTCAGCCAGGTAAACCACCTGCTCGGCGATGTCGGCTGCATCTTTGCGTTTCATCCGGCAGCGTATCTTCAGCGGAAAACCGTAGGTAAGACGCAGCTCTCTGCATTCGTTGGGCGTGTAGCGGGGCTTGTCCAGCTCATAACCCATATATTCCAGGCTCATTGCCTTATCATAGCTTTCTATCGGGAAAATTTCCTGAAAGAGAGCTTCCAGACCGATACTCTTTCTTCGCTGGAATGCTGCGCTTTCCTGGAGAAATCTCTCATAGCTCGCCCGCTGAACCTCGATAAGATTCGGAATTTCTATCGCATCCGAGACCTTTCCGAAATCGCGAATTGTCTTGCCCATTACAGACTCCCTGAATTTTTGCGTTAATCTTTCGGTCTGCCGTCAGAAGATTTATAAATAAAACTATTACAATGTATAAATAGCGATTTCAGGCGCCCGGTTTGAAATTAGAGCCGGGCGCCCGTAATGTTTTATTTAATCTCAACAGCAGCGCCTGCCGACTCAAGCTGCTTCTTTGCAGCCTCGGCTTCGTCTTTGCTGATACCTTCCTTCACAGCCTTTGGTGCTCCTTCGACAAGGTCCTTTGCCTCTTTCAGGCCAAGTCCCGTCAGTGCACGAACTTCCTTGATAACCTGTATTTTCTTCTCGCCGGCCGCTTTGAGAATAACATCAAATGCTGTCTTTTCCACCGCTGCTGCTGCTTCGCCGCCGGCTGCCGGACCTGCCATCATAACTGCTCCGCCGGCTGCCGGTTCAATACCGTGAACTTCTTTAAGGTAATCGCCCAGTTCTTTTGCCTGCATCAGAGTCAGTTTGACAATCTGGTCGCCAAGCTGTTTGATTTCAGGATTCCACTGCTTTGTTGTTTCATCTGCCATTTTTATTACTCCTATTTCTTCGCTTCGCGGCAGCCGGGACTACGCGTCCTGTTTAACTCTTTCGAGGCAACCACAAAAGCAGGTTTCATTTCTTTCTAAATTACGCCGCCTGTTTTTCTTCCTTTTCAGCAAGCGTCTTTATGCAGCCCGCGATAATACCGGCAGGAGCGCCAATCGCTGATGCCAGTCTTCTTCCCGGTGAATTGGCCAGCATAACAATATCGCCCTGAAGCTCGGCTCTGTTTTTCATCTTCGAAAGGCTCTTTGCATTAGCGGCATCCAGAGTTGCGCCTTCAACATACGCGCCTTTGATTTTTACTGAGATTTTCTTCGGGATAGCGTCGATTTCCTTCGCTACATCGACGATGCTGGCGCCGCCGTAAGCAACCGTACACGACCCTGTTAAAAACAGGTCCATCGCCGCGGTCATTCCCAGAGATTTCATCGCCTGCCGCATTATTGCATTCCTGACCATCGTAAGTTTTATACCCTTATCGCGGAACTTGCCTCGTAATGAATTATTGGTAATTCCATCGACGCCGGTCATATCAACAACCAGAAATTCGTTAACGCCTTTGAACTTATCGCTAAGTTCGTTTGTCAAAAGTTGTTTTACGCTTTTACTCATATTTTCACCTGTGAAAAATTCAGATTAAAATTCAGAAATATCTACCATAACGCCCGGACTCATCGTCGCACTTATTGACACTTTCTTGATATAAGTGCCTTTGGAGCTCGCCGGTTTTATTTTCTTTATTGTTTCCATAAACGCCCGGATATTTTCGACTAATTTAGTCTCATCGAAGCTGAATTTGCCGACAACTGTATGAACGTTTCCGCCGGTATCTGCTTTGAACTCTGACTTGCCGGCCGCAAATTCTCTCACTGCGGTAATTACATCGGGTGTTACCGTACCATTTTTAGGAGATGGCATTTTGCCTTGAGGCCCCAGAACCTTGCCGAGCCTGCCTGCTTTGCCCATTACTTTGGGCGAAGCTACCGCCACATCGAAATCCATCCAGCCGCCGATAATTTTCTTTACCAGTTCATCGCTGCCGGCTTCGATGGCTCCTGCCTGTTTGGCTGCTTCGATGTCTGAATCTTCGCAGAACGCTATCACTTTTTTGCTTTTCCCGATACCGTGTGGAAGTGAAATAGCTCCGCGAATAATCTGGTCGGCCTGCTTAATATCGATTCCCAGCCAAACTACACAATCGATACTCTGGTCGAACTTGGTCGGACTAAAAGATTTAACTTTTTTGACCGCATCGACCAGCTTAAGCGGCGTCTCCGGCAAATCCTTCGCCGATGCCTTATACCGTTTACTTCTTCTTATTTTCATTTTTTGTTCTCCGCAAAAAGTAATCTTTTCGCTCCCACTGTTTTTTGCCGTGGTAAGCACATTTATTTGTTTAGCCGTCGCCGGTACGGCGACGCGTTTTTTTACTTTTCTACTTCTATGCCCATGCTTCTTGCCGTGCCTTCGACAATTTTGCACGCATGGTCTATATCGAAAGCGTTAAGGTCTTTCATTTTTCTTTCGGCGATTTTTTTAACCTGTTCTTTTGTTACCTTGCCGACTTTTTCCTTATTCGGCACGCCGCTGCCCTTTGCGACCTGTGCGGCTTCTCTCAGCAGAATCGCGGCAGGCGGGCTTTTCACGATAAATTCAAACGTCCTGTCGGCATAAACTGTTATTTCCACAGGAACAATCATTCCGTTCAGTTCTTTGGTTTTCGCATTGAACTGCTGAACGAACTGACCAATGTTAACACCGTGCTGACCTAATGCAGGTCCTATCGGCGGAGCAGGTGTCGCCTGACCGCCGGGAGCCTGTAATTTTATTTTGCCTGTTATCTCTTTTGCCATTTATAAACCTTTGTAAAATTGCGCGATTAAATTTTTTCTATCTGCCAATACTCGATATCCAGCGGAGTACTCCTGCCGAATATCGTAACTATAACTCTTACTACGCCGCGCTCAGAATCGATGGAATCAACAGCTCCTTCGAAATTCTCGAATGCTCCTTCGCGTATCTTGACTACATCGCCCTTGGCGAAATCGACCTTAATATTCGCCGTGGTCTGTTCGCCGACTTTTTCCACTTCGCTAAGCATCTTGGCGACATCTGTATCGCTCATCGACACAGGCATTCCTTCGGTGCCGACAAAATCGCCTACTCCAACCGTCTCTTTTATAAGAAACCACGCCTTTTCACTTATCTTGCCATTGGCATCAGGCTCGATTTCCATAAAAACGTAACCGGGATAGAGCTTGCGCTTATGCACTTTCTGTTTGCCGCCGCGAATCCGCTTGACCTGCTCGACAGGCACAACTACTCTGCCGATAACGCTTTCAAGCCCTTCGAGCGTAACTTTACGCACAAGCGTCTCTTTTACCTGCTCCTCCCTGTTGGAGGCTACTCTTAATACATACCACCGCATAAATTATCGCTTATCCCAACCCCTGCTTATCGGGGGCATCCTGCCTCAGGCAGTAAAAAATTTAAATCCCTATTACGTTCGTGAAAAACATATCGAAGCAGAAATCTGCCGCGCCAAGCATAAACGCCATCGCAAACACAACAATAATTACTACAAATGTCGATACCGCTATCTCGCGTTTTGAGCTGAAGCTTACTTTTTTCAGTTCGCCTTCGGCTGATATCATAAAGTCTGCTACTGTAGGCCGGTTTACCAGCCAGTAAAGAAACGCTGCGATTACCGCAATAAGTCCCAGCGGAACTGTAACACTTATCCAAAGCCCCATTGTCTGGGTTGTATCCAGCGATGCCTGAAGCTTGTCATAAAGCCTCCAGCAACCAATGGCCGCTATGAGTGCCAGTGACACAGCGCTCCACAGCCGGGTATCTTTGCCCTGACCCCATTTATATTTTTCTATCAGCATCACAAATCCTTAAATTTCAAACAACTTTACCGTCGTTTCTCATATCCCTTAAATTCTTGGCTTCCCTTCTGTCTTCTATCTCACTTTTTCCGCCCGACCGGCTTTAAACAACCAGGCCAGGGAGGAATCGAACCCCCAACCTTCGGTTTTGGAGACCGACGCTCTGCCAATTGAGCTACTGGCCTATTTCTATTCTCACAAGCGTCTCTCATCGCTTTATTCTAATCTAATCGACGGCTATTTACGTCTTAACTTGTGAACAGTCCGCTTCCGCTGGCGTTTGCAGAACTTCTTCAGTTCAAGTTTTGGCGTTCCCTGCGCAACATTTATTTCTGTCCGGTAATTCCGCTGACCGCATTCTTTGCACTCAAGCCATGCATCTTCTCTTTTTTTCGCCTTGGCCATTTTTATCCTGTCTAAACGTTTTCAAACGGCAGTATCACCCTCGGCGATACTGCCGTATTGTTTCAAAATTTTTACTTAATAACCTTTACTACAACGCCTGCGCCTACGGTTCTTCCGCCCTCGCGGATAGCAAACCTGAGGCCTTCTTCCATAGCTATAGGCGAAATAATCTCAACTTCCATCGCGATGTTATCGCCCGGCATACACATCTCGGCGGGTTTGCCTTCGCGGCTCTTTATCGCCTTGACTGAACCGGTAACATCGGTGGTTCTGAAATAGAATTGAGGTTTATACCCCGGGAAGAACGGTGAATGACGTCCGCCTTCATCTTTGGTTAGTACATACACTTCGGCATCGAAGTGTGTGTGAGGAGTAATCGAGCCGGGAGCAGCCACAACTTGTCCGCGTTCGAGTTCATTTTTCTCAACGCCTCTCAGCAGCAATCCGACATTATCTCCGGCCTGTCCCTGGTCGAGAGTTTTATTGAACATCTCAACGCCTGTAACAACAGCCTTTCTGGTTTCCTTGTTCAAGCCGATGATAGCAACTTCCCCGCCGACCTTTATGATACCGCGTTCAATACGGCCGGTACCGACTGTACCGCGGCCCTTAATACTGAACACGTCTTCAATCGGCATAAGGAACGGCTTGTCAATCTCTCTGACAGGAATCGGAATATATTCGTCCATCGCCTTGAGCAGCTCTTCGATAGGCTTGCAGGCGGGATCGTCAAGCTTGGTGGCTTTCATCGCTGTAACCGCACAGCCGCGAATAATCGGGGTTTTATCGCCCGGAAATTCATACTTGTTGAGCAAGTCGCGGATTTCCATTTCCACAAGCTCAATAAGCTCAGGGTCGTCAACAAGGTCAACCTTATTCAGGAAGACAACAATTTTCGGTACGTTTACCTGACGGGCAAGCAATATATGTTCTCTCGTCTGAGGCATTGGGCCGTCATAAGCGCTCACTACAAGAATTGCCCCGTCCATCTGGGCGGCACCGGTAATCATGTTCTTTACATAATCGGCGTGTCCCGGACAGTCAACATGGGCATAGTGACGATTTTCTGTTTCGTACTCGACGTGAGCAGTGGAGATTGTAAGAATCTTCGTCGGGTCACGCCTGCCCTGCGACTCTGACGCCTTGGCGATATCATCGTATGATTTGAATTTGCTCAGACCCTTAAGCTCCATTACCTTTGTCATCGCTGCGGTAAGAGTGGTCTTGCCGTGGTCAACGTGTCCGATTGTGCCGACGTTAACGTGCGGTTTTTTTCTTTCAAATACTGCCTTAGCCATATTGTACTAACCTCCAACTTGTTTTATGTTTTTATATTGTTTCCAAAAACTTTTATTACTTTCTATTTCGACAAGCCGTACTCGGCTTTTTATACATTCATGACCGCGCCCTTCGACTTCGCTCAGGACAAGCCATAGTTAAATTCAGCTGCTGATGGGATTTGAACCCGTGACCTCGTCCTTACCAAGGACGCGCTCTACCAACTGAGCTACAGCAGCAAGTACTTACTATCGTGTCTCGTTATTCGTGAAGCGAAAAACAAAACATACCTCACGAACCACAGCTGAACGCTTATATCAATACTGAAAACGATAGAATCTTTTAGCCCATTGCAAAAAATGCAAAGGGACTCTCTATTAAAATTTCGCTAAAACCGAATTCAACAGTATAAAGAAGGAGAAAAAAAA
>CAINDG010000007.1 GCA_903847315.1 uncultured Planctomycetota bacterium
AACGTAAGAACTATATTGACTATCCCAATCAAAAGCAAAAGCCTCGCTGTATTCCTGGTCAATATAAACACTGACCTGACCACTATGGTAACGGAATTTGACATAACCAACCGTACCGTTTGCATCGGCAACCCATTTAACGCCACTAAGATACACCCAGCCGTTAGGGTCGATATAAGGGTCAGAGTTCCAGCCGTTGTCCCAGCTGAAACTATTGCAATCGGCCTCGTTCATCGCCGAGGTAATGTTCATATCGCCAATAATATATATGCCAATACCCATCGCAAGCAGCGGGGTATCGCTATGAACCCAAATGGTAACTTCATCGTTTGGCTCTGGAGTGTTTACGTCACAGGTAAGGTAAATGGCAGGCAGGTTGTAGTCGGGCATAAAGGATTGCTCCTCGGACGGCTGCTGCTCTTCTTGCGATTCGGCCGTCAACTCGGTCGCCGTATCGGCGATGGCTAAACTCCCCGCGCTTTCGTCTTCACTTTGTTGCGACGCGACAAGTTCGCTTGGGTTCTGAGAAATACTATCGCCCAATATCATCATTTGCATTTTAATGCCGCTTTCATAATTGCCTGTTTTATATAGCCAGCAATTGCAAAACTCCTTCAAATCCTTTTTGTTTATCATATTGTCATCAACATAATCAACAATATCATTATTGCCGTTTCCCGGATGCGTCAGCCATGCCTTGGCAAGGACAGCGAAATCGAGAAAATTTACAATTCCATCCGGCGGATTTGGATATACGTCAATTTTGCCGGAACAGATATAATATTCATCCGCTCCCATATCGACACGCAGAGTACCGTTGCCGTCTATCACTCTACTTTCGCCATCAATGTCGATTTCGGTGGTTGAGAAACTAAGACACGGGTCACCTTTGTCAATGCAGGGTGAATTGTATTTCAAGTGAAAATTATTAGCACCCGCATCTCTAAAACATGGGTCGCTGGTGATATTGTTGCCATCGCCGGTATAATTCTTTATGCAATTAAAATAGACTTTTGTAAGTG
This sequence comes from uncultured Planctomycetota bacterium, assembly GCA_903847315.1. Taxonomy (GTDB): domain Bacteria; phylum Planctomycetota; class Phycisphaerae; order Sedimentisphaerales; family UBA12454; genus UBA12454. Next base: position 1,023 of record CAINDG010000007.1, read on the forward strand.
CGGGGTCGATTAAATCGCCGTAATTGTTGCCCCATACAATATTGCTATAAATATTTGGGTCTCCGTTTGAGTCGGTGCAGATACCGCCGTTATTATTATCAACTATAGTATTATTTCTGACATCAAAAGCCTTTTCCACGCCTAAATGTATGCCATAAGTGAGCTGATAATTTTCATCCTCATCATAGCACATAGCATTATGATGAATTATATTATTTTTTATTATAGCAGTGCCATTTTGAATCTCTATGCCGTTATATTTATTGTGAGCTATTTCGCACCTGTTTATATCTATAATAAGATTGGAGCCGGTAGTAGTAGCGTATATACCGTCTTTGCCGTTGTTATTTATGTAAGTATCGGTTATTGTCGCATTTGTGCTTCCTAAACATCCAATCCCACGGCCAGCATTGTTTCGTATCCTGCAGTGATTTATTGTTAATTTGGCATTATTACAGGATATTCCGTTGCCGCCGCTGTCGGTTATCGTAAGGCCGGATATTGTACTTTTGTTAGGACAACTCGATAGGCTGACTGAACCATAAATTCTCGTATTATCAACGACTGACCAGTTATTCGGGTCGATACTTTTTAATATTATATGTTTACCGTCAAAATCAGGATTTTCATGGTAATAGCCTTCGGAAGCCACGAGTGTGTCGTTATTATTTGCGTCATCAATGGCAGACTGAATGGTGGTGTAATTTATGTCATTGTCTTTGGTGATATTGCGAACTATCGGCGGCACATAAAGTCCGCCGACTGCAACACCCGCAGTGCCGCCAATACCAGAGGTTTTTGTATCCTGCAAAACGAGATTGCTGTTATAAACTCTAAAATCGTTATTCGATGTTGTGCAATATACAAGGCCGGTGGCTTTATCCACATCGATTCCGACGACCATCACGCCATTGCCCACACTGGTTTCATCGCTTGTATGATCTGATAGTTTTGTTCGCACGAGGTGTGTGTCACCTACTGCACCTTCCAGATAATCACCCGAGTAAAGATATCTGCGGTTCGGGTCAATGGCGATGCCAACGGCATTGCGTGCCGTGCTGCCTACAACAATATTAAAGCTGTCTGCAAGCTGCCATGTAGTCGTATTGTAGTCATGTATCGTTTGTGTGCCATCCGATACATATAAAGATCCGTTGGCATCGAGGGCAAGGTCAAATGCGCCATACAGGCCTATATTTGTCAGAATATGATTGCTGTCAAAGACAAGGGTTTTCTGTGCATCATTCCATAAATAAACATAGAGATTATTGGAGTTCCTCTTGGCGGCGTAAACCTTTCCTTTTCCCGTATCGACCACGATCCCTGCAAACTCTAACATCAAACTGCCAGTATTGAGTTGGCCGACCGTCACAAGGGTTTTGGTTGATATATATGTAATGCTTGTCGGATTTTGCGTTTCGCTCGTTTCGTGAGTAACAAAGAGCAATTCTTTTTGCGGCCAGGCCGCAAGATCGATGAGATGACTCGTTGCAGGCAATGTGGCTGTTGCCTGCAATGTTACATTATCATCGTCAATATGATAAGCCTGAACCTCATACCCATCGTGCGAATTTATGACAAAAACAGATTTGTTTGAGGCATAAGAAATTTGTGACAATATGGCCGGATAAAAAAACAGAAAAACTGCTGTGACAAGTCCTCTGCGAAACATTATAGTCCTCCTTGATAAAAATTGTAATGGTCATTAATGTGATTTTTTTAACAAAAGTACCCCCAACCCAAACAGCAAAAGCGTCGCCGGCTCAGGAATCAGATTGACGACAGAATAAGTACCAGGATCGGCAAGGTTAATAGTGAATGACAAGGTATCCTGCCAGAAACCTGTAATCTGCCCATAACCATACGTTCCGCCGGTATTTGTTTTGGCAAGGTCGCAACCAAAGACGTTGATTGTTCCAGAAGGCTCAACACTTATATAGTTTGTGATGGCTCCGCCGTAAAGATTGATTACGGCGGAAGCGTAGCCATTCAATTGGCCGATTGTGCCGCCATAAATGTTGAAAATGCCAGAGCCACCAATACCTGCCCCAATAATACTGGCATTGCCAGAAAGATTTATAGTTGCGTTATTTGTAGCGCCAAGACTCCCCACTACTGAGCTACCGGAGATGTTGACGATACTCTGATCAAGAGCGCTCAGTCCACCTTTCACCTGTCCGGCGGACATATTAAGCGTGCTCGCATTATAAACTTTCATGATGTCGGTTACCGATCCGCCGGTCATATTGACAGTAGTATGCGCAGGCGGAGAGTCGTAAATACTGACGCTTGACCATGAGTTGCCTGCCTGTATGTTTGCGTCGCTGGTAAATGTCATATTTGCGGCTTGCGCATAAAATGGAAATACAAACAGAATTACTAAACTGATTTTCCCTAACCTCGTTTTCATAACTTCTTTCTCCCTTCCCTTTTTAAAACAAAACTTTCTATACTATGAGTTTTGTCCATTAATAAGTATATTCTTAAACCTTATAAAAATCAAGCAAAAAATACATTATTCTTTAATATAACTGCTGTAATAAGCACAACTTGTGCCAACACCCGTATTAAGTTCACCGACCTTCTCCAGCATTTCAATTAGATTCACGTTATATCTTGTTATTCCAAAATAATGTATAATTTTAAAATATGCCGGACAAGAGGAAACACAGAGGCGCCAATCCGCAGGACGACAAGCTGTTCTGCGGGGAAAATATACCTGCTTTGCGGCAGGCATCGGCCGATTATTCAATGCTTTTGACAAAAGATTATCCCCCAAACGCATCCTTAAAGCTGGTTGGCGACAGGTTTGAGCTTACCGACCGCCAGAGACTTGCCATTATGCGGAGCAGTTGCTCGGACCGGCAGCTTGCCGTAAGAGGGTCGCATCAGGCGCAGGCAAAAGAACTCCTCGGGCAGGACATCGTCATTGACGGCTACAACGTACTGATAACCGTCGAGGCGGCGATGAGCGGCGCATTTTTATTCATCGGACGCGACGGCTGCATCCGCGACCTTGCAGGCTTGCACGGAACATATAGGAAGGTTACAGAAACAATACCGGCGGTAGAATTGATTAGTAATTATCTGTTAGAGCTGAATTTAAAAGAAATTTCCTGGCTTCTCGACAGGCCTGTCTCCAACAGCGGCAGATTAAAAAAGATTATCGAATCCGCTACCGGCTGCCAGGTAAAACTGGTCAATAATCCGGATAACGAGCTGATTAAAGGCGACCAAATAGCGGCCAGCAGTGATAGTGTCATTCTTGACGGCGTAAAACGATGGTTCAATCTGGCTGCTTTCATAATAAACAAAACCCTTTTGCCGGTGAAAATAATCGACCTTTCATAGCCTGCCAAAGTGAAATTTTTTTTGAGCTACGCCCCATAATTTGGCACATTAAAACTCAATTTTCGCTTTTTTCCTCCATAATATGCCTATTGCGGCATTAGACTTCAAAAAAGACACAAATTTTGGTATAATACATTAAAATACTTGGGTGTTTTTTAGCTAAACCATACTTTTTTAAGGGGCGGAACATTGCGTTACATTCTTCTTATTTTTTCTCTGGCAGTCTGGCTGGCAACAGGCCGATATTTCGTTGGTCTTGATTCAATTATTGATTTGGTTCATTTCGCGGCCATTCCGTTTTTTATTTCATATTTATTAATTTTTCAGCCAAAGGCCATTAAGAAAAATTTCAAGCCCTATTTCATACTTTTCGTCATAACAACTCTGCTGGTGGCGGGCTATTTACTTGCCCTTTCAAAAACCATTTCTTATGTGCGGGTTAACTGGATTGAACTGCCCATCGCGGTATATTTTCTGTTGTCGGTTTATACGATTCTGTGGCTGCTGGACAAATTTGTTAATCTGATTCTTTCAGCCGTTCTGCGAACAAACCAAAAAACCGGTATAACAAAAGGCACCATAAAAAGCGCTATTCGTTTTGCTTTGCTGATATTCGTGGTGACACCCTACCTGGTCACAATTTTTACGACTCGCTGGGTAAAATTTACAGATGCCGCCGGCCCCAAAAAAATGATGGATTTGGAATACCAGCAGGTTTACTTTAACGCCAAAGACGGCGCAAAACTTGACGGATGGTTCATCCCGTCAACAAACCGTATGTCGGACTCTACAGTAATAATCGTTCCGGGACGAAGCCTGACAAAAACTCTTTTCCTGTCATACGCAAGGATTCTCGGCGACAACGGCTATAACGTATTTTTATTCGACCTCCGCGGCAACGGCAGCAGCAGCGGACATAAATACAGTTTTGGAATCGACGAGGCCAATGACGTAATTGGCGCCGTCGATTATCTTAAAAACAACCACCCTGAATTGAGCAAATATATTTTCGGGTTCGGCATCAGTGAAGGCGCATCCGCTCTTATTGCCGCAGCGGCAACAGACGAGCGATTTACAGGAGTGGCAATCGACAGCGCTTCAGGATACGAGATTTCCCTGCCTGCGGATATATCCAATTATCTGCCGGGCTGGATGGAAAAAGTTTTAACAAAGACAATGAGGTCAGTCGTTCTGATGGATATCGGCCGACCGGTATGGGGATTAGAGGGACTCTACGAAAAAATTTCGCAGATAAGCCCCTGCCCTGTTCTTGTAACTAATGGCCTCAGAAGCAGCAAGTCGGATCGGCAGCAAACTATCGAACTTTACGCAAAGGCAAAAGATCCAAAAATGCTATGGCTGACTCCGCCGCAAATAAAAGAAACTTTGAATATCGGCGCTCAAAAGGAATATTTTCAAAATATTCTGGATTTGTTCAACTTCGGCAGAGCAAAACAGCAATCGGGTAATTGGCGAATCAGTCATATCGACCCGCATGGCACAGGATATCCGAAAGGGTAGCTAATGATGACGAGAACGGGTGGTGAAATGCCAGACCGCACCTGTAGTTGTACCACCATTATTCTTTTCATCGATACGCCAGTAATAAGTGGTACTATACAAAAGTCTACCCGGACTAAAAGTTGTGCTTGCCTGGTCTCTCTGAAATGTTCCCGTGCTTGAGGTCCCAAAATAGACATCGTGTGATGTGGCACCGGAACCGGCAGTCCAGCTTAGAATAGGAGTACGGCTGACATTTGTAGCCCCTGTAGCCGGGTTTGGATTTTTTGCCTGCTCAGGCAGTGGTACTTTAAAGGTCGATGGCGCGTTTGGTTGAGAGATGTCTCCACTACCAAACGACCGTGCAGTTACTATGTAACGATAACCAGATGTCTTGGCAAAAGTTAACACAAATCTTGTCTGACCCACCCACATTTTACAGGAGTACGGGGCAGTTGGCGGATAACCCGTCTCCAAAAGTGTTAAGCCCCAGGCAAGTGCGCGGATGCGGCTGTCGTCGTAATATGACTTTTGCAACTGAAGGTTTTTTTCCATCCTGAGATATGTTCCCATCTGTCTGGTTACGCCCAGCCACATTATCATTACAATCAGAAGAAACATCATAGCTCCGATTAGTGCGTAACCTCTATGTCTGCGATAGTCTTTCATTATTCACTCCTGCTACGGCGGACTCCAGTGAAATACCAACTCACGTCTGATAGGGTCACTATGCGCATAATAGCCGCGGTGTTCCAATTCCAGACTGATTGTTAACGGATTCTCGGTTACTACTGTAAAACTCGATATGCCGTCGGCAATAGTAAATTCCTCTCCTGAAGACATACGGCGAATAATAGTCTTGGTATCATTTTCGAAAGAATAATGAACTTCTACATTTGCATCATTTACATCTTTGCGGGTTACTATAAACCCAGTCCCATTACTATCGGCATCAACCCTAACGGCTGAACCAAAATCATGCGCAAAAAATTGCATTGCCAAATGAGACTCACGCAATATACGCTCTCTGGCAATGATATCCGTGATGGATGGCGAAAACCATGCCCAAAATTGAGTGGTAATCATCATTACCATAACCATAATCATAGACACAACCAGCAGTTCCATAATTGTAAAACCCCTTCTGAGTTTGTGTCGCAACGCTGATGGTATCCTGTCAATATTTATGGATTTACTAATGTACATTAACATCTGCACTTGCCTGGCTCAGGTCAAAACAGTACAATTGAACAAAGTGTTGCCTGTCATTATTATTCACATCCGGCTGCAAGACAGATGGAGGCTGTCCAGCTTCTTCAGCCGTTTCTTTTATATCTGCCGGTATCCCGAGCCGGCGCATCCACTCGTCGGAATAACCGACGAACCAGTACCCTTTAGGCTCCCCATCAGGATTATACATATTAGGCTCGCTGTATTTTTCGATATAGCTAATCTGCCGGGAGTAAACTCTGAATAAGCCCGCAAAACTCCACAGCCCGATTGCCAGTACTACCAGCGTTATCTGCAATTCGATAAAACTAAATCCCCTCACCAATTTATGTATGCCGTGCGAATTTAAAGTTTGCCTGCTGTACTGCTTATCTTCCACCTTTACCTGTTCATCCGCAATGTAAATTGGTGTGGGGATGAACGCACGAGCGAAATTTTTTCTGTCCTGATATTTGAATAATTGCTTTTTCATATATGCTATTCCAGCGATAAAGGTGAAAGAACACTACCGCTTCCATTTACTGCTCCACAGACAGCTCCCGACTCATCTATTTGAATCTGGCCGCCCCAGGTACTGCTGCCGTTTCTGGTGGCAGAGGCCGCAAAAGAATTGGCACCGGCAGAATCTATACCATAAACATATATGGCTTTAGGCTGCTCCTCTGTTTCAACAAGGAAACTGCTTATCAAATCCTCGTTTTCCAGCATCGTAAGATTAGCGGCAAACGTATGGTATTTCAGCCAATATGCCCGTTGAGCCGTCCATATTGTTTTTAAATTTCCCGCCGCCGAATCCAGCCGGGCCTGCTCGATAGCTTTGGTGTATATCGGCGCCGCTATACTGGCCAGAATACAGATTATAACCATTGCGACGCATACTTCGACCAGCGTGTATCCTCCTGCGGCATAATATTGGGTTTTGTTTTTTTGAAGCTTACGCATTTAACAACTCTTTATCTTGTGCGCCATTTTTTCGACTGCGGCTGTTCAACCTGATCGACAATTTTTCTGGCTGGTTTTTTCGATGGTGCCATTTCACTATAGATTTTCTCCTTAAGTCGAATCGCTTCCAGATAATCCGGATACAGTTCAAGTGCTGCGTCCAGTTCTTTCAGCGCCGCGGCATTTCTCCCCTGAACATAATATATTGTCGCTTTCTCGTAATGGTCCTGAGCAATCTTTAAAGTATTCAACGGACTAAGCTGCTTTCTGGCTCCCGTTATTTTGCGTGCGATATCCTCGGCTCTTTCGGCACCTTCAGTCTGACTTGACTCTCCAATAATGTGCGGAGTAAGCAGTACGATTACCTCTTCTCGCGTGCCTTCATCAGCGGTACTGCTGAAAGCAGTGCCGACGATCGGTATATTGCCCAGTACAGGCACCTGTTTTTTTGCATTATGCATTTTTTCTCTGAAAAGTCCGCCGATAACTATCGTTTCGCCGTCTTTGACTACGATGTTAGTAATCAATTCCGCTGAGGTTTCATCCGGCAACGCAACAGTACTGGTCGAAGAACCTAACTGCCTGATAACAGCCGAACTATCTTTGGGATGAATATCCATTCGTATGTAGCCGTCATTTCCAATGTAAGGCCTGAACGACAGTTTAGTGCCGGTATCGAGAAAAGACACTGTCTGAGTAGTTGACGTATCGGTTTGCGTGGTTGCAGACAGATAAGCAACTTTGGTTCCAATATAAACCTGTCCAAGCTGTTTGTTCGTAGCCAGTATTTTTGGATTAGCCAGTATAGTCACATCGGTTATCTCTTCTACTGCCCTGATAAACGTCGCTATATCCCCCCTGACCACACCGATAGTAACACCGCCGGTCAGGCTGGTTGTTCCCACTTGTGTTGTGCTGCCGCTAAAGCCCACATAGTCCCGGGAACCGGAAGTCAAACCGCTCAACTGATTAACGGCAGTATTTGCAAGATTTTGCCAATCGATTCCAAGCTGCATATCCTGGGTAAGTGTCGCCGTAAGTATGGTTGCCTCGACAAGAACCTGCTTGGGCCTGATATCTATGGCTGCTATTACTTTCTCGACTTGTGCTATTTGTTCCGGAAAATCATATATAACCATCATATCATTGATGGCAGTAGTATCTCCGCCGCCCTTTGGTGCCGTGATAGTTTCACTGACCGGCACGCCAGTCTCCGCAGCGGTTGTAATTTCAAGTTTGCCGCCGCTGCTCATTACTGGTGCAACCATTTTTTTGGCTTCGGCAGCACTAATATAATACAATGTAAATACTTTAAACGTCATTCCGCTGCTGTCGGGTTTAGCCTTGCCGCTGCTTTCCTCGGAAGAGGAAACCTTGATTAGATTGCCCTGTTCCTGGTAACTAAATCCCTCTCCCAAAATCGCGTTCATTGCCTCTTCAAAACTTACGTTATTCAGCTTGGTAAAATTAAGATTGCCGGTAACTTTCGCGGTTGGAATAATGTTTTTGCCGTATCTGGCCGCTAAAAGCTGAAGAGCATCTGTTACAGGCATATTTTTCATAAAAACCAGTGACTGTATACTGGACTGAATACTGGACTGAGCAACATCGAGATTTGCCGACATATTGGCGGCTTTAGGTTTTACCTCAGACAGCTTTGTTATCATCGATTCATCGTCATCCGCCTCTGGATCTTTATATACGAACACATTGCTATCCGCGGACTTTGTTATTCGGCTGCTGATAACGCCGTTATTATCAGCCGCTTTTGCGTCATTGGCTTCGGACGCAAGTGATGCGGCAAGACTCTTCTTCAGAATTTCTGCCAGGTTGCTGTCGGAAACCTGACTCTTGCCGGCAACTTCGGTTTTCTTACCCGCCGGTTTGCCGCTCTTGGCAGATTTTTTACCTGCCTGGTTGCTGTCGGAAACCTGATTACTGTCTGCAATTTTACTTTTCTTGACTGCCGGCTTATCACTTTTGACAGACTTTGTATCCTTAATGCCAGCCGATACAGACAGAGTATGCTTCTTTGCCCCAGGCGCCATTAGAACCACTACAAGGCCTAAAACCAGCAGCACAGCCGCTATAATAATCTTATTTTTTCGGCTAAGGTTTATCATCTGTTAAAATTTTTTCCCATAAACCAGTTTATATAATTTCTTATGGTCGGCGGATTTCATAAAAGCCCCGAACCAACTAATAGTACCTGCATTATTTTATAAATCATTCCATATAACTTCGGATGCTCGGCTGGTTTTATAAGAGCGTCAAATTCGATACCCATAATCGCGCCATCCTGCTCGAGTTTCGACCACTTAACAGTGCCGCCAATCCAGACAGGGTCTTTTTGCGAAACATCATCCAGCCAAATCTGTATGGATACATGGTGCCCTTTTTGAAAAAGCTTACTCGAATAGAAGCCTACGCCTTTAACGCTGATATCTATACCATTAGCATCAAATATACGGTTGGTATTCACATCCAAAACCGTAAGTCTTTTGATAAACGGTATACGCTCGTATGCGCGTCTACTTATAATAGTTAATTTCTGGATTTCATTCATCGGTTCTGTCATATTAATGAACTCCGCCGGCCATTTGGAACATAGGCAGATAAATCGAAGTTAATATCACTGCAACACTAACACCCATACCGAGAATCACAATTGGCTCGATACTGCTGGTTATACGCTCAACAATTTCTTTAACCTTGGCGCGATAATACATTCCGACCTGGTCGAGCACTTTCGCCAGTTCGCCGGATTCTTCTCCAACCTTAACCATCGAGATAACCATACTCGTAAATAGTCTCGACTCTTCCATCGCCGGCGCCAGCCCTCTGCCGCTGCCGACCTTCTGCTGAATATTATGCATCGCTTCTCTGTAAACGGTATTGTTATGAAACACTCCCTGCAGCGAACCTATTGTCTCCATCAGCGGCAAACCGCTTTTCAGCAAAAGCACCATATTGGTAGCAAATTTTTCCATATTTACATAAACAACACATTCGCCAATCATAGGCGTACTTAATACAACCTGGTCAAGGATGTGTTTGCCTTTGTCAGTTTTAAAATATGTACGAATCCCGAATATTGCAGCGCCAATACATCCAAACAGCACAAGTCCTCTTCTCTGAAGGAACTCTGATACGTTTACAACCGCCTGGGTAATGCCGGGCAGTTGAGAACCAGCATCCGTAAAGAACGCGGAAAATACAGGGACTACCTTCCAGAGCATTATCACAATTGCCAGAACCGCCACTATGGCCATTATGCACGGATACACCATAGCCGAAACGATTTTGCTTCTCATTTCCTTGGCGTTTTCGATGTATCCGGTCAGAGCGGTCAAAACATGAGCAAGCTGCCCGCTCATCTCACCAGTTTTAATAACTTCTATCCACTGACGTTCGAAAACTTTCGGAAACTCTGATGCCGCCTGATGAAGCGATGTGCCCGCAGAAACCTTTTCTGCAATTGCACGAATTACCGCCTGCATTTTCAAGCTTTGCGTTTGACGCGTAGATATTTGCAGAGCCTCAAGCAGCGGCGTACCGGCGGCAAAAAGCGTCGTAAGCTGATGAAAAAATTGTATCTTATCTTCGCCTTTGATGCCGGCGTGCAGTTTAGTAGATATCCTTATGTGCTTCTGCACAAATGAAAGTTCCGCACCTTTTGTTATTTGCTCCGCCATTTATAATTCGCCTTACATTACCTTTCTTTATTTTGAAACCGTAGCTATTGTTTCTTCGAGGACTGCGTCCTCTTTTACTTCTTCGCCTTCATCTTCTTCAGCCTCTTCCATACAGGTGCTCAATACCTCTTCGAGACTGGTCAGTCCTTCCTGCACCTTCTGAAGACCGGCATCGAGTATCAACATATATTTCTCTCTTCGAGCCTGCGCACGCAGTTCATTCAGAGGGGCACCTTCGCTTATCATATCCCTGAGCTTGGCGGTTACAGCTATAACTTCAAAAAGTCCGACTCGTCCGCTGTAGCCTATTCCCCTGCAATCTTCGCATCCTTTAATACGATAATATTCCTTCTCAGGATCGAGATGCCATTTTTTGGCAGTGTCCGCATCTATCTGATATTTTTCCTTGCACTTCGGACAGAGCCTTCTTACAAGTCTTTGGGCCTCGACAACCCGCAGCGCAGAGGCAAGCAAAAACTTTTCAACGCCCATATCCGACAAACGGTTTATCGCGGCCAAGGCATCGTTTGTGTGGAGCGTCGAAAACACCATATGGCCTGTCAGAGCGGCCCTTAGACAAATCTGTGCCGTTTCCTGGTCTCTGACTTCGCCGACCATTATTATGTCCGGGTCTTGCCGCAAAAACGCTCTCAATGCCGCGGCAAACGTCAGACCGACCTGGCTTCGCACATGCACCTGATTCATTCCCTCAAACTTATATTCTACCGGGTCCTCAATAGTCATTATGTTGACATCCGGTTTATTAATCATATTCAATACGCTGTACAGCGTTGTCGATTTTCCGCTTCCTGTCGGACCTGTAACAAGCAACAGACCATGCGGACTTTCCGCGGCGGCTTTGAAATCGTCCGCCTGTTTTTGCGAAAATCCGAGTTTGGTCAGGTCCGTAGGTATTACTCCCTTGGACAAAATACGCATAACCATCTTCTCGCCGAAAACCGTCGGTACGGTGTTCACGCGTAAATCTATTCTCTTGTCGCCTACCTTCAGCGCTATGGCTCCGTCCTGAGGAACGCGTCTCTCGGCAATATCCATCTTGGCCAGAATTTTTAATCTGCTTATCATCGGAACATACATCGGTCTTGGCGGAGGAGAAATCTCATTTAACTCTCCGTCTATTCTAAAACGAACCTTGACGCTTTTTTCAAACGGTTCGATATGAATATCGCTTGCTTTGTTTTCCACTGCCGACGACAAAATGTGGTTGACAAGTCGAATTACCTGGCTGTCGCGCCCTTTCGGTATGGGATGGTCAAGGTTAACGATTTCCTCAACATCGTCACTGCTGTTCTCTTTGGACTGTTCGGTATTTTGTACTTTTTCCTCTAATGCGATTTCTTTTACGATATCGCGTGTACCGAATATTTCCCCTATAGCGTCGTCTATCATCGAATATGTCGCTATAACCGGTTGAGCGACAAGACCGGTAGATAACTGAATTCGTTCAAAAGACCTCAGGTCTGTCGGACTTACCAGAGCCACTTTGATGGTATCGTCTTCGCTGCATAACGGCACAAAATTGTTTTCACGGCAAACTGCTTCGCTGATCATTTCCGCCATTTTCTTATCTGTCGGAAGCGGATTATTCAGATCTGCCAGCGGTATATTCAGCTGCTCACTGTAAGTAGTCGCTATGTCTGCTTCAGTGACAAGGTTCAGAGTAAGTAAGATATTTTCAACCGTATCGCCGGACTTGCTCAAAGCTTCACGAACGCTGGCAAGGTCTTCCTGTTTAAGCAGGCCTCGTTTTAGAAGCAGCTGAACCACAAGCGGTTGTTCTGTTGTAAACGCTTCGCTCACTTTATTAATCCTTCTTGTCCTGTCGTTTTATAAATATTCGTCTCAACATTATTGGAATCGTTGGAATCGTTGGGATCACTGTAACCATTTGAGATTTTCAGAACGGTTCGCATTTCGTTACAAGTCAGCAGCACTGATTCCTCATTGATAGCATCAACCCGCCATGTCTCATTTGAATTTGGCAGTTTGATTGATGAACCGACGCCATAGATTTCTCCGCCTATCAAAGCCAGCTGCTGCCTATCTGCGCCGCTGATTATCCCCATCAGTTTTCCCGGGAAATCAGCGTTAGTGCCGTTGTCGGCGCCAACTTTTTTGCCCGCCAATGAATCTAAAGGGCTAACATTGCTGTCTCCTCCCACATTAAATGGGTCTCTACTAACCGGGCTGGAACGATTTTCCGGCGTAACAAATACAGGGATGAACATCTTTTTGGTAACAACGGGGATTTCCTTGCTTTCTCCGGCCAGACTCGATGCAGGTTCTTTCAACGAAGAGTATGCAAGGTATCCAATAATCCCGATAGCTATAAACAACGCAAATTTGTTTAATATATTTATCATTATTTCTTCGATATAACTCCAAGAACTGTAATTTTCATTAACAGGTTTTTTGGGCCTTTTGCTAACTGCAGCAAATCAATCCGAATCAGACGTTCCGAACTTTCTACCCATTCGACGTAATTCTTAAGTTCCGGATACGACCCCTCAATTTCCATCGATAAAACTATAGCTTTATATATACCAACTTTTCGCTGTTGTTTTGACTCCATCCCGCGTAACTTAATCTTAAATTTACTCATACCGCCAAGCAGATATTGAACCCATTCATTTGTGTCGGATTTTTCCCCGATAAGGGCACGAAAAACCACAACATCCTTTTGGAGCTTTTCACAATCTACGATGTTATTATTGCGTTCCCTTTCTGCTGAAATAAGTTTCTTGCATTGGTTGATTTCTTTGGAAAAAGGTATATAAACCAGGGCTATAGTCAGTACAAGCAAACCGCCTACTACGGTAAGACGCAGTTTCATCGGATCGCTCAGATGCTGCTCAGCGAGAGCCTTATATTGCATCAATTTTGCCTTATCTATACCAGTTTCCATATGCATTATCCTTTGGCTTTGCCTGCTCCGCCTTTTGCGCCTGTTCCGCTTGTTCCGCCTGTTCCGCCTGCTTCGCCCGCACCGCCATCACTCTTTTCAGCCTTTTTCGGAACTGCTAACACTGTAAATATCGCCGCTTCAGAATTTCCCTCACGACGCCATCTTATATCTGTCAGTTGAATCTGTGAAAAATCTCTCTTCAGCAAATCAACTTTTTTTAACGACCCCATAAAAGCCTCTATTTCCTCCGGAGCCGCCTTGCCTTTGTCAAATACCGTCGACCCTCGAAGCGACAGTGATTTTTTCGGCTTTCGCCCTTCATCCTTCTTGTCTTCACTAAGTTCACACGACCCCATGAGGCTCGAGATGCCGACATTAGGTGGAAGACGAGTCGGCAGATCTCTTAAATAATCGCTCCATATTATTCGTGACGAAGCAAATTTAACTATTGTTTCAGTTTCAGCCAGAAGATTCTTTCGTTCAGCGGCTATCTCTCCTGTATATTTGCCGCTGGCCCACTTATATGCTGAATTCTGGTTTTTAATATTATTATACGATTCGGAAAGTCCTGAAGCTTTTTCCCACATCATAACTCCCATACAAACCGCCGCGAACACAATCATTGCCGCTATTTTCCAGGGAAATATTTGCTTAATGCTTGGTTTCGACCGCAACTCATGAAAAATATCAAATTGAATATCTTCCTGTGTCTTGGCCGACATTGCCAGGCTATAACTGCACTGCGAATCGGTAAAACCAGGACCATCGGCAGTCGCCACATCAAGGCCGACTGCATCATAAAGCTTTTGCCCGATTTCCTCAGCCTTCGGCCCTTCCAGAACTATCCCGTCAATCACAGGCCGACCCAGCGTTACTGTGCTCTGTATCAAAATGCCCTTTATGGCGGATTCTATTTTCTCTATAGACCCGGCCTCTGGAAAGCTGAATCGCTTCCAGCACATAGGATGCTTTTCTATCACCAGTATCGCCAAACCTCCCGTTTCATTGAGAAGAACCTTTATAATAACTTTCCAGTGCCTGTGTTTCTTGGGAAGTTTTATCGCAAAGCTCGACATTGCCCATGGAGTTGGTCTTAATGTAATATTACTGAAACCTGCCTGACTAAACGCGGCATAAAGACCTTCTGCGATTTGCTTTTTGCATACGCCGATACCCCATAGCTGTCCCATAGACGATTTTACTTTATTTATCCTGAAATAATCGATGGCAATCTGATGTCGCTCCTCAACATTATGAAATCCGGCACTATCAAGAAGTTTGTCCCGGAGCTTTTCCTGTTGTTCGCATTCTGCGCCGAGGGTTATGAAAAACATTTGTTCCGGTTTGATACCAAGACAGAGCGGAGCATTTTTGCCCCCGTGATTCTTGATGTATTCCTGCAGTGTCTCCGTCAGGAACTGTACAGGTTCTTTGTCAGCAATTTCAAATGACTGCTGATTCAACATGGCCAGGCCTTTCACTGTGCTACCAACATCGGTAACACTAATGTGGGTGCCGCTGAAATACACACCGATGGCTCGGCCCCAACATAGCTTGTCCAATATACTTGGCATAAACTTCATTCCCTTGACAATTTGTTGTACAACTCAAAGCCCGCACCAACTAACATAAGTTCTTGTCAGTATGGGCTCTTACGTCTAATTCGACACAATAAAAAAGTGACTTAACGTGGATGTTCTGCTGTTAAAAGAAAACCGGCTTCTTCGATACGGCTCCAATTATTATCAGAACTTAGTAATTAATTTTTGGCATACGAGAATGAATTGATAGTCCGAAAAAAAATAAATTTATTGTTTGTTTTTTTTGTTGGCCTGTTAGTCCCATAAATAATAACGATTCCCTCACCATTTATTTATCGGAGTTTGTTTAGCCCCGTCATCTTAAATCCGCCGCAAGGCGGAGGTGATGACGGGGTTCGTCTTCTCCGCTTCGGGGTCATTGCGAGGCCACAAGGCCGCGGCTATCCCATCTTGTCATTCCCGTGGAAACGGGAATCCACGTCGTTTTGCCGTCGCCGGTGTGTTACTCTCATTTCACACAAATCGCTCTCTAACAGGAAGGTTTTGAACGGCTCTTTCCTGAATATCGTAAAGTTCAGCGGCGAATATTCTTCATCTCCATTTTCGATAATGAATTTATCTCTCGCCATAGCCGCCACTATCAGTCCGTTAAGCGTAAATGGGCTGTAGAAGCAAAGCCGTCTGTTTTCCGTCGTACATATTGCGCAGTATATCGGCTTGTTTTTTATTTTCCCCCTTCTTATGCTCACCCCGATAAAGCCTGTGGAATTCTTTAAAATGCGGTTAAGCATATTTTGCCGATGGTTAACGATACGCAGATTGCTCCTGCGGTTATCTAAAGGGTCTCTGTTTATATGGTCAACTATTTTCCCTTTCTTTGCTTTGAGAACTACCCTTGCAAGTGCGATTGTTTTTCTGGTTTTTTTATTGCGGACAAATACTTGTCCTGCTTTTGAAAGTATCAGCGTTGAGTTTAGTATTTCAGGATTATAGAAATCCTCCGCATCGAGTTTTACATCTCGCCCCGCCACTTTTCTTATCAGGTATGTTGATTTTCCCTTGTCCATTCTTATTTCTGCTTCATCCCGCACCTATTTAATACTTGTCCGCCACAGCCTTTGGCGACGGCGGATTTATTCAATTCTTTTTTATATTTATGAATGAATAGGTGCGGGGTTGTTTCTTAACCATATATTTAGCCCCCCAGTTTCACTGGGGGTTCGTCATTGCGAGGCCGCAGTCGAAGCAATCCCGTAACCGTTTAACGTAAACCGTAACGAGCATCGCAACCGCAACCGATAGACGCGATAAATCGCGCCTCCGTAATACATAAAAACTTGCGCGCTTTTTGCGAAAATTCGTCAAAAATTTTTGGCTTTTTTTCATAAACCCTTGTCAAATAAGGATGCAATTTTTTTCAGATTTGCCAAAAGCGCAGGAAATTAATTGCGCGTTTGGCTGAAAATTATGGTTTTTCCCCCTCTACTGTTCACCTGTTCGCCTGCTCTACTGTTCTCCGCTTCGGGGCGTTTGGCTGAAAATTCACGATAAAAATACGTTTTTTTGCTTGATTTCTATAAGGTTTAAGAATATACTTATTAATGGACAAAACTCATAGTATAGAAAGTTTTGTTTTAAAAAGGGAAGGGAGAAAGAAGTTATGAAAACGAGGTTAGGGAAAATCAGTTTAGTAATTCTGTTTGCATTTTCATTCTATGCGCAAGCCGCAAGTATGACGTTTACCAGCGACGCAAACATACAGGCAGGCGACTCATGGTCAAGCGTCAGTATTTACGACTCTCCGCCTGCACATACCGCCGTTACGATGACTGGCGGTTCTGTAACCGACTCGATGGGTGTTTATAATGCAAGCACATTTAATATGTCGGCAGGGCATGTAAATGCACTTAGTGCGAACGATCAGAGCACGGTCAACATCTCCGGCGACTCAGTGCATGTGCTAGGTGTTAGCAGCAATGCGACCGCGAGTATCTCAAATAATGCCAGTGTCTCTATGGCAGATACTTATGGAGTTCTAAATGTATATGGCGGCACAATTGGTCAATTGTATGGCTGGGAAACTTCTACCATCAATGTTTACAGCGGCACTATTAACAATGACTTGTTCGCTGAGGAGTCTTCCGTTTTTTCAATTTATGGTGGTACAATTGACCACTTGGGAGCTGGAGGCTCCTCTGTGGTCAACCTCCGAGGTGGAAATATTACAAATTGGCTTGGAGCTAGCTCAACCATTAATGTTTTTGGTTATAACCTTGCCAAGACAAATACAGGTGGCGCGTATGGTGATGGCCAGATTACTGGTTTTTGGCAGGATGGCTTGCCATTTACTATTAGCCTCCGCTACTCTAGCACCTATTCAGCCGTCAATCTTATTCCTGAGCCAGCAACGCTTTTGCTGTTTGGGCTAGGGGTACTTTTGTTAAAAAAATCACATTAATGACCATTACAATTTTTATCAAGGAGGATATAAGATGTATTGCAAAAAGTATACCACAGCACTTATGCTGTTTATTTATTTTGGTATTTTATCAACTGCCGTTTACGCTTCAAAATCTGTTTTTGTCATAAGTTCGCACGATAACGATGAAATTCAGGCGTATCGTATTGATGCCAATCATGTAACATTACAGGCAACGTGGTCGTTGCCTGCAGTTAATCCTCTTATCAACCTTGCCGCCTGGCCGCAAAAAGAATTGCTCTTTGTTACTCACGAAAATGCGCCGGCAACCATCACGTATGTATCAACCAAACCCCCTGTGACAGTCAGCCAATTCAGTCCAGGCATTTCAGATTTAGAGTTTGCAGGGATAGTGGTCGATACGGGAAAGGGGAAAATTTATGCCGCCCAGCGAGTAACCTCTAATCTTTATGTTTATTTATGGAATGATGCACAGAAAACCCTTGTTTTTGATAGTAATCATATTTTAGCAGGTATAGGAACGTATCCTAATGGTGCTTATGACCTTGCCCTCGATGCCAACGGATTGTTATATGTATCGGATGGCACGAAAACAATCCATTACTACAGCACCACCACATGGCAGGCGCCAGCAGGTACTACGGGCAGCTTTGATATTCTTCACAACGGTAATCCTCTTGAGCCACGTCCTGCAATCGGCATCGCCATTGACCCGAACCGCAGGTATCTTTACTCGGGCAATTGGCCGGAAGGTGGCGGCAACGCATACCTTGTCCGCACAACATTATCGAATCATATGAGTACTGATACTAATTTGGGCAATTACAAGGTCATCGGAATCGATGTGGATAAAACCACCGGCCTTGTCTATTGTACAACTACCAATAAAGATTTTCGTGTCTATGACAGCAACCTTACCCCGCTTAATAATACTTCGGTTATAGGGGGCGGCGACCCCGGTGTGGCCGGCGTCGCTGTCGGTGGAAGTTATGAACCGCCGATAGTTCGCAATGTCACTCAAGACCATAATTATACCAGTATCCAGTCCGCCATCGACGCCAGCACTACCATTGACGGTGATACGCTCGTAGCTTCCGAAGACGGTTACTTGGAAAATATTACTTTTGGCGGTAAAGCTATAAAATTTAAAAGTGTTGACCCGAATAACTGGTCAGTCGTGGACAACACGAGAATTTATGGTTCAGTCAGCCTATCGAGTTGTCCTAACGAAAGTATAATATCCGGCCTTACGATAACCGACAGCGGCGGCAATGGAATATCCTGTAATAATGCCAAATTAACAGTAAATCACTGCAGGATACAAAATAGTGGTGAGTATGGCATCTTCTGTGAAGGTGGCGCACACGCGACAATAACCGATACTTACATAAATAACAACAGCTTAGAAGGTATATATATCCAAAATACTGCTAATCTTTTTGTGGATAGATGCAGAATAAACCATAATAGTAATAGTGGCATCTATGTTTACTGGGGTTCTGCTGTAGTAAAAAATAGTATAATTCATCATAATGCCAGTACGGGTATATATCTGAATGGTGGTACTTCTTTTGAAATTCGTAATAATACCATAACTGACAATAACAATTTGTATAATTATGGCTATGGCATCTATAGAGGTGAATACGCGGCTGAGCCAGACATCAATAGTAATATTATCTGGGGCAACGAAGGCGGCAGTTTAGGCAGCACGGTCACATTCAACAAAGTAAATTTTAATTGCATACAAAACTATACTGGCAGCGGTACAGGAAACATTATCAGTGATCCATGTTTCAGAGACGCAGATGCAAACAATTACCATTTGAAACACAATTCACCCTGCATTGACAAAGGCGACCCGAATTTTAAGGATAATAACGAAGTTGATATTGATGGCGAAAGCAGAATAATGGACGGAAATAATAGCGATAGCATTTGTCATATTGATATAGGCGCCGATGAGTTTAATCCGTACGACTTAGTACAGGATGGATTTGTAGATTTTCTCGATTTTGCAGTCTTTGCCGACTCGTGGCTGAAACAACAGGGGCAAGATGGTTATAATAAGCGTTGTAATTTTTATTATGATGATAATACAATTAATTTTAAGGATTTTGCTGTTTTCGCCGCTCACTGGCGACCTCCATTCGACGGAAGCGAATCTATGATGTCGATGCAATCCGAGCAGGAATCTTCATCAATGCAAATGGAACCGCCGCAGGAGCAGATGATGCTCGATGTTAATCTGCCGCCGGCAATATATCTGACCTGCGATGACAACACACCGGAGCCAAACGATGAAGTTACCATTTGGGTTCATAGCGATACCTCGCTGCTTGCGATGGGTATTGGCATATATATTATTGGCGATATGAACATTACCTCGGCGATGAACGAGGCCGATTGCAATAGTTTC
>CAINDG010000008.1 GCA_903847315.1 uncultured Planctomycetota bacterium
ATTTCTCGGTGATATGCACCAAAGGCTTGGGAAAGAAGAAAGGCCTTCCCGATCCATCTCCCTCCTGATAGACCTTGAAGAGGGCCCAGACAAAGCGCTGGGCCTCATGGATATAGTCGTTGTAGGTCTTCCCTGTCGGTTCTCCGCCCGGTCCGATAGCCGGGACGTCCTCGAAGTGTTTTGGAACCTCCCAATAGAGGTTGAGGTCGGTAAAAATGGCTTGGCCGCCCCGGGCAACGGCCTGCAGTTTTATAGATTTTGTGATTTGAGGGTCGAAACCTGTATCAGCAATCGATGGAGGATTATCAGATATCGAAAATTGCAATATATCGTTTGCTGCTATGACAGTTTCATATTGCTTATTGTCCTGCGGAGTTAAAAATATGCCCGCTCTTTCC
Source organism: uncultured Planctomycetota bacterium (assembly GCA_903847315.1). Lineage (GTDB taxonomy): Bacteria > Planctomycetota > Phycisphaerae > Sedimentisphaerales > UBA12454 > UBA12454. The sequence goes on from CAINDG010000008.1 coordinate 399, forward strand.
GCGTTAAAAATGCTGCATATCAAACTGCAAATTGTTCCTATAGTATCAATTACCGATGAAGCGGGATTTAACGAAGCTGAAATTGCCGCAAGGAAATCTAAAAAATTCTGCTCCGATGAATTTTCAAACAGAGACATACAGACTTGTTTTGCGGTTTCTATATCGAATTTTTGCTGGTCAGTTGCTTTAACATTCATTTCGGCAATAAAATTTTTCAGTTCCTCTGTTATCTCGTCTATATCCTGAACGTTCAGGGAAATTTTTGCTGGGATATTTACCGGTTCGCTGCCGGATGTAATATTTTTAACCAGCATATCCGCCAGTCGAACAGTCTGAATAATTTCGTTATTCGGCAGATTGTCTAACGTATCCGCCGCGGCGGTACAGTAAAGCCATGCCGAATCGGCGACGGCTTGAGGCAAAAACCATTTCTGAGCGAGTTGACGGGAAAGTATATTATGGGTTATTCCGAAATTTTCCTTCTCAATCCGTAAAAGAACAGAATTATCGCCTTGCGATTCTTCGAGCATCATTACAAGACTTTTAGGATAAAGTTCCGCAATCGCAAGCAGGCCGATATCGGCAAAAAGACCGGCAAAAAACGAAAGGCTCTCAGAAATCTGTCCTGTCTTTTTCGCGATAAGTCTCGCTGCAAAAGCCCTCGCTGCAGAAGACTTGTTCATCTCGGCTATCGGGATTTGTGAATGCAGGTTTTCGATATCGAAGGTTTTAAGGCCAAAAAACATCTTGAGAAGTTTTTGGCTTGGGATTTTGTCTATAAGCTGCTGGAAATTCAGATTGTCAAACGAGAATTCGACGCTGTTTCGTCTGCAGAGATTGATAACCGCAATCGCGACGGCAGGGTCTGTTTCTATCAGGTTGCAAAGCCCGGATTTATTGTCGATTATGGATTTCACGCAGCTTGTTACACTGTCGGGATGAACGGCAGGCAAATCAAGCTGACGGAAAGCAAGTTCGACGTTCCGTGCGGAGACATTTACTAATGGACTGCTCATTAATCGTGCTTCTTCCTCCGCTATGCGAATTATAATTCAAGGACAGCAGCTATCCTGTCAATAAGTTCCGTTATATTGAAAGGTTTTTTGACAAACGCTTCTGCGCCGGCTTTTAGGAGGTCGTCGATTTCGGTTTGATTTATGACGCCGCTGATAATGATTATCCTTGTGTTGGCAAATTCAGGGTCCTGTTTTATTGTTTTGCAGACGATATTGCCGTTGACGTCAGGCAGCATATAATCGAGCAGGATAAGGTCAGGCCTGAACTTTTGCGTCATAATGCCGGCATCATAACCTGTCGATGCGGTTCTGACATCGAACCTTCCATCTCTGGCCAGGACATCCGTCATCAGTTCGACAATCTCTGCGTCATCATCAACGATAAGCAGACGCTTCTTGCCCGATTGTATTGATACTATCGGGATATTATTTTCTTTCATAAATTTCAGGAGACTGTCGCGAGGAATTTTGCGAAATTTGGAGCCGGGTATGCGAAAGCCCCGCAGCCTTCCCGAGTCAAAACATCTAATGATTGTCTGCTGGCTGAGATTGCAAAGATCTGCAGCTTCACCTGTTGTGAAAAGTTCCTTCATTGTATCCATACCTTGTCTTCCCTTCTGAATGTCCATATTCGGCGGTCTCCTAAGTTACCTTTTCTGCCTAATTTAACTGCCAAGCCTTGTTTTTGTCAAGATTTAAAATAAAAATTGTGAAAATATCTGTGTTTTTAGAGGACTTACATTGTAACGTAAGATATCCACTATTGTTTATCGTTATCGTTCGAATATTGTTACTTATGCTGGAGCAAGTAGTTAAAAAGAATACCTCAAAAAAGTTGAGAAAAGGCTATCGCTGCGTTAGACTTTGTAATTATAAATAAAAATCAGTGAAGTTCCGTTATTTTTCGGGATTAAAGTAGATGAAGCAAACAAAATACCTGTTAATTTTATTATTGCCGTTGGGTTTTGTTGCCGGTTGTATCCAGGGTCAGGCGAACATATCCCTGAATCCTGATGGCTCCGGCAAAATAGCGTTTGAGGGACTCTACGACCCGTGCTGTTGTTCGGAAAACACCGAAAATGTTTCGCAAACCTTTCAAAATTTTGTCAAACAGGTAAAGAATACATTGGTTCAATGCCGGGGGGTTGAGGCGTGGAAAGACGTAAACTGGCGAATCCTCGACAATGGAAAAATTTACTTTAAGGCCCAGGCATATTTCAAATCCATCGACGATGTTGCTATTTATCTTGGGAATATAAGGGGCAGTCTTAAGGCTTCTTACCAGAAGAATGAAAAACAGCAGTGCCTTGTTGAATTAAAGTCACTCATAACAGAGCCGAATTTGATATACAGTCCGGGGGGAAATGCGCCGGAACATTATAAACTTTTTCGCGAGACCGCCGAGCAAATGCTAAAAACGCTTCGGCTGGACATAATACTTAATCTGCCCTCGGAGATAGCGAGTGTTGAAGGGTTCAGCAAGATTGATTCGCGGACTGTTCAGCATCTTATCGATGGGAGTCAGATGGTATATCTGCTTGAAACCATTAAGAAGCAGGAACGGTACGAATTGGCTGAAAGATGGAATTATAACCGTGCGGAATTTATAAATAATGAATTGCTGCCTATGTGGTACGGCAGCCAGAAACCATTGCGGGTTTATTTCGCAGACAGCAACGAGCGTCTTTTCGATTATGAAAAAGAAAAATCCGAGGCGCAAAAAGAATATCATTCTATTACAGAAAGGCTCGAATCGGCAGCGGGAATTGTCATAGCCGGGTCCGAACCGAATAAAGTTGAGATTAGTCAGCCCAACATACCGCCGGACAGTACGGTTGAAATTGACACGGATATAAATGCACGGCTGCGCAGCGGGCTTGCGATTGAGGCAAAAGCCGATTACGAGCGGGCTGCCGAAATTTATTCGAGATTGATAGCGGATAATCGAACAGCTTCGAAATATCGTGCCCAGGCGTATTACAGGAAGGGGATGTGCCTTTTTGAAATGGGACAAACCGACAAAGCAATTGAGCAATTTAATTATGTTCTGAGCAATTTTTCATCGCAGCAGGTCGCATCGCTGCGGTCTCTTAAAATGATACAGGATATTCGTTCCGGCACGGCTAAAAGAAAAACAGACAAAAAATCGTCTGATGCGCCGACGGTCGTCAGCACAAGTCCCGATAATTTCATAAATGACGTTAATTCCAAACTTGACAAAATAGTGATTAAATTCAGTGAACCTATGGACGATTCGTGCTGGTTTTATTCTTCATTTGCGCCTGGGATATTGCCGCAGATAACAGCCGAGCCGTCTTTTGATTTGCCCAGACAGGAATGGACTCTGCCGGTCAGGCTCGAACCGGGTAAAATTTATGCGATTGCCTTTAATTGCGGCGATGCCGTAAAAGATAAGGAAAATTTTAAAGCGGGCTTTCGCAGCTTTTCGGGCAAAATGAGCAGACCGTTTATTCTTGTTTTCGCCACGGCAGATGGTAATAATATGCCGACCGAAATCGGCGAAACTCTGATTTCGAAAAGTGAAGAAATAAATTCCAAGCCGTAATTCAGTTATCGGTTATCAGTTATCGGCAGAGGGGACGAGTTTTCGCGATTCATCGGGGAAATTGAGGACCGCCCCGATGAGATAGCCAAAGCGGCATCTCACGGGGTAAACTTTTTTTGCGAGTCGTTAGGAAAATTTAATACCGCAAAATCACGGTGGTATATCTTTGCGGCGTTATCGTAAGCCTTTGCAGCGTCAACTTCATTTTCAAATAAACCCAAATATATGCGTTTTCCCTTACAATAGATAATAGCCTGCCATTTGTTTATTTTTTTAATGAGACCGACGCCCCTGTATTTAGAAGTCTTGTCTTTAGTGTTTATTCTTTTATTACAGCAGTTTTGCCACTGTTCGGCAAAACGAAGATTAGCCTTTCTGTTGTCGAGACTTTCATGATTGCGATGGTCAACGAAACTACCTTTGGGGGCATTCATAATAAATCTGTGCATATACAAAATTTTTCCATCGTTAAACACCGCGGCATAGCCTTTGCCTTTGATTTCGTTAAGATGCCAATCATATTGAGACAAATTCTGAAAATCCTCAGGGTCAACGATGGCAAAGCGGTCTTTAGTTAATCTAATTCTGCGAAAAGAATAGCCGTAGCGTTTCTTTCGATAGCGAAGGAGGAAATAAAGAATGACGGATTCTATAACGGCCGGGATTTTAATTTGAAATCTTAAATACATCACTCCTCCTGTAAAAGATAAACTCGAAATTCGAAATCCGAATTACCAAAACTTCAATGTTCAAAACCGTTTTAGATATTTGAGAATTAGAATTTAGAATCCTTCAGCTTCGTTCAGGACAGGTTTGTTTCGGATTTCGATATTCGGATTTCGTATTTTCTATTATTTAGGATATAAAACTGCTGAAATTGGTAATTTCAAAAAGAAATCAACTGGGAATTGGAAAAATTATTAGCCTATTATGCGTAGAAATAAGGACTTACGAGAAATATTCACTTTTCACCTAACTATGACTATATTATACCATATTTTTAATAAAAATCAATAGAAAACGGCATTTTCAAAAAAAAATGTCGCCCTGAGCTTGCCTGTGGTGAGCTCTGTCGAACCATCGAAGGGTCTATTTCTTTCTCACTTTTCACATCGGAGCCGCAGCGCAGATCCCGACGCATCGGGACTTTTCTTACTTTTCTTACTTTTATCCCCTTTGATTTCACGATTTTTGAGGATATAATTTCACTGTTTCTTTGAGGGGCAACAAAGATTATAGATTTATTGAAAAATTTGGAAGGAAGAAAAATGGAAATCCCAAATATTAAAGAAATTTTTGAATTAATAAAAAAGGGAGCAACTATAGAAGCGCAGCAAAAAATAATTGAGTTAAAAGAAACAATAATTTCATTACAAGAGGAAAATCTAAAATTAAAAGGAGAAAATCTATCACTGCAACAGCAAATTGAATTATCAGAAAAAGGGGAACGTTGCCCTAAATGCAGGAAAGGGATTTGGAATTTAATAAAAAGTGAACCACATTCTACCTTTGGAAGGCTCGGGGTTTTAGAAAGAACGTATAAATGCTCAGAATGTGGTTTTACTGAAGAACATATTTTTGACCCACACAAAGAATAAATAACTGTTTAATAAATAGGAATAATTTTGGAATAATGGCACAATGGCATAGAAAATATAATCCTTCTATATTGGTTCAAGAACTGGAGAAATCCCGATCTATCAATAGCGAAGGCAAGGCGCAATTTGACGGCTTTGGAATGATGACAATATCGCCAAAATTACAAGAGATGATATGCATGAATTCGGAAATAACTCATGAGGACAAACATGGGATTGTTATGCAATCTATTTTTAATGCTGGCCGCGACACTTTAACGGCCGAAACTATATTAACAGAAATAAATCAACTTGAGGGAGCCTATTTGTCCTCTTGCGAACATAATTATATTGTTGTAACTTCCTTGTCCATCGACAAAAATCACCATAAACTTCCTAATGTTAAAATTGATGACAACAAAATTAATTTTAGTGCATCTTTACCAAAAAGTTTTGCAAAAGCAATCGACAATATGCAATCTATTATTTATTTTACTAATAAGAAGAAATTGCCTTCAGACTATCTACAAGCAAGAGTATCCGTACGTGCTAAAAGTGTATACTTGGCGGCTGAAAAAGCTTTAGATTCACTAAATTTCTTTAGGGGAATTCTTAATTTTGCGATAAATTTTGGCGGACAAACTTTTTCTTTTGGAGGAGGTTATAATAAACCTATCAATAGAATTCTTTTGGGGCCAATCCACACATTGCACAAACCAAATGGAGAAATAGCCGTTAAAGATGTTCATTGGTTCGAACAAGGATATCAGGAGCCGTTGCAACCTTATTATGATATCAGTATTGTTAATTCTATTGCTAAATTCGATAGAATAATGAAAGCTGTTAACAAAATTTACAAAAATATTAAAAAAAGTAAAATAAAAGAAGAACTCCAAAATGCAATATTACTCTACAATAATGCTCTCGATAGTTATGATTACGAGGTATCATATATCAAGTTATGGGCTACTTTAGAATTATTGACGGCAACAGGGCAAGATGATAACCATAAGGTTACTGTCAGACGAGCTGCTTTTATATTTAATAACCCAGAGCAGGAAAAGATACATCTGGAATTGCTTAGGAATTTCCGTAACAACCTAGTACACCGGGGATATATGAATGCGAAGTTAGAAATATTCGTATATGACCTCAAATTGTATGTCGAAAGGTTATTACGCTTTCTTATATTTAACCAATCTCGATTTGAGAATTTTAGCGATGTAGGATATTTTCTGGATAGAAATATCGAATCCGATACATTAGACAGAAAATCAAAATTAATCAATTTTGCTAAAAAATTAAATAAATCACGGAACCCAAATAAATAATTTAGGAATAAATTAGGGTCAGACACCGTTTCCTGAAAAAACCATTGCACCACGAAGGACGCGAAGCGACACGAAGAATTATAATATATTTTTTTTAATTATATAAATTTTCCCTTTGTTTCTCGGGTGTTGCAATGACAGAAGATACCTTTTTCCTTACTTCCATACATCCTTGCTTCTTTACTTCTTTTATGCTATATATCTGTGTTAAGGAGCCTGTCCTCGCGCAGGCGGGGATGGCTAAAATTACGGAGTAAAATTAATGAAACGAAAAAAAATTACGGTAGTAGGCGCGGGCAATGTCGGAGCGACAACGGCTTTTATGGCCGCTCAAAAGGAACTGGGCGATATTGTGCTTATCGATATTGTCAAAGGTCTTGCGGAAGGAAAGGCCCTCGATATGTCGCAGGCATCGGGCCTGTGCGGATATGACTGCAAAGTCACCGGCACAACCAACTGGACGATAACCGGCGGCAGCGATGTCGTAATAATAACAAGCGGCCTGGCCAGAAAGCCGGGTATGAGCAGGGACGATTTGCTGGCGAAAAATACCGAAATAGTCAAAAGCGTTACGGAACAGGTTGTAAAATTTTCGCCCGAAAGTTTCATCGTTGTCGTCTGTAATCCGCTCGATGCGATGGTAAACGCCGCGGCGATGGTGAGCGGCTTCGAGAAAAATAAAATAATGGGAATGGCAGGGGCCCTCGATACCGCGAGATTCGCGTTTTTTATTTCTGAAAAACTTTCCGTCAGCGTCAAGGATATCCGCTGTGTCCTTATGGGCGGGCATGGCGACGATATGGTTCCGCTGCCGAGATTTACCACCGTTTCAGGAATACCGCTGCCCGAACTGCTCGACGAGAAAACAGTTGAAGAAATTGTACAGAGAACTCGGATGGGCGGCATTGAAATTGTCAACCTGATGGGAACGAGCGCATATTACGCACCGGCGGCGGGAGCGGTAAAAATGGCTGAGGCCATATTGCTCGATAAAAAGACAGTATTGCCCTGCTGCGCATACTGCAATAAGGAGTATGGCGTCGGCGGCTGCTTCGTCGGCGTACCTGTAATTATCGGCGCCGAAGGCGTTGAAAAAGTTATAGAACTCGACCTTGACGAAAGAGAAAAGAAAGAACTTGCCGCTTCGGTTGGGCATGTCAAAGAACTGATAAACACACTCAAAAAGTTCATTTAAGCCGATGCGGGAATGATTTTGCTTGACCAAAAAGCTTAAATTGCTAAAGTGTTTCTGTTAAAGCGTTAGAAGTTTTTCTGCGGATGTGGCGGAACTGGCAGACGCGCAGGTTTCAGGTACCTGTGAGCTTACGCTCTTGGAGGTTCGACTCCTCTCATCCGCATTAATCTATTGCCAAAACTGGGGAACGGTGTGTAGAAAGGGATACAAGTGAAAATTAAGAACAAAACAAGCGGTATTATTTTCTGTCTGGTTGTATTGGGAGTTTTTCTTGCGATGGCTGTTCCCGCAATGGCCGAGCAGTCGCAATCGGCGCAAACCGCTGTGGAAGCATCAAAAACGAATCCGCAGCATATTATTGATGTTATAAAGCAATTTCTCGCAACCGAGGGAACTGCTTTCGCTTTGAATCTGTTGGCCGCGATTCTTATCTTCGTGATAGGCCGCTGGGCGTCAAGATTGATTTCCACGATTATTGCGCGGGTAATGACCAAGGCCAAAATCGAGCAGCTTCTTGTTACATTCGTCCAGCATCTAAGCTATTTCGGTTTGCTGGCGTTTGTGATTATCGCTGCTCTTGACCGAATCGGAATAAAACTTACAGCCGCGATTGCTGTGCTCGGTGCCGCGGCGTTGGCTGTCGCCTTTGCGCTGCAGGGGTCTTTGTCGAATTTCGCCGCCGGCATACTTATGGTCATCTTCAAACCGTTCAAAGTAGGCGATTTTGTCGAGATAGCCTCAGTTCAGGGAACAGTCCAGGAGATACAGGTTTTAGCCACAGTGCTTAACGCGCCGGACAATGCCCGCATTATTATTCCAAACGCGCAGGTTACAGGCGGCACAATTCGTAACTTCACTGCTAATGACACAAGAAGAATCGACCTGACAATAGGCGTTTCATACAATGACGACCTGAAAAAAGCCAAACAGGTTATAGAAAACGTTCTTGCCGCCGATGCAAGAATTCTTAAAAATCCCGCACCGACAGTTGCCGTCTCTGAGCTTGGCGAAAGTGCCGTAAATATAGTTGTCCGACCCTGGGTAAAGTCCGCGGATTATTGGGATGTATATTTTGACATAACGGAAAAGCTGAAACTTGCCATTGAAAGCAACGGATTGACAATACCGTTTCCGCAGCGCGATGTGCATATAAAAGGTAAAACCGTTTAAAATAAGCAGTGCCGTAATAACATAACAATCTTATCTGCAACGTAACTATCCTGTTTTCAAAGACTTGCTGTTTTTTGTGTGGGGGTAAATTCAAGACTTCAGCCGCAAAAGACCGATAACAGTTATATAGCAAATTTAAATCGTTTTTACAGATACTGTCTATGTTCCCAGCGATTGAATACTATCAAAGTCTTGCGGAAAAGTTTCAAAGCCGGATTCTGACGGTGCCGGGAATTATTGTAGTTGTAACCGGGCTTTGTATCTGGCTGGCGGGACTGCGATGGCGAAAAACGTTTGCCGCTATAGCGGGAGGCGGAACTCTTGCCGCTATCGCTGTAAGCCTCGGCAGGAATGATGTTCCGGTCGTTCTTACTGTGGTTCTTATCGGAATATCAGTTGGAGCGTTGATTGAAAAAATTGTATTGGGATTTTTTGGAGCCGCTGCCGCCGCTGTGATTGTTCTTTTAATAATGTCGGCGAATTTGCAAAGTCAGCCCAATAGCGGTTATGTGCCGCAGGATTCTTATCCGAAGTGGCCCCAATATCAGCAGGGCGATATTGCGATAAACCCGTCGCAGGCGGCTGAAATAACTATAAAAATGGCTTCATATTTTGCCGAAAGGGCAATCGCCGGCGTTAAGTCGGCTCCTATGGTCGCTTTTGCTGCGGCCGCTGTTACCGCGTTAGTCGCCGGTTTTATTGCTTTGCTGATGCCGCGGTTATTTATCGCTGTTATTTCTTCCTCGCTGGGCTCGGCAATTATTTTTACAGGTATACTTATGCTGCTTTTTTACAAATGTTCGAAACCAGTAAATTATATCGCTGAAAAAAATCATTTTTTTTCGATGGTTTTTGCGGCAATGATTCTTTTCGGTACTGTGATACAACTTATTCTGTCACCGCCGGCAGTAAAACAAATTGAAGATTATATGCCGGTCAAGAAAAAGGGAGATAAAAAATGAATATGCTTTTTGTTCTTGCGGAAACGACCAAAGCAGCCCAAAGTCAGCAGATTATATCGATGGATATGTTCTGGGAGCAGGTAACCAAATTAAGCTGGCTCGAAGCGCTTGTGGCTGTCTCTTTCGGCGCTGTTTATCTTATTTACGGCTGGCGAATCTTTAAGGTTCTCGCTGTCGTGAGCTTCGGAATGGTGGGTCTGTTTCTCGGTATGCAGCTCGGCCAAAAAATGGGTTCCGAACCCAGTTCTATAATGTGGGGCGGCGTGGCAGGGCTTATTATAATGGCGATTCTTTCAATACCCCTGATGCACTGGGCAGTCAGTGCGCTTGGCGCTGTGGCAGGCGGAGTAATAACAGGCTGTGTTTGGTATGCTATGGGATTGCCTCATCAGTATATCTGGGCGGGAGCCATTGTCGGCGTTGTCGCAGGCGGTATGATTTCATTTATTGTCTTCAAAATTTCCGTTATGCTTTTTACCAGTTTAGGCGGGGCTATTCTGGTAATTACAGGATTACTGGCTCTTGCGCATCTTTACGAACAGAATCAAACCGAAAATGGAACTTTTATATATTCGCTCGTCAATCAATATAACTGGTTTATGCCCGCGATACTAATATTTACTACCTTTATCGGTATGGTTATTCAAAATAGACTGGTCAAAGGCGCTTCAGACTGGAAATTATAACTGGTCGAGAAAATTTTGGATAATTCCCCGTGAGTAATGGCTTATAACTTTTGACAGGAAAAGCGGGAAATCTGTTTTTGCGCTTTTATCGGCTTTATCAGAAATCACTTTTACGACCGCCAGCGGAATCTTGTGTTCATAACATACTTGTGCCACTGATGCGCCTTCCATTTCGACACATTTTATATCGGGGAAAACATTGCGTAATTGCGATAACACATCCGTGCTCGATATGAATTGGTCTCCGCTTGCGATTAGACCCTGGTATATTGCAGGTTTGGTGATATGAAATCTGGCAGGATTATCGATGCTATGTTCGATGATGCCGCTCGAGATAAACTTTTTTACCGCTGAAATTGCATAATTTCTTAGACGAGTGTCCGTTTCAAAACGCGACATCCCTAAAAGCGGAACTTGATATTTCGGAAATATCGGGCTGGGGTCAAGGTCATGATGAATCAAGTCTTTGGCGACAATAACATCACCAATATTGAGTTCCCCCGATGCGGCACCGGCTACTCCGAATAGAATAATGATTTCAGCGCCGCAATGAACTAATAGAGTTGTGGCTGCTGACGCTGATGCTGTCTTGCCCCATCCTGAGGCTGTAACTACCACGTCTTTGTCATAGAGCAGGCCGGAATGATAAGTCCTGACCCCGATATCTTCCTGAGTGCGATTTTTAATATCGCTTATAAGCGGAGCAACTTCCTCATTCATTGCCCCCATAATTCCTATTCGCATAAATTATTTCCTTGTTAGATTGGTTTCTTACTATACTTATTTTCAGGCCTAAAACAAGAGATAAAAAATCCTTGATTTTCATTAATGGGGAACCGATAATTAGGCGAACTGGGGCGGTTAGCTCAGTTGGCTAGAGCGCCTGCTCGACACGCAGGAGGCCGTAGGTTCGAGTCCTATACCGCCCATTGTAATCCCTACCGTAAAATTTCCGCAGATATATTAGCCGGTGAATGTTCCGCTGCGGTTCATAGCCTCCGCATCTGCTTTTGATGGGTCCGGCATCGGCTGAAGGATAGCGGTATCGGACGAACTTATCTCGGCAGGCAGACCGTCGATTTGGACTGTGAACATCAGAGGTCCGACTTGAATGCGGTCGCCAGCCTTGGCTTCCGCTTCATTTTCGATTTTATTGCCGTTGATAAATGTGCCGTTGCTTGAACTGAGGTCGCGGATTTTTAACGCATTCATTTCCTGACTGAATTGACAGTGTCTGCGAGAAACTACCGGTAGGGGAATACGAAGGTCGCAATCCGGGCCTCTGCCGAGAATGGTTGCCTTATTGCGGATAGGGAATACTTTTTTGTTACCGTCTTTTTTCAACAGTATTAAAACAATATTCATATGCTCCCTTTCAGGCTGCAGTATGGAGCAACTTATATTATACCACAGCATTTTGATTTTGCAAGACTTTATGTAATCTGGACTCAATTTTCTTTTTTAAACAGGCCTGTTTCATTGACATTAAAGGCTGGATTTAATAAACTGCCTGCTTCTTTTAACTTTTGAGGCATAAATGACTTATAAAGCGGCAATTTTCGACCTTGACGGAACGCTCGTAAATTCGCTCGAAGACCTCGCTGACGCAACTAATTACGCGCTAAAGAGTTTTAATCAGCCGGAAAAAGAGTTACAAGCGTTTCCGCAAATGGTAGGCGAAGGAACGAGAACGCTAATCAAAAGGGCACTTGATAACGAAAACCCGGAACTTATAGAAAAAGTGCTTTTGAAAATGCGCGAGAAATATATGCAAATATGCCTTAATAAAACCAGGCCATATAAAGGGTTAGTGGAAGTCGTAACCGAATTTGCTAAAAGAAAAATTAAATTGGCTGTCCTGACAAATAAAGACCAAAAAATGGCGGAAAAAATCGTCAGCCATTTTTTCGACGGCTTCTTCCAAATCGTAAAAGGCACTACAGATGCTGTTCCTGTAAAACCTGAGCCTTTTGAGGCTCTGCAAGTACTTGCAAAACTTGGAGTTAAACCAGAAGAAACAATCTTCGTCGGCGATAGCAAAACCGATATGCAAACCGCGAAAGCGGCAGGTATTAAAGCAGTGGGCGTAAGCTGGGGTTTTAGAGATAAAAAAGAACTAACAGAAGCAGGAGCAGAGAAAATCATAGATGAGCCGAGTCAGCTATTGAAATTTTTTCAATAGCTGATTGTATCTCGTATCGCCCCGATACGTCGGGGTCTCCGCTACAGCTTCGACGCTTCGCTCCGATGAAGAGTATCTCGCTATAACTCGTTTGTTTGCGTTAGCATTTTTACCATAACTTCTTATTTTATTTTTAAAAATAAAGAGTTATGGCAATTTTTTTCGGCCAAAAGCGCAATTTTTTCAGCCAAACGCGCAAGTTGGGTCAAAATGAGGATGTTTTTTGCCACAGATTTTGAATATTTTGCCTACAAATCGGTAAAAATCGGGATTTTTTCCGTGTTTTTTGGCGTTTTTAAGCTTTTGCGCGCAGTGGCTTTTGCAAGTATCTCGTGAAGAGTGAAGGGTATCTCGTATCTTGCGGATGAAGATGTTTTTTGTTGAGTTTGGGAAGAAAAAGAGTAGAATTTGTTCAAATCAATGAGGGAAAAAGCGTGAGCGAAAAACAGGTATTCGTAGGAAGAGAAGAAGAACTTAAACAGTTCAAACAAATCCTCGAAAATCTACAAGGACAAGCAATTTTAGTCATCGGTCAATCAGGTATGGGGAAAACATTCCTCGTCAATAAAATGGCGGAAATTGCACAAAATCATCCAGACCTGAAGTGCGGATGCATTAGATATGAAGTAACTCCAACCGATTCCGTTGATTCTACAATGGAACGGATGATGGATAATGCTTTTGATGCGGCACAAGTTACCGAAGGTTCTTTTGCAGGAACGGAACGGCGATTAGAACAATGGAAAGCCTTGTTAAATATTATTAACCTTGGAGATTTGGTTTTAAGCCTTCGCAGAGATCCAGCAAAACATACACGAGAGCAATTTCTCGATAGATTGAATTTGATTTCAAAGAAAATGCAGGAGAATGGTAGGGCGATATTCATAATCGACCCGGAAAAGTATATGCAAAAAGAAAGCGACCCGTCGTGGGCGATTGTCGTTGAGCAATTGCCAGAGAAGATAAAATTTGTTTTCGCACAACGAAGTGAAGATGCTCTGGTCGATAGTGAAACTTTTAACCAGTTAAAGAACGTGATTCGTATCCCCCCAAAGCATCTCGATGTTCTAGATGAATCAGCTGTCGATGAATTGATACAATTAGAATCATCACAGATTAAATATCCGATTAGTGAAATAAAAAAAGTAATATCCAGCTATAAGGGGCATCCTTATGCTGTCGGGGCGGCTTTGGAATTGTTGAAAGCAGGGACAAAATTAGAAGAACTGCCAAAACATAACAAGCCTGTAGATTTTGCGAAAGCGCAATGGAATAAAATTTGCGAAAAAGGCGATGATGCGATTGCATTGTTTGAGGCATACACAATTTTGGAAGTGGGTGTACCGGATGATATTGCGGGGTATGTAAGCGAATTAAATTCCACAACGTTAAAGCGATTGCAAAATGACAATTATCTTAAAGGACTTTTGCGAGAGGAAGGAGAGGGAAAGAGGATTTATCATTCGATATTAGCTGATTTCATACTTGGGCAAATGAATGAACTTGAGAAAAAGAAATGTCATAAAGGAGCAATGAAAATTTACTGGGGTAAATTAAAAAAGGCCAAAAAAGAAAAAATTAAACCAGATGAGCTTGCGGCAACGAGACTACCCGAACACGTTTTAGAAACTGTCGGGCAGGAAGTCTTCGTAGATATATTTGTAAATGAATGTTTTGTCCCTCTGCATACCCTCGGTGCATTAGATACCTGCATTAGTCTGTCCGAGCGGGCATTGAAGATGGTTAAGAAAAATTCAGACAAAGAGGCGGCTCTTTTAGGCAATCTCGGCATTATTTACGAGACACGTGGTGAATTGTTTAAAGCAGAAGAAGCATTTAATAAAGTACTTGAAATTGGAAATAAACTTAGCCGACCAGATATTATATCGCCGATTTATTGTAACTTAGGCGTTATTTACAAAACGGGTGGCGAATTGAATAAAGCTGAAGAAATGCATAAAAAGGCCTTAGAGATAAACAAAAAATTCGGCGATCAAAACGGATTGGCAAAGAACTATTGTGGTCTTGGCCTTATTTATGAAGCACGTGGCGAACTATATAAGGCGGAAGAAACTTACAAAAAGGCACTGGAAATAAATAAAAAACTTGGCAATCTTGCTGGCATAGCAACTGACCGTGGCAATCTTGGCAATATTTACTTTAAACGCAAAGAGTTGGATAGAGCAAAAGAAGAATATAATAAAGCCCTTGAGATTGCGGGGAAAATAGGTGATAGGGAGAAAATGGCATTTGGTTATGGCAGTCTCGGTACAATTTACTACACATGCGACGATTTGAAAAAAGCTGAAGAGATGTATAAAAAAGCATTGGAGATTAATGAAAAGATTGGCGCACTTGAGGGAATGTCAGGGTGCTATTGCGGTCTTGGCGTAGTTTATTATAAACGTAAGGAATTTGACAAAGCAGAAGTAATGTATAAAAAGGCATTGGAGATTGATGAAAGAATAGGCAATCTAGAAGGGGCGGCAAGACAATATGGCAATCTTGGCATAATTTATAAGATATACGGAGATTTGAAAAAAATGGAAGAATACTGGTTAAAGGCGCGAGATTTGTATGCGAAAATTGGAATGCCTAATGAATTAAAAAATGTGCAGGGATGGATTGATGATGCCGAAAAAGAAAATCGAAAGTAGACCCCGCACCAATTTGTTTTATCGTAGCGATATAGGAATTATTGAATAGTAAATAGGTGCGGGACAGGCGGGCGGGGTTGACCCTTTGTTATGTTTGCTGGCGCATAAAGTCGATGACTTGTCTGAAACCGGCGTGTTTTTTGCCATTGTTCCACCAGATATTTCCCTCGACCAGATACAATCCTTCCGGCGTTACAGCCACATCCCAGCCGATTGTGCGGATTGGAAGGAAGACAATCGCCGCCTTGCTTACAAGTTCGCAGGCCTGGTTCCATCGCGGAACCTGAAAACCCACTAACGGCAGATGCGTTTTGGGATGATGGGTGTAAGTATGCGGGCCCAGACCGTCGCCGGTTATGTGAATTCCTGCGCCGGTGCGGCCATCTGTCAGATTTATGGGAAGTTCCGTGCTGCCGGACATATCGACCATCTCGTTATCGGATATCCTCTCGTCAACTATCATTCTCATTTCGCCCAGGATGATGCGGCAGTTTCCCTGCTTATCGATAAGGGTAACAATGCGGATGCACTGAAGATATTCCACGCCGCTCAGCCGACAGATATCGGGATGGCTTTTGAGCCGTTCCTGCAGGACCCAGCCATCGCCGCTGGTTTTTTGTAACAAGCGTTCAGCCAAAGCATCGGCAGTCCACCGTCTGCCTTTTGTGTCGCGGAAACCGCCATCACAGCGAGTCAGGATATCGAATCCCTCAGCGACGGTGCCGCGGATTGGTTTAATGATAAACTCGTTCGGCAGGGTGGAGGAAAAACGGTTGGCCCATTCCTGGCGCGATGTTGGCGAAGAGCCGTCCGCGCACCATCCGGCCCCGCCGGGCATAATCAGGGCATACAGCTTCGGAATGGGTAAGCCGTGCGAGATGCAATGCCTGTAGAAGACGCCTTTGTCTTTGAGCATATACTCGAGGGATTCCGGATTGAGCGCCTTTTGTACTTTGGTCATTTCCCACCGGCTGACAAATCCCGCCTCAGCTCCACAGGGACATTGCGGGTGAAGAAGTCCAAGTCTGAATGCCTCGATAGGGGCGAATCGGCGAGTTCGGTACAGTTTGTTCGCACGCCGCACCATTCGCCACAGCAGGGGGCTGTAAAGCGGGGCAATTCGCCGAGATACTTTTATCGCATCGAGTGTTCTCGTCAAAAAACGATTTATGCGTCTAATCATATTTTGAATAGAATATCAGACATGTCTCGAAAAGTCAAAATTTGGTCGTTGACCCGCCTCGCTACGGCGGGTAAAGTTTGGGAAGAAAAAGAGTAGAATAATGATACAGGAGTGAATAATGTATGAACGTCATTCAGAACCGCTGCTGCCGATAAGGCAGTTTGTATATCGATTTATCCGGCACGCTTTAGTTGCGTTTGCTGTTATCGCGGTTGCGCTGGGGATAGGGATATTCGGCTACCATTATTTTGCGGGACTTTCATGGCTTGATTCTTTTCTCAATGCCTCGATGATTCTTGGGGGTATGGGGCCGGTTGATGAACTGCATTCCTCCGCGGCTAAGTTATTTGCCGGTTTCTATGCGCTTTTCGCAGGGCTTGGATTCATTGCTTTTGCGGGCATCCTTATATTGCCGTTTGCACACCGTTTTCTGCATATTATCCATTTAGACGACGACGAAAAAGGGAACGGATAATGAAATCCGACCCCGCACCAATTCATTATACCGTAGTGATAATAGGAACCCCGCCGCAACGTGCTGCGGGACTAGCGTAATTGAATAGCAAATTGGTGCGGGACAAGCGAATCCACTGATAAGTAAGCCCCTTCGACTTGGTTCGACTACGCTCACCATGAATCGCTCAGGGCAAGGGGGATTTGTTTGCGATTTCGATAGTCGAGTGATAAAATAAGACGAAGCATGGACGCAAAGGGATTTTTGAAACAATGGCGGTTTACGCTGGTTCTGATGTCCGCGGTGGCATTTGGTGCCGGATTGGGATATTTCATCGGCGTCAAAGCGGGGGTATTGAAACCTTTTGGGGATGTGTTTTTAAATCTGCTGTTCACGGCTGTTGTGCCGCTGATATTCTTTTCTCTGTCTTCGGCAATCGCGGCAAGTAACAATATCAAGCGTCTTGGCCGAATAGCAGGACTAATGCTCGTTGTATTTTTTATGACGGGTGTAATATCATCGGCACTGATGGTGGTTGCGGTAAAAATCTTTGACCCGGCAAAAGGGTTAACCTTATCGCTTGCCGAGCCGGCGGCGCAGGAGAAGGACGGTCTTGCGAACAAGATTGTCAATACCGTTACTGTAAGCGATTTTGCCGGCTTGCTGAATCGCAGAAATATGCTTGCCCTGATTGTATTTTCCGTTCTTACCGGATTTGCCTCGCAGGCGGCGGGCGTAAAGGGCAAAACATTTCGGGAATTTCTGGTTAGCGGGTCTGAAGTAATGGGTCAGCTAATAAAAATAATAATGCTCTATGCGCCGATTGGGCTTGGTGCATATTTCGCATACCTGGTCGGGACGTTCGGGCCGCAAATTTTGGGCTCATACGCGCGAGCGGTAGGGCTGTACTATCCTTTGGCGATTATTTATTTCATATTCGGATTTACCATTTATGCTTTTATCGGCGGGGGCAGTAAAGGCGTGAAGGATTTCTGGACGTTCATTCCTCCGGCGGCATTGACGGCGTTTGGGACGGGAAGCAGTCTTGCTGCGCTGCCGGCCAATCTTGAAGCTGCCCGGCGCATCGGTGTGCCGGAAGATGTACGAGAGATAGTGCTTCCGCTGGGTGCGACGATTCATATGGACGGTTCGTGTCTGGCGGCAATAATGAAAATTTCGGTGCTGTTTACACTGTACGGGCGGAGTTTTTCGGGAGTGGAAACTTTGGCAGGCGCTATCGGGGTCGCGATTCTTTGCGGGGTTGTAATAAGCGGCATACCGAGCGGAGGAGTTCTGGGTGAAATGCTGATTGTAACGCTTTACGGATTCGGGCCGGAGACGCTTCCTATAATCTCAATGATTGGCACTGTAGTTGATCCGCCCGCGACGATGATAAACTCTTCGGGCGATACTGTGGCGGCGATGATGATAAATCGTTTTCTGAAAAACGGAAAATAAAAGTCCGGTTTAAAGATTAAATTGAAAGGAGCCATAAAATGGCTAAAAAGAGAAAACAGAAAACCAAAACGGATGCAGCGGGGTATGTCGAAAAATTAAGCTCACAAGTTTTCGACAGAATAAAAAAAGAGCTTGAAAAATCGTTCAGAGTAATGCCCTCCGATAAGATGAAAAAGATAAAGAAAATGCTGCCGGGCCTGAAAAAACAAGTCCAAAAGAGAATAAAAGAAGAGCTTGCAAAATCATTCAGGATGACACCCGCCAGCAAGGTAAAGAGCAGAAAAAAGACAAAAAAGGCCAAGAGAAAATAAGAGCACAAGGGCATAAGACAGAAGAAAGAGATTGCCGCGGCCAAGGGCCTCGCAATGACGCGTCGCCGTGCCGGCGACGGCTAAACGACGTGGATTCCCGTTTCCACGGGAATGGCAAACCCAGTCTGAACCCCCAAGATAAACCTGGGGGTATTAGGATTATTTGTATTTGACAAATTTTGGTGAGTTGTTAAGATTATTAATAGTTTACAGTTAACGGTTTATAGAAATATTATTTGAGGTTTAAGGGCGGAATATAATCGATGGTGAAAGTAACGCTGCCTGATGGCAAAGTATTGGAAGTTCAAAACGGCCTGACGATAGGTCAGGTAGCAGAAAAGATAGGGGCAAGACTCGCTCGTGACGCGGTTGCGGGCAAAATTAACGGCCAAACGGTCGATTTAAACACACCAATCAAAGAAAATGTATCCCTTTCAATCATAACAGCTAACAAACCTGATGGTCTGGAGATAATACGGCATAGCTGCGCTCACGTTATGGCTGAGGCGATTTGCAGTATCTGGCCGAAGGCACAATTGGTTTACGGGCCGACGGTCGAAGACGGGTTCTATTACGATATCGACCTTGACGAGCCGATAAGGCCTGAAGATTTTGAAAAAATCGAAAAGAAAATGGCTGAAATCGCCGAGAAGAAACTGCCTTTCGTCAGGAAAGAATTGGGCAGGGAGCAGGCGATAAAGCACGTTGCCGGCAATAAGTATAAAATCGACAATATCGGCAGGGCGCAGGGCGATACGATAAGTTTCTATTCGCACGGCGGCGGGTTCGAGGATTTGTGCAGGGGGCCTCACGTGCCGAGCACCGACAGGATAGGCAGTTTTAAAGTTATGTCGGTGTCGGGTGCTTACTTCCACGGCGACCAGGCTCAGAAAATGCTTCAGAGGATTTACGGCACGGCGTGGGCGACAAAAAAGGAACTTGACGAATATCTGCACAGGCTCGAAGAGGCGAAGAAACGCGACCACAGATTTTTGGGCAAGCAGCTCGATTTGTTCGGCATTTACGACGATATCGGGCCGGGGTTGGTACTTTGGCATCAGAAGGGGTCGTTAATCAGGCATATAATCGAAGCGTTCTGGAAAGAAGAACATCTTAAACGCGGATACGATCTTATTTATACGCCTCATATCGCTATGGAGAAGATTTATCAGCGAAGCGGACATCTGGAAAAATACGCGGATATGATGTATTCGCCGATGGATATTGACGGGCAGAATTATTATCTCAAGCCGATGAACTGTCCGGGACATTATATGATTTATAATTCTACTCCGCGGAGCTACCGCGATTTACCGATGCGGTTCTGCGAATTGGGAATGGTTTACCGGTACGAGCCGAGCGGCACGCTGCACGGGATGCTGCGGGTACGCGGGTTTACACAGGACGATGCACATACGTTCTGTACGCCGGAGCAATTGGGGCAGGAGCTTGATTTGATTCTCGAATTGATGCACTTTATGATGACGACCTTCGGATATACGTACAAGGCGTATTTGGCGACCCGGCCGGCGAAATTCCTGGGAACTGAAGAGGAATGGGAGCGGGCGACAAGAGAATTGCGGCTTGCGCTGGAACGGCGGGGACTGGCTTATGAGGTCGATGAGGGCGGCGGCGTGTTTTACGCGCCGAAGATAGATATTAAGCTGATAGATTCGCTTGGACGCGAATGGCAGGGACCGACGCATCAGGTTGACCTGCAGGCGGCTAAGCGATTCGGCATTCATTATGTCGGAGCCGATAATGCGCTGCACGAACCGGTGATTATTCATCGGACTGTGCTGGGCAGTATGGAACGGTTCATCGGCGGGCTGATTGAGCATTACGGCGGCGATTTTCCACTGTGGCTTTCGCCTGAGCAGATGAGGGTGCTGACTATCAGCGAAAAGACAAATGATTACGCACAAAAGCTGCATCAGAGATTGAAGGCGGATGGTTTGAGGTGCGGGATCGATACTTCGAATGAAAAAGTCGGCGCGAAAATTATCCGGGCACATAGCGATAAAATACCTTATATGCTCGTTGTTGGGCCTAAAGAGGTGGAAACTGAAAGCGTAAATGTCAGAATTCGCGGGACTAACGAGAGTAAAAGCGTCGGAGTCGAGCAATTCATTGCCGCAACGAAAGAGAAAATTAAAACTAAAACACAGGATATAAATTTATAACAGGATGTTTATAAAATTATTGAGATTGAAAGGAAAATAATATCAGTAAGATAAAACTCAGAATCAACGAGCAAATCCGTACAAGTCCGGTTCGTCTTATAGGTGCCGACAACAGTCAGATAGGAATTGTGAGTATCGAACAGGCGATTGCGCACGCTGTAGAGGCGGAGTTGGATTTGGTAGAGATTGCTCCGGAAGGCAGCCCGCCGGTTTGCCGGATAATGGATTTCGGCAAATATCTGTATGAGCTGAAAAGGAAAGAAAAACAAAACCTGAAAAAACAGCATACGATTACCCTGAAAGAAATTCGGCTGCGTCCAAAGACAGACCCGCACGATTGCGAAACAAAAGTGAATCATGCCCGCGAATTTTTCAAGAAGGGCCATCATGTTCAGTTTACTATGATGTTCAAAGGTCGCGAAATGATGCATTTGGATCTGGGACAGGCGATGATGAACAAGATAGTCGAGCAGCTCGAAGATGTCGCTAAAGTCGACCGTCCGCCAGTCGTAATGGGCAAAAGAATGACAGTGCTGATGTTACCGAAATAGGCGGCAGCAGAACAAGGCGAAGAAAACGAAAGTAAATTGTTGACCTTGAGGCGAAAGGTTGCTAATATACCAATCTTTATTTTTTATAAACAAGAGTTATGAGGTTCTGAAATATGCCCAAGAAAAAGACACATAAGGGATTAAAGAAACGCGTAAAGGTAACTGCAAACGGCAAAGTTAAAGCTCATAAGAGCTTTAAGGGGCATTTGATGAGCGGAAAATCGTCAAAGAGACGCCGCCGATTAGGCAGACCAATTATCATTTCTGAAATATATGCCAAATATATGAGAGAAATGCTTAACAAAGATTAATAAAGGAAGGCTGACATGCCACATGTAAGAAAGGGTTCAGCAACCCGTAAAGCAAGAAAAAGAGTCCTTAAAAGCGTTAGGGGACACCGAGGCCTCGCAGGCAGGGCTTACCGGATGGCCAAGGAACAGATAGTACGGTCTGGGGTCTTCGCGAGAATCGGACGCAAGCAGAAGAAAAGACAGTTCAGAAGACTGTGGATTACACGATTAAACGCGGCATGCAAAATGCGAAAGATTAGCTACAGCCTGTTTGTCAACGGCTGCAAGAAAGCATCCATCGGCCTTAACAGAAAAATGCTAAGTGAAATTGCCATTCATGACCCGGCCGCATTCGATGCCATAGTTGAAAAGGCACGAACCGCTTGTGCTTAAACAATTCGAACAAATCGGTAAGGACGCTTTAGAATCGCTCAGAAAGGTAAGCAATTCTGCGCAACTCGAGGAATTTCGCGTCCATTTCCTGGCGAGAAAAGGGATTGTTACTGATATGCTGAGCAAAATCGGCGCCTTTCCGGCAGAGCAGAGGAAAGATGCCGGCGCTCTTGCCAATAAAATCAAACAGGAAGTAACCGCGGCGTTCGAACATCTTAAATCATCTCTACAGGGCACGACTGTACAAAAAGGACCAATCGTCGATGTAACTTTGCCTGGGGTTGAATTCGAAAAAGGCAAGGCTCATATAATAACGCAAACCATAAACGAACTGCTCGAGATATTTGGCAGGATGGGATTTTCCATCGCGTACGGGCCTGAGGTGGAAGACGAGTGGCATAATTTTGTCGCGTTAAATATCCCGGAAGGACATCCGGCAAGAGACCCATCGGATAATTTCTGCATAGATAATAATAAACTGCTGAGAAGCCAGACATCGACAATTCAAATCCGCACGATGGAAAAGCAAAAGCCGCCGATAAGGGTGGTTGCGCCGGGCAGAGTTTACAGGCCTGATACGGTCGATGCGACGCATATGTTTATGTTTCATCAGCTCGAGGCGCTGGTGGTCGATGAAGGCGTCTCAATGGTCGATATGAAAAGCACTATAGCGCAGTTTATAGCCGTCTTTTTCGGCAAGGACGTAAAATGGCGGTTGCGGCCGAGCTTTTTCCCGTTTACAGAACCGAGCGCGGAAGTGGATTTGCTGTTTGTCGCCAGCGACGGGACGGAAAAATGGATTGAAGTCGGCGGCTGCGGAATGGTTGACCCAAATGTTCTTAACGCAGTCAATATAGACAGCGAAAAATACACAGGCTGGGCGTTCGGGTTCGGAATTGAACGGCTGGCGATGCGAAAATACGGAATAACCGATATCAGACTGTTTACAGAAAACGATATCCGCTTCCTTAAACAGTTTTAGAGGCTTTTGAAGTTCCTGACAAGTCTAATGAACTCTTTGGGGTTAACTATTTTTACCTGGTTTTTATCCACATAAGCAGATTTGAAAAGCAGTTCGCGCATCTGCACCGGTGTAAGCTCCGGACGCAATTGCCATCCCATAGCAATTACGCCTGAACAGTAAGGAATTGCCCAGCTTAGGCCGCCTCTGCCGCAGTACTGGTAGCCGAATTTTCCTTTTTCATATTCTTCTGCTGTTGTTCTTGGACTGGCTGGAACAAGAATCTTTCCAGGCATTGCCCTTGCTTCCAGACCAGGGTAACCGGGTTTGCACTTGGTTATGTCCTCAGGCTCATTCGCGTCATACCAGCACGGCCCGATAATTCCATGATGGTCGGTGCAATCGAGCACCAAAATACCAGATGCCTCGGCCTGGGCGTAAGCGCTGTCCCATTTTTCCTGGCCTTGTTCAGACGGATGGCCTGCTATGCCGGGCGCTGCTGAAACCGACACTACACGAATTTTTTCAGAGTCCGACAGCGATTTATTTTGTTGAACAATCCAGTTGAGCGCCTTTGCGCAATCGACCTCATAAACTCCGCCCCTGGTGGCGCAATAGTACACACGTGCATCCGGAGCGGTTCCGCAATTTGTTCCGACAAGCAGACTTGTCACGGCAGGGCCGTGCATACTGCCTTGCTCTCCTGAAGCCAAATCGTGGTATGCAGCAATCTTGCCGGCATATTCAGGATGACCTCCAATCACAAACTGGTCGATGATAGCAACATTTACGCCTTTTCCAGTAATTCCCTGCTTGTGCAGTTCCCTGATGCCTAAGCCGGGATTCATTGCGTCAGTCATTAATTTATTGGGGTCGCAGCCGGCGGGCATTTTATTCAATGAAGGCCAAACGGTATCTTTATTAAAGGTTAGTGTCGGCAAAAGTCCCTTTTGTTTTGAAAGGTCTAACTTGCTTAAATTGCTCCAGCGTACATCATTGAACTCTTTAACAGAATCGAAAGAACGGCCCATCGACATGGAACGGTTGGCTTTTTGATGCATCTGGGAGGTTACATACAGAGCGACCACCTTATAGTTGTTAAAGAAAAATCTGACATTCTGTTCGCTTCGGCCGTAATAGCACCGTCCTGCGTAACTATCGATATCTTTATATAAAACTTTGTCTTTGTATTCATTTTTCTGATTTACCACAGTTTCTGCCGGCTGGCCTATTAACTGGAGAACTTCATCAAGCGAAGACCCTATTTTAATTTTATCACGAAAGACAAAACCCGACTGCTGCTCAAATCGCAGTTCAACAATATGGTCGTTAACTATCATTATGTATAATCCGCCGGGATAAACAGCCACATAATTTGAGGGCAGGTTTTTTCGTTCAAAGGTTTTTTCGCCGCTATCTCCTCCGACATATTTTTCCGGCTCGCCGAAGATGCTTATGATTTTATCGAGGCCTGCCGTGTTAATATCTAACTGGGCGACTTTGGCGTTGATATCCGATACGGACTCGGCTGCGATACAAATGTTTAATGATATTAAGACGGCGATGAATAAACTGGCAAATAATTTCTTTGGCATATTAACTCCTTTTTGCGGAAATTATTTTATTTGTGTCAATTCATTATTCCTTTTGCGGCAAGTCTTTTTGCGGTCCTCGATTCAATTTTCTTGGCGAGTTTGTCTTTGTTAATTGGGATTTGCTGCTGAGCGAGATAAGAGGTCAAAAAACAGGTCCTGTCCTCATCGGTAATGTTTTGGCGGAACATATTTATCTGGACAAGATTTTTAATCCTCAGCCGGAGAGACAGATTATCGAATTTTTTCGTTCTTTCGTTGTCGAGAAAGATAAAATCATATTTATCTTTGGAATCCTTTTTATTAAATAGATTTCTCGACTGCGCTTCGCTGCGCTCGAAATGACAATGAGCGGATTTTACGAGGACATTACCAAGTCTTAAATCGCCGTGGAAAATACCCTTGTTGTGCATCAGGCCGATAGTTTGGCCGAATTGCTCAATCAGCGATTGTTTTTCAGAGCCGGATAGTTCGCTGAGCAATTGCGACAGGGGAGTGCTGTTTTGAACTTCTAATGTTATAAAAAATTTCCTGCCGCAGGCAACGGCAGGGGGAACTAAAAAACCATTTTGTTTTAACATTTGACCGGCGTCGAAGGCCTTTTGTGCCCGGGTGAAACAAATAAGGCCTTTTAAAATATCGAGCAAGCCGCGATTGAGATACTGCTTGAGGACGAGATTATAGACCTTTGCCCTGAATAAAACACTGAACTTTGAGACAATCGCGAACTTCGAAGACGCGAGTTTGTCAAAAGAACTTCTCTGGCCGTTGGATGTCTTTGCGGATGAAGAAACGACAGATTCAAAAGCTGAGGGGAAATCGTCAGCGAGTTTAATTTTCCAGCCGGCTAATTTAATTGTGCTATAAGTCATATCAGTTTAATAGCCGAGGACGGCGATATTCAATTTGTTCGCAAGCTCTATTGTCTGCGGCTTGTCGATAATGATGGTTTTGGCCGCCTCGACGACAAGGCAGGAGCCGCCGTTTTGCGACAGTGCTTTGATTGTATCGGGTCCGACGCAGGGCATATCAAAACGGGCGTCCTGGTCGGGTTTTGAGGCTTTTAAAAGGGTCCAGAAGCCTTTTTTGCAGGTCTGGCCTGCACGGGCAATCATTTTCTCGGTACCTTCAACGGCCTCGACGGCAATCACGGTTCTTTCCTTGACGGCGATAGCCTGTCCAATGCCCATTTGTGCGATTGATTTGAGCAGCGGCCAGCCAAAGTCGATATCCTGCCGAATGTCGGCGGGGGGCTGGGTTTTTGTCATTACGCCTTTATCGGCCAGATGCTCTTTACAAAATTTTGTCGAGTCCTGCAAAATAACACCTCCGCTTGCAAGCTCATCCGCAATGGCCTGCAGGATAACCTGGTCGCTTTTATTTTTTTTCCTCAGACGCCAATAGTAAATTCTTATCGCCCGCCAGTCGGGCAGATACTTTAAAATCCGCCAGGGCGTAAAAAGTTTTTCCTTTTGAACTTTGCCGACCATAATGGCGTCGGTTGCGCCCTGACTTTTTAATTTTCTAATCCAGGCGCCCGGTCGCGCGAGCGGAACCTGAACGTAAAAATCGACTTCATCTGCAAGGCCGGGGTCAGGATTGTCTCCAAGTCCGGCACATACAACTTTCAGGCCTGCCTGTTTTGCGCCTTGGGCAACGAGAAACGGCAGCCTTCCAGCTCCCGCTATCAGACCTATTATTTTTTTTTCATTCATTCTTAGAGGATTTTTCAAGGCGACTAATTGCCTTTTTCATTTCCGGCAGGTCTTCAATAAGACTGTAGGCACGTTTTGCTTTCGCAGCATCGATGGCCGGGGCGCCGACGACAGACTGGCCATCGGGAATATCATTTATTACACCCGCCTGAGCGGCAATCATGACGCAATTTCCGATTTTAATGTGTCCGACAATACCGGCCTGAGCGGCAATGACGCAGTGATGGCCGATTGTCGTAGAGCCGGCAACGCCAATATGGCTGACGAACAGACAGTGGGGGCCGATTTTTGCGCCGTGGCCGATATTGATAAGGTCGCCGAATTTGCAGCCTGCGCCGATAATCGTATCGTCAATAGCACCGCGCTGAATACTGCAATTTGCGCCGATTTCAACATCGTCTTCGATAATAACTTTTCCGATCTGCGGAATTTTGTGATGCTTGCCTTTGTATGTCGCGTAGCCGTAGCCGTCTTTGCCGATTGATGAATTAGAATTAATGATGACGTTGTTGCCGAGCGTACAGCCGTCGTAAATTACTGCATTCGGATATAGAATGCAGTTGCTTCCGATTTTTGAATCGGAGCCGACGAACGCGCCGGGATAGATAACCGTGTTTTCACCAATAACAGCGTTATCGCATACGGTTGCGAAATCGTAAATGTTGCAGCCTTTACCAATGCGGGCTGTTTCGGCAATCGAGGCTTTTTTCGAGATGCCGGTTTGTTTGTGCTGCCTGTGGCCGTAAAGAAGGATAGTGATTTGAGCATAGGCGTAATACGGGTCTTCAGTAATAAGCAGCGAGGCAGGGCAGGGAACGTCTTTGCCGACAATTACGGCGCCGGCTTTAGTGGTCGCAACGGCCTTTGCGTATTTCGGATTGGCAAGGAAACTTATGTCTGAAGAGGTCGCGTTTTCAAGGGTCGCGACGGAAGAAATTTTTATTTGCGCATCGCCCTTGACCTTACCGCTAACGTACTGAGCCAGTTGTTCTAATGTTTTTGTGGGCATTTGTTGTCTTTATATCCTTTGATTTAAACAAATCATTATAACGCTTAGATATTGCAGGTCAAGAACTTAAGAATTTAAGGACTGCCCGGCTGACTTGACTGACTGCATCCGGAGAGGGGTTTTGGAAGTCCGAATCGTCAAATTTGAAGGCTTTTACCTTCGGGCCTGCGGGAGAATAAATTCGCGGATTAGTCGGGCCGAAGCAGGTAATCGCAGGAATACCAGATGCCGATGCGATGTGCGCAATGCCGCTGTCGTTGCCGATAAAACAGCCGGCGCAGCAGAGGAGCTGGAATGTCCGGGTAAGCGAGGTTTCTGAAATTACCGGCGCCAGGGCGGACAATCTATCGATGGTCTTTCTGTTAAAACGCTCCTGTTCGGCCGGCCCGAGCAGGAAAATTACGCCTGCCCCGACATCGAGCAGTTCTTCGGCTAATAGATAGAAGTTGTCGATGTGCCAGCATTTTTTAATGCCGCCGCTGCCGGGATGAATTATTACCGGCTTTTTATTTTTCTTTAAGCCGAGCGAGTCAAGAATAGACTTGCCCGCAGAGAAGTCGGACTTGAGCGGTTTGAGGTATTTTTTCTTATGGGCGGCCGAACGTGCCGATGAGCGGCGATGTTTGTGGTCGGGATAAGAATCGATAATAGAATCAATGTAAAATTTAGTTATATGATGTTTGTAATCGGCAGGCGGTTTGAGCTGAAGGGCGAGGACATCAACCTGATTGCTGCAGTTGGCAGTGAAAGCGAGGTTATACTCAAAATCGTCGCCTGCCTGTCCCAAAAAGGTAAAGATATACGGATAACCGGCGAAGGCGGCTATGAGCGAGTCGTTCTCCCGAACGTCGAATTTTTTTCTGTCGATAAAAAGTCTGTGCAAATCGATGGAGTCGAGGTCTTTTATGCTGTCGATACAGGTTCTTGCGGGGAAATATTCCATATAATTACTTCTGCCGAGCATAGTTATCGAGCCGATATTGAAGGTTTTTTTGATAAACTCTGCTATCGGCAGTGTAAGAACACAATCGCCTATCGCGCCGGGCTGGATTATCAGGGCACGGTTCGAGAGCCTGTGAGCTTTTGCCTCAGCAGAAGACAGGATTTTAAAAATATCTTGTTGTTTGTCCATTAGTCTATTGTCCGGTCAATCCATGCGCCGCCTGCGACTTTAAGGCCTGCGGGCGAGTCAATATAAAAAACCGCGGTCTGGCCGGGCGTTATCGCACGCAGCGGCTGGTCGAATATAATCTTAACCGAATTTTGCTGCGGGTAAACCATTCCATTTACCGGCTTGTGATTATACCTGATTTTGATTTTCGCGGCAAACGGCTGCTGCGGCAGGTCGATGAGCCAATTCGGATTCGAGGCAAGAAGCGATTTGTGGACAAGGTCTTCGGATGGGCCGAGAGTAACGGTATTAGTTTCGCTATCGAGTTTTGTAACATACCAGGGCACGCCCATAGCGACCTTTACGCCTCTTCGCTGGCCGATTGTAAAATGATGAATGCCGGTGTGAGTGCCGAGGATTTTGCCGCTGCTGTCGATGATATTGCCTTGTTTGGCGATGTCCGGGCAGAGCTCTTCAAGTTTGCCGGCGTAATCATTGTCCGGAATGAAGCAAATTTCCTGCGAATCAGGTTTGGAGCTGACGGACAGGCCGAGTTTTTCCGCCAGACTGCGGGTATGGCTTTTGTCAAAATCGCTGAGCGGGAAAAGTATATAGGGCAGGACAGAGCGGTTAATCATCGCAAGGGCATAGGACTGGTCTTTTGCGGTATTGGCTGCGGCGTAAAGAGCGGAGCCGGCATCGTCCTGACGAATCGCGGCGTAATGACCTGTGGCCATAAAGTCGGCGCCTTTGCTTTTGGCGTAGTCGAAGAGTTTGCCGAACTTGATATGGCGATTGCAGAAAACACAGGGGTTTGGGGTCCTGGCCTGCTTATACTCGCCGCAGAAATAACCAAGGACTGTCCTGAAGTCGTTTCTTAAGTCCAGCGATTCAAATTTTATGCCGAGATATTTGGCGACAGCCTGCGCATCGTCACAATGCTGCTGTGCATTGTCGTGGACTATCATAAAAATGCCGGTGCAGTCGCATCCTGCCTCTATGAGCAAAGCGGCACAAGTAGAACTGTCAACGCCGCCGCTCATCGCGACGAATACCTTTTTGCCTTTTATAGACTTTGTATTATCCAAGCCGGTGCACAGCGATTTTAGTTTTTCTTCTTTTCAAACAATCCTTTGAGCTTATTTGTCACATCCTGTGTTCCTTGGTCTGTAGAGTTGCCTGCGGGTTTGTCTGCAGGTTTTAAAAGCCCTTTCATGGTTTCGGTGGCCGATTCAAGCGTTTTTCCTACATTCTGCTGAATGGAACCAGTTAAATCTGACGGGAAGATGCCGGCGCCTTTAGTCGCGATTTCGCTTGAAATCGCTGCGAAAATTTTGCCGACAACCTCGCCGAGCGATGATTTTTTGCCGCCTAAATCAGACATATGCATTGATGGGATTTTTAAAGTTAAAGCATCAGATTTGCCGGGTACAGGAAGAAGTTTTGCGGTTACACCAATATTTTTCAAATTGACATTTGAAATGTGAACGCTCTTGGCGTTTTTCGCGGGCTCTGTAGTCTTAGTCTCGGTTTGCTGCGGCTTTGGCATCGATTTGAGCATATCGCTAACGTTGTTCGTAAGGCCTTTCTGCTCGATTACTATAGAAACGCCGTCAATCGTAATATCCTTGATTTCGATTGGATTGCTTAAAAGCCCACCGATACTGGTTGTTACCGAAATTGAGTTTGCTTCGAAAACATGCTTATACTGGTATCCGGGCGGGTTGCTTATTTTAAGATTGGAAATCGTAACATTGCCTGAAAGAAAGCTCAGGCTCACCTTTGATGCTGAGGCGTCGACGTTGAGCTGCTTTGCAATCGCGGATTGAATAGCATACTTGAGCATACCATCGATGGAAACAAATCCGATAATCACCACAAGAAAAATTACTACAATTACAGCGATGAAAATGTTCGTGCCATGACTTTTTTTGGTTTTTTCGGCCATTTTAGTTCCCTTCAGACAAAAATTATGGGGTATAGTTTTCCTTAACGATTTTATTCAACTGATTTAAGAAATTTTCATCGACCTTGAAACCCTGCTGCTGAGCGATTTTGGCGTGGTTAAGGGCCTGCTGATAGCGGTTGAGCATATATAAAGTGATTGCAAGATTGTTGTGCGCAGCGGAATAGTTCCAGCGAAGTTCGATGGTTTTTAAATAATACTCTTTCGCTTCTTCATATTTTTTCAGATCCGAATACGCGACGCCCAGATTGAAATAAAGGTCTGCATTTTTCGGGTCGAATTTTACCGCGGCTTGGTAGTTCTCAATGGCAAGGTCATAAAGTTTTCGGTTCATATAAGCATTGGCCAGATTATGATAGGCGGCAAACATATTAGGGTCGGATTTTACGGCATTTTCATAGGACTGAATTTCTTCATCCGTCCGGCCGAGCTTATTATAAACAAGACCAAGGCCCAGATGCGCCCTGGCATTGAACGGCCCATAGTATACAGCCGTTCGAAACTGCTCGACAGCCTCATTGTACATCTCTTTCTGAAGATACACATAGCCCAGACCACTGGCAGCCTCGACAGAATTAGTTTTGATGATAAGGGCGTGCCTGTAATTTGAGACAGCCTCATCCAATTGCCCATTGTCCTGATATATACCGGCCAGAGATATATAGATATCGACATCGTGGGCATTGACGTCGGCTGCTTTTTTGAGCATCGCTATGGCTTTTTCGGTAAGACCTTTGGCGTTGTACGCATCCGCAAGACCTTTATAAATTTCAGCGTAGTTGGGGTCAAGCTCAAGAGCGATGTTGTAATTTTTGATGGCCGTGTCAAGGAGACCTTTTTTCCTGTAGGCGTTGGCGAGATTGTGATATGTTTTTCCCTCGGTTGAATTTATTTTCAGGGCGATTTCGTACTGCTCAATCGCCAAATCCGTCATATTCTTTCTGAGATAAATATTGCCAAGATTTGTTCTGGCTTCGGCCAGCGCAGGATTGAGAGCGACGGACAGCCGCTGATAATAAAAGGCATTTTCTATCTGGCCGCGATTGTAATAGCTGTTGGCCAGATTGTTAAAAAAACAGCCGATAGTTTCTTTTTTGGTCAGGCTGCGAAGGTAAACGCCGGTATTATCAGGTATTTTAAATTCACTCATATAATGCTTGTCAGGCGGGCTGACTCCATTCTGAGTGGTTTCGATATTAAACGAATTGCCTTTACCCTGGTACCGGACGAAAAAATGACCCGGAGCGACTACGCCGTACAATGGCAGATTGAGCCTTTCGCCGACGGAAAGATACAGCACAGACAGGCTAAGGCAATATCCTCTTTTGTTGTCGATAACAGTATTAAGAAAAAGGTCGTCGGGATTATCGGCGTTATCGACGGGCTTAAATCCTAATTCTGTGAATAAAACTTTATTTATTGCTTCTACCGTTCTGCGAGGGTTCGAGGAAGACGGGGCAAGTTTACGTACCTGTGCGGCGATATCGTCAATTTTGTCGAGATAGGAGTCGATATCAATCCGGTTATCCCATCTTTTGCTGACCAGCAGAACACTTGCCGCGAGGTCTATCTGGTCATCGTCAAGTTTCAGTACCTCTTCAATGGAATTGGGATAATATCCTGACTGGCCGGCACTCCAGGACGGGGCCGCAAGCAGACAAGCCGTAATCAAAACTAAAGAACCAAATATTGTTTTCATTTGCTCTCACTCAAAATTGCGATGATGTTTTCCTGCGTTATATTTTTTACAGACACCTGTTTTACCTTTGCCGTCAGACCCGTAATAATAGTTATTTGCGATTTCGGGACGTTTAATTTTTCCGAAAGGAAATTGACAAGAGCTTGATTGGCCTTGCCTTTTTCCGGAACGGCGGAAAGCTTGACTTTTAACATACCATTATAAATTCCCGCTATCGCTGTTTTGCTGCTGCGGGGGACGACCTTTACGCTAAAGAGCAATCGGCCGTCTTTGCAGATAGTATTCAGGGTATTCTCAGACATCTAAGCCGTATTCCCTGATGTTTCTGCCGACAGCGGCCTGAATATAGCGTTCAACCTGCGAGGCAAGCTCACTAACCTCGTTTATTTGGAAATCCTCATAATGGCCGGGCACAAATTCGCCGTTCAGCGCTTTTTTGAAAATCTTAACCCTTATCACAGGGCAGTTGATGTCTTTTTTGCTGAAATCGGAGTTTTGATGCTCTGTAAGCTCAACCCGCCAGTCTTCGCTAATGAAAACCAGAGCTCTGCCCGTAAAAACAGAGGCTGGAAAATATTCGTAAAGTGATTTAAGTATATCCATTTTTATCGCCGAAAGTATTATAGCTTTTCGATATTATTATTTCAAGCTGCCGATAAGCTCGGCAAGGGAAATTTTATGTTTCAAACAATATGTTTTTATTCCTTCCATAATTTTAACCGCACAATCCGGATAAATGAAACCGGCAGTGCCTATCGTAACGGCAGTCGCCCCGGCAATAATAAACTCAATGGCATCTGAAGCGGTTCTTATACCGCCGCCGCCGATTATGGGGACGCCGGCCGGTTTACCGACTTCGTTAAAGACTTTGTTCACAAGATAAACCGCTATCGGCTTTATCGCAGGGCCTGAAAGACCGCCTGTGCGATTGGCCAGAACTGGGCGTTTAGTCTCAATGTCGATAACCATTGCGGTAAAGGTGTTAATCAGACTGAGCGCATCGGCGCCGCAATCAACGGCTGCGCGGGCAATGACGCTGATATCGGTTACGTTTGGCGTAAGTTTGACGATGAGAATTTTGTCCCTGACGACTTTTTTTACCTCGGTGGTAATCTGGCGGACAAGAGCAGGGTCGGTGCCGAAGGTTATGCCTCCCTGTTTGACGTTGGGGCAGCTTATATTCAGCTCCAGACCTGCTATTCGAGGACATTGCGACAACTTTTCAGCGACGGCAACATATTCATCAATGGTCTGGCCGGCAATGTTCACAAAGAATGGAGTTTTGTATCGCGCCATCATCAGGATTTTTTCCTGTATAAATTTTTCCACGCCGATGTTGGCAAGTCCGATGGCGTTGAGCATACCTGAATCTGTTTCGACAATCCGGGGAACATCGTTGCCCAGCCGAGGTTTGAGTGTAATGCTTTTTGTAATAAAGCCGCCGAGCAGGTTTATATCCATAAAATCGTCAAGCTCGTCTGCGTAACCGCACGTTCCCGATGCCGTTATCAGCGGGTTTTTGAGTTTGACCGAACCCAAACTAACCGAAAGGTCTATATCTTTATTTTTTATTCCCATACGACTTCATCAGACCAAAAAACAGGACCATCTTTGCAGCAGAGTTTGTATAAAGTGCCGCCGCTGGTTTTATCGCGGCATTTGACGGCACAACTCTGGCATAATCCCGTGCCGCAGGCCATCCGCCGCTCTAAGCTTACCTGGCAGGGGATTTTAAACTCGGAACTCAACGCGGCTGTCGCGGAAAGCATCGCTTCGGGGCCGCAGGTATAAATTATCGCATTCTTTCCATCAGGTTTGTTTTTTCTGAGCCAATCCGCGAGCGTCTCGGTAACGAATCCTTTAAAACCAACGGAGCCATCGTCTGTGCTTACAACGGTTTTAATATTATGTTTCGCAAATTCGCCTAATATAACATCGGACTTTATTTTCAGCTTGTCCGTTTTGATATCGAAAAATGACAGGTCAATTTTTGTCTTCGCGCCGACGAAGGCTATTATCTCTGTGTTCGGGCAGCGGTTTTTCAGAACCTTGGCAAGATGTATTAGCGGCGGGGCGCCCATTCCGCCGGCGGCAAGTATCGCCAATTTTTTATCTTCGGAAATTGTAAAGCCTGTTCCGAGCGGACCTATGAGATTGACTATATCTGTCGTCCTGAGAGTTTTCATTCTCAAGGTCGCAGGCCCAAGGACACAATAAAGGATTTCTACGATAGTGCTGTTCTTGCTCGAATCGATATCTGCAAAACTGAACGGCCTTCGCAAAAGAATATTTCTGCGGGCAGAATCCGAAAGTTCCCCAGGTATGAGCTTTTCATCAGGCAGGGCAAGATTAGAAACATCAATTTGAATGAATTGACCTGCTGATGCGTTAGAGAATGGAATGTGAGCTTTTTTTTCAAGCTCCAGGCTCAAACGGGAAAATTTATCGCCCAGGCCTCGATTCTGTAGGACAGAGGCGTTGAAAATCCCTTTTTTTGTCGGCGAATTTGACATAAGTAGCTATATTAAAAACAATTACGCAATGAACTGTCAATATATTTATGGTGAGCCTGTCGAATCCATAAAAAAACTTCCGGAATATTCATCCACTAGTATTCCGGAAGCTTGCCACGGCTGAAGAGCCGCAAAATTCTTATCTTCATATATGGCGCAAAGTATAACCATCAGATTCGGCATTGTCAATCCGACAGAGAAAATTGGTAAATATTTCATAACTCATTACGAGTAAATAAGTTACAGATGCAAAATGGCAGTTTCAGGAAAAATTTAAAATAATCTGTGATAATTTGTCATAACTTATTGTCTTAAAATGATTTATATTAGTTGTTGATTTACAGTCATTTTTTTGTTAGAAATTCTGCCTATGTCATTTATCAGAATAAGATGTTTTGCGGTATTAGCGCTGGCTTTCGCACAGCAGTGGGCCTGCGGTTCGTCCCTGCAGAATAAAATAGAGCAAATAATTTCGAGAAAAGACCAAAAGGGTGTTGAATACAGCGTTATGGTTGTCGAGGCACAAACCGGCAAATGCGTTTTCAATTATAATCCCACAACCCCATTAACGCCGGCGTCAAATATGAAATTAGTTACAAGTTTCGCAGCACTGAAACGTCTCGGTATAGATTACCAATTTGTAACGAAGGCAGGATTGCAGGACAACAAGCTTGTTGTGATTGGCGGGGGCGACCCGCTTTTGGGACTTGCCGGCAAAGATTTCGTCAGACAGATTACAGAAGCTCTCAAAGCAAAGGCTATAGAAAAATTAGACGGGGTTATTATAGATAGTTCTGTTTTTGACGATGAGCGAGTTCAATCGAATTGGCCGAGAGAGCAGCTTAACAGACCCTATGCCTGCGAAATAAGCGGTCTTAACTATAACGGCAACTGCATAAAAATTACCGCGACAAATACCGCCGGCGGAATTAAACTGGCCAAAGAGCCGGACACCGCATTTCTTCGACTGCTTAACAGCGTAGCGATATCAAAGGGACAAAGCGCTATCGGCGCAAACCGCACAGAACAGGAAAATGTTATAGTAATTTACGGCAAATGCAAAAATACCGATTCGTTCGATGTCGCTATTGAAAGACCGAGTTTGTTTTTCGGTTCTCTTCTTTCTGAAAACCTCAACAGAGCTGGAATTCAAATTCAAAACCCTCTGACCGAGGCAAGCGTAGAGCCGAAAAATATGCAAGTCATCGCCGAGTCCAATACGCCGATAATGGAAGTTATGCACAATTGCAACAAGGACAGTCTCCATATAGCAGCTGAATGTCTTTTTAAAATGCTGGGCGACAAAACCAGCGGCAAAATAGGAAGCTGGGAAACGGGCAGGAAGGCGGTAGAGAGCTATCTTACGAGCCTTGGCGCCGACAAGTCTGAGTTTTATATCGATGACGGCAGCGGGCTGAGCAATGTCAACAAATTATCCGCGGATGTTCTTACGAAGGTACTGCTCGATGCATACAAGAGTGAGTTTTGGCCTGCTTTCAAGCAGACGCTGGCAGTCGGCGGGGTTGACGGGACGATAAAAAAACAATTTTATAAAGGCCGATACCGCAACAAAGTTTTTGCTAAAACCGGCTATATAAATAACGTTCGCGCTTTATCGGGAGTATGTGTGTCAGCAAATAAGGACAGGGAATACATTTTCTCAATCGTCACAAACAACGCGAACTATCCGACCAAAAAGGCCATATTCGATATTGTGGAAACAATAATTGACGGGGGCTAAGATTACGGGTTTTCGCCGTCCGGCAAAGTAATGATAAATTTTGTGCCGGTGCCGGGTTTAGACTGAACCTCGATAGTGCCATTATGAGAATTGACAATCTCTTTGCAAAATACAAGCCCCAGCCCTGCACCAATTCTGCCGGCAGGGGATTGCGGGGTCTTGGTGGAAAAGAACGGCTCGAAAATTTTCTTCATATCCCTCGGCTCGATTCCACAGCCGGTATCGCTTACCTCTATAACAACCGTGCTATCTTGTCTTTTGGCGTTTATCAGAAGCGTACCGCCGGCCGGCATCATTGCTTCGCGTGCATTTAAAATCAGGTTCATTAAAACCTGCTGTAGTTGTACCGGCACCGCAAGAATATCAAGACCATCGGAAATTTCCATTCTGACTTTAATTTTGTCTTTCTCGAAATCTCTTCCGATACAGGAAAATACTTCTTCGACAAGCTGTTTTAGTCTGCATATCCGTTTCTCGACGGCTTCGCCGTTTACGATAGCGAGAATGCTTTCAAGAATTTCCGCGGCCCGGGCGCTGTTATGTACGGTTTTTTGCAGGGCTTTCTGTGTCAGTTGACTGTCCTGCGGATTATTCAGCGCTACCTGGGCATAATTGCCAAGCGGCATAAGGATATTATTAATTTCATGAGCTACAATGGCACTGATAGTGCCTAAATTGGCAAGGGTCTGAAGCTTGGCCATACGTGCCTGAAGTTCTTTGTTCTGCTGGAGTTGCAGATTAATCTCTTTGTTAAGAGAACGGCGTTTCACAATTAGCTGCTGCAAGGTGTCCTCCCGGGACTAAAACAAAAAAGTCTTTAAAAAAAATTACAATAAGATAAAATTACAATATTATATTTATCGACATTTAGGGAGTTTTTCCTTAAAGATATGGATAATAAAACTATTCTTGACGAATTACTGGACTTGCTCGAGAAGAACGGTGTTAAAATACGTAAAGATTCGCTTGGCGGCGGCAGTTCCGGCTTGTGCAAGATAAAAAATGATTTTATCTTCTTTATGGATACCGACTCCAGCTCTTATGAAATCGCGGCAATTTGCGCAAAGGCTGTCGGTCAGGTTGTAGATATCGAAGCAATATACCTCAAACCGGAGGTCAGGTCTTTTATAGAACAGAATATGAAAAATTAACAGCTAACCAAAAGGCAGAGACAATGACAAAAACTATAGCAAATCAGAAGAAAAACGATGAAAGCCTTAAGACGCCGGCAATACTTGTTGTTGACGATAATGAGCAGAATCTTGAGCTTCTCCAGGCATATCTTGAAGATATTCACTGCCGGACAATACCCGCAAGAGACGGCATAGAAGCGCTCGAGATTATCAAAAAATCAAAACCTGATTTAGTGCTGCTCGATGTTATGATGCCGAAAATGAGCGGCTTTGAGGTGTGCAGAAGGATAAAAAATAATCCGCAGACCGCGGATTTGCCGGTGATTATGGTGACGGCTCTTAACGAGCTTGGCGATATCGAAAGGGCGATTGAATCCGGAACCGACGATTTTCTCAGCAAGCCTGTCAATAAGCTGGAGCTCGTAACCCGCGTAAAAACAATGCTGAAGCTCAAACATCTGTCCGACCAGCTGGAAAGAACAATCGCGTATCTGAGCGAAATCGAAAAACAGGCAAAATAAAAAAGAGGAGTAAGGCGATGACGGAACAGGAACAGCAACCGCCGCAGCAAATAAATGCGGAACAAGGGCAAAGTGGGGGTATAACGCCGGAAATACTCAAAAGCGCATTGAAGGCGTTCAAGAAGCGGCTAAAACTTACTGTACTGGATGACGATTCGCGACTCGGGCGTAGTGTGTTTTCGAGCGGGCATACGGGAGTTTACGCGATACGGCCGCCTAATCAGTTTCCCAGTGAAGTTTGGCAGGAATTGTGTCGGCAGGGCAAACTGCGAGACAGCGGGCACGGCTTGTATGAGATGGCTAAAGGCGAACAGGATAGGGCGTAAGGAATAGCTACGAAGCTGTTGTATCGCTTAAAAGCTTTTTTATCTGCTCTAATAATCTGCCGAAATCAAGCGGCTTGACAAAAACAATTTTGCCGCTTGTCCCTGACCTGTACTTTTCTTCTTCTGCCTTTGAAAGCATCGCAGTTAAATATATCACGGGAATATCTTTGGTTCGGGAGAACTCCTTCAATTTTAACGCCACTTCTCCGCCCTCCATATCCGGCATCAAGATATCAAGTATAATGATATCAGGGCGTTCTAATAATGCCAAACCTATGGCATCCATACCATTATTCGCACTGATAACAGAATATCCCGCATCTGTTAATCTTCTACCAAGCATCTGCAGGAAATCTTCTTCATCGTCGACAATAAGTATTTTCTTCATAACATTTCCTTTTCAGTTTGTCCCAGGGTCTTTTCTACTATGCCGATCAAATCTTCAGGATCAAATGGCTTGGCAAGATAAGCGTCCGCTCCGCACTCCATAGCTCTTTCATCAAGAGTCTTGGTAGTAGCGGAGATTAAAATTACAGGGATATGCTTTAACTTGTCGTCCTTCTTCAATATTTTGGTAACATCATCGCCATTAATCACCGGAAGATACACATCAAGAATTATCAAATCGGGTATAATTTGGCGAGCCAGATTCAATACTTCCCGGCCGTCTACGCCGCTATATACCTCATAACCAGTTTTCTTTAATCTAATTAATGTAACTTTTAGCAGGTCCGGCTCATCGTCGACAACCAGTATTTTTTTGCCCATAGACCTCTCCTTTTTATTAAATATCGAATCCGGCTCATTTCTTAATCAAAACATCTTCTATTTTCTCTAACAACTTGCTCATATCTGTAGGTTTCACAAAATACCCGGACACTCCCAATTCTACCATAGCCTCTACTGTTTGCTTATCGCCCAGTGCTGTAAGCGCTATTACAGGTGTGTTAAATGTATTGACATTTGCTCTTAAATTCTCAAGAACCCCAATTCCGCCGCCTGCAGGCATTAAAATATCCAAAAGTATCAAATCCGGTTTTATTTTTATCGCCTGCGAGACCGCTTGTACAGAATCAAATGCTGCCTCTATCTGGTATCCGTTGACTCGCAACCTCTTGCTAATCATCTGTACCCAATCCGCATCATCATCAACTATCAAAATTGT
Source organism: uncultured Planctomycetota bacterium (assembly GCA_903847315.1). Lineage (GTDB taxonomy): Bacteria > Planctomycetota > Phycisphaerae > Sedimentisphaerales > UBA12454 > UBA12454. The sequence continues at coordinate 40,016 of CAINDG010000008.1, forward strand.
CTTTGCCATAAGACCTCCATATCATATAACATTTTTTCACCATATACCACGGGTAAATTTTCCCTACTGTTTTTGCTTATCCAATGCCTTTTTTAAATCGTTCTCGGTAATCTTCCCTTGTTCAACAAGAATCTCTCCAAGTTTCTTTTTCTCTTTAAGCTTCCTGGGAATAGTAAAATAAAAAGTCGAACCCTTACCCTCTTTTGATTCTGCCCATAATTCTCCTCCATGAGCAAAAATTATATCACTGGAAATCGCCAGCCCAAGGCCGGTGCCGCCTTTTTTCTTATCTCTTGTGCTGTCTAATTGCTCAAAAACCTGAAAAAGTTTCTTTATATCTTCGGCTTTAATACCAATACCGGTATCCTGAACCGCTATATGCACCGTATCGTCTTTCTGCTTTGTGCGGATAGTAATATTTCCTTTTTCGGTATATTTTATGGCATTACTCACCAAATTAGTAAGCACCTGAACTATCCTGTCTTTATCAAAACTTATCTTGGGTATGCTTTCATCTATATCCACTGCCAAATCCAGCCCCTTTTCTGTCGCCACAAGACGCATTTCATTACTGACATCCTGCACTACCTGGTTAATATCGTTTTTCCGGATATCAAACTCCAGCTTCCCTGATGATATTTTCTGGTAATCCAAAACATTATTAATCAGGCGTCCCAATCTGTCGGTATTTCTCTTGGCGGTACTCAAAAGGTCCTTCTGCTCATCATTGATATCTCCTGCCAGGCCCTCTAAAACAAGATTTACGCCCTCTTTGATTGCTCCCAGCGGGCTTCGGAGTTCATGTGAAACCATAGAGGTGAACCTCGACTTTATCTCTACAGCGGCTTTTTGCTCATCAGCGTTTCTCAGTTCTTCTTCCAATCGCTTGTTCTCGGTAATGTCGCGTCCTTCGGAAATAAGAAATATCACCTTGCCATCTGCATCTTGAATGGGCTTCATCGAAAAATCTATATAATGAATGCTTTTATCCGCAGCGAGGTAGGTTGCCTCGAAACGCACAATTTCGCCTCGTGCAGCTTTTATTATGGCTTCACGCAGCTTATTCTGCATTTCTGTCGAATGTGCCCACCAGGGCGTATCCCAGAAAGGTTTGTCTAAACAATCCGATTCACCAATTCCTGCAAACTGCATTGCCGTCCTGTTTACCTCGAGGAGTGTACCGTCCAGTGCCATCATGCCGACAAACTGAAAAGACTGGTCAAAAATGGCACGAATTTTTCTTTCTTTTGCCAGCAGCGCATTCTCCATATTCTTTTGCTCGGTGATATCCCTGACAGTTGCATGCAGGAATACCTCCTTTCCCTGCTCGACTCTCGATAACAGCACATTTGCCAAAAACTCCTCGCCGTTTGCACGCTTATGTGTCCACTCGAAAAAATGTGAGCCTTTGCGCATCGCCGTCTCTATCATATCTTTGGCCTTGACGTCCGAGGCTCGCCCGTCAGGCTGATGCACCGGAGATAACTTCCAGGGTTCATAGGTTAAAAATTCCGCCTCGTTTTTCACCCTGAACATTTTTATCGTAGCAGGGTTTCCGGATGTGAATTTCCACGACGGCGGTTCAAGGGTCATAATAGCGTCACGGGACGACATAAACAGACTTCGATACTTATCCTCGCTCTCCCGCAGCAGGTCTTCTGCCTGCTTGCGCTCGGTGGTATCATGAAAGAACCCCATTAGATACGTCTTCCCGGCAATTGTGATAGGTGTTGAATTAATGTCAGCATAAAAAATGCTGCTGTCTTTTCTCTTTACGGGTAAATCTTTGGCTAAGTGAATTTCTCCTTTTGCCTGCCTTTCAAATTGTTTAATAACGCAAGGAAGGTCTTTTTCGGGATGAATATCCATAACCCCTAAATCTTCAATTTCCTCAGAGTTATAACCGAGCATCCGGCAGATTGAATTATTACCCATGTAGAATTTCCTGGTTTCCGTATCGACCACCAGTATTCCATCAACCGCATTGTCAAAAACAGTTTTGAATTCTTCCTCATTTGCCAGCGCCAATTCCCTCTCCAATTTCCTGCGTTCGGTGATATTGATAAAAATCGCGACCACGCCGTCAATCTTGTTATCCATAGTCCGGTACGGCCTGATATATACCGAATACCAGTTTTCCTCTTTGTCCTCTATCTCAAATGCCTTTGGATGAAGGGTCTTTATTACCTCCAAAAGCATTCCCTCGAAATCCGGAATATCTATATTGAGTTTAATTTTACTTATCGGTCTGCCGATATCTGATGAAATTACATTAAGAACCTTTTCTGCCTGTGGAGTTACTCTGCGTATACATAAGTCCGTCCCCATCATAATGACCGGCATATTGATACTGCCAAGTAAGTTTATCAGGTCGTTATTCAGCAGAATGACTTCCTTATTACGGTTCTGCAGTTCCTCGTTAGTGGTGACCAATTCTTCATTTGAAGACTGCAGTTCCTCTTTGGCAGTTTCCAGTTCCTCGTTAGTGCTTAGCAGTTCTTCATTACTTGACAGTATTTCCTCATTAGCCGTTTTCACTTCTTCATTCGCGTTTTCCTGTTCTTCTATAACTGTCTGGAGATATTCTTTTGTTTCCGTAAGCTCTTTCTGCAGGGAATCAACATATTTTTCATCTTTAACAGATTTCCTGTGCGCCTTTGGTAAATTCTTAGGCCTGACTGCCTTGGGAATTTCGTCAAAAAGCACCAGAAAGAATTCTTCTTTAAGGGGTCCGGATTTCACAGGGATAACTGTAACATTAATTCTCATCCTGCGGCCATTATACTTTATATCCTCCGCTTCTATTTTTACTGTATGTTTTGTTCCCCTTGCTTTATATATCGCCGTGTGCAAAGGCTGAAACAGTCCTTTCGGCGCCAATTTGAACAGGTTAAGGCTCGGTTTGCCTGCCGCTGATTCAAGATAGCGGCCGGTATGACCGCGGAACTGAACAACCTCCATATCACTGTCTATCAGCACCCCGCAAAGGGCGTATTCGCTAAGCACAACCTGCTCTACCATGTTCTCAATATCGGTTTCTTTGCCTTTCCTGGTACCTGTCTTTTCCTTAATTTCTAATTTCTTCAGCGGATAATATTTCTGACCTAATTCAAGTTTAGACTCTCCCGGCAGATATTTTTTTACGAAAATTCTCTGCTTTCTGTCCAGCGCCTTAAAAAGATTTGAATAACCGCCTGCGGATTCCGAGTTTCCTAAAACCAGAAACCCGCCGGGTCTTAAACCGTAGTGAAAATTATGGAATACTTTTTTCTGTAAAACCGGCTGAAAGTATATAATCAGGTTACGGCAGCTTATAAGGTCTAAATTGGAGAAAGGCGGGTCGCTGAACACATTCTGTTTTGAAAAAATACACATCTCCCTCAGCAGTTTGGAAACCTTATAAGAGTTGTCTGTTTTGGTGAAAAATCTTTTTAATCGCTCAGGCGTAACATCGTTTTTTATATTCTTGCCGTAAATGCCCCGGCGAGCCTTATCAATATTGCTGTCGCTTACATCGGTTGCAAAAATCCGGACAGGGAACGCGCTCCTTTTGTTGCCCAGCGATTCCATAAGGCATATAGCAATAGAATAAGCCTCCTCGCCGCTCGAACATCCCGGAACCCATATCCTTGTCTCCTGACCTTTTGTCTTGTTTTTAAGAATCGCGGGTATTATCCGTTTTTTCAATGTATGAAAAACTTTCGGGTCACGGAAGAAACTGGTAACCTTTATCAATAAGTCTTCATAAAGCTTTTCTACCTCGTCTTTATTCTCGCGCAGGAACTTTATGTAGCCCCTGAGATTTTCCAATTTCAGTAAAACCATCCGCCGTGATATGCGTCTGCTGATGGTACTGGTTTTATAATGAGCCAAATCCAGCCCCTTGGCCGAACGCAATATGTCAAGAATACCTTCAATGCCTTTATCTGGCGTTACGATTGATTTATCTGCTTTAACAAGCCGCCCAGACGATATAAGGGGATGTTTTGCTATACATTCCAGCTCACTGGCAATCTTTTTGGGCGAAAGCACAAAATCCACACATCCGGCCCCAATCGCGCTTTGCGGCATACCGTCGTATTTAGCGGTTTTTTCATCCTGAGCAAAAATAATACCACCTTCGGCCTTTATAGCCTCGGCTCCCAGCGTCCCGTCTGTTGCTGTTCCTGAAAGAATAACTCCGATAGCCCTGTTCCCATGCTCTTCTGCCAGCGAACGGAAAAACCAGTCTATCGGCATACGTTTTAACCCTGCATCGCGCATCTTGTTGAGTTTTAGTCTGCCGCCCGCGATAGAAACATTAGTGCTCGGCGGTATTACATAAACATTATTGATTTCTATGGGCATACCGTTCTTTATTTCTTTTACCGGCATTTTTGTTAATCTGGCAAGCAGTTCCGTCAGCATACTTTTATGTCCCGGTGCTAAATGCATTATAAATACAAATGCCATTCCCGGTTTAGCTGACAGATTTTTGAGTAATTCCTGATATGCTTCAAGACCGCCGGCTGATGCCCCGATACCGACAATAGGAAAATATGCTGTTTTGCGATTAGCGGGTATAATCTTTTTCTTTTTTGGCGATGCTTTTGTTTTTTTCATGGGAACCTCTCAAAAGCAAAAAACCTAAATCCTGCCGTATCTGAAAAAAATGTATAAAAGGTTGGCTAATAAAAATTGAACAAACTCTGTCCTCTCGATGTTCCTAATCGTTGCATAATAGCCAACTCTTTTTTGGCATATAAGCAATTGCCGAATCATCAATGTACCAATTTTCGGCTGTGATTTAGTCCCAGTTATATATAAGACTATACAGGTCTAAAAAAGATGTCAAATAAAATTTTTCGACAAATAACCTTGTGCTTTGGAACAATTGATTACGTATTTTAACAATAGCAGGGGGGCAGACTGCCAATTTTTGACATACCTTATTGCTTTGCGCCGGCGTTTTCGAGCAGTTGGGCAATTTCTATATAACCATTGTTTTTAGCGAATGCTAATACTGTTACGCCGTCGCTGGTTTTTACATTGGCATCGGCTTTGTGTTCCAGCAGAAGTTTGACGATTTCTGTCCGGCCCTGCAATACAGCCGTTGTCAGGGGCAGAGAACCATCTTTAACTTTTACGTTGGCATCAGCGCCTTTTTCCAGCAGAAGCTTGATGATTTCCGTGTAGCCTTTCTGCACCGCTGAAAACAGAACTGTGTCCTCTTCGTTATCTTTTACATTGACATCACCGCCGCTTGCCAGGAGGTGTTTGACAATCTCCAGATGGCCTTCCTGCGACGCCAGCAGCAGGGCGGTTATGCCTTTGTTATCTGCGGCATTAACTTCAGCGCCATTTTCCAGTAAAAGTTTGACGGTTTCCGGAAAATTATAATAAGCCGCCAATATCAGTGCCGTTCCGCCATTGGTGGTTTTGAAATTGACTTGTGCGCCATTCTTCAAAAGAAGCGTAACAACGTCAGTACAGCCGTTAGTCGCCGCCATTATAAGTGCCGTTGCGCCGTCGTTAGTTTTGGCATTGACCTCGGCACCTTTTTTGATAAGAAACTTTACAATATCCGGATAACCATTATACGCGGCCCATATAAGAGCTGTTTCTCCGTTATTGTCCCGGGCATCTACCTCGGCGCCTTTTTCTATCAGAAGACAAACGGCATTATAGTGGCCGACAATTGACGATGCCATCAGGGCTGTAGCGCCGCTGTTGGTTTTAATATTGACATCAGCGCCGTTTTTCAAAAGCAGCTTAATAATTTCCGTACGGGATTTCCTTGCCGCCATATACAGTGCCGTTGTACCTTCCTTGGTTTGCACGTTGACCTCTATGCCATTAGCCAGTGCTTTTCGCACGGCAGGGAGGTTGCCGTCATACGCAGCCAGAATAAATTGAGAGTTCTTATCTAATATTATTTTCTTTACCGGTGTTTTCGTCTCCGGTTTTTGCTTTTCAGCAAAGGCTATAGATACAAGAGGAACACACATCAGAAAAAATAAGATACGTTTCATTAGATCTCCCTTGAATTGATATTAATTTTTATGTGTCTGAGACAATCGCGATAATTATCATAGCCGTGATACGACTTGTCAAGACGATTTGTGGTTTGTGTAAATAGCCATAAGTCTTTTATTTCTTCTATTTCCTCAGTCGATTTCGTCAAGTCCCATATAAAAAGTTCAGCCGGGCCGTTTAGGCCAGGGGCTTCGTCGTAACGGGTAAAGTCGCTAAACCCGTTATAGAAGTAGCGAAAAATCCTTGATTTTAAGTCAAAAACGCCGATTTTCTCCATAATTCCATTAAGACGGCTTATCTGCCTGTCGATAGTTTTATTGAGTACTTACGCGATTTTACAACAAAGAAAGGTCTATAAAAATATGTCAAAATTGCTTGAAATTCTCGGCAGGGCGGTCGGGGTAAATACTGCGGGCCTGCTGTGGCACTGGATAGATACTGTAATAAAATCGAATCCTGACTACAGTCCAATCAATGATATTTTAGACCTGATTTCCGTAGCCAGTTTTGATATCGCCGAAGAAAAAGCGGCGAAATATCTGCTCGAAAAGCCTGAATGCACTATCGGCAGAATGGTAATGGCAACACTTTGCCTGGAGAAATCAGACCTTAATGGGGCGATAGACAATCTTCAGTCAATTTATCGCAAGCAGCCCAATAATACTATCGCGCTTTATGCGATGGGGCATTGTTATGAGAGACTTTATAAGGAAGCCGAAGCGATAGAATTTTATCAGGACTGCCTGAAATTCAAGAACTACCTCGAATTCCCGAGATTGCGACTTGCCGCCATATATTTCAAAAACGGCCAGCTCGAAAAGACGGTGCAGGAATATCGAAGACAAATAGGCGAATACCCCGATGATATAGAAACTCTTGTGCTCCTGGGGCATTTGTATATGGAGACCGGCAATTATGAATCCGCGGCGGAAGCGTTCAGCAACGCTATCCTGATACATCCTGATAATTTCAGCGGTTCCACGGCAGAAGAAGAAAAAATAAAAGAGATGATAGAACAGCAGGGTCCCTTTCAGGCAATAGATTACCTGAAAGAACGTCTGGAAAAGCAGCCTGAAGATGCGGATTTGTACGTTCAGCTTGCCGAGGTTTTCATACTGGCAGAAGATTTTGCGCAAGCCGTCGCCTACTATGAAAAAGCCATAAAATTAGAGCCGAACTATCTTATGGCGTATGTAAGACTTGGTTCTTTGCATATGGCGAATTCAAATACGTCTCCGGCCGCTGAGCTTTTCAACAGGGCTTGTGCGATAAATGACGAGATTGTCGATGCGTATGTAGGACTGGCCCAGGCACAAAAGAAACTTGGGGACGACGATTCGGCATATGCAACGCTGAATCTGGCTTCCGCTATTGTACAAAACAGCTCCGTTTTGTTTGCCGAGACAGCAAGATTAAGACTGATTGCGGCGACCGGAACCGAAATAGACAAGCGTAAGGCAGACAAGACTGTGCTTGAGACCTTCGAAAAAGAATATGCGAACAATCCTGAAAACTTCCCTGTAGGATATGCCCTTGGGATGATTTTAATGAAATACAAACAGTATAAACAGGCTGCCGAAAAGCTTGCGGAAATTATCCGCGGAAACGAGACGAATTACAGGTCTCTTTCCCGGCTGACACTGTGCTGCACCGAACTTGGCGAAAAACCAATGGCTCTGTCATACCTGAACATACAAAATAAGCTTTCCAGCCAGCTTATCGGCTTGCATTACAAAACAGCTCTGTTGTACTGCAATAGGGAAGCTTTCCTGAATGCAATACAGACAAGCCGGAAAGAACAGCTTAAGGATTTCGATGCGGAGCTGACTTTTACGACATTAAATGAAACCCTCCAGAATATGGGGCTTGTTGACCGTGCGTATGCCTGCTGGAATCTGATAGGCGATATGGTCAATATAGCGTCACATCAACCCGTTTAGGCAGAATAAGCTCTTTATTGATATCTGAGGCCTTTTTGTGAAAAAGCCGAATGAAACATAACATATATTATGGGACTATCAATAAAGAGCAGAAAAACAACTTATACTCTAAAACTAACAGCTTAAAACAACCTAAAGGTTTTTATTCGTTCAACTCAGGGATTCTGTTTGACTTCTTTTTTACAGCCGGGGCTGGCTGGCTTGGCACAGGCGGATTGACTTTTGGTGCGATTTTAGCAGGACAGGTATGATTTTGGATATTAGACCGGCTGACAACCTCAACAGCTTTTGCAATATTTTTATCGCCATATTGTAATGAAAGGCCGGAAACAAATCCACAGGTATTAACAACACGGCCTGATGACTTTTCTATATCGTCCGGCAGATATTTCGAGACTAAAGAAATCTCTTTTAAAGGTGATATCGCCACGGCAAAAAGAATAAAATTGACAAGGACAAATCCGCCGACAAACCCCAAAATCGGGCTGCTTATTTTATCAACTATTACCGGGAATATTGCATAGTAAGTAGTTGTCAAAAAAGTGGAACTAAGGTAATTAGTGATAATGAAATAAACAGCTGCTATCACGACCATAACCACGACATTAGCATAAGAGCCGAGGAAATTCAGTCGCTGCCCTGCCCATGAGAGAACCGGGGAGGTAAGCATCAAACCGAGATATACGGCAATAATAACATTGAATAGAAATGCCCAGGTCGCGAAGAGCCCCTTCTTGTAAGCCCAAACCCCGAACAAGGCCGCAATGATTAACGAAATAAGTTCAGACATATTTCTGTCCTAATTAGCAGTAACTTTTTTAACTTCGTCAAGCGATGTAATGCCGGCAACAGCATGTTTCATCGCCTGTTTCTGCAAGTTGGATTTCATTTGTTCATCATCTTTAGTACTGTTTGCAACGGTAATTTTACCCATAGAAATCTTATTTTTGGCTTCGTTATCAATAATCATAACATCGAAAACTCCGATTCTGCCTTTATAGCCGCTATCATTACATTTGCTGCAGCCTACCGGGGCGCATATTGTCTCAGGGTCGATGTTCTTTTGCTGAAAAGCCTTTATCTGCGATTCACTTAACGCAGCAATTGTTTTGCAATTATCGCAGAGTTTTCTAACGAGTCTCTGTGAGATTACAAGGTCAAGACCAGATGCCATTAGCAAGGGGCTGATTTTCAGGTCTAAAAGACGTACCAGTGAAGCGGTGTTGCTGCTGCTGTGCAGGGTAGCTATGACGAGATGTCCTGTCTGGGCAGCCTTTAAGGCGATAGATGCCGTTTCATCATCACGAATCTCGCCTACACAAATTATATCCGGGTCCTGCCTCAGCACGCTGCGAAGAGATTTTGCGAAAGTAATGTCCGCCTTCGGATTGACCTCAATCTGGCTGGCGCCTGCCAGAACATATTCGATCGGGTCCTCAATCGTAATCACATTTCTTGTGTAAAAATCTATTTCTCTAAGCATGGCATAAAGTGTAGTGCTTTTGCCGCTGCCGGTTGGGCCGCAGAGAAGAATCATTCCAGACTCTTTAGCTAAAACATTCCTGACAATCTGACAGGCCTGCTCATCCATTCCAATTTCAGGCAGGGTCTGAGGCGCAAGTTTCTGGTTTAATATCCTTATGGAAAGTTTTTCGCCATGCAATACACCGGCACTGGCAACACGGAACGAAATTGTACCGTCAGGCACCTTCGCAACAAAAGCGCCATCCTGCGGCCGACGTCTTTCCGCTATGTCCATTCCAGAAATGGCCTTTATGCTGTTTACCACGGCTGCACAGGCCTGGGCCCCGATTCTTTTATATGGTCTCAATACCCCGTCAACCCTGAACCTGATGTCGTATTCGAAATCTTCAGCCGGATTGATGAGTATATCGCTGGCCAGCAGTTCAACCGCATCGCTTATTAACCGCTCCGCAACAGCAACCGTCTGTCTTGCATCACTATTTTTGCCGGATTGGCCGCCATAGACTTCATTAATACTTTTGCCCGAAGGGTCGAGAAGTATTATAGAAGAGCTGCCCCGTGCACCGGTAATTTTTGTGTACTTAATTGCCTTTACAGCATGACCAAAAGTTGAAACCATTGCTTCAACAATTGTAATCCCCGTTTGCTCGACCTTCTTACAAACGGCATAGGTAAAGGCTAAAAACAGGACAAAAGGAGCTGCAAAAAGCATTAGTATGTTCATCCAGGCCTTTAAACGGCCACTTATCAGGGAGCTAAACTCAAAACGCTTAATCAGATACATACACAGATAGAACCAGAGGATAAGAAACGCCATTTTAAATGGGCTAAACAACCATTCTGTCTCAGCAAGTAATTTCAAGTCTTATTGCCCCTCGCAAATCCAAATTTTCCTTAATCCTTTAATGTTAATAAACAAGATAAGATAATGCAACAAAAAAAAGTTAAATAGGTAAGGCATAACAGGCTTTTTTATTGACAGTTAAGTCATATAATTTATAATCTGTTATATCTGAAATTATTCTTTGGCGGTCTTGATTGTCTAATAACTTTGGAGATGTACAGATGAGCAAAAACTTTTTGATGTTTTGTGGATTGTGTATTTTACTTAGCCCGCTTATTGTTAAGGGGCAATCTTCGGTTGAAGACGATTGGAATGATTTTCTACATTATACAGTCATAGGGCGATTCGACCTTGCATCTGGTTTCGCACAGAAGATTATCGACAGCAACTCCGATCCCGTGACCCTGTTGAAATTAAGCGAGGACAACCCTCGAGGCTACGCAATTCTTGTACGTGTCAGCTCAAACAATCCTGAGATAGCCCCCCTTGCGACAAAGATTCTTGATATCATTGAAAAGGGACGTCTTGTTCGCCGAACCAACCCTGAAATCATAACGGAAGAAATCAAAAGGCTCAACAGCACTGTTCGCGGCAAATATACCGCCATAGAGAGACTCCGCAACGCAGGCGAATATTCGATACCCTATATGCTCGACGCTTTGGCGGACGAACAAAGAAAAGAGGAATTCGCCAATATCACCTCCGCCCTGCCGGAAGTAGGACGAGCTGCGATAAGACCTCTGACAGCGGCGCTCGCGATGGACAACACGGCAGTAAAAGCTGAAATTATAAAAGCTCTGGGCAAAATCGGCTATCCGGAGTCGCTTGGGTATCTCAAATACATCGCCGAGAACGATAGTTCCGAACAGCTCCGAAATCTTGCGGTTGCGTCAATAAACCAGATAGACTCGGCAAATGCCGGCAAAACCGCGGCAGAACTGTTCTTCCAAACAGCGGAAAATTACTATTATAAGGCAGATTCTCTTGCACCGATTTCCGATGGAAATAGCGCAAATATATGGTTTTGGGATAAACAGGCCGCTCGGCTGGTTCGCCTGCAGGTCAAAAAGACATATTTTTATGAGCTTATGACAATGCGGTGCTGCGAATGGGCATTGCGAGCCGACAAGGATTTCGGTGGAGCCATCTCACTGTGGCTGTCAGCCTTTTTCCGAACAGACGGCAAGAGCATCGAATATCCTGAATACTTCGGCAAAGGTCACGCCGATGCTATGACTTACGCGACAACCGCGGGGCCGGAATATCTCCATGGAGTTCTCGAACGGGCGGTGAAAGACAACGATAGCGTTATAGCACTGGGAGCAGTCGAGGCTTTGGCCAAAAATGCCGGCGAAAAATCTCTTATGTACAGACTGCAAACTTCACAGCCGCTTATCGAGGCTTTATCCTTCAACGACAGGTCTGTCAGGTACAGCGCCGCGATAGCACTGACAATGGCGGAGCCTGCTGAAAAGTTTACCGAAAGCGAACTGGTTGTAAATAATTTGGCTGAGGCGATTACCGCACAGGCGGACGCAAACTGGCCGAAGAACACTGCTGATAACTATGCGATTCGTTCGGCCCAGGCAATGCTGAAATCAGCTGAATCACGAAACACCGCTATTAATCTTTCCGGCGCTTTAGAAGCAATAATAAAGACGACAGAAGACAAGCGGGATGAAATGAAAATATTTGCCTGCCAGATACTGGCGTATATGTCGAGCCCTGACGCTCAAAGGGCTATCGCTAATGCAGCCTTAAACAAGGACAATCCAATTGATATCCGAATTTCGAGTTTTGAAGCTTTGGCAATATCCGCAAAAGTTAATGCTAACCAACTGCTTGACAGTCAGATAGACCAGATTTACCAGCTTGTAGAATCGCGGGAAATCAAACAGGAACTGCGGTCATCGGCGGCTGCGGCCTTTGGTGCGCTGAATCTGCCGAGCAGACGGGTTAAAGACCTGATTCTCGACCAGTCGAAAATGTAACTGTCGAAGTTGTTTGATTTTTGAGATGCGAATATTGTTTAAGTTCTTAACAATCAAACTCTTAGCATACGCAGGACACACTATTTAAATAGTTGCAGTATAATTTGTTTTTGATTGAAAATTGCCTGTTTTTCCTGTAATATATTGCCTATAGCGAGGTGCCTGTTATGGCTAAAATTACCGAAAAAGACGGTAGAATTGACGAGAAAAAGCGTAAAACCGCAGTGGCGGATTTCGTCAGAGGTCTTTCGGCAGAACACAAAATGCTGATAGTTCTCAAAAGCCAGCTTTACGGCGGCAAATGGGAACCTATGTATCAGGATTTGAAAAACCGGCTGGAAGGCAAGCCATATATTTTTAAACTGGCAAACCGCATTAACGACGACATAGAAAGAATCGAACAGATGCGGCAATTCGAACAGCAGCATCACGTTGACCTGTGCGATTATGTCGATTCCGTAGAATAATTATACAATCTTTTATAACCCCGCCCCAGGCGGATAAATTTTAATGGAGAATGACATTGAGAAACTTTTGTTTGAGCTGGTCGTTTGTTTTGGTTTTTTTAACAATTTCACCTCTAAAATCCAATGCGGTTGTAACTGAAAAGCTGCTCAATCAGGCAAATCTTGCGACGGTCTGGCAGAGTGCGATAGCCTTAAATCCGGCCGGCCAGACAAGTCCCCAGGAGAAGGTTCAGAGAATAACCGTACTCGGCGATTATCTGTATATATTAACCGACGGCAATTATTTGTTCTGCCTGAACAGGAATACAGGTCAGCTGCAGTTTGGCGATTCTGTCGCGACGCCGAGGCTGCCTGTTTCCGAGCCGGCAGATTATAATAATATCGCGTATATAATCGCCGCCAATAAGCTGGTAGCGATAGACCCCAAGCAAGGCACAATGCTTTACAGTAAAAAAATACCATTTTTAGTATCCTCAGCAGCGGCAGCGGCTAATTCGTCATATTTTTATTTTGCCGGGGCGGACAGACTTTTACACATAGCAAACCTGAAGGATGTAAGGGAAGTTTTCAAGGCAAGCGCAGATAAGGTTTCGGATGTTACAAGCGTCATTGCCACGGATAGTTTTGTGTTTTTTGCCACCGACGGCGGCGATGTAATATGTATGACTGCCGGCGGACCGAAAAAAAAATGGCAGATGAACGCTGATGGCGCAATTACGGCGCCTTTGGTGAAAAACGGCGGCTGGATTTATACAAGCAGCAAAGACACGAACCTTTATAAACTCGATGCCAAAAACGGCAAAATGAAGTGGAAGTTCCGTGCCGGTTCCGCCCTGCTCACGTCAGCGAGAGCTGCTGAAAATGCCGTTTATCAATACGCCCAGGGCAAAGGTCTTTACGCGGTTGATGCAAACAGCGGAAAACAATTATGGCTTTTAGCCGAAGGCGTTGACCTGCTGGCACAGGACGGCAATACTGCTTATGTCTTCGATAAAAATAATATGTGTATCGCTATGGACAATAAAGAGGCTAAAAAGATTTATACAATTAATTTCGCCTCTGTAACGAGTTTTGCAAGCAATGTATATGATTCAAGCATATATATTATGGAAGACAAAAACATCTCGTGCGTTAAACCCATCAGGAAATAGAACAGGCAACTTCAGGGAGCAGAACGAATCAAATGGATGTGAAAATCAAGACAGCACTTATCAGTGTATCGGACAAAGCAGGTATTGTTGATTTCGCAAAAAATCTTTCCGCAATGGGCGTTAAAATCATCAGCACCGGCGGAACGGCAAAGGCACTTGCGCAGGCCGGCGTTAACGTGGTCAGTATAGATTCCGTAACCGGTTTTCCCGAAATGATGGATGGCAGAGTAAAGACGCTCCATCCTAAAATTCACGGCGCCCTGCTCGGCGTAAGAGACAACAGCGAACATCAGGCAGCGATGAAAAAGCACGGCATAGAGCCGATTGATATGGTTTGCATTAATCTTTATCCATTCGAACAAACTGTCGCAAAGCCCGATTGTAAATTCGAGGATGCGATTGAAAATATAGACATCGGTGGGCCGAGTATGGTTCGCTCAGCGTCGAAAAATCATAAATTTGTTGCTGTCGTTACGAATCCTGCCCAATACGATGAAATTATTTCTGAAATGAAAAATAATAAAGGCTGCATCAGCCAGAAGACCAGAAGCAATCTTGCGAGAATAGCGTTTGGCCTGACGGCAAGCTACGATACAGCAATTTCAAAGTATCTTAATCAGCAGGCCGGCGTAAGGTATCCTGAAAGAATAAGCATTTCGCTTGCCAAGATAATGGAGCTTCGCTATGGCGAAAATCCGCATCAGAGGGGTGCGTTTTATAAGCTGCCTGCAAATAATGAAACGAGCGTTTCTTCCGCCAGTATTATGGAAGATGAGACGCAGATAAGCTTCAATAATCTGCTCGACGTAAACGCGGCATTTGAACTGGTAAAAGAATTTTCAGAGCCTGCCGCGGTAGTCGTAAAACACCTCAATCCCTGCGGCTGTGCGATTGATAACGATATTCATAAGGCATATCAGAAGGCTTATGAAACCGATGTCGTCAGCGCATTCGGCGGAATAGTCGCCCTTAACAGGAAGGTCGATAAAGCCCTTGCGACAACCATAATGGAATCCTATTCGCTTTTCGGCAAAGCCAAAGGCGCAGGCGGATTTTTCGCAGAAGTTATAATCGCACCGGGTTTTGATAAAGACGCCATTGAAACCATAAGGACATTAAAGCCGTGGGGCAAGAGAGTAAGATTAATGTCAACCGCCCCAATCGACAGGACGAAAATCGACAACAGTGAATTCGATATACGCTGCATCATCGGCGGTCTGCTTTTGCAGGATAGAGACCTCATCGGCTGGGAGCCGGCGTTGCTGACTTATCCGACAAAGGTAAAACCGAACAAAGAACAACTTGAAGATTTGCGGATTGCCTGGATTTGCGCAAAACACGTCAAGAGCAATACGATAACGCTGGTAAAAGACAGGAAACTAATCGGCGTCGGCGCAGGCCAGATGAACCGCGTCGAATCAGGACAGTTAGCATTCAAACACGCAGGCGCAGAAACAAAAGGTTCCGCGATGGGTTCTGACGCGTTTTTCCCGTTTCCGGATAACGTCGAAAACGCCGCGAAGGCGGGCGTTGCCTGTATAATTCAGCCCGGCGGGTCAAAGAAGGACGATGAGGTTATCGCCGCTGCAGATAAATACGGAATTGCGATGGTCTTTACCGGCAAACGGCATTTTAAACACTAATACGGGTTTTTTATAGCCTAAGTTGATATTGTGAAAAAAATTTTACGCAATATAAGTCCATTCATTAGCGCAATCCTTTTTGGGGTTGCCCTGCTTGTAATTCATCACAAGCTCAGGCTGTACCATTATCGTGATATTGTAAACGAAATATCACAAAAGCCCCTGCTGCCGCTGATGGCGGCGGTGCTGCTGACCTTTCTGGATTACTTCATTTTGACAGGCTATGATACTTTGGCTCTTCGCTATATCGGTCAGCTTCTGAAATATCCACAGATAGCTTTTGCATCGTTTATAGGTTATGCCTTCGGCCATAACGCGACAGTTGTAGGCGGCACCGCCGCTCGATACAGAATTTATTCTTCACTGGGGATAGGCATTGTTGATGTCGGCAGGCTCGTAATTTTCAATAGTCTGACATTCTGGCTTGGCTTTTTATTTACGGGAGGATTATTTTTCCTGTTCCTGCCTGAACCTGTACCTCTGCCCGAATCAGTTCATCTGCCTTTCGGCTCAGTGCGGTCGATAGGCGTTATTTTTCTGATTCTTATTTTAGCATACATAACAATCGCCCTTTTTGTAAAAAAATCCCTGAAGATAAAACAGTGGGAATTCAAGATGCCGACGCCGCAGGTTTGTCTTGGTCAGATTACAATTTCGTGCGTAGATTGGCTTGTGGCCGCCGGTGTTCTGTATATGCTGCTGCCCCCGCTGGCAGGATTAACTTATATGAAGTTCGTGGGTATTTTTTTGCTGGCACAGGTCATTGGACTTGCAAGCTCCGTTCCGGGAGGATTAGGAGTATTTGAAACTGTTATTCTGCTGCTGCTTTCGGATTTTGAAGCTGATGCCGCTATTACCGCTTCTGTTATATTATACCGGTTGATTTATTATCTGCTGCCATTGTCAGTTGCTTCTGTTATGCTCGGCAGTCATGAATTATTATCAAACAGGCAAAAGGTAAAAAAATACAGTCTTGTTTTAGGCCGGCTTAGCACAGCACTTGTCCCCCAGATATTCAGTCTTACTATCTTTCTCGCGGGTGTTGTTTTACTCGTTTCAGGCGCCCTTCCATCCGAGAAAAGCCGTTTGGAAATATTGAGAGATTTTCTGCCGCTTCCTGCGATAGAACTGTCACACTTTTTGGGTAGCATTGTTGGTGCAGGGCTTTTTATTTTGGCTCGCGGCCTGCAGAAAAGAATTAACGCAGCCTATCATTTCACTATCATATTGCTTACAGCGGGCATAGTGTTTTCACTGCTTAAAGGGCTCGATTACGAGGAAGCGATTATTTTGACCGTTATGCTTGGGGCTCTAATACCCTGCAAAAAAGAATTTTACAGGAAGGCATCGCTGCTTACAGAGCCGTTTTCAGCAATGTGGGTTGTCTCGATAATCGCAGTGGTGGCTTGTTCATTCTGGCTCGGCATGTTTTCTCATAAGCATATTAAATACTCAAATGAATTGTGGTGGCGTTTTACCTTCTCTGGTGGCGCGCCAAGGTTCTTAAGAGCTACGACGGCTGCCGTGATTTTCCTGTTATTCTATTTCTTTTCAAGAATTCTTAAACCCAAAGGCAAAGCTGCCATTGCCCGCCGGGACGACGACAATCCGGAAAAGATTTTGCCGATTGTTCAGGCTTGTCCCAAAACTTATGCCTGGCTTGCCCTGCTTGGCGATAAAAGATTTTTATTTAACGAGGCCGGCGATACATTCATTATGTATGCCGTACAGGGCCGAAGCTGGGTTGCACTGGGAGACCCCGTCGGACCGCAGGATCAATGGCGGGATATTATATGGGATTTCAGGGAGTTGTGCGATAAATACGACGGCTGGCCTATCTTTTATCAGGTGGAAAAGACGCATCTTGACTTATATGTTGAACTGGGAATGAATTTTCTCAAACTCGGAGAAGAAGCTATCGTTGATATTCAGAATTTCTCGCTCGAAGGCAGTATTCACAGGAATCTGCGCAATACCCATAATAAAATGACAAAAGAAAACTTTACCTTCTCGATAATTCCGCAGCAGGATGTACCGGGTGCTATGCCCCTGCTCGAGGAAGTATCTAATCAATGGCTGGCGGAAAAGAAAACGAGAGAAAAACGATTCTCTCTGGGTTTTTTCAATCCGGAGTATCTGGCCAGAACACCTGTTGCAATTGTTAAAAAGGACGACAAAATTATTGCCTTTGCCAACATTTTGGCCGGCAGCCAAAAAGATGAATTGTCGATCGACTTGATGCGTTTTCTGCCGGATAGTCCGGACGGAATAATGGACTATCTTTTCACGGAACTGCTTGGCTGGGGAAAACAGGAAGGCTTCCGCTCTTTTAATTTTGGTATGGCTCCCCTGTCAGGACTTGAGAACAGACCTCTTGCTCCTTTATGGATGCAGACCGGCGCTTATCTATTTAAATACGGCGAGAATTTCTATAATTTCCAGGGCCTGCAGCAATACAAGGAAAAATTCAAGCCCGACTGGCAGCCAAGATATCTTGCCTGTCCTAAAGGATTTATTGTACCAAGAGTACTGACAAATATAGCCGCTCTTATTTCAGGCGGTATAACCGGCATCGTTAAAAAATAGAAAATTAATATCCTCATAAATACCCTTAAAACGTCCTTTAAGTCAACAGAGGTTTTATTTGACAAAATAGCATAAATAACATAGAGTTGATGGATTATTCGTTAATGATTCTTTAAGATTGTTTATGGAGGTTTGCTATGAGTAAGTTAGTTGTGCCCCAAAAAGGCGCTTTGGATTTCTTATCTCTCGGTGCGGTAGTATGCCGATTGGACCCCGGAATTATTCCATTCCATAAGGCGACCAACTTTCAGGTTCACGTCAGCGGAGGCGAGTATAACGTTGCTGCTAATCTGTCGGACTGCTTCGAGCTGAATACGGGTATCGCTACGGCGATGGTGAAGTATCGTCTCGGCCGATTGATTCAGGAACGAGTAAGAGCAATGGGCGTAAAGCCGTTTTACGTCTGGTTCGAGCGCGACGGCGTTCAGGGGCCGAATATGGCACTGGTTTACAGCGACCGCGCATTAGGCGTACGTACGCCGGAAGTGGATTATAACCGCGCTATCGAAGCGGCTGCGCAGCTCAAGCCGGGCGATTTAAACTGGGCGGAAATTTTTAAGGATGGCGTTCGATGGTTCCACAGCGGCGGAATATTCGCTGCCCTGTCGGAAACGACCTCAGAACTAATCATTGAAGCTATGAAATACGCCAAGTCCAAAGGCGCAGTTACCAGCTTTGATATTAACTACCGCGCTAAATTGTGGAAGTTCCGCGGCGGACAAAAGAAAGCAGTAGAGATACTGCGGCGGATTGTGGAAAACGTCGATGTTCTGGTCGGCAATGAAGCGGATATGCAGGACGGTCTTGGAATAAAAGGACCCGACGTTGTTAAACAGTCCAAACTCGACCCTTCGGTTTTTGTCGCTGTGATTGGCGAAGTTGTAAAGCAGTTTCCGAATGTAAAAGCGGTTGCCACAACGCTCCGCGAAGAGCATTCCACTAATCACCACACATGGAGTTCAGTGGCCTGGGTTGACGGCAAGGTTTATCAGGCTCCGACCTGCGAACTTAATGTTTACGATAGAGTCGGCGGCGGCGACGGTTTCGCATCAGGATTTTTCTATGGCTTGCTCACCGGCAGGTCTCCTGAAGAGGCGGTAAAGCTCGGCTGGGCACATGGCGCTCTGCTTACCACTACGCCGGGCGATACGACAATGGTGACTCTCGAACAGGTTGAGAACTTTATTAAAGGTTCTCGCGGCCGTATCCAGCGGTAGGAAATTCTTAAGTCAGAATAATAAAAAAGCCCTGATGAAATATCAGGGTTTTTTTTTGTTTCCCGAGATTTTTTTATGCGATATAGGTAGAGGCGCTTGTATTGCCGCCGCGGCCTGTCCAATTTGTATGGAAAAATTGTTTGCGAGGTTTGTCAACTCTTTCGTAAGTATGAGCGCCGAAATAATCTCGCTGAGCCTGCAGCAGATTTGCCGGCAGTCTTTCGCAGCGATAACCGTCATAATAAGCCAGAGCTGAGCAAATGGTCGGCATCGGTATGCCCATATCAACGGCGGCCCTGACGACTCTTCTCCATGAACTTTGTGCTTTTTTGACCGCGCTTTTGAAGAATGGGTCGAGCAACAGGTTCACTTGATTTGGATTTTTCGTGAAAGCGTCTTTTATCTTGCCCAGAAATGCCGAGCGGATAATACAGCCGCCTCGCCACATAAGAGCGATTCCGCCGTAGTTGAGATTCCAGCCGGATTCCTTTGCGACAGATCTCATAAGCTGATAGCCCTGAGCGTAACTTACGATTTTAGAAGCGTAAAGTGCCTTTCGCAAATCTTCAATCATTTTTGCTTTGTCGCCTTTGAACTGTTTTGCGGGGCCGGCAAGAATTTTTGACGCTTCGACTCGTTCTTCCTTCATCGCCGACAGGCATCTTGCAAAAACGGCTTCGCCTATGAGTGTCAGCGGCTGGCCGGCATCAAGAGCAGCGATAGCAGTCCATTTTCCGGTGCCTTTCTGCCCTGCTGTATCGAGAATTAAATCGACAACCTCATTGCCCTGTTCATCTTTATATCCAAGGATATCACGGGTGATTTCGATAAGGTATGAATCAAGCTCGCCTTTGTTCCACTCGGCAAGAACGCTGTTCATTTCAGTGTTTGTCATACCGAGACCCTGCTTCATCATTTGATAGGTTTCGCAAATCATCTGCATATCGCCGTATTCGATGCCGTTATGCACCATTTTAACGAAATGACCTGCGCCATTTTCGCCGACCCATTCGCAGCAGGGTTCGCCCTTATCGGTATGAGCGGAGATTTTCTGGAATATCGGTTTTACAGAAGGCCATGCAGCAGGCGAGCCGCCGGGCATAATCGATGGGCCGGTCAAAGCGCCTTCTTCGCCGCCTGAAACGCCGGTGCCGATATAAAGTTTGCCTTTGCTTTCGACATATTTCGTTCTTCTTGTCGTATCCGGGAAATGGCTGTTTCCGCCATCGATGATAATGTCGCCGTTTTCAAGATGTGGCAGCACCATTTCGATAAAATCATCAACCGCTTGTCCCGCTTTTACCATCAGCATTACCTTGCGAGGCGTCTTAAGATTTGCGCAAAGCTCCTGGATGGAATGACAGCCGATTATATTTTTGCCCTTCGCCCTGCCCTTAATAAAATCATCGACCTTTGAAACGGTACGATTAAAGCAGGCGACTGTAAAGCCTTTGCTTTCCATATTGAGAATGAGATTTTCACCCATTACAGCAAGACCAATAAGACCTATATCCGCTTTTCCTGCATTTGTCATTTTAAATCATCCTTTCATTAAGATTTTGTTTCATAATTTTCATATTTACTTGCGCTAAAGTGCGACCGCTTTTTTTAAGATTACATTCTGCACAAGCAACTACAAGATTGTCTAATTCGGTTCGTCCTCCAAGTGAATAAGGAATAACATGGTCAATATGAATTCCTTTTTTGTCAAGTTTTTTGCCACAATATTGACAAATACGGTTATCCCTCAAAATAACTTCATTTCTGATGGTTGATTGAGTTTTTCTTTGCAGTCCTTTTCGCGTATGGTATCGAGCATATTGTTGTAAAATGTTCCGTGCAGATTCCTTTGTGTCTTTATCAGCAAGAGGATTATTTTCAACATTTTTTAGTTCGGAAAGAACTTCTTCGACATGCATTACTGTATGAGGGGCAAGTTGAAACTTGCTTTCCCAATTATCATCCAAATTCATATCTACTTCTTGAAGTTCTTTTGCATAAGGTATAAGCTTTTTGGCTTCATTCAAAGCCTTTGTTAATTGGGGAGACGGTAATTTCCAGAGGTTAGATTTTTCAGGAATACTAACCTTCCACCATTTTAAAATATTATCAATTAATATTCCATTATCTAATTTATATACATATCCCATCTCAAACTCTCCATTAGATTACAGTTTCGCGACCCATCTTTGTTACGTGAAACGTTTGACGTATGACGAAACGAGCTGCGCAACTGCAACCGTTTTACGTTTTATTTATATAAATCTTTTTTTATATGCCCATAATCCTAAGCCCGGACTGGAGATGAAAAAGATTTTTTCTCCATCGGGCATATCGTTAAAACCATTATGTAATTTTTCGGGGTTATACCTTTTCAGCATTTCAGACAAATCTTCATAACTGAAATTGACCGATTCGATTTCTTTCCTTGTTAGTTTTCCCGGACAGTAAGTTATTTTAAATCTTCCCTCGCTTGAGCCGTGGATAAGATGAGCGGCGGCGCTTAAATTCGCCTTTAAATCGTCATTTTTCTCGACAAGTTCGAGGACTTTCTTTGTGCCGATATAACCATATTTTCTGATAAGCGTATCTATTTGTTTGTCTTCGCCGAATTCCTTAAGACCCGGCGCAAGAACAACAAGTTCTCCGCCGTCAGCCATAGCCATTCTTGTCCGATATATGCTTTTATTGCCGAGCCAGGTGCTTTTATATTCGTGCGGGTCGAGATAAACGACCACCTTTTTCAACGGCTCCTCGAGCATTGTAAAATTGACCTTTAAACAAAGCTCGCAGGCCTTGTTGAAACAGTTAATATCGTCGCCTATAAAAATTCCCTTGGTTTTGTTGTCCGTCGAGACAACAGTAAGTGCATAAACAATCGGCAAA
Source organism: uncultured Planctomycetota bacterium (assembly GCA_903847315.1). Lineage (GTDB taxonomy): Bacteria > Planctomycetota > Phycisphaerae > Sedimentisphaerales > UBA12454 > UBA12454. The sequence goes on from CAINDG010000008.1 coordinate 62,241, forward strand.
CCTTTGACAAAATGTTCCGATGCGTAATTAAAAACTTTTCTGACGGGGTTGTCGGCCCTGCCCATAATTTTTTCCATATCGCAGACGGCGCCGAGAAAATGGCTTCTGTTGATGCCCTCCGGTCCGCCGGTGCCGACGAAAATATTTTTATTGTAATTGGCCATACCTGCGACTTCATGCGGCACAACCTGCCCGATTGACAAAATCAGGTCGAAATTCCCCTCGACAAGCAGCTTGTTTACCTGAACAGGCCATTCATAATTTACTTTATTATTGCTGATTTTTTTAATGAAATCTGCCGGCACATAACCGAGCGTTACATTGTCGGTTCGCCAGTTATAACTTCTAAAAAGATTCAGAGGAGTTTGGCCGTACATTTTTTTTATTTCCGCTTCCGTCATCGGAAAATGTGTTCCAACAGCAGGCAGAACGTCGGTAAGTTTATTGCCGTAATACTGCCAGGCCAGATATGTAAGCTCGCCCGCCCGTGAATAAAAACGCGTAATGTCAGGACAGATTACAAGGACTTTTTTGCGATTACCAAGCTTGCCAAGTGCGGCATATAGACCTTCTTTGAGGTCGTCAACGCTTAAACTCGTATCAGGATTTCCTTTACTGTAAAGCAGCATAGTATGTCACAAGTCCTTTTAATATAATAGGTTACAGTTTTAGCAATTGGTTCATTTACCGAACCAAAATTTATATCAGAATTGCAGGTTGTTTTCAAGGATTTTATTAGGATTTAGAGTTGGGATAACGTCAATGGGCTTTTGCTTTACAATAGTTGTCTGTAAGGTTATATTTGTTTTTTTGTGCCGATGTAGCTCAACGGTAGAGCGCGGCTTTCGTAAAGCCGAGGTTTTGGGTTCGAATCCCACCATCGGCTTTTGGCAACGACAGTTGTCATTTCGAGCGAAGCCCCTTATGGGCGAAGTCGAGAAATCTTATTCTATGAAAAATATAAATAAAACAAATCTGACCGACACACCTAAAGATATTCTCGAAATTCAATATGATTTGTATCGCAAAATGAGTCCGGCGAAAAAATTCAGGATTGTCTGTGACGCTTATCGTTTCGGGCAGTCTCTTGCAATGACTGGAATAAAAATGCGATATCCCACTGCCGACAAAAGAGAGGTTTGGCGTATATGGGCAAAACAGCATCTTGGAGAAGAATTATATAATAAAGTCTATGGGGGCAAATCTAATGAGTGATGTTCAGCAGAGTGAAGTAATTAAAATATTAACAGACATCCTCGATGAATTGAAAATAGGATATGCCATCGGCGGTTCAATCGCGAGTTCGATATATGGGACGCCGCGTTTTACACAGGATGCGGATATTTCGGTACAACCTTTTTCGTCCGTTGCAGAACGGTTTTATGAAATGCTGAAAGACAGTTTCTATATCAGTAAAGAGGCTATGTATCAGGCAATTAGTTCCCATAGCAGTTTTAATGTAATTCATTTTGAGACTGCTTTTAAAATAGATATATTTACGGTAAACACCGATTTTGAAAGACTGCTTCTAACACGCAGCAAAAAAAACAAAATTGAGGAATCTATCAATAAGGCTTTCTCGCTCGTATCGCCTGAAGATATTATATTATTAAAACTCAAATGGTATAAACAGTCAGATTGTGTTTCAGAACGCCAGTGGTCGGACGTGCAAGGCGTTCTGGCAGTGCAGAAAGAACGACTCGATTTTGATTATTTAAAGAATTGGGCGAAAAAGCTGGAATTAAACGAACTCCTCCAAAAGGTAATGGCGAATTTAGACTTACATTAAAGCCGGGGTTTTGGGGTCGAATCTCATCATAGGCTTTTTATTAATTTCAAATCAATGCGAAGTTGAATTCCAAATTTTATATAGATTTATTTTCCTTGGATAGCTTGAAGGATTGATACCAGTAGCATAATAACGCCAAGAAGAAAGATAATCATTTGCATACGCAAAAGGAACAGTGTAGTGTTAGATTTTCTAAATCTGAAGATGTCACGGATTTTTATTTTCTCCGGAATTCCAAGTTGCGGTGATTTGAAACCGAGACGTTTCTCAATCTCAGAAATCACAGTGAACTTTGTTATTTCGGTCGAGTTGCGATGCCTGAAAGTGATTTGCATTCCAAACAGTGATACACCAATAAGAAGTACAGATGAGAGAATACCTACGAGAGGTTCTGAAACTTTCCACTGAATTCCCACAATAGCTGCCGTGAGCACAGCAGCTATTTGAAGAGCCTGCCATGTTTGTCTCCTGGTCTGGAAGTGGTCCTGCCACTCTGTCTCGAACATTTTCAGTAAAGAATCTTTATCCATTCCTGATACATCTACCTGAATATCGGGTTGCTTACACATATTTTCACCTATTAATTTTAGCAATACAAAATTTTAATTCTCTTTTTATGTTTCTCTCGCCAGAGCGGCGGCGCCGATAATGCCGGCATCTTCGCCAAGCGTCGCAAAACAAATCTCTACAGTATTCTCCTGCTTAATTTTCCAGATATGTTGTTTGAAATAATATTTAATCCTATCGAGCAGCGGTTTTCCCGCGGCAATCATCCCGCCTGCGAAAACAATTTTTTCAGGTTCAACATAATGCAGCGAATTTATACAAAGCACCGCCAGAACCTCGGCAGTCTCATCGGTTATCTTCTTTGCGAGTTTATCGCCTTTTGCAAGATGTTCATAAACATCCTTGCTGGTTATTTGTCCGTTCTTATTTAATACTTTTTTCAGACTTGATTTAGCTCCTGCTTCTATCGCTTCTGTCGCTCTTTTCGCGGTGTTTGTCGCTGATGCATAAGCTTCTGCGCAGCCGTGCTGGCCGCAACTGCATAATCTGCCGTTGATATTCACAATCGTATGTCCAAGTTCGGCGGCATTATCTCCGCTGCCGTAGAGTAATTTGCCGTCGGATATAATTCCTGCGCCGATGCCTGTTCCAAGTGTAAAAAATACCATATTTTTTATATTTCTGCCGACTCCAACAACAAATTCGCCAAAGCAGGCGGCGTTTGCGTCATTTTCAAGAATTACCGGCCTGCCGAGTTTTTTCTTAAGTATTTTGCTTATCGGCACATTCGTAAACTTCGGCAGATTTGAACATCGCGTAATTATACCCTGTGAGTATTTTGCAGGCCCCGGCGTACCTATTCCGATGGCCTTAATCGTTTTCAAAGGAATATTTTTTTTGTTTGCGGTTTCTTTTATCGCATCAACTATCCTGTCAATAACTATGGCAGGACCCATTTGGGCATTTGTCGGGATGGAAATTTTCCAAAGCAGTTTCATATTGGCCGACAGGCAGCCAATCTTTATGTTAGTTCCGCCTAAATCTATTCCTATGAAATTCTTATTCTGCATAGCCATTAGGATACTTATTATGCCATTTCCAGGCGGTTTCGACTATTTTTTCAAGCTCTGGATATTTTGTCTTCCAGCCAAGCTCTTTTATCGCTTTTGAGGCATCCGCAGTTAAAACCGGCGGGTCGCCTTCTCTGCGGGCAGTTTCGGTAACCTTAAAATTTTTACCTGAAACCTTTTTAACCGTCTCTATCACCTGGCGGATTGAGTGTCCTTTGCCGTTGCCGAGGTTATATATCAATTCGCTGTGCTTTTCGAGTTTTTCGAGCGCCAGCAAATGAGCCGAGCATAAATCTTCAATATGAATATAATCCCTTACGCACGTTCCATCCGGCGTTGGGTAATCCGTGCCGAAAATTTTAATATCCTCTCTCTTGCCCATCGCTGCGGCTATTACCAGGGGAATAAGATGAGATTCGGGCTTATGGTCTTCGCCAAGCGTGCAATTTGTACCTGCACCGGCGGCATTGAAGTATCTTAGCGCAGCGTAATTTAATTTTCCGGCCTCACTTAGAAAGTGGCATCTGTCCTCAACCGTTAATTTTGTCTGACCATAAGGATTGATTGGTTTTTTAGGTGAGTCTTCGGTAATCGGAACAACTTCAGGCATACCGTAAACGGCGGCTGAACTGCTGAAAACGAATTTTTTAACACCTGTTTTTTCCATCGCGGACAAAAGCACCTGCGTATTGCAGACATTATTGCGATAATATTCAAGCGGTTTTTCAACTGATTCCTTAACCTCAATAAACCCGGCAAAGTGCATTACCGCATCTATTTTTTTCTTCTTTAAAACCTTTACGAGAAGGTCGAAATCTCCAGTATCTCCTTCAACCACTTCAAATTCTTTTACAGCCTGTCTGTGCCCCTTGCAGAAATTGTCAAAGACAACCGGGTTATATCCCTGCGACGCGAGCATTGCCGTCATATTGCTGCCGATATATCCCGCCCCGCCGCAGACCAGAACTTTCATTATTTACTGCCTTTACTGCCCGTAAGTTTTTTTTCAATTTTGTCGAGGATAACCTTTTCAAGCCGGTTATCTCTGCCGATATCAACCCAGTCCATTTTCTTTTCCTGTTCCTCGTTTAAAATTAAAGTCTGTCTCGATTCATCGCTTTGCGAAAACATACTGTACGCCCTTGAGGTACTGTCGATTTGCTTTTCCGGAATTGAAAGCCTTTCAATCTTGACTTTACAGGCGATGCAAATTTCGCCCTGCTGTTTTGTATTAAGATTAAGCTCAACGGTTCGCTGGATACTGTGAAGGCTGGACATAGCCTTGTTATATCCGCCGACATTGTCTTGCCGCCAAACCTCGAAGAATTGTCCCCCTGCCAGCGGCCTGGTCGTGATTATGGAAAGATTCGGGTCTGCTTTATCAATGATGAAGTTCATATCGACAAGAACTCTCTCAGCCGTTTTCATAACTGAATTGGCGTCAATGCCCGACAAACATCTCGGCTCCGGCGCAATCGTCTGCTTTTCAGTACAGCCTGACAAAATCCCTGTCATCAGAAACATAATTGCGATAAGGCAAAACTTTTTCATATCAAAATCCTTTAAAAGAAGACTGCAGGATTATATCCGCAAAATCAGCACCCCTCAAGGCGAATTTATTAATGAATTATGGCTCTTACAGTCGAAAAAATAATCAGGCAATGAAACAGTAGCTTGAAATTAAGCGTAAAATCGCCTGTTTATGGGACTGTTAACGTAAAATGTCGACACAGATACAAAACCTGAACGCTATTTTAGACGCAGAACCGCTGGGAAAGATAGTCTTGGCCTTTCTGAACTATCTTACCGTTGAAGCAGGCCTGAGTGATAATACCATTCTCGGCTATGGCAGAGATTTGAGAGATTTTACCGCCTTTTGCCTTTCAAAAGGAGCTAAACAGCCTGATAAGATTACTACTGCCATTCTTTTTGATTACGCAAAGACTCTTGCCCGGCAGAGCAAGGCAGAGGCCTCAATCAATCGTTCGGTGGTTGCGATGAAGATGTTTCTGCGTTTTTGCAGAATGATGGGACACATCAAAAGCGATTTAACAGTTTTTCTCGAAAGCCCCAAACTCTGGCAGAAGCTGCCTATCGTCTGCAGTAAGGACCAGGTCGCGAAATTGATGAACGCCCCTGACGAGAAGGAGCCGTATTATTACAGAGACTATGCCCTGCTCGAATTGCTCTACGCTACCGGCACACGCGCAAGCGAAATAGCGGGACTTAAGATTAGCGGTGTAAATCTTAAAATCGGTTATGCAAGATGCCTGGGCAAAGGCAAAAAAGAACGGGTAATTCCTCTTAACAGGACCGCTATCGCCGCTGTCGAACAATATCTCGAGCAGCTAAGACCTAAACTTGTAAAACCGATAAGCGGCGATTTTCTTTTTCTGTCGCGAACAGGCAATGCCCTGAGCAGGATCGAAGTCTGGCGGATTGTAAAAAAATACGCCTGCCGGGCGGGTTTATCGAGACAAATGACGACGCATACTCTTCGGCACTGCTTTGCGACCCATCTTCTAAGCGGCGGAGCAGACCTGCGCAGCCTTCAGGAAATGCTCGGCCACGTCGATATAGCCACGACGCAGATATATACGCACGTTGATCAGGAAAGATTGAGAGCCATCCATAAAAAATATCATCCGAGAGGATAAATGTTTACCGGCACAGCGAAAATTTACGTCGGCGATGTCAAGACCGATGTGTTTGCTTTTGAGGAACTCTGACCATATTTGCCTATGAGGAACCATAAAGATATTTGAATCAGTCCCGCCGCAACCATAACCGCACAGCCGAACCAGTACGGCGAATATCTGCCGAATGCATCGCTCAGTATTCCGCCCAGGAGCGCACCTGTCGCAAAGCCCGCACCTATAATCGTTTCGTGAACAGCCATCAGCCCCGAACGTTTTTTCCCGCCGCTGACGCCGTAATACTGATGTGAACTATATACGACTCCATAACAAATTCCCGCCAGACCTGCCGCCAAAAGCTGTACAAAAATGCCTTTAAACAAAATAATCATCACCATACACACTACAAGTGATGCCTGTGATATCGCGAACAGACCTTTTTTGTAATGCCAGTAATGACTTCTGCCCATTAGCCAGAAAACCACGACATTGAAAAGGCACATAAGCGATACAGACCAGCCGTAAACCGCTTCTGAAAAATTGAGCTGAAATTTATATAAAATTCCGAGCTGGCTTCTGAATACCCCGACGCATATAAAGGCCGCAAGCAACGCGGCTCTGGACATCCAGAGAAACTGCCTGTTTTCCTGCGGCATTTTTTCAGCTGGTGTGTTATTTTCTAATGATATAGGTTTTTCGCTGATGCATTTTGTCGCTGCCGCCGCCGCATAGCATATCGCCGCCATAATAACAGCAGCGGCAATCGGCCAAAGGTAATTGACTACCATAAGATAGCCGCCGACAATCGGCAGAATCATATTCGCCATTCCCCAGGTTACGTTGTAAAAGCCGAATCTTTTTGTAAGTTCCGCCCCTTCGTGCCCTGTCGAAATCCATCCCATCATCACCGGCCAGAAAAACGCCGTAACAACGCCTACCATCGCCATTAAAATTATCAGCCGTGTTATCGGCGACAAAAATATGCTGTTATTATTTCCCTGCCAGACCACCATTAATATGCCCAGTGAGATAAAAATTTGAACTATGGCGCCGACAAGCAGGACTTTTTTTGGTTTGAATCTGTCGATTATCTTACTGTTGATAATGCAAAAAATGACATACACTCCCATTTGGCTCATAAAGCAAAGTCCCACCTCGGTATCGCTGCCGCCTATAGCCTTGACAATAAAAGGCAGAACGACTGCTATCAGCTGAAGGCAGGCGCTCATAAAAAAGGTTGCCATGCAGAGCTGGAGAAGATTTTTGTCTTTGAATAATTGCCGCATAAATTTATCTTCGCAGGGAGCTAATCAGCCACAGAATTAATGTAAGAACAATTGAAATGATTATGCAACTGGTAATCGGGAAAAACAATCGCCAGTTTTTCCCGCCCATTTCTATATCGCCCGGCAGGCGGAAAAAACCGATTTTGCCCAGAGCAAATACCGTCAGTCCCGCAACCAGCAGAACCGCTCCGGTAAAGATTAGTATTTTGGCGAAATTTTCAGGGCCCCAGTTCATAAAATCCTTCTTTTCAGGGAACATACACAGAAGCATTCGGGTTAAACGGATTTGTCCGCATCGCGAGACTGAATAGATACGGATATTCAGCCTTGAGATGTTTCATATACGCAATCCATTCGAATATAATAGCTTTATACGCCCTTTTCATATCTCCCCTGAGATGCTCAATGTCGTTTTTAGATAACCCGCTGAACTGATTTCTGGCGACAAGTTCTTCAGTAAGATGAAAAATTGCCCAGAGCATATCGGTAAAATTATCGTGTTCGAGCAAATTGGGGTTCTCGAGCAGCCGCATCATAAACTTTCTTTTTTCCAGCAGCCGGCAGCGCAGACCTTCAAGGTCTATTTTTTCTATCTGTAAATTATATTTATGATTTCGCAGGACATTAATCGCCGAAGAAAATTTTTCATTTGTCCAGTCATCGTCAATTACAAGGTCATTGCGAATAGTTTCGCCGTCAGGGTCGAATTTAAAAAAATACTCGGCAAGTTTAGTCCCGGTATCGCTGTAAAATGTGCCGATAACCATATTCAGCTTTGCCATTTTACTTTTCTTTTCGCGGATATTCAGTAAACCCTCTATTATCAGCGTAACAAGTAAAACCTGTATTGGGACAAAAGCTACAGCCTCAAGCAAATATACAAAAATATGATGTGCATCGTGATAAATAAGAAAATAAACATAGTACAGTACCGTTGAAAGAGCAATCAGCACGATTCCCAAAACTATTTGCCATCCATAATTTTTCATAAATTACTCCGCCAGCCAGCTTTTACCGATTGTAATGTCAACTTTCAAAGGAACGTTCAGTTTTATCGCTCCTGTCATTTCATCGCTGAAAACTTTCGCAAGTTTTTCAGCTTTTTCGCCGTCCGCCTCGAAAACAAGTTCATCATGAATCTGCAGAATCATCTTTGCGGGCAGTTTTTCTTTCTCGATTTTTTCCTGTATTCTTATCATTGCGATTTTTATCAAATCAGCGGCAGAACCCTGAACCAGTGTATTTATTACAAGCCTTTCCGCCTGAGAGCTTGCATTGGTTTTTTTGTTTTCAAGGCCGAAGATAGTTCTCCTTCTGCCGCAGATAGTCTCGGCAAAGCCTGTCTTTTGGGCTCTTTCTATAGCGTCCTTTTTGAACTGCTGAATAGAACTGTATTTAGCAAAATACTCGTCAATGAATTTTTTCGATTCAGCGACATTCATACCCGTTGTTTTGCTCAGCCCGTAAGCCCCCTGCCCGTAAATCAGGCCGAAATTAACCGCCTTGCAGCGTGAACGCATCTCGCTCGTCACGTCTTTTAAGTCCACATTATAAATTTGCGAAGCGACAAATGTATGAATATCTTTATCCTGTTCGAACGCTTTTTTGAGTTCCTTGTCGCCGCTGAAATGAGCAACCATTCGAAGCTCAATCTGCGAATAGTCGAGACTGATAATTTTGTCGGTTTTTCTTTCCGGTATAAATGCGGCGCGAATTTTCCTGCCTATATCGGTTCTGATTGGAATGTTTTGCAGATTCGGGTCTGACGAACTCAATCGGCCGGTCGCGGTTATGGTCTGGTTAAATGAGGCGTGCACCCTGCCGGTTCGGGAATTTATAAGCGTACCGAGTTTATCGGTATAAGTGTTTTTCAATTTGCTTAATTGGCGGTATTGAAGAACCTGCTCGATTATCGGGTGCTCGCCGGCAAGCTCTTCGAGCACATCGACATCTGTACTTCGGCCTGTTTTGCCCTGTCGCAGCGATTTTAAGCCCAGCCGGTCGAAAAGCACCTCCGAAAGCTGTTTGGGTGAATCTATATTAAACGGCATACCGGCCAGGCCATAAATCTTTTCCGCAGCCTGGTCCAGCAACTGGTTTATTTCGACAGATAATTTTCTAAGAAGCGGAACATCAAGCTTTACGCCGTTAAGTTCCATCGTCGTCAGCACTTCGACAAGAGGCATTTCAATTTCTTCGAAGAGCTGTTTTAATTTCGGCTCTTTTTTGAGTTTTTCATCCAGATATTGATAGAGCTGAAACGTTATATCCGCATCTTCAGCGGAATAATCGCAGGCCGAGGCGGTATCGACCAACTCGAAGCTCATCTGGTTTTTGCCCTTGCCTATCAGGTCGAAAATTGGAATGTCCCGATAATTTAAAAAATCCAGCGCCATATTATCAAGCGAATGGCTTCTCTCGGCATCGAGTACATAAGAGGCAATCATAGTATCGAAAACAAGTCCCTTCACAGGCATCTCGGAATTATGCAAAACAATCATATCGTATTTTGCGTTCTGGCAGATTTTCTTAATTTTCTCATCAGCTAAAATCGCCGCCAATTTATGCCTGACCGCCGACAGTCCCAGGCACTTTGCCCCCATCGGGCCTTTTACAGCAAGATAATATGCCTCGTGTTCTCGCCAGCAAAAACTCATTCCAACAAGTTCTGCCCTGTGAGCCGAAATAGATGTCGTTTCAGTATCGACCGCAAAGAGCTTTTGCTTTTTAAGCTCCGCGGCAAAATCGTCCAGCTTTTCCGGCGTGTCTATTAAATGATAATTATGCTTAACAGTTTTTATAGTTTCAACATCTGTAATCGAAGGAGTTTCTACTGTTGTTTTTTCTTCTGTTGTTTTTGTCATTGGCAACTCCAATTGCGTCAGCAGTCTGTTAAAGCCTAATTCGCTAAAGACAGCAGCAAGTTTTTCGTTATTAAATTCTTTGACTGAAAAAGTCTTCTCGTCAATATCGACAGGCATACCGCAGTCTATAGTAACAAGTTTTCTGCTTAGAAAAGCGATATCTTTTGAGTTTCTCAGATTATCGCCTCGTTTGCCCTTAATTTCGTCGGAGTGTTTGTAGAGGTTTTCAAGCGAGCCGTATTGTTTAACCCATTCAATGGCGGTTTTGGGTCCTACATCCGGCACACCCGGCACATTATCGCTTGCGTCGCCCTGCAGCGCCAGAACATCGATAAACTGCGACGGCTCAAGACCGGTTTCTTCCTTAAACGATTTGGCATCGGTTGTCGCGTCTGTCCTGATATCGTATATGCGAACGCCTTTATCGAGAAGCTGTATCATATCCTTGTCTTTGGAACAGATATAAGTTTCGATACCGGCCTTTACGGCTTTAGCCGCAAGTGTCCCGATTATATCGTCGGCCTCGAATGTGCTTTTGCGGATAATTGGAATATTCATCGCGTCGAGAACCTGCTCAATCCGCTTTATCTGCACCGGCATTTCATCGGGCATCGGCGGTCTGTGCGCCTTGTATTCCTTGTAAAGTTCTCTCCGGAAACTCGGCTCTTTGGAATCCATCGCGACAACGAGCATATCGGGCTTTTGAGTTTCCAAAAGTCTCAAAATCATATTGGTAAAAATGTATGTTGCCTTGGTGGGTTCGCCGGTTGGACTGGTAAGTTTTTGACTCATCGGCGCATAAAATGCCGCGTAAATATGTGCATGGCCGTCAATTATATAGAGTTTCTTTCCCATTAGCGATAAATGTATTTATTATTCGATATGATGTCAAGGCAATAAGCAAAACTCTGCCTGCAAAGTGTAACTTAACTGACTTATTTCGGAGTTTTGTCTTCGGCGGCGGATTTCTCTTTAACGGTCAGGAGGGTTTTAAGGTTGTTATACGCATCGGTATCGTTCGGTCTGTATTTGAGCACCTCGTAATAGTGTTGGATTGCCTGCTCAATTTTGCCCTGCTGAGCAAACAAAACCGCAAGATTATAGTGAATTGTCGGCTGACTGGGCCTGATTCTCACGGCTTGGAGCCAATGTTTAATGGCCTCGTCGGTCTTGCCTTGCTGCAGCAGCAGGCAGCCCAGGTTGTAGTGCATAATATCATTGTTGGCGGTAACAGCTGCGGTATGCTCAAACAATGTAATGCTGTTTTTCCAGTGTGATAGTTGCAGCCCGGCGAGTACCGATAAAACCAGGAGCACCGTCCCGGCACCTGCCGCAAAGATAATTTTCTTGTATTTTAGTTTTGCAATAAGTTCGGCGGCGCCCCATGCAACAATGATGAATATACCAATGGAAGGGACATAGGTGTAGCGGTCAGCCATTGCCTGAAGTCCGACCTGCACCAGTCCGATTACGGGAACGAGGGTTCCAAGATACCAGAGCCATCCAACTATGAGCCAGCGACGGTTGCGGGACAAACGCAACGCTATGACAGTAATACACAGAAGCAGTAAGCCAGCGGTCAAAACCTGCCACGGTGGAAGATTGGTCTCCGGGTATGGATAAAGAATCCCCAAATGAACGGGCAAGAACATCTCTATGATATATTTTGTATAAGCAAGAATTGCATTTGTAATGCGAAAAGCGATTGGTATCTGAACTGTGCTTCTTACAAGCGTAGCTTTTGATTGGACATAAAGAACGATTAGACTTGCGATAAAAGACAAAGCCAAAAGGGGCAGTTTCTCCACGAAGCAGCGAGAAAGTGAAGTTGTTGTAGATGTATCTTTATTGTTTTTTTGTTTTAACGGCCATGTAAATCGCTGCAGAGGCCAATAGTCTAATAGGAGCAGAACAAACGGCAGTGTCACCAGCATTTGTTTGGCCATTAGCCCAAGCGACAGGGCAAGCATAACCAGCAGATAATCAGCGCGCCGTCGATAATGGGTGTAGCGTATATAAAACCATATAGTCAGCAGCAGGAAAAAAGTGCTGAGGACGTCTTTTCGCTCCGAGACCCAGGCGACTGATTCTACGTGAAGCGGATGCAGAGCAAACAGGGCTGCGACAAAAGCGCTTTGCCACAAGTTGCCGGTCATACGTTTGAAGACCAGAAATAAAAGTAAGGTATTCGCTATGTGAAAAATTACATTTGTGAAGTGATGGCCGGCAGAATTTAGACCATAAAATTGGCAATCCAGCATATGCGATATCCAGGTCAATGGATGCCAATTATACGCCTGGTTCGTTGTGAAGGCCCATTCTATGCCTTTTAACGTCAGGCCGGATTGCACATTGGTATTTTTAGTAACATACAGATCATCATCAAAGTCGATGAAATCATGACTGAGGACTTGCACGTAAACCGCCAGATTTATAAATGCCAGGGCAATGCAGACTAAAGGGACATAATATTTGTTTGATATTTTATTCATTCCCATTAGCGGTAAATGTATTTATTATTCGATATGATGTCAAGGCAATAAGGGTTCGATATAAGGTTTGCCTGCCTTAAATAAGACTAATCGATTTTCTATTTCCTTTTTAAGCGTGCTCCGTTCCGGGGATTGGCACAATCCAAGTGCTTTTTCAGCGGTTTCTACAGCATTATTAAAGTCGCCGGCCGCCGCGTAAGCTACCGCCAGTGTATCCAATAACTCCGGCCTCTTGTAATTAGTAAGTTCGCAGGCTCGCAGGGCAAGTCTTATTGCCTTGCCTGGATTGTGAGCGACAGTTTCCCCGCTTGCCGCCAAAAACCAGGCCAGGCCGTTCATAGGGTCAATCCAGTCGGGTTTGAGTCGCAGCGCCTCCTCGAAATGCTGGATGGCCTGGTCAGGATTGCCTTGAAGGACCAGAGCTCGGCCTGCATTGGCGTGAGCATCGGCAAAGTCAGGCCTTATCCGCAGAGCCTGTTCAAAACATTCGACAGCTTCATCAAATTTGCCCTGCCGAGTGAATACGATACCAAGAGAATTTAAAACATCCGGCTCATTCGGTCTCAGCAAAAGAGCTTTACGATACTCCTCAACAGCTCTGTCAAGTCTGCCGGTATTGCGAAAGATATCGCCCATTGCCACACGCGCCGGCAGATAACCAGGTTCGATTCGGATAACTTCTGAATAATGGCCAATAGCTTCATCCATCTCGTTTTGCGACACCAGAGCGCCGGCTACGCAAAAATGTGCTACATAATTATCTTCGGTCGTATCAAGGGCGTGTTGAAACAAAGTCAGGCTGTTTCGCCAATAGTGAAGTTGCGAATAGGTGCATACCGACATAATTAAAATAACCAGCAGTGCAGACAAAGTAAGTACGTTTTTTTTATATTGCCATTTTGCCAGCAAATCCGGCAGACCCCAGGCGATGATGATAAATAATCCCGTAAGAGTAATATAGGTGTAGCGGTCCGCCATCGCCTGGTCGCCGACCTGAACCAGGCCGATGACAGGTAAAAACGCACCGAGGTACCATAACCAACCCGTAAACAAATATTTATGACTCGCAGCCAGACGAAATACCAATATAGATATTGCCAACAGCAGCAGCAATGCCCATCCTGTATACCAGATTGTTAATTTGTAGGGATGCAACGGATAAAACGCTGCCAATCGGCTCGGCCAAATCATCATTCCTATGTATTTGGCGTAAGAGATAAGAGCATTGTAGATGCGAAGCTTTAAGCTGAGGTCGACAAGCTCTATTACCGCTCCGCGGTTTCGCTCTACAAGAAAGGTAATAACACTCGATACTGCCGATAGGATAATGAAAGGAATTTTCTCTAAAACCAAACGATAAATAGTCTGCCAATTAAAACGACCGATACGGCCAAGAGGCCAATAATCCAAAAGCAAAAGTACAAACGGCAGTGTAACCAGCATAGGTTTTGCCATCAGACCAAAAGCAAAAAATACAACTACCAGTAAATAGTGGTAGTTACAGAGCCGCGACAGTAATGGAGCGGTCTTCATTTTTAGTACAAAACGCATATATGCCCACATCGTGAGCATCCAGAAAAAAGTACCCAGGACATCCTTGCGTTCAGCTATCCAGGCAACGGATTCAACGTGCAGCGGATGAAGCGCAAACAGTGCCGCCACAAATGCGCTTTGCCAGAGTGCGTTTGTCATTTGTTTTAAAACTAAAAACAGCAGCAGCGTATTTACAATGTGAAAGATAAGATTAACCAGATGATGGCCGGCTGGATTGCTGCCGAATAGCTGCCAGTCCAGCGTATGACTAAGCCATGTTAATGGATGCCAGTTGCCGGCGCGAGTGGCAGTAAAAGCCCATTTGAAAGTTTTAAGCGTAATACCGCCCTGGATGTTCTGGTTTTTAGAAACATAAAGGGAGTCGTCGATATTAACGAAACCAAAACCGCGTACCTGATAAAAAATGGTGAAGGTCGCCAGCGTCAATATCAGGCAAATCCAGAAATTGCGGTATTTAGTCAATAGTTCGTTCATAAGATTTATCGCGTTTCGATATAAGGTTTGCCCGCCTTAAATAAAACCAGCCGACTTTCAATTTCCTTTTCAAGTGTATTCTGTTTTGGAGATTGGCACAATTCCAAAGCCTTTTCAGCAGTTTCTACTGCCTTATTAAAGTCGCCGGCCGCTGCGTAAGCTACGGCCAATGTGTCCAACAACTCCGGGTTCTTATAATCAGTAAGTTCGCAGACCCGCCGGGCAAGTTTGATTGCCTTATCAGGATTGCGAGCAGTATTTTCCTTACTTGCCGCCAGAAACCAGGCCAGGTCGTTCATAGGTTCCGTCCAGTCAGGTTTAAGTCTTATCGCATCCTCGAAATGCTTAACGGCCTCATTGGCTTTGCCGCTTTTCGCCAGAATCCGCCCAAGATAGTAATGTGTCGAGACTGAACAAGGGTCAAGCCGCAGAGATTCGGTAAAATGCAAAACAGCTTCATTAACATCGCCTTGACAAGCGAAGGCATAGCCTATATTGCTATGAGCCATGGCAAAATCTGGTTTTATCTGCAGGGTTTTGGAAAAGCATTTAATGGCTTCATCGTATTTACCCTGCTGGCCAAACGCAATGCCCAGAATATTGAGAACATCCGGGTCATCCGGTTTTATCTGAAGAGATTTTTGGCACTCTATGACGGCCTCGCTAAACCTGTTCTTATCAACCAGGGATTTGGCCATGCTAAAACGTGCCATATAATTATTTTCAGTCACATCAATAGCGTGTTGAAATAAGGTCAGGCTGTTTCGCCAATAGCGAAGTTGCGAATAGGTGCATACCGACATAATTAAAATAACCAGCAGTGCCGACAAAGTAAGTACGATTTTTTTATGTCGCCATTTTATCAGCAGTTCAGACACGCCCCAGGCGATAATGATAAATAGACCAGTCAATGTAATATAGCTGTATCGGTCGGCCATCGCCTGGATGCCGACCTGGACGAAACCTATGACCGGCACAAGCGTTACAAGATACCAAAACCAGCCCGTGACAAGGTATTTATGATTTTTGGCAAATCGAAGTATAATAATCGTTATAGCCAGCAGCAAAACTGCTGATATTACAGCATAAAAGAAAGATATGTTTGGGCCGGGATGCAAATAAAGATACGACAGGCGGGCAGGCCAAATCATTTTGATAATATATTGTATATAAGAAATAAAGGCATTGGCTGTACGAATAATAATATTATAATCCTTTGTTATACGTATCGTTTCGCTTTCTTTTTGGATAATGTAAGTTACTATGCACGATGCCAGAACCATCGCCAGCAGCGGAATCTTCTCGGCAATCAAATAAAACAGTGAGCGTTTCGATTTGAGCCTGTCTAATGGCCAATAATCCAAAAGCAAAAGCACGAACGGCAGTGTAACCAGCATAGGTTTTGCCATCAGACCAAAAGCAAAAAATACAACTATCCATAAATAATTGAAAATTTTGGGTCGACTGACAAAACGAACATAAGCCCACATTGTAAGAAGCCAGAAGAAAGTGCTTAGCACATCTTTGCGTTCAGAAACCCAGGCGACGGATTCGACGTGCAGCGGATGAAGAGCGAATAGTGCCGCCACAAATGCGCTTTGCCAAAGCGCGTTTGTCATTCGTTTGAGAACGAGGAAAAGCAATAGTGTATTTGCGATGTGAAAGATAAGATTGACCAGATGATGGCCGGCTGGATTGGAGCCGAAAAGCTGCCAGTCCAGCATATGACTAATCCATGTCAGTGGATGCCAGTTGCTTGAACGAACGGCAGTAAATGCCCATTTAATTGTTTCAAAAGTTATGCCGGCCTGGACGTTTGGATTTTGGCAAACATATTCAGGGTCGTCGAAATCAACAAATTCAAAATTATATACCTGATAAAAAACTGCTGCACTGATGAGCGTCAAGACGGCACAAATCCAGAAACTGCTGTATTTAGTCGATATATTACCCATTACAGCGGCAAATCTTAACTCATTATTTGGTATAGTGCAAGGGGTAGTAAACTATTTTGGCGTATGACGTTTCGCCCCGGATTAGACAAACCAAAAAATTCCTTTACAGCAGGTATTATAACTGTGATAATTATAACAGCCTAAGATATACGAATAGATATTAATTCAGGAGAAAGGGAAATTATATGAAACGAGTTTTATTTGCTATTGTATGTATTTCTTTAGTATTCGCCGCGTTTGTCAAGGCAGAGGTTTCAGACAAGGATAAACAATTACTCCGGGCCGTGAAAGACGGCAATCTCCCTGCGATACAAGCCGCCCTGGCCGACGGCGCTGATATCAATACCAAAGATAAAATGAACAGAACGGTATTGATGACAGCGGCGACTGACGGTGATGCCAATGTCGTCAAGCTTCTTCTCGAAAAGGGTGCCGATGCCGGCGCTAAGGACAAAAAAAGCAAAACAGCGCTGACGGCAGCGGTAACCAACGGCCATATAGAAGCCGTCAAACTTCTTCTCGAAAAAGACACTAACCCCAACGCCAAAAATAATGCCTTGTGGGTAGCGGCACAGAACGACCGCACGGAGGTTGCCAGGTTACTACTGGAAAAAGGCGCCGAGATTAACGCTAAAGATAATATCGGTTCAACGGCTCTGACAATGGCTGCACAGAACGGCAAAACAGCGACAGCCAAATTTCTTATAGAAAAGGGCGCCGATGTAAATATCAAAGACAACTATAGTGGAACAATTCTAATGGCTGCGGCACAAGGCGGCTGCGCAGAGGTCGCCGGGCTTCTTCTCGAAAAAGGCGCCGATGCGAATGCCAAAAATGCTGCGGGTTTAACTGCCCTGATGATGGCCGTACAAAATGAGCAAGTTGAAACTGTTAAAATCCTTCTGGAAAAGAAGGCCGATACTAATATCAAAGACAACGACAACGGAACAGCCCTGATAACAGCGGCACAATCAGGCAATGCGGAAATCGCCAAACTCCTTCTCGAAAAATCCGCCAATGCCAACATACAAAATAACAAGGGCTCAACAGCTCTTTTGATAGCTGCGGCAAACGGCTCTGTGGAAGTCGTCAAGGCCCTGCTCGAAAAAGGCGCCGACATCAGCTTGAAGAATAATGACGGCGAAACAGCCCTGGATGTGGCGAAAAAAACTCTAAAGCGTTTTAGCGAAATGCCAATAACATCAGTAGAAACTGAAAGGGCAAGTTATACAAGTATCATCGATTTGCTCGAAAAAGCCGCCGTGAAAAAATAACAAAGTTCTTTTTTATTAGATTAGCCCTCCCATCACGGAGTTTACCCTCGAGGAATCGGGGGACGGGGTTCGTTCCTCTCTCAAAATTCAATTTGCCTATCCCCAAAATCCAATGTATAATCTTATAAATCGTATATAGTCCGGCTATAATTGGAGTAAACCCGGTACCGTGGATTGTTTGGAATAAATGAAAATGAAAATAAATTATAAAATAATCCTTGCCAAAGATTTTATAAGGGCTACACCCACTGGCGAGATGGATTTGGAGCAAAGCAAAACACTGATTAGCCAAATTCTTGAAATAGTCAATGTTACCGCCGATTATGAACTATTGCTGGACGTACGGGACGCCCACGGCAGCATGAACCATAACGACTTGTGGGAACTGATTCTTGAACTTGGAAAACACAGATCGGCGTTTCGAAACAAAATTGCCGTTCTGGCCAGAGACGATGAACAGTTCAACAAGGCTGTCTTCCTCGAACAGTGCGCAAATATCAGCGGATTTAAGATATCAGCTTTTGACGATTTCGAGCAGGCTACAAACTGGTTACAGTCATCTGATGGTCTGGAAGGCCTGTGGAAATAGCACTAATTATGAAACAATAAAATTTATATGGTTAGCCCCCCCTTTCAGTGGGGGTTCGTTATTCTCACTTTTCACACTTTTTATTGTATTTTAAGAAAATTGTAGTACAATATATCCACTTCAATATTTAACAGGAGCGCACCAAACAAATCATGGCAGCAAAATTGATTACCTTTGATCAATTTGAATGCTTTAAATCAGCTAAGAATTTTCTGCCAGAGAATGTGACTGAAGAATTATTAAGTGCTGTCCGTGCACTTGATGAAAGGGAAGAGCTTGAACCTTTCATTCGTCAGATCTTATTTGACAGTAATGCTACGGCACATGGACCGGCTGAAATAGCTGATATCATTACTCATAAAGTCAATTTCGATTCGCATAATGGGATAGCAGCTTTCATTTTGAAAGGTAAATCATTTCCCACTGTGCGTCCAAAAGATGTATCACATCAAATCTATCGTTTGGAAAAAATTGCCGGTTTAGAATTTGCATTTTTTGTTGCAGTTGGTAATGTTCTTGACCAAGCTAAAGAAGAGTTTATATCAACCTGTATACGTTTAAATTTAACATATTCGATTTTAGATGCATCTGATATAGCAAGGTTGTTTGTGGCACATGGTTACTTTTGCCCTCGAGATGCAAAGAGAATTGTCGCTGGGCGATGTAATTGTGGTTATTCACCCCCTAAAAGAATTTTAAATATTTTCCAAAAAGTAACGCTAACGTATTTGAAAGAATCGCGAAAACTTGGTCAAATATCTGGGTTAGTTGTTCTTCCTCCGGGATCAGGTAAAACAAGAATTTCAGCAGAAGATGCAAAAGCAGTTAATGCATCTTGTGTTTTATATGTAGCACATACTTATGAAATTCTCGATGTAGCAAAATCAGAGTTTGAAGCGGTTTTCGATGCTGAATCAGTTAAAGTTTATAAACCAGAAGACATTTTTTCAAAATTAGCAAGGGTCAATCTTATTTCAATTCAACTTCTCAATAATCGTAAAGGTAAATTTCCTGCAAAATTATTTGATTATGTAATCATTGATGAGTTTCATCATGCAGCAGCTAAGTCATACAGAATATTAATTAATTCTATTTCACCCAAATATTTACTTGGCCTTACAGCAACTCCATTTCGAGGTGATAGACAAGATATTGCAGAATTGTGTGATAATAATATTATAGTAAATTTTGAGCTTCGCTCAGGAATCAATTCCGGGCTTCTTTGTCCTTACCATTATTATGGTTGTTTTGACGATATTGATTATTCTAATATTAAACATCAAGGAATGAAATATGATATTCGAGATTTAGAAAAACATTTGGTTATTCCAGAAAGGGATAAAGCTATTATTCAAAAATGGAAAGAATTGGCAGAAAATCTGCCAACTTTAGCATTTTGTTGTTCTCATAATCATGCCAAACGGGTTGCATCTAGTTTTAATTCTGAAAAAATTACGGCGGATATATATATTTCTGATACAACTCAAGAACAGCGAGAAAGTCTCATAAGAAAGTTACAATCTGGAGATTTAAAAGTACTTTGTGTTGTAGATGTTCTTAATGAAGGCGCAGACCTTCCATTTGTTGAAGCATTATTATTCCTTAGACCTACTGAATCCAAAAGAATTTTTTATCAGCAGATTGGTCGGGGTTTAAGACGATTTGTTGGAAAAGGCCAATGCAAAGTAATTGATTTTATAGGGAATTTTCAGAATGCATATAAAATCCCTGAATTTCATGGATTGTTGCCGTTTCAAGAGGAAGATCCTGTTACTGGGGGATTAGGAATTCGCACAGCAAAAGAAATATTAAATTTGCCGATGGGTTGTACAGTTAATTTTGATGATAGAGTTATTGATATTTTTGCCGAACAAGCCTTGCTCGGTAAACATGCTACCCGTCATAATATTGGAATGATATTAATATTGCAATATAGAAGACTAGCAAGAATTCTTAAGCATAATCCAACAAAAAAAGAGGTTGACAGAAATTGTTTATTAAATAGCTCATTGTATAAACTTGTATTTGGTAGCTGGGAAAAATTCATTGAAATTATTTCCGATATGCGATAATTGCTGCAGTAAATAGAGGACGTTTACCTATCTTTATTTTCCGCTGTTGCTTTCTCGATGTCTACCAAAATTATACCCCCGCTTTCAATTGCCTTCAATAACAAAAAATAACGTTCAGAAAGTTGTGTAATAAACAAAAAAACGTATTATAATAACTTTATCACAACGTTCTATTCATAAAGGGTTAATGAAATGGAATTCGATGAACTGTCAAATAAAGTGATTGGATGTGCCCTTGAGGTACATAAAAAATTAGGGCCCGGGTTGCTTGAATCGGCTTATGAAAAGTGTTTGTCATTTGAATTGGCAAATGCTGGATTGCGGCACGAAGTTCAAAAGGACTTGCCGGTCGAATACAAAGGGATGAAGTTGGATTGTGGTTATCGTACGGACATTATTATTGATAGCGAAATTATTATAGAGCTTAAAACTGTTGATGGAATATTGCCGATTCACGAAGCACAGCTTCTTACATATATGAAGCTTTCAGGTGTTAAAGTGGGCTTGCTGATTAACTTTAATGTTTGTCGATTAAAGGACGGTATAAAAAGATTCGTATTATAAACCTTGCACCTTACCCCTGCTAAATTGGTTTGTGATGTTTTATTGCTTTAAGACAAAAGCCCCTTAGGGCTATAATTTCAAAAGATAAACCCGGACGAAGCTCGCTTCAGGGAGGGTTTGTTTTTGAAATTATTAATCCCGATTTATCGGGATGTCTTAAAGCAATCCTTCGTGCGTCCTTCGTGTCGCTTCGTGTTCTTCGTGGTTCAAATCGTAACCGTTTAACGTTTATGTAAGAACTTGACATCCCTATAGATATAAACTATTATGTTCTGTTTTAATTTATCAGGAATTTTATGAGCGACGACAAAAAAAACTACAGTAAGACGTTAAATCTGCCTCAAACCAACTTTGCGATGAAGGCCAATCTCACCCAGCGCGAGCCGCAGCAGCGAAAGAGTTGGGACAAGATGGAAATCTACAAAAAAATCATCGATGCGAGAGCAAATGCGCCGCAGTATATCCTTCACGACGGCCCCCCCTACGCCAACGGCGATATTCATATGGGTCACGTAATAAATAAAGTCTTAAAAGACATCGTCATCAAATATAAAACGATGACCGGCTTCAAGGCCCCGTATGTTCCCGGCTGGGACTGCCACGGCCTGCCGATTGAGGCGAAGGTATTTACCGAGCTTGGCGAAAAGGCAAAGACCCTGAGCAAACTTGAAATCCGCAAACTCTGCAAGCAATATGCGAGCAAATACGTAAAACTTCAGACAAAGCAGTTTCAGGCCCTCGGCGTATTCGGCGATTTTGAAAATCCGTATTTGACGTTAAAGCCTCAATATGAGGCGGGAATCTGCGAAGTCTTTGCCGAGCTTGTGGGCAAAGGACTTGTCTATAAGCAGCTAAAGCCGATTCATTGGTCGGTCGGATGCCAGACCGCCCTTGCCGATGCTGAGTTGGAATATGAAGATATTACATCGCCGAGCATTTTCGTTAATTTCCCAGCGACAAAAGAGGCACAGGCAAAGTTAAAAACTCTGGGCCTTACCGGAGGGGACGATAGCGGCAATGTCTGTTTTATGATATGGACGACGACGCCTTGGACGTTGGCGGCCAATTTAGCAATCGCGGCCAATCCCGACCTTGACTACAAGGCGATTAGCTACTCGCAAAACGGCAAAAAGTTTACATCGATTATTGCACAGGCTCGACTTGAAGCGGTTATCGCAGCTGGAAAGCTCGTTGATTACACTGTAAGCGAGAAGACTGTAAAGGGAAGTGAGCTTATCGGATTGCGGTATAGCCATCCGTTTATTGAGAAGAACCCGACTGACAAGGATGCCTGGCTGGTAATTAGTGCTAATTTCGTCACAACAGAGGACGGCACAGGTCTTGTTCATACCGCCCCCGGCCACGGCCTTGAGGACTATGTGGCCGGCCAACAGAATAAATTAGCTGTTTATTCCCCGGTTAGGGATGATGGCTGTTACGACGAAACTGTGCCTGATTGGCTCATTGGTAAGAATGTTTTAAAGGTTGATAAAGAGGTCAACGATTGCCTGAGAAATAAAGGTTTACTTTTCTCGGAAAGTCAAATCACGCATAGTTATCCACACTGCTGGCGCAGCCGAATGCCCGTCATTTTCCGTGCAACAGATCAATGGTTTATTAGTGTTGATAGGCAAATGCCGGATGGAAAGAGCTTGAGGCAGTTGGCACTTGAGAGAATTCCAAAGGTAAAATGGATACCGAGCTGGGGCGAAAAACGAATCACCGGAATGCTTGAATCAAGGCCTGATTGGTGTATATCCCGACAGAGATGCTGGGGTATGCCGATACCGGTATTTTATAATTCCGATGGCAAAACTCTTTTGACAAAAGAATCCGTGTTGGCGGTTTCTGTACATATCAGACAAAAAGGCTCGGATAGCTGGTTCATAGATTCGCCAAAAGAAATACTCGGCGAAAACTTTAAACTGCCCGCGGGCTTCAGCTTTGACGACTTGCAAAAAGAAGAAAATATCTTCGATGTATGGTTCGAGTCCGGCTGCTCATGGTACAGCGTAGCAAAACAAGCGGGCTGGCCGATACCTGTCGATTTATACCTCGAAGGCTCTGACCAACATCGCGGCTGGTTCCAGCTTTCACTACTTCCCGCACTCGGAGCCGAAGGTATTGAACCTTTCAAAACTGTGCTCACTCATGGTTTTACGGTTGATGAAACAGGGAAAAAGCAGTCGAAATCGCTCGGCAACTATGTCAACGCACAGGATGAAGTCGTAAAATACGGCTCGGATATTCTGAGGCTTTGGGTCTCAAGTGTAAATTATCAGGAAGATATGCGGTGCAGCGATACGCTTATCGCAAGACTGCAGGAAGCATATAGAAAAATCAGAAACACTATACGTTATCTGCTGGGCAATACATCGGATTTCGACCCGACGAAGAACAACGTTCCTTATGAAAAAATGTTCGAGATTGACAAGTGGGCAATGCAGCAATTGGCGAAACTGACCAGTGAAGTAACAGATTCTTATGAAAATTTCCTGTTCCACAAGGTCTATACGCTTATTTATAACTTCTGCGTTGTCGAGATGAGCAGTATTTATATGGATTTGCTCAAAGACAGACTCTATTGCGATGCGAAAGATTCACTATCACGGCGAAGTGCTCAGACGGCAATGTATAAAATACTCGATGCCATTACAAGAATGCTCGCACCTGTCCTTGCGCATTCGGCAGAAGAGATTTATGAGGCTACAAACTTCAAAACGGAAACGGCAGAAAGCGTTCATTTATTAAAGATGCCTCAGATTGATAAATCTATCGATTGGCAAAAAGAGGAGCCGCGATGGGAAAAATTGATGGCTCTGCGCAATGAAGTGCTAAAAGAACTTGAGGGCCTTCGTCAGAAACAGACCATCGCGAGTAATCAGGAATCATCTGTGACGATATCCACGGACGATAGCGATTTAATCAATATGGTTGAGCAGTTCGGCGTTAAAAACTTCGCGGCCCTTTGCATAGCAAGCGAGGTAAAACTCAAAAAAGAAAAGTCGGAGAAACTTATTACTGCCGAGAAAAGTCCGCACAAAAAATGCCAGCGATGCTGGAATTATTGGCCGAGCGTCGGCAAAGATGCGGAAAATCCGGAGCTTTGCAGCCGCTGCGCGGAAGTGATAAAGGTGTGAAAAGTGGGAAAAGTAAGAAAGTGAGAAGGTAAAAGTAAATAGTTATCCGAAACGCAGTTATCGGTTATCAGTTATCAGTACGAACGACGCTACCGAGGGCAGGCGATGCGAAATGTCGATGTTTTTTCTTTTGCTTTCCCCCCTTTTTCACGCTATAATTACTATAATTCCTTGAGGAGGCAACAATGTGCAAATGACAGAAAATATTTAATATGAAATAACTTCGATATTTTGATAAATTACGAGTTTAAATTATCAGAGATAGAAATGTAAAACATTAACAAAGTTAGAGAAAAATTTAAAAAAGGCACACTTCTTTTATTCATATTGTTTGTGGTAATTGCGACGAAAGGATTTTGTGCTATAAATGATTCAAATAATAATACTTACTCAAGAGCAACAAAGTCTCCCAATAAACAAACTGTAGAAAAAGATAAGGTTGTTTTAGGAATAATTGAAGCTAACCAACTCAAGGCGAATGGCTTGTTCGATAATAAAATAAATGGGTTGGAAAGACAAATACAACAAACAAAAGAAGAGATAGATAAAAAGTTTGATTACCAAATGCGATGTAATGAAGAAGCTATAAATAGTGTCAACACTAGTATATCTGGTGCTTCTTATGCTTTAACAATTATTGGAATCGCGGTTAGTGTCATTGGGATAGTAACTGGTCTTTTGGCGATTGGCCTTGGTTTATATATATCAAGGCAAGTCAAAAATGCAGCCCATATAACAAAAGAAAGTAGAGATATTCTTGATACCCATTTAAAGATAAGAGATGAAGTAAGAGAACTCAATAAAAATATCAAGAGTAATATGGGCAAACTATATGATGATCTAAGAAAAGAAGAAACAAGGATATTGATGAAAAGACTGTGTGAGGTACCAGAAGATATTGCTAATCTTTCCGATAGTTTAACAAGTCGAGAAATTCCGAAGGGGTTATTTCTGCAAATGAAAAAAGCGTACCAATCACTACTTTCAAGTGACATTGATATAAAGCAATATAAAATTCTATATTATATTTTATTTTTTCAACATTTTGCTGACCTGTCAATTTTTGATGAGGATTTAGGGAATGAAATAGAAGCCCGTTATGGCGTTATAATGTCAAGTTGTTTTAAAAATGACATTACAAAAGCATCAGAGGACTTTATTAAAGTTACAATAAAAGAAGGTAATATTTTGCATTTCAGCGAAAAAATAAAGAAGTATTTTATCGCGTTGAATCAAACTAAGTTTAGAAACTACCAAGAATTACATAAGCACATCTATAATATATTATGCGCCAAAGAAAACAGATTTAATCTATATTCTATATTACGGTCGGAAGACCAATTAAAAGATATTGCTAAAATTTA
>CAINDG010000009.1 GCA_903847315.1 uncultured Planctomycetota bacterium
CGCTACAGCGCATCAAAAGGCATAAAGAATCTGCGAGTCGAGGTCGCCAAAAGATATGAGCGGCTCTGGAACGTTCAGCTTGACCCGGATAAAGAGGTGCTCGCGTGTATCGGCTCAAAGGAGGGCATCAGCCACATGTGCCTGGCGATGCTCGGGCCGGGCGATACCGCGGTTGTGCCTGACCCTGCCTTTCCGATACATAATTACGGCGTCGCATTAGCCGGGGCAAATGTCATAACCGTTCCACTCGGCAACGATGAAAAGTTTCTGAACAATATCGCAATGGTCTGCGAACATCTGTACCCAAGGCCGAAACTGCTGATTCTGAATTATCCGAATAATCCCACTGCGATGACCGTTGATGAAGGGTTTTTTGAGCCGGTGGTCGATTTTGCAAAGCGGTTCGGCATAGCGATAATGCACGATTTTGCTTATGGGCAGACCTGTTTTGACGGATACAAGGCGCCGAGTTTTCTTTCCGTAAAAGGAGCAAAGGACGTCGGCGTCGAGTTTATCACGATGAGCAAGCCCTACAATATGGCGGGTTTCAGAATCGGCTTCGCTGCGGGCAACAAGGATATGCTCGATTATCTCGCGACAATTAAGGGCTATTATGATTATGGCATATTCCAGGCGGTCCAGATTGCCAGTATTATTGCCCTGCGCCACTGCGACAAGGATATAGCCGAGCAGAACCTGAGGTACCAGTCCAGGCGGGACGTGCTTTGCAGAGGTCTTGCCAAAATCGGCTGGGAGGTGGAAAAACCGCGTGCAGGAATGTTTGTATGGGCGAAAGTGCCTAATGAGCATTTGCAGGGCAAAGGTACTCTCGAATACGCAATGGACCTGATGGATAATGCAGAGGTTGCTGTTGCGCCGGGCAGAGGGTTTGGCGAAAACGGCGAGGGCTATCTGCGGATTGCACTTGTGGAAAACGAGCAGCGGCTCCAGCAGGCGGTCCGCAATATCGGCCGATTTGTGCAGCAAAGACCGATAAAAAAACCCGGCAGGACAAAAAAAGGTTAGAGCATCTTAAGTTTTTCTGTTCCGCTTTTTGCTACTACAAACTCGCAATACTGCGTCCGGCTGCAATTTCCGCTCCAAGAATTTGCCGCTTTTCTTGATTTCTAACAGTGGCGGTGTTATATTTCCAGAAATGTACAGAACGGCTCCTGACCCCTTTTTCACTTTATCCGTATTTATCCAAGTATGCTTTGGTAATACGCTCAATGGCCAGCCCGTAAAGTTCTTTAGCCCAAGCTATTATCTTCCAGTGTTTTGCAGGGGCTTGTGAGGCTTTTTCGACTTGCTGCACAGAACCTATACGCATATCGAATTTTCGCACAACTGTATCCCATCGAGTCCTAAGTTCTGTATAGGAATACGGGGCATCAATAGGCATATACCTTGCAAAATAACCGCTATTTGTTCTACGTATCTTGTTTTCAATCCACATTAGAAGTTGGTCAGCCACGCTAAAAGCGTCTGTCGCAATAGCAGAAAGCTCAGAAATTGTGTTCCTCTTGACTGCTTCTTGAAAGTAGTCCTTTGCAACGTGGCAGTAAATTTGAAATCCCCCATAAAGGGAATCCGTCATACCTACCTCTTCCGGCTTTCGGAACGCTGCATCGTAAGCATAATGAGCAAGATTTTTTACAATTTCTGCTATGGCACTGTCGGTCAACTTTTCTTTTTGCCAATCCCAGGGCCATTTACTTACGGTATTATGATTGTCGGATTCAGCCATAACCATACACAAATTACTGTCAAAGTTATTTCTTTTATACCCTAAAAATGCTATAATAAAATATACTTTGAGAAGTTATCTTGGTGGAAATTCTATTTATGGCTCAATAGATATGCAACAGTAATTTTTTATAGGAGTGGTCGATGCCAGAAACGATTACACCCGAAGAATACCAAAAATTTCTGGAATTAGTACCTAAAGACGTTTTGAAACAAACCGCTAAAGGTCTGCACATAGCCATCTACAATATACCCGACGACTCTCCTGAAATTGAGGTAATTTACACGATGCTATCAATGCTCGATTATGAACTCCGCCTAAGAGAAATTGAACCTCTCTGGCGAAAAGCAAAACGTTTAACAGTCAGAAATTCAGCTATCGTAAAAGAATTTACAGTTAGAAATTCGGCGATTGTGAAAGATTTTACAGTTAAAAATTCAGATACAATAAAAGAAATTGGCGGACTCGCCGTAGCAGGAGTTACTAAGGTTATGTGGGCGGCTGTGGTGTGCCAAGTTGCTGCAATTTTGATCTTTTTATTATTGTGGTTAATGGGAGTATGGTGACCAAGTAAGGATTGTCAATGCTTCCGAACCCGCCACACTTCTGCTTCTCGGCCTCGGTGCGGTGATAATTCGCCGGAGGCGAACAAGTTAGAAAATTCAGGTCTTGAAAAGCACCCTGTTCCCTTTTCACCTTTTTTCTCTTTCTCCTGCCTGTCCTTGACAACGGGGTCAGGTTTTACGAAAATCAGCGGACAGTATAGCGTACAGCGGTCAGCGTATAGCGTACAGTAGAAGAGAACAGCGGGTAGCGGACAGAAAAGACAGTTAACAGCGTACAGCGTTCAGCGGACAAAACTATGGAAAGCAGGAAAACAAAAACGTTCAGGGACTTGATTGTTTGGCAAAAAGGATACCGGCTGGTCCTGGAAATATATAAAATAACAAAGACATTTCCGAACAATGAACAATACGGCCTGACCCAGCAAATGAGAAGAGCGGCTGTTTCTGTCCCGTCTAATATAGCAGAAGGATATGGCAGGAAACATAAGCCGGAATACAATCAGTTTTTACGCCATGCTTATGGCTCATTACTTGAATTGCAAACACAGTTTCTTTTATCCGTGGATTTAGGTTATACTGATAAAAACACAAATATAGAATCTTTGATAGACGAAGTGGGTGCGATGCTGTACAGGATGTTTAATCCTGAACGTTAATTACTGAACGCTGCACGCTGTAACTGTACGCTGCACGCTACCCGCTGAACGCTGAGAAAAAAATGAGAAATTTTGCAAACGTAAAGAAAATTGTCATCAAAATAGGAACCAGCACGCTTACCAAACCCGGCACCATTGAAATTGACCCGGTCTATATCAGGCGAACCGCTAAGCAGGTAGTTGACCTGCATAAAAAGGGTATAAAAGTCGTCATCGTTACCTCCGGCGCAATCGGTATGGGCGCCGGACAACTGAAGCTTGCCGAAAGAGTATCCGACCTTAAGATGCGGCAGGCCTGTGCCGCCATTGGCCAGCCCCTTTTGATGCAGGAATATCGAAAGGCGTTTTTGCACTATGGCGTTACTATCGCACAGGTCCTGCTTACCACCGACGTCCTCAACAACAGGAAAACATATCTGAACCTTCGCAATTCCATCGAAACACTGCTTGGCCTCGGCGTTGTTCCCGTGCTGAATGAGAACGACAGCGTAAGCACCGAGGAAATCGGCTCGGCCTTCGGCGACAACGACCGGCTGAGCGCTCTTGTTGCCAGTAAAATCGATGCTGATTTACTTATTCTTCTGAGCGATATCGACGCCCTTTATGA
>CAINDG010000010.1 GCA_903847315.1 uncultured Planctomycetota bacterium
CCGCACCATTAGGCCAGCCGCCGCTGCTGCCGCCAAATGGAACTGGTACTAAATAATCACCGTAAGAGGGGCCGCCGGAGAATATACCATAGTAGTAGCCTCGACCGCTTTCGCCGCCGGTGCCGCCATATCCGCCGCCGCTGCCAGTTTTATACGGAGCAACTATGCCAATATCAGGACCGAATACACGATACGCCTTGGCTGTTGCAACATAGTATTCCTTCGAAGAAGCATTGCTGATACGTATATCCCACCAGTTGAATTTCTGAATAGCGTATCCTGCGCCGATAGGTCTGGTTGTATCTGCCAGACAGACTTTCGGACCGCAATAACCGCCCCAGCATGAGGTTGGCCAATTAACTATAAGATTGGCATCGTCGCCAGAAATATCCCGTTCAAAGCACGGCTGTAAACACGTATTTCATCAAGCCTGTCATCGTAAGGTGACGGGTTAGTTGCCTGACCTGTTTCAGTAGTATTTACACGCCAATAATAGGTTTTGCTCTTGGTCGGCCGATTTCACAGAACCTTGACAAGTTCGGCATAAGTGATAAAATTTTTGTTTCGGCAGCTTTTTTGGTTTGTGTATGCTTATGAAAAAGCTGAAAAAAAAGTAACCACACTGGCAAGATAGGATGAAAGAAAAAATCAAAATAGCCTTCGCACACAGCAATATCAATCACAACACTGAAGGTCTAATGGAGGGGATTTCCAACTATATGCATACCAAGGGAGACTGGCAGTTAATAGTCTGGCCCGACAGCTCGCAAAAATCGCTGCTCCACCTGAAAAAAAGAGGCTGTAAAGGAGCCTTCGTGAGCATACAAACAACCGCTAAAGCAAAAGAGCTGCTTCCCGTCGGCATACCTATGATAGCGGTATCCACCCTGCAAGACACAGCCAGTATTCCATTTATCAGCGCCAATCCGGAAGAAATCGCACAGATGGCCAGCGAATATTTTCTGAAAAGGAAATTCAAAAATTTCGCTTTCTTCGGCCTGACACAGGCAAAATGGTCGCGGGAAAGAATGGACCATTTCTTCAACTATCTGGCCAAAACAGGCTATAACGCTGATATATTCAAGGAAAAACAGATACCTGTTACAAACGATTCAATTCCTTTTGCCAAATTATGGGTTAACACGGCTTTCGATACAGGGCAGGAAGAACTGACAAAATGGCTCAGGCGATTACCCAAGCCAACGGCTATATTGGCCAGCTGCGATATATTCGCCTGCCATTTAATCAATGTGGCAAAAGAAGCGGGTCTTAACGTCCCGGACGAAATCGCAATCCTCGGCGTCAACAACGACCAGGCTATCTGCAACACCTGCGACCCGCCGTTGTCGAGCATCGCCTTTAATTTCAAAAGGGTCGGCTACGACGCGGCTAAACTGCTCGACAAACTAATCGCAGGACGGGAAACTATGCAGGGACAGCGAATAGACATTCAGCCGACTCATATTGAAAACCGCGGCTCAACCGATGTTTTCGCAATCGATGATGTCGATATCGTCCAGGCACTCAAATACATCAGGCAAAACAGCAACAAATCTCTGCAGGTAAACGAAATTGCCAACCAGGTCTATACGAGCAAACGTTCGCTGCAGCTGAAATTCCATAAGGCAGTCGGAAGGTCCATACACGAAGAAATCATACGAGCGCATTTCGAAAACGCCAAGACTATGCTTATTGAAACAGACCTTCCAATCGATGAAATTGCCGGCAGGTCAGGCTTTCTTTACACGTCCAATATGCGGCGAGCCTTCAAACAATTCGCCGGTATGCTGCCGCAAAAATACCGCAGGATGTACCGTACTCAGTAGATAAATATAAATTTGACATAGGAATGTAACATTAAAATAAATTTTTTTAGGAGGTCTAAACGTGAAAAAAGGAATTAGTTTAAGTGTTATCGCTCTATTTATATGGCTCGGCTGCACAGCTTCCCAAAAACAGGACCAGAATGCAATTCCATCTGATTCTAACGCACCAAAAGCTAATGCCGTTAAAAACGCACCAGTCGCCCCGCCTCAGCAAACAATGGTTCCGCCTATGGCCTACGATGATTCAAGTATTATAGTGATATGGAACAAACCCGCCGATTATTCAAATGTCGTCAGTTATAAGGTTTATCAAAACGGGTCTTTGGCCGGAACTACAAAAAATCTGTTTTACAATATTACCGACTTAGAGGCCAATTCTCCATATTCGCTTACCGTAAAAGCCGTAGATGCCTGCGGAATAGAATCAGACCCGGGCAATAAAGTTATACAATCAACGGCTCCCGCGATGAAAGTGTTTGATGTTACCAAATACGGCGCGGTCGGCGACGGTAACACATTAAATACCGCTGCGATTCAAAAAGCTATTGATGAATGCACAAAAGGCGGAAAGGTTTTGATTCCCGCCGGTACATTTTTAAGCGGCGCTCTTTTCCTGAAAAGCGATATGACACTTCAACTCAATGGAACCTTGAGAGGCAGCGACGATGCCAATCAGTATCCGATGACAAGCAAAAGACTTTCGTATTATCTATCCGGCAACGGTTATATGGGCCTTATAAATGCATATACCGAAAAGTACGGCAGTATAACTAATGTCAGGATATGCGGCTCAGGTATTATTAACGGAGGTTCCGATACAGTCGGCTCTTTAACAGGTCATAAAAATACAAAGCTCGGCGAGAGTCAGGCCGCTAAAAGCGGTAATGACAGCAGAAGAGGCGATATGATTACCGTAAAAGGCGTTAACGGCTTATATTTGGGAGGACTTAAACTCGTCAACCCGGCAATGCATGTTATTTATATCAGCTTTTCCAAAAATATTACAGTAAACGGAATCAATGCTGATACCTATGACATACATAACGCTGACGGCATCGACCTTGCGACAAGCGATACAGCTTATATATTCAATTCAACTTTCGATACCGGCGATGACTGCATTAATTTCAATGCCGGCGTCGGCGCTGACGGCGTAAAAGAAAATTTCCCGGATAATAACATCAGAGTTTTCAATTGCGTCGCTAAACGCGGGCATGGCGGCGTGGTTTTCGGCAGCTTTACCGGAGCATGGATCCAAAATGTTCTGGTTGAGGATTGCGTTTTTGACGGAACGGATATCGGACTTCGTTTTAAAACCGGTGAAAAACAAGGCGGCGGTGCACGCAATGTATTAGCAAGGGATATTGTCATTAAGAATATCGCGAAAAATTCCGCGATATTTTTCGACAGCAGTTATTCCTGCGAATATCCTTCCGGCGGTCCGGGACAGTTTAAGGATATCACAGTGAAAAATATTACCTGCGAAAACCTTAAAAAGTATGGCATTTTTATTAGTGGATTGCCTGCCACTCCGCATACTAATATCAATATTAGTAATGTTTCTATTAACGGCGGTATGGTCGGCGGCGCTTACATCAAGTGCTGCACAAACAGCACCTTTGATACAATCAATATTAAGAATAGTACACCGGTATGGAAAATCGACCCAAATACAACCTCCGGCCTTAAGTTTACAAACTGTAATCCGGCACCGTAACATATTTAAAAATAACATCTTACAAGGGCTGCCTTTTAATGGCAGCCTTTTTTTTGAAAAAAAGCAAAGATTTCTGGTATAATGGTTTTTTTGCTCTCGGAGGCATGGAATGAAGAACGCATCTTTGCCGGCAGGACTTGCTGTAGTTTTGTTATTCTGTTTTGCGCCCGGCTTTCTTTTTGCGGATGGCCTATACGGCGATTTTACAGATGATAATACGGTAGATATCAACGATTTACCCTACTTTTTATCTTTCTGGCTGGTACATGACTGCAACCTGTCAGCCGAAATTGATTTAAACCACGATTGCACAGTAAATTTCTACGAATTTTCCGTGTTTGCAAATAACTGGATGCAAAAAGATACACCTAACCCGGCATCGCCTCAAAATCTGATGGTTCCGCCAGAAGCTTTCAATGATTCAAGTATTACTTTGATATGGAGCAAGCCATCCAACTATTCAAATGTCGCCCGTTATAATGTTTACAAAGATGGATTATTACTCGGCAATACAACAAAACTTTTCTATAATGTTACAGGATTGACTGCCGCTACTTCATATTCATTTACAGTAAAATCTGTAAACTCTTCCGGAACTGAATTAGCCGTCAGCAACACTTGCACCAAAATAACAGCCAATACCCCCACCGTTTTCTATCCGGAAGATTATGGCGCCAAGGCAAATGGCAGTGCCAACGATACCAACTCAATTCAGAAAGCGATTAATGCATGCACCGCCGGCGGCAAAGTCCATCTTCGCTCCGGAAAAACATTTCTGAGCGGAGCTATTTTCCTGAAAAGCAATATGACGCTTCAAATTGACGGAACATTAAAGGGAAGCACCATTGAAGCCAATTATCCGAAAATGCCTATGCGTTTCGAAGGAACGGAAACAAACTGCTATTCGGCGTTGATTAATGTCGGCAAAACCCGCAATCATACTTATGGCGGGCAGATAAGCCATGTTTCTATATGCGGTTCGGGAACCGTAAACGGCGGCGGCTCAACTTTAGCTTCAAACGAAGGTGGCGGTTCACAACGAGGCAGATTAATTTACATCGTTAACGCATCTTATGTAAATCTACAGGGTCTTACACTGACAAATCCGCCTGCATGGACCATACATCCGGTTTACAGCACGCAGATTACTATACAAGGTATAACCGCCAGTACTGTCGGCATTTCCAACGGCGACGGCTGCGACCCCGATTCCTCAACTTATGTTTATTTTTTCAACGACACTTTTAACACCGGCGACGATTGCATCGCGATTAAATCCGGGAAAAATTTAGAAGGTTATAATATCAATATGCCTTCCAGCAATATTCGGGTTACGAATTGTATTTTTAATCAGGGACACGGCGGCGTTACCATCGGCAGCGAATCTTCAGGCGGCGTCAATAATGTTTTTGCGCAGGATTGCGTCGTGAACGGCAACCAAATCGGCCTGAGAATGAAAACCTGTCCAGACCGCGGCGGTACTGTCGAATACATTACAATAAAAGACTGGACAATGACAGGCTGTACGAAAGCAGGAATCAATATTATAACTAATTACAGCAGCAGCGGCGGTACTCCGGCGCCGACATTACCTATCTGTCGAAATATAACTATTGAAAATGTTACTGTAGATTCTACTTCCGTAATCGGATTTGATATAGAAGGACAATCCAGTATTCATATAACAGATATGTTATTTAAAAATTGCGCTTTTAACAAGAATACACCGAATAAACTTATTTATGTCGATAATGCGACTTTCACCGGCTGTACAATTGTTGGCGGTATTAGCCTAAGTAACTGCACAAATATCATCCAAAACTAAGTAAAAGGTAAATTTTTGACAAAACACAAATCTCAAAGTATAACAATGGCGTTCGATTTATTTATTTGGAGATATTGATATGAAA
The DNA here is from genome assembly GCA_903847315.1 of uncultured Planctomycetota bacterium. GTDB lineage: Bacteria > Planctomycetota > Phycisphaerae > Sedimentisphaerales > UBA12454 > UBA12454. The sequence goes on from CAINDG010000010.1 coordinate 5,454, forward strand.
AGAACGCTTCTTATCACAGGACTCGCTACAATTTCATTATTATTTTATGCCGTTTCAGCAATGGCGGTTGAAAACGCAACCCCCGGACCGAACTCCATTAACACTCAGGCTAAAATTCTGGATGTCCGTCAGCTCGGTGCCAAAGGCGACGGCAAAACGATAGACACCGATATAATTCAAAAGGCTCTCGATGAATGCGGCAGCAGCGCCGGCGGTGGAACCGTTCGGCTCCCGGCAGGCATATATCTGAGCAAACCGATTAACCTTCGCAGCAATACTACACTGCAGCTCGACGAAGGCGCAAAGCTAAAGGCTACCGATGAGCCGGCCGATTTCCTCAAGCCGGGCAGGTCTTTGGATACCCTTAAGGGCAGCGGCGATTTTATGTCGTTTATTAACGGCAAGAAACTTACCAATATCGCCATTACAGGAAAAGGCACTATTGACGGCTCGGGCGTACGATGGTGGATACCTGCCGAGGAAGCTCGAAAAAATAAACCGGGTTTTACCTCGCCGCGCCCCCGCCTGATTGGGCTGGAAAACTGCATAAATGTAAAAATTATCGGCGTTACACTGGCTAATTCGCCGAGCTTTCACCTTGTTCCCAAAAGCTGCGAGAACGTGCTTATCGAAGGCGTGACTATACGTGCGCCATCTCTTGCGCCAAATACCGATGCTATCGACCCAAGTGTCTGCCGCAATGTCCGCATTTCCAAATGTCTCATCGATGTAGGCGATGACGATGTCGCTATAAAATCCGGCGGTCCTGACCCTGCACGTCCGGGCGAACCAGCCGCTGAAAATATTACTGTCACCGACTGCACGTTCCTTCACGGCCATGGTATGTCCATCGGCAGTGAAACTAATGGCGGCGTACGAAATATCGTTGTCCGGCGGTGCATATTCAAAAATATGGCCAGCGGTATTCGAATTAAATCTGCCCGCGGCAGAGGCGGCGTGGTCGAAAATCTCTCTTACAGCGATATCACAATGGAAAATGTGAGAGTCCCGATTGATATTGCTTCCTATTACCAAAACTCCAAAGACAATACACCTCAGCCCGTCGATGCTTTAACACCTATCTTTCGCAATATCCGCATCAAGAATGTTACGGCTGCCGGTCAGTCCGATGCCGCTGAGATTGTTGACCGCATTATCGATTTTGTCTATTATTATTACGCTCAGCATGCTTTTCTTGAGCCTTATGCTGCCGGCCTTATCATAGGCCTTCCGGAATGCGGCGTATCAGATGTCGTAATGGAAAATGTCCACATCTCTGCCTTTAAAGGTATGACCATTCAGAACGCTAAAGGCGTCAAGCTCAGTAACGTGAAAATCGAAACGCAGCAGGGTCCGCCGTTCATACTGGATAATGCTCAGGTCGAAGGATTGGAGCAAACAAACAAGTAAATTCCAATATTTTTAAAAAATTCAGGATTTTTAAGCGGATTTTTCGCGAAAATTCCGATTTTCCGTGTGAAAAAGGCGAAATTGCGCAAAAGGGGTAAGCTTCCCATATTTACTGCTTTAATTTAGATAAGATTTTTGATATTATTATAGGATATCCAATCTAAATGGAGGCATTGGTATGAAAAGAGTACTTTTCGCAGTTGGACTTATTTCAATTTTCCTGGTCTATTGTGCATCTCCTGTTTTTGCAGTAGACGGCTGGGCTGGAAATACTGCAGGTGGAGCAGGCGGACCGACTGTAACTGTAACTGATGAACCAAATCTCATTAAGTACGCCTCAAAAGTTACACCGGGTCCATACATCGTTCAGGTCTCAGGCAATATCACTGTCACTAACTCGGATGGTATTCGCCTCAGTGCGAAAAAAACCCTCAGAGGCATAGGTGTCCATCCAACGATCACAGGAAACCTCAATTTTAATAACCGCGATAGTAATATGGTTATTGAGAGACTGAACTTCACCAATCCTCACAAAGGAAGCGCGTACGATGGCATCAGCTTAAAGACGGATATAAATAACGTTTTTGTTACCAAGTGCTCTTTCTATGATTGTGGCGACGGCGATTTTGACATATCCGGCCGATCTAACCACGTTACCGTATCATGGTGCAAGTTCTACTATACCCCTTCTGCTCCGGATCCCGGCCATACCTTTGCATGTCTCGTCGGAAGCAGTGACTCTCAAACCGAAGACAGGGGCAAGCTAAAAGTAACCTATCACCACAACTGGTGGACGACTGGTGTCAAAGAAAGAATGCCTCGCGTCCGTTTCGGCCAGGTCCACGTCTATAACAATTATTACAGCAATCTTGTGGCCGGCGGATATTGTGTTGGCGTAGGCGTTGAATCCAATATTCGGGTTGAGAACAACTACTTCAATGCCGTACCCAATCCATGGGCAGATTACTATACCGGAAACGGGGCTGCGGGAGCAATCGGCTGGAACACCGGCAATGTGTTTCATGACTGCAATATTCCAACCTGGGCAACAAACAACTACGCTACTATCTTTACGCCGCCGTATTCCTATACGCTTGACAATGCCGCCGATATTCCGCTCATTGTGCAAAACGGAGCAGGCGCCGATGGCAACGACACTACTTTGCCACACTGGGTTTTCACCTATTACGGCGATTTTGACCGCAACGGCATAGTAGATTTGAATGACCTTGCAAAATTTGCCGATTACTGGCTGGTTCCTGATTGCAACCAGCTTTGGAATGCTGATTACAACGGCGATTGCAAAGTCAACTTCTACGAATTTTCTCTTCTTGCTAAAAACTGGCTGTATATACCGCCTGATACTACCCCTCCGGCGGCACCAACGGGGCTTGGAACGGTAGACGGCAATGGAACTGTTTCTCTTGATTGGAGCAATAATAGCGAGAGCGACCTGGCTGGATACAATATATATCGTTCGACAACTTTTGGCGGCAGCTATACCAAGCTGAATACATCGCTTTTGAGCGATTCGAATTATATCGATAATACCGTTTCAAACGACACTATTTATTACTATGTCGTTACGGCGGAAGATACATCTTCGAATGAGTCCGCATATTCCAGCCAAGTATCTGCTATACCGCTCGGTGCAGGTAATATTATCATACAGGAAAGTACTACCGGCTTCTGCGATGTGAACGGTATTATTGAACATGAGTGGGCAGGTTACACCGGTGCAGGTTATGCAAATACAACCAATGCACTGGGGAACGGCATTAACTGGAAAATAAGTGTTCCTTCCGACGGTACATATAGTTTTGTATGGAGATATTCCGTTCTTACAGGCAACAGAACCGCAAAGCTAATTGTAAATGGGACTACAGTCGACCCGAACATTAGTTTTCCAGCCAGCGGCGCCAATACAACCTATATCTTAACAACACCAGTCGATGCAAACTTAACTGCAGGAACAAATACTATACGCCTTGAAGCAACAACTGCCGATGGACTGGGTAATATCGATTATATGAGGGTAACCGGCGTTACTCCACAAGCAGTAAGTTGTCAATAGCGGTAGTTTATTTTTTGGCTTTTACCGACGCCAAAAAATCCAGAAGGGCCTTGTTGAATTCGGCCGGCGTTTCCATATTGGAAAAATGGCCGGCATCGGGCAGATACTGCTTGTGAGCCGTGGGCAGAATTTCCAAAACAGCCTCTCCGGCACGAATGCTTCCCTCTGAATCATATTTGCCTATCAATACAAGTACCGGCACGTTTGGTTTTTTAGCCTTAAGCTGCTTTGCAGCAGGCGGATTAAACTGCCCAAATGATTCTGAGTGCAAAACCTGCCAGGCAGACCAGTCATTCATCATCTGCTGCAATTGAGGCTGAATTTCATTTTTGTGCGGACCGCAGATATTCAAAACACGCTCAAGCCATTGTCTTTTATACGCCTCAACCCCCTGCTTTTTTATAAACTCAGCACCGTTAGGGTCTATAGGCCCGGATAAATTCCAAATGCCGCCGGAGACGATGGTTGCCGACAGAACTTTTTGGGGATACAACGCAAGGAAATCAACGGCAACCGCAGCGCCCATCGACAGACCAACGATATGTGCTTTTTGGATGCCGAGAAAATACATTAATTTATTCAGGTCCTGGGCGTGAGAATAACGCTGCCCTTCAATCGGCCTGTCCGTATTGCCGTAGCCGCGAAGGTCATACCGAATTACCTTATAATGTTTTGCAAGCTCGGCAAACTGCGGGTTCCACATCCTGCTATCGACCGAATAGGCGTGAATCAGAATCACCGGCTCACCCTGGCCGGCTATTTCGTAGTACATATAGGCATTGCCGATATCGATGTATTTTTTGGCGGCGCCTGAATTGCTGTCCGATACGGTAACATTGACATTCTTATTCGTCTGCTGCGGCTGTTCGGCACCGAATACCACCGGCAGCATTACGACACAAAGACAAAAACTAAATATTATAGATTTTCGTTTCATACTCAATCAAACCTTCTGAAAATAGACTTCCAATGTCGTTATTTTTAGGTAATTTCAGTGGACATATAATGCCGTTCCTGATATATTTTCGCCACTAACCGGAATACGCCATACTGTAAACCATAAAAGAAAGGAATAACAGGATGAATATTTTAGGTTTCCACCCCTTCGACATATTGGTAATTGTAGCTTATCTGGGAGCTATCACCTGGGTTGGCAAAAGAACCTCCGGCAAAGTAAAAAGTCAGGAAGATTTCTTTATGGCCGGCCGTTCGGTAGGCAAACTTCTTCAGTATTTTATGAATATGGCTACTATCGTCGATGCAAGCAACGCTGTGAATACCGCCAGTTTCGCTTTCAGCAAAGGACTCGGCGGCGTATGGCTTATGCTGGCTCCTATCTTTTCAGGGCCTTATTACTGGTTTATAGCAGGCTGGTTCAGACGCGTTAGATTAATTACTATGGCTGAACTTTTCGATGAACGTTTCAAAAGTAAATTCCTGTCCGTTTTTTATGCCCTTGTGGGAATCTGGCTGACTATCATTCTCGCCGGTATGAGCTACATAATCACGCTGCGTACCTTTCAGGCAATGACAGTCAAACCCGTAGCAGAATGCTCCGCCGCAGAAATACAAAAAATGAATTTGTACAAGGAATACCACGAGCTTGATAAACAATACAGGGTAAAACAATTACCGGAAGAAAAAGCTGAGAGATACAAAACCCTCAGCAGTATGTATAATAAGGAAGAAATCAGTTCTTATATATCTTACACAAGCACCGGATGGTTTTACGCGGTTTATACAATCTTTATAGGTGCTTATGTGATAATGGGAGGACTCAAGGCAACGGTCTGGAACAACGTGATACAGGGACTTCTGGTATTTGCGTTTTCAATAATGATGATACCGCTTGCACTGGTGAGATTGGGAGGCTGGAGCGTATTTTCCGCAAGGGTGCCCGCCAATATGCTGTCCTTTTTCGGCTCTGGAACGGATGAATTCTCTATCTGGTCAATCGCCGCGTTTTTAGTGGCCAATTATATCATCGGCATTACCGGCCATCAGGGCAATATGGCCCATAACGGCGCTGCTAAAGATGAAATTACCGCAAGAATCGGCGGTCTGGGCGGCAACTATACAAAACGAATCCTTACGATTATGTGGGCGATGTGCGGCCTGCTCGCTTATGCACTCTACCAACCCTTAATCTCCGACCCGGATACCGCATGGGGCGTAATGAGCAACAATCTGCTGGGAACAGGCCTGCGAGGCATTATGTTAGCCGGCATTCTGGCGGCAAATATGGCTGCAATGGCCTGTAACTGCATTTATCTGTCGGCTCTATTCGTTCGAAATTTGTATAAACCTTTTGTCAAAAATAAGAGCGACCATCATTATATTAGCGTATCGCGAATAGCTATTGCCGCCGTTCTGCTGCTCGCTATTTACATCGCAATACACTACAAAAACCTGATTGATATAATTAAGATGCAGCCTTTGCTGAATATTATCTTTGGCGCACCGGTAATGCTCCTGCTGTTCTGGAAGCGGCTGAGTCTCAAATCCGTTTATACACAGGTAATAGTCTGCACATTGCTGTTCGCGATTCTGCCGGAAATACTGCCGATGTTCAGTTCGGTTACGCATTCAAAATGGCTCACTCAACAAACCCGTGAACAAACAACTATACGCAATATATCGGCTTCACAGCAGGACGTCGACAAAGGACTTGCTTCTGCTGTAGGAAAAAAAATAAGAAAAGAATTTGTAGTTCCTCCCACAAGCATATTCTTCAGTTCAGTGGCAAGGAGCAATCCCCAGGACGCCAACTCGTCAATGGTCGGTATAGGACGATTGAATACCGAACTGGCGATTGCTAAAGCAATAGGATTGGACATGCAAAATATGAAACCATCCACGCTGCTGACATTACGATACATGATAGCTTCGATTTTGCCGTTTATTCTTCTTATTCCGATAAGCTTATTCACCAAGGATAAAGGTCTGGAAGAAAATATTGCTCGATTCTATGTTAAAATGAAAACGAAAGTCATTCCGGACCGTGAACTGGATAAGGCAGAACTTGAGAAAAGTTATGCTAACCCGACACGGTTTGACCATACAAAACTGTTCCCGAACTCCAGTTGGGAATTCTGCAAATGGGACAAGGACGACACCTGGGGCGTCATCGCAAGCGGCATTCTTACTATTGTTGTCTTAGGAGCTTTCTGGGGACTTATTAAGATGCTATGATTGCTGACTAACATTACTCGCTAATTCAAACCGGCCGTTTCGTATGAAGCGGCCGGTTTTTTTATGGCCGTTAGATATGTCGATTAACGCATAAAAATTATTTAAAAAAGGACAAAACCGTAACAAATCGGTAACAAGCTCCTGTTATAAATTCTACTGTTGAAAATCAAATTTTTATGTTAACTTATTATTTAAGGAGCTTAAAAATGAAAACGTTAAATGTGATTTTGCTCTTCCTGTTGGCTGCCTGCTCTGTTGCTGTCGCAGCAGAAGTCAAATCGCCGGCTGTTTTGCTGCAGGAAGGCATCTACGCCGAACAGACCGAAGGCAATCTTGACAAGGCTATGGGAATCTACGGCCAGATACGCGAAAAATACAACGATGTCGAACGCGTTTCCGCAAGAGCGACCTATCAGCTCGGCTTGTGCAATTTCAAAAAAGGCGATAATAAAAAAGCTGCCGAACTATTTCAGGAAGTCGTCAGCTATTACCCCGAGCAGACAGAAGTAGTCAAAATGGCGCAGCAGCAGCTTGATAAAATGGGAATAAAAAAAGCTGACCAAGATAGTTTGTTCCAAATTTTAGGACGAACCAGCTCATACATCGGCTCCAAATACGGCGAGATATGTGCAGAGGCCGGGGTGAAAAAACTAATTTCAAACTGCCATATCTATCTTGTGGATAAAGATTTTGTCCTGCGCAGAGGCGGTATGGGATACGTCTATAACTGGACTAATGAAACCATAACAAAACATTATCGTATTTCCGGCACAACTTATCCTACTCAGAAGCTCTATGATATTATGGGCAATCCTATGGACATTGAAATAGTGCCGGATGCCAATCACAACGGTTTTTATGGTATTTACTGGAATCCCAAAGAACCCGTTCAGCCGGGCGGATTTTTCAATTATGGCTGGGCATTGGACGGCAGCACACAACTTGCGTCAGATGGCGGAGCATATTCATTAAAAATGCAGAATAAACTCGGTACTCATGGTTATGAAACTTTCTTTCTGGCAGTTCCAGAGGGAACAGCAATAGTCAACCAAAGTGAAAATTACACTAACAAAGGCAACGTTAACGGCTGGGATATTTACTGGTGGAAAAAGGAAGTGCCGGAAAATACAAATCACTTAGTTAATGTGACATTGACCACGAAAAAAGCCGAACCGATGAAGCTGGCGCCTGCTCCGTGGGTCGACGGCGAAGTAATGGACCTCAGGCTTAAACGTCCTGCCGGCAATGAGTATGGAACAATAATTTATTCAGCTGGGAAAAATGATAACGATTGGCAGATTATTTCACATACGTATATAAGCCAGGGGTCGATGTCTCAGTACACTTTTGTCGAGGCGGATGCTAATAGTTTTGCTCCAGTATATGGACAGACGACAAACTGGATAGGAGATTTTGTGGCTGAGTACGGCAAAGGAAATGTCAAACTTACCCTTGATACCGGCGATAACAAAAGCACGCGGGATATTTCTGTCAGCGGCGTTGCGTTTGACAATGAACAGGCTATTTTTCTCATCAGGCGAATGCCTCTTGCCGAAGGCTACGAAGGCAGTTTTCCGATTTTCACCGTACAGGCCGGCATTACGGTAGATTGCATTATTAAAGTTCTGGCGGTCGAAGAAGTTACGGTCCAAGCTGGAACTTTCAAATGTTACAAGACAGAGCTTTCCATAAATTCCCAGGGAGTAAAAACTCTGCAGCATACTCTGTGGTTTTCTGCAGATGAACACAAATATCTCGTTAAGTACGATGCCGGCGGAGCCACTACGATGGAACTGACAAAAGTCTGGCTGAAAGATAAAAATAAACCTGTTATCTATGAAAACGCAGACCCGGCTTTTTCGGTTTCCATACCTGCCGATTGGCGATTCTATAAATATGACTCCGAACAGCAGTTAAAACTCCAGTTAATGCCGCCTGAGAATAAAGCCTGGGCACTACTTATCTGGCAAAAACGCGGCTCAGACCCCGACTCGGCATCTGCTCTGACTATTGCGAAAGCCGATTGCCAAATACTTAAGGGAGTTTTTGAAAATTATGTTGCTGACCAGAATAACTTTATGGAATTCAAAATCAATTCCCTCCAGGCTGTTCAATATCTTGCCAATTACCAGGAAAGCGGCAACAGTTTGAAAAAATACGGCAAACCTAAAGATATGGTAGAATATCGAACATATATTGTCGATGCGTCCAATGTTTACTGGTTTGTTTTCAGAGCCGAAAAGGACAAGTTCGAGAAAAACAAAGCTGAATTTGATTCGATAGTGAAAAGTTTCAAGATAAATGCAAAGTAAAGTTAATAACCAGACGAATCAATTACGGTGGGTAATATTGCTGCTGGCAATAGCGGTAATACTGCCCACCGTTTGCTTGCTCTGGTTTATGACACAGGCCGTTAAAAACGAGAGTCTTGCTATAAGACAAAAACTAATTGACAGTTATGCCGGCCGAGCACAGGAAATATTCTTCAAATATCCGGATGGTTTCATAAACGACCAGAATAATTTTTCAGCATCGGTAATTTATGACCAAAACGACAAAATTATATATCCTGTTCATTCTATTCAAAATACAACCGTTCTTTCAGATGCTCTCCAAAAAGTCTGGAAACTTGAATACTCTGACAAAAACTTCGATGAAGCAATCAAACAATACAAATCAATCGCTGATACTTCCTCTACTGTCGAGGTCATTTACGAATGTCAAACAGCGATAGCCCGATGCTTCGTTAAACAAAACAAAATCACTGAAGCAATAGAAGAATACCGCAAACTTGCGTATCCAGATTCAAATACAATAAATAAAAATTTACCTCCTGCACAAATAGCCCCAGCAGGATTAATGCTCGCCGAGATGTATAGCAAAGTAAACCATAAGGACTTGCCAAAGGAACTGCAAAAACAGCTCTCAGATTCCACGGGGCTTATAATCCCCACAGAAACAAGAATATTTGTGTTGAGCCGGCTTATAGATTTGGCAAAAACAAACGGTCTTGCCGAAACATTAAAAACAGAAATTCAAACCGCTCAGAAAATTATCGATTCCGACTCTATATCTCTTATGGCCACGGATTATTTAGAGAAACATTCGGATTTAAAACCGTTTCCACAAGGTGTTTTTCGGAAAATCGAAGGCCGCCAATCCGTATACGGCATTCATTTCAAAAGCAGCGGCAGAAATAGATTGGAACTGCTGACGCCTGAAAAAATGTCGCAATTCTGGCAAAAAAACGCTGACGATTTTACTGACAAACTGGTTTTTTGCAGAATATATGACGATAAAGGCCTGCAAATAGCCGGCGACCGGACTGTTGAGGGTGAATTATTCTCAACGCTAAACCTTAAAAATCATTTCGCAGGCTTCAAAGCCGAACTTTGTCTGCAGGCAGGCGTTTTTAAGGAAGCCGCCAATCGCCAAATGCTAATTTATATCTGGGTCGCTGCGATAGTAATCAGCCTTATGCTCATCAGCTCACTTCTGGCCGGCCGTGCGGTGCTAAGACAAGCCAAACTCAACAAACTCAAAAATGATTTTATCGCTACCGTCACCCATGAATTAAAAACCCCCCTCTCGTCTATGCGGGTTCTTGTAGATACGCTATTGGAAGGCAGATGCCAAACCAAACAGCAGGAAACCGAATACCTTCAGCTTATCTCAAAGGAAAATATCAGGCTCAGTAAGCTTATTGATAATTTCCTGACCTTCTCTCGAATGGAGCGAAACAAGCAGGCCTTTGATATCGCTCCGGCAAGTCCCGTTGAAATAGCGAACAATGCCGCCGAGGCTGTGCAGACTAAATTTGAAAAGGCTAATGTCCGCTTTAGTTTGAATATCCTCAAGCCGCTGCCGATGATAAATGCCGACAAAGACGCTATGGTAACAGTGCTTGTTAATCTGCTGGACAATGCCTGTAAATACTCAAATGACAACAAGCACATTGAACTTAATGTTTTTGCTGAAAACAATTCGGTCTGCTTTGCAGTTAAGGACAATGGCATAGGATTGACCCGCAGGCAGACCAAAAAAATATTCGACAGGTTTTATCAGGTCGATACAAGCCTTTCACGGCAGGCGGAAGGTGCCGGTTTGGGCCTGTCAATTGTAAAATTTATCGTCGATGCACACAAAGGGAAAATTGATGTCGAAAGCAAACCGGATAAAGGAAGCATCTTCAAAATAACTCTTCCTATTATAAAATCTCAGGCAGGAGAAATGTAAAATGAAAAAGAAAACTTCCTGGCAGGAAAAACTTGCCGATAGCAAAGATTTGCCGCGAGTTGAAAAAATCGATGAGAAAAAATCAAAAAGATGGGGCACGGGAACTTTCGTAATACCGGCTCCGATTGAAGTTGACGAAATTATGCGCAAAGTGCCGAAAGGAAAACTTATAACAATAAATGAAATCAGGCAAATTCTGGCAAAAAAACACAATGCCACAATAGGCTGTCCCATTACCACTGGCATATTTTCCTGGATCGCCGCTAATGCTGCTGATGAAATGGAAAAAGAAGGCAAAAAAAACATTACCCCATACTGGCGAACACTCAAAACCGGTGGAATCCTTAACGAAAAATATCCCGGCGGACTTGAGAACCTCAAAAAAAGATTAGAGGCCGAAGGTCATACAATAATTCGAAAAGGTAAAAGCAAATACTTTATGGTCAAAGATTTTGAAAAAGTGATTGTTAAAATATAAACAAAATGGAAACAATTTTAATAATAGAAGATGATTCGTCGATGCTGCGGGGCCTGACGGATAACTTTGCCTATGCGGGATATAATGTTTTGACTGCCTCGGACGGCGAAAAAGGATTGAATGCTGCACTCGATGCGAAACCGGATTTAATCTTACTTGATATTATGCTGCCGAAAATCAACGGCTACGAAATTTGCCGGCTCATCAGAAAAGAAAAACTCGATATGCCGATTATTATGCTTACTGCCAAAGGTGAAGAGTCTGATATTATTCTGGGCCTTAATCTCGGAGCAGATGATTATGTTACAAAGCCATTCAGCATAAAAGAATTGCTTGCCAGAGCAGCAGCATTCCTGCGGAGAAGAAAACAGAAAGAAAAAGACAGCTACAAGTTCGGCGATTTTGTCCTCGACATATCGGCAAGAAAACTTACCAAAAAAAACGAGGAAATTGAGCTTTCACCAAAGGAATTTAAACTGCTCGAATTTTTCCTGAAAAAACAGGGGAAGGCCTTAACGCGTGATGAAATATTAAATGCCGTCTGGGGATACAACAGTTTCACCGGCCATCGCAGCATTGACAGGTTCGTGACCACCCTGAGAAATAAAATCGAATCAGGCCCGCATAGCCCGGTTTTTATTCATACATTACGCGAAATCGGCTATAAATTTGAGTCAATTTAAGATCGGGAGCAACCTGGGCATGGCTTGACAATATAAAAGTTGAAAAAGTACTTTCGTGTCCGTCATCTGCATCCGACCTCAACGCAGATTGCGATGTTGATATGGAGGATATGGCGGTAATGGCTGCGAACTGGCTCTCGTGTCATCGCAGCCCAACGGATGAATGCTGGCTGTAAGAAAATAATATATACGAATTTTACAGGCTATCTGTCCACGCGGGCAGTGCCGCCGGCCATTATCTTTTCCACATCAGATAGACTAACTGTAGTAGTATCGCCCGGCGTCGTCATCGCCAGTGCTCCGTGCGCAGCGCCGTATTCAACAGCCTGCTGAGGAGTTTTGCCTTCCATCAGGCCGTAAATCAAACCGGAAGCGAAGCTGTCGCCGCCGCCGACGCGGTCGTAAATCTCAAGATTTTCACGCAGCGTCGCCTCGTAAAATTTGCCGCCTGTGTAGAGTATCGCACCCCAGTCGTTTATGCTTGCTGTCTTTGCGTTTCTTAATGTTGTCGCAACCGCCTTAAAATTAGGAAATTGCTTTACCGCCTCAAGTATCATCTTCTTGAAATTCGATGGGTCAAGTTTGGAAAGATGTTTATCGATGCCCGGCACTTCAAGGCCCAGACAAGCGGTAAAATCCTCTTCATTGCCCATCATAACATCGATATACGGAGCAAGTTTACGGTTAATCTCCTGCGCCTTTTTCTGGCCGCCGATGGATTTCCACAAACTTGCGCGGTAATTAAGGTCGTAAGAAACAATTGTGCCGTATTTCTTCGCGGTTGTTACCGCTTCGATAATTACATCCGCGGTCGTCTCGGACAGAGCCGCAAATATTCCGCCGGTATGAAACCATTGAACACCTGCCCTGCCGAAAATATCTTCCCAGTCTATATCGCCCTTCTTTAACTGCGATGCCGCCGTATGGCCTCTGTCGGAGCAGCCCTTGGCCGCTCTTATGCCAAAACCTCTTTCCGTAAAATTCAGGCCGACGCGAACCTGTCTGCCTATGCCGTCAAACGGCACCCACTTTACATATTCAAGATTTACGCCGCCCTGCAGCATCAAATCCTCGAGCAGTCTGCCGACAGGATTATCCGCGATAGCGGTTACGGCTGCGGCGCGTTTGCCGAAACAGCGATGCAAACCTCTGGCGACATTATATTCTCCGCCGCCTTCCCAGACTTTGAAATGACGCGTAGTATGGATTCTGTCGTCGCCGGGGTCGAGGCGAATCATCACCTCGCCAAGCGAAAGAATATCATATCTGCAGCTTACAGCGGGTTTAAGGTCGAGCGTTGCCATTTTATTTGCTCCCTCTGATTTGTTTTATTAACTGGATTGTTTCTTTGACCTTTTTAGTTATGCCGGCCCAGTCTTTGGCGGCGACAAGTTCTTTGGTAATAAGTTTTGCGCCCATACCCGCACAGACAATTCCTGCTCCGAACCATTCCGTCAGGCTTTCTTTCGTAGGCGAAACGCCGCCTGTAGGCATAATCTCCGTCCACGGGCAGGGTCCTTTGACTGCTTTTACAAACGCAGGCCCGCCGACGCTGTCGCCGGGAAAAACTTTTACAATTTCAACGCCGAAAGTATGAGCCTTTTGAATTTCGGTAACCGTGCCGCAGCCGGGCGAATACGGAATTTTTCTGCCGTTGCAAAGTCTTGCGGTCTCTTCATCGAGCATCGGGCCGACGATAAAATCCGTCCCTGCTGAAATATACATCGCCGCGGTAGGAGCGTCGCAAATCGAACCGACGCCTAAAATAACGTCAGGCCTTTGGCTGTCCCTGTATTCGGCAAGTTTTGTAAATATATTTATCGCCCTGTCGCCGCGATTGGTAAATTCGACGCACTGGGCGCCGCCGTCGGCACAGGCCGCTACGATATTTTTGGCGGTTTCAAAATCAGAATTGTAAAAAACAGGGATAAGGCCCGTTTTTTTCATCGCGGTCAAAACTTCAAGTCTCGAATGTTTAGCCATTGAATCGCCCTTTCAATTATAAATCTTGCCTTGTCTGTAATCGGTCCAGGCCGGCTCAAACGCTTTTCTGTCTTTGACAGCCGTCCTTACAGGGATGTTTTTGCAATCAAATAGTTGAGCGGAGTTTTCGTTAAATTGTATTCTAATTACCGTATTTCTCAAGTCTTTGTTTTCAGGCTTAAATTTTAACGGTTTGCCTGTGTCGGGGTCCTTAACATCGGGATGAATCTGGCCGCCGTCCTCGCTCAAGACAAGATGCGAGCCTCGCGAGCCGCTGCCGGCCTTTAAAAGCTCCAAAATCGCCTTAAGATAAGCGATACTCGACAATGCCAGGTGCTCAGCCTGTATCGCAGACATAATATCTTTCGGTTCTTTTACTTTCAGGCCGTTCTTTTGTATCCGCTCGTAAAGTACAATCGCCTCGGTGACGGCCTTTTCGGCATTTTCTTTCTTTCTTATATGGCCGCCGTAAGTCGTCATCCGGTGCTGTATCTGAGAAATTACCTGCTGCGGGGTTAAATCGCTTTTTGAACCGTTCAGTTTTGTAATTCTGTCTATCGCATTTTTAATCTGCGACTCGTCCGCAGAAACATCCGAAACTTTATCGCCATAAACATTGGCGATATACTCAGCCGCTCTCGAAGCGCCGACCTGGCCTGCGTTGAGCGCCGAACCGCCGGGCCGCTTGATGCCGTGAGAGCCCGCCATTTCGCCGATAACGAATGTGTGCCTTACGCTCGATTCCCACCAGCGATTTATCGCAAGGCCGCCGTTATTATGCTGCGAACAAACCGAAATCTCCAGAGGTTCCGAATACAAATCAATATCGTGTTCTTTGTAGATATCTATCGCAGGTCGATTCATATGCTCAAGCCGCTCTATCGGCAGTTTCTGCATCGCACCGGTTGCCTTTAAGTAATTCATCGCCTCAGGTTCGAGGTCTTCAATCTTAAATTCAGACATATTTTTGCTGCCAATCGGATTGTGCAGGAAATCCATAAATACGCGTCTGCCTTTTTGATTCTCATTAAAGACGATAATATCAACCAGCGACGACTGAAGTCCTTCGATTCTCTGCGGGTCAAAAGGCCACTGGTAACCTTTCAAAAATATATCCGTCGCCATTTTGCTCATCGTCGGGAAAAACGGCGTCAGAAATTCGCGCTCGTCGCCGCCGCTTGCGTCGGTGCTGAATATCCTCGGTATAACCTGCATATATGTGCCGGAAACATTCCATCGGAACTTCGTGCTGGCAAGACCGAATTGCGATTCGGTAAGGTTTTCGCCTGCGAGCCCTGCCTTAAAAGCCAAACCGTGAATACCGACCTGCCCGCGGGGATATACGCTTGTCTCGTATAATTCACCTGGGCCGCCTGCAGCCAAAACCAGATTTTCACAATAAAATATATTAATTCCCAAGTCATCTTTGGAAACAGATTTGCCGTCTACCGTAACAACGCCGGTTATCCGTCTTTTTTCGCCATCGCCTGCCGTAAGAAATTCCGCAACTTCTTTGTTGTCGAATATCTCGATACCATATCTGCGAATAATTTTTTCGAGACATTCGCTCATAAATTTGCTGGTCTTGGGACCTGCCGAGGTTGCCCTTTCATACGGGTCATGGTCGGTTTTATATCCTATATATGTTCCCATAGGGTCGTGCGGAAATGGAACGCCGGCCTCGACAAGATTATAAAAGCCGCGAAGCGAACCGATTGCTTCAGCCAAAGCCAAATCGCCGTGGCAGCAGCCGGCCGCTGTAAGAGACGATGCGAAACTTTCCGCGATGTCCGCCACATCGGGGCTTGTGCCCATTTTGTAATACGTCTGCTTATCGGAGCCGCTCATACGTGAAGCGCCCAGAGGCAGACCGCGGGTAACAACCGCAATCTTTGACGCGGCATCTTTAATGCCTTTGGTATCAAGAAACTCATACAATTTCTTGGCACAATTCATACCTGCAGCACCGGAGCCGATTATTATTGTGCTGTACCGGTGTATTTTTACTTTTTGATTTGCGACTTTTATCTGTTCCATTTTTTGCCTCTTATAATCTTCTTAAATGAAAACCGCCGTCAACGTTTATTACCTGCCCGGTCGAATAATCCAATCGCCCTTGTGCGATAGCGCCAACTACCTTTGCGATATCTTCAGGATAACCCCAGCGTTTTGTCGGCAGAAGACCTTCAGCTATCAATTTGTCGTATTTTTCCTTAACGACACTGGTCATATCCGTCATTATTATGCCCGGCCGAATTTCAAAAACGCCGATACCGAATTCCGATAACCTGTCGGCATAAAGTTTTGTCATCATACTGATTCCCGCTTTGCTGATGCAATATTCGCCACGGGCAGTACTTGAAGTATAAGCCGACATACTGCTCGTATTGCAAATTCTGTAATTCCTGTCCGGAAATTTTTTCTTTTGCTCTATCATCCAGTTGGCAACAAGCTGAGTAAGAAAATACGGCCCGCGAAGATTTATATTCATAACGCGGTCATAACTTTCCTGGGTGGCTTCGAGTATATCCATTCTCTTTGATGGGGCAACACCGGCATTATTGCAGAGCATATCGCACCTGCCGAATTTTGCCTTTGCCAAATCCACTAATTTTTTTCTCTCATCAGGATTTGAAATATCGACGCGGATAACTTCGCATTCAGCGCCTAACGCCTTGATTTCCTTCTGGGTCTTCTTTCCTGTGGCTTCGTCAGGTTTGCCCTGCGAGTCGAAGTCAAAATGACCTATCGCAAGATTAAAACCGAGATTGGCCAGCTCGATTGCAATGCCTTTTCCTATACCCCGGCTTGCTCCGGTAACTATTGCTAATGGTCTATCAGCCATAATTCACCTTTCTTTAAAAATTAACCTTTAAGAAACTGATTTATCTGTTCAGCAGCTTTTGTGCCGTCAGCTACCGCTGTAACAACCATTTTTCCGCCGTTGATTATATCGCCGCCGGCAAAAACACCTTTTCGACTCGTTGCCAAACCGCCGTTTTTAACCGCCACAAGATTATTAGCGGTAAACTCAACGCCGGGCAGTAAAACCTTTAAATCTTTAGAAGCTTTTTGTCCCAGCGCCTCAATAATCACATCGACATCAAGCGTAAGCTGTGCTCCGGGAACTTCAATCGGTGCACGGAACCCTTTTTCGTCAGGCTCGGCAAGATTAACATGATTAATTCTAACGCCTTTTACCTTACCGCTGCCGTTTAAGTATTCCTTGGGCATAAATTGATTCATAAACGATACATCTTCCGTCAGAGTATGCTGCCGTTCGCTCAGCCATGCCGGCATTGTCACGAAAGACTCGAAGCAAATCATATATACACTGCTCGCCCCCGCTTGTTTGGCTGCGACGCAAACATCCATTCCTGTATTTCCGCCGCCGATTACAGCGACACGTTTGCCGGCAAGGTCAACCTTTTCGCCGGCCTTCATCGCACCCAAAAATTCCAAAGCGCCCCACAGGCCGTCAAGTTTTCCGCCTTTGTGCAGCGTCTTCGATTCCCATAATCCCATTCCTGTAAAGACAGCATCAAATCCTTCTGCCATTACCTTATCAAGGTTGTAATTAGAGGTAAGACCTTTACCGAAACGAAATTCAAGATTTTTTGCGGGTGCCGATTCAAATATCGCTTTGAGTTCATTTTCAAGACTCATCCCCTGCTTTTCGCGTGCGACAACTCCTTTCACCATACCGCCTATTTCATTTCTCGCTTCAAAGACGGTTACTTTATGACCTGATTCAACAAGTCTCGCTGCACAGGCAAGACCCGCCGGGCCGGCGCCAATTACAGCAACTTTTTTGCCGGTTTGTTTAGCAGGTATCCGCAGTTTCGACCAGCCGTTTCTATTGGCCTGAACAGCCAAATACCGCTGAATATCAGATATCGACATCGCCATATCGCCAAGGAAGTTCTGCATACAACTGCCTTCGCACAGGTCCTGTGTCGGGCACAGCCAGGCACAGATTTCAGGCAATATGTTTGCCTGTCTTATAACTTCGTAAGCGCCTTTATCGTCGCCGTCGAGGAACAGTTTAATAAACTTCGGAATATCGATTCCTGCCGGACAGGCTTTCTTGCAGGTAGCGTCGCCGCATTCTCGGCAGGCATCCGCAAGCCGAACAAGATTTGTCCTGTCGCCCATTCTGCCCCGCTCGAATATCGGGCCGTAAACTTTATTGTCGCGAACGACGCAACCGGCCATTCCGCCGTCACGCATAATCTGCGTACATGCGCTGCAGCCGATGCAGCATTTTTCCGGGTCCATTTTCCCTTTCTTAATGATGTCATAAGGGAAGTCCGGATAAGCAAAACTCATTCTGCCTGCGCCGACAACTGTAACCCTGCCGTTCTTCTTGCTCGCTGCGCCGACATAAGGCAAAAGCGACCTCAGCCAGCTATAGCCGGTGCCGACTACAATCAGATTCGGAGCGGCTTTTTGAATTTCTCCTGTAATATTCAAAATTCTTGTCAGAGCAATCAGCGGATGCTCTGGTGATTCATACGCGCCGAGAATCGGCTCGTTGTAAGGTCTGCCCATATGCGGACTGTAATAAGGATTGCCGACCGTTGTGTTGATAAACTTTACGCCGTTATCCTGCAGAAGTTTGAGCAGTTTTTTCGGCTCTGTAAAATCAGGTTTTGTATAATCGTCCTTATCAACTCCCCAGCCGTACGGATACGGTATCGCATCATACATCGGGAAGCGAGTGGTAACTAATTTGTCTTTGCCGAGTTTTTTGTGAATCTTGTCAATTGTCTCAAGCAAAATTCTCGTGCGATTCTCAAAACTGCCGCCGTATTTGCCGGGGCGGTTAAAGCAGGCGAAGATTTCGTTTATCAGATAGCCGTGACAGGATTTTACGTCAACAGCGTCAAAACCCGCTTCAAACGCTATTTGCGCAGCTTCGACAAAACGTTCCTGAAGCTGGTCAAGATATTCGTCAGTCGCAACCGGCCAGTCAGGTGCCAGATTCTTTTTAGCGTTCGCGTTTGGCGGGAACT
This sequence comes from uncultured Planctomycetota bacterium, assembly GCA_903847315.1. Lineage (GTDB taxonomy): Bacteria > Planctomycetota > Phycisphaerae > Sedimentisphaerales > UBA12454 > UBA12454. The sequence continues at coordinate 24,525 of CAINDG010000010.1, forward strand.
GGGGAACCATTACATCTCTGTACGGGTCGTGCTGTGGAATTATCGGCTCAGATACGCCCTTCGGTTTCGAATATCTTCCGCTGTGAGTAAGCTGCGCGACAATAATCGGATTATGATTTTTGCCGAATCGTTTCCACGCTGCCTCACGAGCCAGTCGTATCACATCTTTAAATGTTTCTTTACTGTCCTGGTTTAACCAGAGCTGACGAGGATTGGCTCTTCCTTCAGGAACAACCGCTATCGCTTCCGACCAGATAATGCCTGCGCCGCCGGCGGTAAAACGCTTGTATCGCCGAAAAGTCAAAGGCCCGGGTCTGCCCTGCGAGTCGCCATCACAGCCTTCCATCGCCTGTGTCGCGAAGGAATTCGGTGCGGTAAGCTTGCCGACTTTGACGGGCTGAGCCAGAATTGAAATGTCATCGCTTGTTTCGATTTTGACCGAAAGCGCTTTGGCAAGTTTGTGCAATTGCTCAACATTGCTTAAATCAAAATCCCATATGTTCTGTTTCTTCGGTCTGATTCTTAATGGTTCCATAATTCCTGTCTTTTAATAAAAAAGGTTAATAAAGAAGGGAAATTCTAATACAAATCCTGCATTTTGTCTTTGTGAAAGCGGAAATTATTTATTTGCGTTTTAGGCAATTTTTCTTGAATTTTTCCGAACCAATGATATAATAACCAGTTATGGAAAGTGAAAATAGACAAAAATGGCGTATTTTCGACCCTGATATAACTTTGCCGGATTATGGGGCGATTGTCGAGAGCAGACTTGAAAGGCCGGCATCTGCAAATATCGCGCATAGGCATAATCATTTGAGTATCCTCTATGTAGTATCAGGACAGGGAATTATTGAGTTTGATAACAAAAAATTTCCGGTCAATGCCGATTCAGTCATTACGCTTGAAAAAGAAAAAACCCATAAACTCTCGGACAACCCCCGAAAGGCTATGACTGTATTTTCCATTTACTTCGATACAACCGCTTCCGGCTTAAATAAATACATAATTGATTATCTGTTCGCCTCAACGGAACCCTTCGCATTGCCGTTGTATTACTCTGAAAACATTAAAAGGTATTTAAGACAGATTCTATATGAACAGAACACAAAACCCCCTGGGTATAAATTGTCGATAAAACAAAATCTGAGCCTGGCCATACTGCAAACCTACAGGGCCAGACTACAGCAAGCCAGGCAAAAAACCCCTGAAAATCCGCCTGCAAGCCGTGAAAGAGCAAGAGCAGTCCTGGATTTTATCGCGCAAAACTGTCACGAGCAATACGGCCTTGCCGACGCGGCAAGATTGGCAAAGGTATCTCAGAGACAATTTACGAACCTGTGCAGGAACCTGACAGGAGAGAGTTTTATAAAATTTCTTAACTCAATAAGATGTAAAAATGCTGCCGAACTTCTCAAACAAACAAATAAGCCGGTAGCAGCTATTGCTTTCGAAGTTGGATACGAAGAATTGTCAACGTTTTACAGGGCATTCAAGAGAATCTACAAATCCTCTCCGATGCAATTCAAACTTTCTGAGAAATAAACCCGTGCAATTAGAACTTTGCACTGGTCGGAAACTTTTTATATCCCTTTAAGTCGAATTTCTTTCCCTTTTTCGCCCATTCCGCGCCTACTTCAGAAAACAGCTTACCTTTTTGGTGGGCTTCTTTCAAAATACGGTCAATATCATTGATTACCGTCTTAACCGTATCGCCCGTCGGCTCGGTTTGTTTGGAATAGGTCAGATATTTCTTGTCAATTGGATGGGGATACCCGCCGCAGGATTCAAACGCCCCATTTACAACCAGCGTAAAAGGTCTGCAGGTCTCAAGACTCACAGGATAAGGCTTTTTGTTCTCATAGCACTCAGCCAGGTTCTTAAGCATATTAACTCGCTTCTCAACGGGGTCGTCTATTTTCTCAACTTCGCCGTTCGCAAGCGTTATCGTCGCCTTGCAGAAAGCAAGATACTCAATCTTCGCTTTTTCACACTCGATAATAACGGATGTATCTATTTTCGTGTCGGAACAAAGCGTAGTATTAAACAGCACCTCAATGCCTTTATCTGTTATAACCCTCAGACTGCTGGTATCCTCGCTCTCGATATTATGGGCATGATACAATTCCGCTTCCACACTTACAGGCTCAGCCATTGCACCTGGTTTGGCAGAAGCAAGATATAGTTCGTCAGCCAGCATATGAGCAAGAGGATTATTAATCGTCCCGTCAAGAATCCAATCGCCATCTAAACGCAGTTTACCTGCCCAGTTACTGCGGCTGTAATATGTATCAAATCTCGGCCAGCCGGCCATGCCCATCACTCGTTTTACCTGACCGTAACGGCCCTGGACAATCCGATTTTTCAACTCCTGTACAATCGTCGAATGAAGATATTGAAATGCGACAGGAATTTTTTTGCCATGCTTGGCCACATATTTTGTCAGCTCGTCCAGTTCTTGTATGATAGCCACAGGAGGCTTTTCGAGAAAAACATCAAAGCCGGCATCTATACATTTTTTTGTCAGCTCAAAATGGGTGTTAATCGGAGTCGGAATATATATTATATCCGCTACCCCTTTGACCTTTTCAATCAGTTGGTCGGCATCATCATATACCGGAATATTTTTCCCCTGACAGGCGGCTCTGCCGGACGATTTCCTGGCAGGATTGCTTGAAACGGCTACGATTTCATACTTATCCGGGATTTCCCATAGCCACTTTATTAAATTAAACGCATATCCGCCCGCACCAATCATCGCTAATTTAATCATAATTTGCTCCGTTTAAAATTAATTCTAATCCCTTAATTCCAACAGGTAATGGTTTTTAAGTTGTCGCCTAATTTACAATTAAATTGTGGATATTGCAAGCAAATTAAAGGGAGCAAACACTATGAACAGGCTAATGCGCAAGCACGGGTTGATCTGTATGCTGAGGACGTTTAAGCAAAAATATGAGCGGCAAAATAGCAAATATTATCACAGCCGAGATATAATATGCATCGACGAAAGAAAATAAGTTTGCCTCCTGCATTAACCTTTGATAAATAAAACCATTGGCGGCCATTTCGTTTGCGACTCCGGTCTTTGCCTGCACAAGAGCTGTCGCGTTATGCAGAGCCATCTGATAACGGGGGTCGTAGGGATTGAGATGCTCGACAAAACGGTAATTATGGAATTGCACTCTTTGAGCAAGAATGGTTGTCATAGTCGCAATACCAAAACTGCCGGCAATATTTCGCAGCAAGGCGAAGATGCTTGTGGCGTTTCCCATCTCTTCTTTTGGAATAGTGGCAAAGGCCATACTCATCAGCGGAACAAAAATCATCGACATACCAAAACCCATAACAATTCTGGGCATAGCGGCCATTTGGAAATCGATGGAAAGGTTAAATCGCATCATCATTATCATCGAATAACCCACGAGGAGAAGGCCGAAAAACAAAATAAATTTGGGATTAATTTTGGTTGTGAGTTTTCCGACGATGGGCATCATAATGAGAGTCGCAACGCCGCCGGGGGCAAGAGCAAGGCCGGCAAGATAAGCGTCATATCCCATAAGCTGCTGGAGAAAAATAGGCAGCAGGATAATACTTGCGAAGAGCACAAAAAAAACAAAAAATTGAATAATATTGGCGGAAGCATAGGGTATATTTTTAAATTCTCTTAAATTTAATATCGGCTCACGAATTTTAAGCTCAATAATAACAAACAGAACAAGAGAAACTGCCGCTATTATGGCAAGTCTTGTAATAAAAGCAGATGAGAACCAGTCTTCGCGCTGCCCTTTGTCGAGAACGATTTGGAGACATCCGATTCCGACAACGATAAGTCCAAGGCCCCAATAATCGATTTTTTCACGGATTTTTTTCACATAAGACGGGTCGTGTATGAAAATAGCAATCATAATGATGGAAATAATTCCGATGGGAATGTTGACATAGAAAACCCATGGCCATGACCAGTTATCTGTAATCCATCCGCCCATCACCGGCCCGACAATGGGACCGAACATAATGCCGACTCCGAACATAGCCATCGCCATGCCGTACTCAGCGGGAGGAAAAGCCTCGAAAAGAATTGCCTGCGAAAGAGGCTGCAATGCACCGCCGCCGATGCCCTGGACGACTCTAAAAAAGACGAGCATCGCCAGACTTGTGGCGCTTCCGCACATAAAGGAGCTAACGGTAAAGAGCACAACGGAGAACATAAGATAATTCTTACGGCCGAAAATGCTGCAAAGCCAGCCGGTTAATGGAATAATTATGGCATTGGACACAAGATAAGCAGTAACAGTCCAGGTTGCTTCATCTACTCCTGCTGAAAGAGAGCCGCGAATATGATTAAGAGCTACATTGACTACAGAAGTATCGACAACTTCGAGAAGAGTCGGAAGAACAACTGCTAAAGCGACAATCCACTTGTTTACCTTGCCCATTTGTTTAATCTTTGGTAATGATGGTTGGGACACAGGACATACCAATCCGCAGCACGTCGGCGTTGTTGGGGTCCTTATCGAAAACAATTTTTACAGGGACTCGCTGGACGACTTTCACATAATTACCGAGGGCGTTTTCGGGCGGGAAAAGCGAAAAAACCGCGCCGGTTCCGGCCATAATGCTGTCGACTTTGCCGGTGAAAATTTTGCCGGGATAGGTATCTATTTTTATCTTCACACTCTGGCCGGGCTTGACCTTCTTTAACTGTGTCTCTTTGTAATTGGCGACTAACCATATATCATCGAGAGCGACAATCGCCATAAGAGGCTGACTCGGCTGAATCTGATTACCCAGTTCGACGGATTTCTGAGTTACATAACCATTGGATGGCGCATATATTTTTGTGTAGCCCAGGTCACGCTGAGCGATTTCCAATGATGCTTGTTTCTGTTTTATCAGGGCGTCCTCAAGATTTTTGAATGATTTGGCTTTTTCAAGCTGCTGGTTTGCGGCTTTTGCCTGTGCTGCGGCAATATTATACGCGGTGATAACTTTTTCATATTGTTCTTTGGGCATCGCGCTTTTCTGATAAAGCGCTTCGGCTCTGTTTTTGTCGAGAGTCGCCTGATTCAGCGAAGCCTGCTGAAGCTCAAGATTTGCCTCCATCGCTTTAATGCCCGCTTCGGCGTCGAGCAGCCGTGCGTTTTCCGCATCAACCTCTGCCTGTGCCTGACGCAATTTAAGTTCGTAGTCGGCAGGGTCAATCTTCACAAGCACATCGCCGGCCTTAACATTCTGATTATCATTTATATTCACATCGCTGACCGTACCCATAATCCTGGCTGCGATAGTATGGGTTCTGCCGGTTATATATGCATCGTCGGTAGTAACGCGGCTGAAGCTTCGAATAATATAAATCGTCGAAAATATGCCGATTACTATCGCTGCGGCAATAGCCAGATGAACTATTACTACTTTTCCATTCTTAATTTTTTGCAGGTTCATTTTTTTTCTCGTCATTTTTTTGTATATCAGTAGTTCCCATTACATTTTGAAGCGTCGCAATAGAAACCTGTAAACGGAAGTTGCTATTCATAAGTTCCATTTGCGCGTTGTCTTTTTCAGCCATCATATTGAGCATTTCGGAGCTTTGGACCTGCCCCTGACTCCATTTTTCATATATTTCATCGGAGTGTTTAGAAATAACATCAAATGACTTGCGGGCAAAGTTCTGTTCGTCTTTGGCGTTTTCGAGGTTGAGATACGCCTTTAAAACCTGGAGCATCACGACCAGCGTTTGCTGCTCTCTATTGATAAATGAAACTTTTTTCCGTTCCTTGGCAGCTTTATACTCGTTTATATTCGCGAATCCGTTAAAGATAGCCATAGTTCCCAAAAAACCGTAAGCCGATAAGGTGTCATAGACCTGAAACGAATCTGAAGTTGTCGAGCGGTTGGCGAATATCGTCAGCCTCGGCAGAAACGCGGCCAAGGCAACTTTTACTTTTTCCTCTTCGATGGCAACCTGACGGTCTGCGATATGAAGTTGCGGATTTTCAAGCATCGCTTTATAAACGAGATTCTCCAAAGATTCATTCGGCTCGTTCAACGGCTGTTCTATCTTGAGCTTGATATCCGCCAAAGGCGAGAGCCCCATTGAAGCAAGCAAATCCGCATAAGCCTGTTTTAAGGCATAATTTGTGCGATTCAAGTCGGTCTGACGAGCGAGCGCAGCAACCTGAACCTGCTGGTTCTGCCATTCCACAACCTGACCCTGGCTATAAAGCTGGCCGGTTTCTTTTTCAAGTTCTTTGGCCGCGTCGAGCTGACTATGCAAAGCCTGCAACTCCTGCTGCAATGTTAAACAATGATAATAATTGATAATGACATCGAGCACAGTCAGCTGCATTGTGTATTTAGTAACCAGTTGAGCGGTTTCTTCGCCTCGCTGGTGCATCGCGTACAAAAACCATGTAGACGGGTCAAATATGGACATCTGGAATTGCCAGGTGACTTCTCTTATTGCCTGGTCCTGCATGGCAACACCACCGCCTCCGAAGTTTATTTTCGGCTGTTTATTCCATCTTGTAGAAGTATAGTCGAGGTTAACAGCAGGCAGAAAGTTCGCGAAAGCGACTTTTCGCTCAAGTTTAGCTATCTTCTGCTGAATTTGGGCGGCTCTTGCCTGTAGATTATTTTTCAGCGCGATTTGTATGCAGTCATTGAGGCCGAAAGCCTCTTGTTTCGACAGCACATCATTTGTTTCCGCAGCCAGGCTTTGACTATAATCTTTTGCGTTCTTTTCCCTGACTTGCCTGTCGTTAAAACTGCTGCAGCCGGCAAGGAAAACTAAAGACAGCAACCCAATAAACAATATTTTATTCATTATTCTAACCATTGCCGCGATTCTCCGCCATCAGCAGTGAGTCGATGAATAACTGCTCGATTTTTTTCAGACCTTGTTCAATCTTGTTCTTGTCAAAATCCCCCGAAGCTTCAAACACGAAAGACCTGATAGTAGATAAAAGGGCTATTGTTATAATTTCAACATCTACGGGGCGGAAGATTTTATTTCTTATTCCAGATTTTATTATCTCTCTGATTTTAGTATCTATGAGTACTTTGATTTTCTCGGCCTGACTTTTATGGGGCAGTATTAGCGATAAAGTGCCATATTCGGAAATATAGAGCCTGATAAATTCAATATTTTCTTCAGCTAATTTGGCGTAAGCCCGCACCAGGGTTCTGAGTATCTCATCCTCCTGCATTTTGCTTTCCAAAATAGGCCAAAGCGTTTGATAGATTTTTTGAGCGCAATTATTTAAAAGCTCGTCGAAAAGCTGCTCTTTGCTCTGGAAAAAATTATAAAGAGTACCGACCGCAAATTCTGATTCGACGGCAATATCCTGCACCGAAACATTATGAAAGCCCTTTTCTGAAAACAGTTTTAATGCCGCCTTCAGGATATCATCCCGATGCCTTACCTTTTCCCGTTCTTTTCTCGTAAGTGTCATATCATCCATATTACGATTCCTTATTTTTCCTGTTTTAACCATATTAACATTTAAGAATATCTATTCATATTATGAATAATAATTCACTAAAAGTCAAGGCCATTTTTCCTTTTGAATTTATCGTCATTATATTGCTATCAATTAACGCTAAAGCCCTATGGATTCAAATCTTGCGGACTTTTCTTGACGTTAGTCCTATAAAAAAAATTAAGGCTAAGTACCCCTTCTCAGATAGCCTGCAACTTAGGCTGATAAGCTCGTCGTGATTTACGCTTGTTGCATTTGTCTTAGCCGTGTTATAATCCTTTGGGTTGCCAATTTACTTCGGATTAGGATTAAAAATGACAATAAATAATGAGGCTTCGCATAACAATCATGGCTTAGGATTGATTTTGCGAGCCTTGAAACATAGAAATTACAGGCTATTCTTTTTTGGCCAGGGAACATCACTCATCGGCACGTGGATGCAGCAGGTCGCAATAAGCTGGCTGGTTTATAATATGACCGGCTCAAAATTCTACCTGGGATTAGTTTCATTCTGCGGTCAAATACCTGTGCTTCTTGCTTCGGCGATAGCCGGAGTTTGCGCCGACCACTGGCCAAGACGGCGAATTGTTATTATTACGCAAATTCTGGCTATGATTCAGGCCTTTGTGCTGACTGCACTGGTTTTTTATCAAACTATAAATCTAACATGGATAATTCTGCTCAGCATTTTAATGGGCTTTATTAACGCATTCGATATGCCTGCCAGACAAGCCTTTGTTTATGAAATGGTGGACAACAAAGAAGATTTGTCAAATGCCATCGCACTCAATTCGCTTATCTTTAATATGGCCAGACTAATTGGTCCATCCATAGCAGGTTTTGTGATAGCCATGGCTGGCGAAACAGCCTGTTTCTTTATTAACGGCGTAAGTTTCCTTGCAGTTATTTATTCCCTTGCTGCTATGAGGCTGACACTCTTTGGCGGGCCGAAACACAACGGCACTATGGTGGCCGGAATAAAGGACGGTTTGGCTTATGCGTTCGGTTTTGTGCCTATAAGGTCAATACTGATATACACAGCGATGACGAGTCTTGTCGCGATGCCGTATGTTTTGATGCCGGTTTTTGCGAAGGATATTTTGCACGGCGATTCGAGAATTTTAGGTTTTCTTATGGGTTCAATCGGATTAGGGGCGTTTATCGGCGCGATTTATCTTGCCAGACGCAAAAGTGTGCAGGGCCTCGAAATGGTCGTGGTAGTGGCGGCGTGTGTGTTCGCGGTTGGAACTATTGGTTTTGCGCTTTCACGAAATCTTTGGCTCTCGCTTCTGTTGGCGGCTTTGCCGGGTTTTGGAATGATGGTTCAGATGGCCTCAATAAATACGATTCTACAATCTATAGTTGACGACGACAAACGCGGCCGGGTAATGAGTCTTCACGTAACGGCATTTATAGGTATTGCGCCGCTGGGCAGTTTGCTGGCAGGAGTAATTGCCGAATATCTTGGCGCACCCGGTACTCTGCTGCTAAGCGGACTTTTAAGCATAGTTGTTGCGTCCTTTTTTGCGAGAAAACTGCCTCTTATCCGCCGGCTGATTCATCCCATATATGTTCGCAAAGGAATAATCCCGGAGGTTGCCGCCGGTCTGAACACAGCGACACAATTTTCCGCAGAGGCAAAGGATTGAAAACTTCAAATATATTACCCAAACAAAAAAATGCTACGCCTGTAAAGGCGTAGCATTTTAATTGTAAGTTCCTTATTACTGCTCGCTTCTTTAGCGGGCATCTAATATAAAACTATTGCTCCAAATACATCCAGACAATTGTAGCAGTTCTCGGATTGTTTTCCATTAGCTTGGATGCATATTTGTGCATAGCAAATTCAATAGCTTTGTCTCTCGACCAGCCAAATTCCTTATTCAGGATATTTACATAGGCGGACATAGCACCAAACCATTCCCTGGCAGCAGCGTAACGAGTACCATCATTGGTATGATCTGACAACACAGACACGATTAACACCATTTGAGCATAGGTCAGTTCTTCTTTCTTTGATGATGGTGCAAGTTCTTCAACTACGGCGTTTAATGCCGCAACCCGTGTCCCATTAGCGTCGCTTAGGGTCTTGGAAAGTTTACTAACTGCATCGCATACTTCACATAGCTGTCTATGCGTTGTGTCTGTCGACTGGGTAAGAGAGCTCTCTGCCAGATAAACCTGAGTCTCCTGAACACTAAGTTCCTTAGCCGTCCATGTCTTCAGCTCTGTGCAATCTAACACTTCATTATGGTCTTTTGGCACATAGAACATCAGCGGCGGAACCGGCTCTATGCCAACATTCACATAGGTTATTACCGGCGGTAGCGGCGGTGGAATCGGAACTGGGTTGATAAAGTTAAGCACCCATGCCTCTGTCTCGCCGCCTCTCAGTATATACTCATCGCCATGGAATCCTGGCGGTAACAGGCCGTCTGCATATTCATCAACATACGGCAGCGTACCGAGAATCCAGGCATCCTGAACCGTTTCAGTGATTCTGGAGCTGGCCTCTAACACCTGTCCTTCCCCTGTGACGAATCCAGGCGAAGCATCAAATGCACTTCCAAACGTTACCGTATCGTATGCATCGATAACCACCGCTGCATTTACTGCAAGAGTATAGACCGATGCATTCATCACTACATCATGGCCTGTTTGAGCCACTGGATTATAAAGACCCGTTGCATAGCCAGGTTTGTAACTGCCGAGATAAATTGCCACATCAAACAACTCGCCCGGCTGTTTAGAGCTAACGTACAGAATATCCTCGAAGTTGATGGCATCGCGGTCATCGACTGGACCAGTGCTGTATGCTCCGTATGTTCCGCCGGCGTTCAGTTTGATATTCGCCGCATTCAAGCCAAGGTCTTCTAAACCTAATTTCAGGTCTTCTCTTTCGCTGACAAGCACAATAGCTGCTCTACCTGCGTACTCATCTATACCGTACTCAGAAGTACCATTAGGATTAGTAGTCCATGCTGCTGATAGAGTGGCAACTCTCGTCGTACCATCATAATCGATTATGGTTCTTATCTGTCCTTTACCCGTGCCGTCTACAATTTTAATTTGTCGTCCATTATAAAAGTCATTCGTAGTGGAATCAATAGCCGCAAGAGTAATTGTGGTCGACGTGCCCGCTTGTGCGTACCCTAAATAAGCATAGTCATCAATATAAGGCAGAAGAACGCCGGTATGGAGCGAAAGATCGCTGCTCATCGTATCAGAGTAACCGGTTATCGTAACATAATCGAGCGTGTCATAACCAAATGTACGTATCGTACCATCAGTCGATTTCACTACCGATACACCACCACCAGTAGAGGTCAGAACGCCAATTGCATTTATACCGTACTCGGAACCGGCAACAGGTTCAGTAGCCCAGGCTTCTGATACAGTGGCAACTTGTGTCGCACCGTTATAAGCGGTTATGGTTCTTATCTGTCCTTCACCCGTGCCGTCTAAAATTTCAATTACCCGTCCCTTATAGAAGTCATTCTCAGTGGAAGCACCAGCCGCAAGCTGGATTGTCGATGGGCCGCCCGCCAGTGCTGTTCCTGGGATGACATATCTGCCACCATCCAGAAGTGAATCGTTACCAACCAGAAGTGTTCCGTCACCAAAGGTATGAGCTGCATCAAACGGATTGCCGCCTATATGAGTACCGATTACTATGTCTCTGACAGAACCGCCAGAGCTGCTGCCTTGCAGATAAATATTTCTCGTGGCTTTCGCCTGTATGGAAAGCCACTTGTCCGCAGCATTATCAGTGTTGCCGCCGGCATAATTTCTACCATCAATATAACTGCCATCAATCTCGGCACCATTCTTATATAGACCAGCGTGGTCAAGATCTACTGCCGTTATTGCACCTTCGCCTGAATCTAATCCTGAACCTGAAGCGGTTCCGGTGCTGGACAACATAAGATCTGTGTTTTCCTTGTTGTCAAACGCAAAGATTGACAGGTCTATTGACTCTGCCTGTATCATCGTCAGGGTGCTGCCGCCGGCGGTGATAACATAATCGCCTCCGTGCGCCTGCGTCATACCTCCATAAACACATTCCAGAACAATACTGCCATTGGTAGCTTCTATATTCCGCAGTTCAACATCGCTGCCTATATGGCCATACACAGAAGAACTATCAAGCGGAGTAATCCAGTCTTCCGATACAGTGGCAGTTCTCGTCGAACCAACATAATTGGATATGGTTCTTGTCTGTCCTGCACCCGTGCCGCTCAAAATTACAATTTGCTGTCCGTTATACGCGTCATCAGCACTGGAAGCACCAGTTTCGAGAATGATTGTGTTCGACGCACCACCTTGCGTGAATCCTGTTGTTCCCCACTCAGTTACTATTATATCGCCGTTATCGGATTTGGCCGCCAGTACATCCACATCGGTGTCAAACCGACCCAGACCAGTACTATCGGCTTGTCCTATATCGCTGAGGGCATCCAGAGTCAACAGGGTTGTCGTAACATTCGAAGTGCCGTCTGTACCGTCTGTTATCGTACCAGCAGTATCATTATGACCAGTAGCAGTCAGCGTCACATACTCACTACCGCCTACCGGGGTAGTAATATCGCCATCCTGCATAATTTGGCCGGCATGTACCGTTATGTAACTATCGACGCCGGTGGTCTCTATCGTTGCGCTCTCATGGTTACGCACCATACCATCATCAGCCGTTATCTTTATGTGACCGCCGGTAGCGTCGCCATTAGCTATTATTATCGCATCATCATTGTTAAACACTCCATCGTTGCCCGTTATCTCTATGTAGCTGTCATCGCCGTCAGTCTCTATCGTTGCACCAACATCGTTAAGCACCTGGCCGTCCGTAGATGTTATCTTTATGTTGCCGCCTTCATCGGCTTGAGAGATTATCGTCGCATCGTCACTGTTAGTTACCCCGCCGATAGCTGTTATGTCTATATAACTGTCATCGCCGGTAGTCTTTATCATCGTATAGTTCGTGACCGTTCCTGTGGCTGTTATTGTTATATAATCAACAGCCTCAAGACCGTCATCATTTACCACCACATCTACAGGGTCTATGTCCAGCCAGCCGCCGGCATCTACCTTGCTGTGACCTGGTGGGTTGCCTTCACCTCCAGTAGTCGTTGCCGCCATCAGTACATCGCCGCCAATATCAAACTTGATATTGCCAACGCCGTCTTCTTCGGCCGTCGTTATATAACCTTCTACATTAGCAGTAGCATTACCAATCAGCAAATCGCCGCCGGCTGTAATTTTGATATTGCCGTAATCCGCTTCTACCGTCGCATTAGCACTCTCGCCTATCAGGACATCATTAGTCGCACCCTGACCAGCCGTTATCGTTATATCGCAATCTCCGCCGAGGCCGGTAGTCCTTATCATCGAATCGTTCGTTACGCTGCCGGCTGTCGTTATCTTTATGGGACTGTTATTACCCAAGGTCTCTATCGTCGCACCTTCTTCGTTAGTTACCGCGCTTTCAATACCAGTGGCCGCTATATCTATGCGACTGTCATACATCTGCGCCCTTATCGTACCGGAATTAGTTACCGTACCATCAGCACCAGTAACCGTTATCGCTATATTACCACGACGGCCTTCAGTCACTATCAGCCCATCATTCGTTACCTTCTTAGCAGCCTCTATGTCTATGTCACTGTAACTGCTGCCCAAAGTCTCTATCGTATCATAATTAAAGACCTTACCATCAGCGCTATTAGCCTTTATAGTTATGACACTGCCATAACTATTAGTCCTTATCATTTCATTGTTAGTTATCACACCATTAATACCAGTAACCTCCATTGCTATATGACTGCCAGTGCCGCTGGTATATATCGTATTATTGTTCGTAATTGCATCTTCGGCCGTTATCTCTATGTGATTGTCACTGCCGCCAGTAGTTATCGTCCCGTTATTTGTCACTGCGCCTGCGGCAGTTATTTCTATATCCCCGTCATTTGTCGCAACAGTTGTATCTACCCTCACATCACCCAAAATTGTGGTGTCTATCGAAATATTACCGGCATTACCGGCACCAACTGCCGTAACCGTCTTGGCTATGATATTTCCGGTGCCACTAACCCCATTTACGCCTTTAGAACTGATGGCTATATCACCGCTTACAGTAGTCACACTCGTTAATGTCAATTCTCCGCCATCAATCTGGCCAAACTTAATATCTGCATTAGTACCTGTTGTTGAAACGTCTACCAACTCCGTTGCCGTAGCCAGATAATTGATTAAATCTATATTAGCATTGCTACCGGTCGTATGGGCATATATCGTCGTCGCAGCCGTCTCAATTTCCTCGGTTGTTCCAATGCCCGTAACCGCATCAAGGTCAAGTACCCTGGCTATCAGGTCTTTGGTACCATCTGAACCTGACCCTGTTTCATCATCTTCTATTGCACTGACTGAATTACTGATTGTTATCGTATCGCCTAATGCTTTTACAACACCGACAAGAACATCACCGCCGCCATCCTGGTTAAACGTGATATTCGAATTGGTGCCGCTCGCCTCGGCATTAAACAAAACATTTTCCGTCGAGGTGTTGTCAATGTGTATATCAGCATTATCGCCGGTTGTATTGGCCGTTATCGTAGAACCGGTCACATGAGTGTCAAGAGCGCCCGTAGCAACACTGCCAATAGTACCATTATTTCCATGGGTATTTAGCACAATATCACCGGCTATAATGTCTATAGTCGTGTCTTCGGGTCCAGTGTCCACTATCGTGCCGGCATTGGCAGTCAGTGAAACCCTGCCGCCATGCAGCTCATCCAGTCCGGCTGCATTAATGAGGCCAACAATAATGTTTGTCCCAGCCGTCAGGGTCACATCACCATCACCGGTAACAACATCCGTAGCCGTAATCATATTTCCGGTCACCGTCACCGTCACACTGCCATGAGATGTGTCAGATGTATCGATATCCGTCAGCGTCACCGCCTCTGTAGAAGTCATTACTATATTACCAGTACTCTGCGAATTGGCCGTTACGTCAACTCCGCCTGTATGGAGGTCTTCTATATAAATACCATTACTACCGCTGGTCAAATCCAACGTCGGAGCGTCAACCTCAATCATAGCATCGCTGCCGCCTATCGACAGACCAGCTGCTATTGTCAATGTGTTATCTGCCCTCACATCATATACACCATTATCCGCCGTGGTCGGCTCCGACACAGAACCAGCCGCAATTATGCTTACATTGCCGGCACCTACACCAGAATTGACGCCATTAACATGTGTAACTTCAATATTACCGCTCGTATTGGTCGTCAGCGATACCACCGTCTGAGCAACACCGCTGTTAATAGTGCCATCCACTGCAGTCGCTATAATATCAGCACTATTCACACTTACCATTATCGTGCCGTTGGCCGTATCAACATCGGTCAAAGTTACCTTCTCGGTACCGTAAATCTCTATATTGCCCGCCGTCTGGGCATGGGCCGTTATGCTGTCGCCGCCGGTGCCTATTGCGTTGAGGAATATGCCGCCCGAAGTCGTATTGGTCGCTGTAACAGTATCGGCATCCACCTCAATGGCTCGTCCGGTACCCGCGGTACCCACGGTTCCTATGCCGGTTACAGCATTCAAAACAATTGCTGCAGCCTTGATCTTCGTTGCCGTATCATTATCTGCATCGCTAATCGTCCTATATTCAGATGTCAGCGTAACTGTGCCTGCAAGTGCATCTACCGAATGCACTTTAATATCACCGTAGGTTGCGTTGTTCGCATAGACAGCAAAATTCTCGCCTGTCGCAAGGTCAACATCGACCTTGTCAGGCGCCGATCCAAGCTGAATACCATCATGACTAGTACTATCATTTTCCAGAACATATACACTGCCGCTAACTTTTTCGATGTTCAGTATCTTTACATCCGTATCCAGCCAGCCATCATCGGGAGTCGCAGGACCACCACTGCTGGTGCCTACAGCAGTCGCTCCGGTAATATTCAACGTCGTCGTCGTAATATCCGTCGTGCCGCTGGTGGTGTCCGTTATCGTTCCAGTAGATACCCCTCCGGTAGGTATCAATCCAACAGTAGCTTTCAGCGTTACATAATCCGTAGGCGTACTGTCTATTGTAGTCGTAATATTGCCGTTCTGCACTATATCGCCGGCATCAATCTTTACGTGACCATCAGCAGTATCCACGAATATCGTAGAATTGTTCGTTACTATGCCGGTTGCCTCTATCTCTATATAACTGCCGGCTATAAGCCCAACATCGGCTATCGTCACATTCACAGGATCTATCTTAATATATCCGCCGGAATCAATCTTCGTTATCGCCGTGGTATCTTTCAAAGTCACATTCCCTAGGTCAGTAGTAACCTCGATGCCGCCCGTACCGGTGGTTTGTACAACACCAGCCTTATCACCTATACTGTTACCTACCGTTATATCCCCAACTGCCGTCACAGTAATATCGCCGTTTACCGCCGTTACTGTAGCAGCTGCCGTATCGGCTATTTGAATATTCTCGCCGGCTGTCAATTTAATCGTGCCGAGGCCGCCTGTCTGTATCGTCGAATTGTCCATTATCGAACTTGCGGCATTTATCGCTATGGCACCAGTCGATGCCGTAACACCACTTCCGCCTCCTACCGTCACATTACCTGCAATCTTGGTGTCTATCGAAATAGCACCGGCACTACCTGCTGTAACCGTCTTGGCCGTAATATCTCCGCTGTCAATTATATCGTATACGGAAGTAGCATCTGGCGTAGTAGTCCAAGCCGATACAGTGGCAACTTTCGTCGTGCCGTCATAATCGGTTATGGTTCTTGTCTGTCCTACACCTGTGTGGTCTAAAATTTTAATTACCCGTCCATTATAGAAGTCATCATCACTGGAAGCACTCGCCGCAAGCTCGATTGTGGTAGGCGTACTGCCCGCCGCTTGTGCTATTCCCGAGATAACACCAGCCTCAGAGCTAATATCTATATTACCACTGGCGGTAACCACGCTTTGTAATGTCAATGTTCCGGTCGTTCCCGCGATACCGTATTGGTCAAATGTGATGCTTGCATTAGCACCAACCGTTGAAGCATTCAACGTCGTGCCACTATCCAGATAATTGGCTATATTTATATTAGCAGGACCATCGCCGCTCGTATCTGCAGCTATAATCGTCGCAGATGTCTCAATCGCATTACCAGTCATTCCTGTACCCGTACCTATACCCGTAACTGCATCAAGGTTAAGCTCGTAGGCATCCAAATCGACTGTATAATGTTCACCCGACCCTGTCTCATCATCATATATCCCACCTGCCGAATTGATTGTTATTGTATCGTCGGTAGTACTCGGTGTGCCGTCATCAGCCGCTGTCAATGTCCCGACAGTTATATCACCCGCACTTGTGGTATCTATCGTAATATTACCGGCACCGCCTGCCGTAACCAGAGTGGCTATGATATTTCCGCCCGCAGAACTAATGACTATATTACCAGTGTTGCCTGTAAGCTTGCCAGTAGTCACTTCTTCTAATGTCAATGTTCCAGTCGCTCCACCGACACCGAATTGGTTAAACGTAATATCCGCATTGGCGCCCTTAGTCCAGGCAGTCAACTCAGCATTAGCCGTCGAGGTATTGTTAATGTATATATCAGCATCATCGCCGCTTGTATATGCCTCTATCGTAGAACCGGTTACTGTAGTGTCAATCTCATTATTGGTTCCGGCAGCACCAATGCCGGTTACAGCTTCTAAATAAATCGTACTGGCAGTAATGTCGATATCTGCATCACCATCTGTACTTATTGCACCCGTGCTGGCTACAAGTTTTACTGAGCCGTGCTTACCGGTAGCATTAAGGGTATCAAAAGTAATTGCCTGACCGGCAACATCAATTCCGCCACTTACGCCGTTAGCGCTTATGCTCGAACCTGCATCAAAGAGTGCATCACCGGTATTAATGCCATCCACATCAGCACGAATTACGACAGTACCTGATATTGATTCCAAGCTCGTCGCCCCAGCAGTTAGCGTCACACCCTCATTGGCATTAATAATGACATTGCCTTGAACTACAACTGCCACTCCAGCCGCCAGTGTCACATCATCGCCAGCATTAATAGTTAAATGCGTTAACGCCTCATCCGCTCCAATATTGCCATTGACCACTATCTGACCGCCGGCATCGGCATCAAGACCATAAAAACCGTCCACAACGTCAAGAAGTATATCGCCGCCGGCTAACATCGCTACATTCGAGCCAAGCTGAACATCCGTAGCCAAACTAAGATCTATATCAGTACCTA
>CAINDG010000011.1 GCA_903847315.1 uncultured Planctomycetota bacterium
ACCAAGAATATTCCGGAGCCAAACAAAATCAGCGTTACCGGCGGTCTTAAAGGCACTCTAACTTCAACGTCTTTTTCACCGTTGACTATTGGAACGAGCCTTGCTGATGATGGTCAGAACGGAACTTTCTTTAAGCATAGTTCTTCAGGTAATTTGCTCAAGAAGGCTTCTGCCCCGATTCCGAAGAATGGCGATGAACTGGTTTATGCTTCGGCTTCGCCTGTTACAATCGCTTTGAAATGGTACTCTGGTTACAACGCAACTGGAAAAGATAATGTTTACTGCGACAACAGTAATCCTCCGACTACTTCGAGAGGTACAGTTTCCGCGACAACGCGAGGCAAGACCGTAAATATGTCTGTTTATCCAAACAAGACCTATTATATGAAGGTTAAAACCGATACTAATAGTGTCAGCAGTGATATATGGACGTTCAAGACAGTTGGCTGAAAGTGTATGGAGCCAAACCGTGTGAATGGTGTAATGGATTCCAATGGCTGGTTCGCATGGGATATAAACCATGACTGCGTAGTTAATGATTTGGACTTCTGGTTCTTTGCTAAAGATTGGATGACGCCAAATCGAGGCGGCGAGACAACCTCGGATGAATACGACCTGCAACTGCCTGAATTATCCGCATTTCTGAAGAGTTGGCTTGAATGTCGCGGAAGAACAAATCAATTTACAAATAGTGGTTGTGCTGGCTGGTAATTAATAGCTGGTAGTTGGAATAATGTAAGTGATGTTTATCTGTCATTGCGACCCCGAAAAACCGGGGTCGCAATGACAGAAATTAAAGATAGGCATAAAACTTAAGTATAAGAATGTTTTTGGCGAAGGAAACAATGCCATGAAGAAAAAAGACTTTACATTTGCTGAATTATTGGGGCTAATTGCGGTTATTGCCTTTTTACTGGCGATAATTATCCCGTCAATAAACAATGCCAGAGAACCTGTCAAGCGAGTACTTTGTTCCAACCAGTTCAAGGGGATTGGAACTGGCTTAACTATGCATGCCGGCGACTATGACAATTTTATGCCATTCTATGGCGGCCAAGTCCCTATTTACCCTACTCCCTTTGATGGTACCCCTCCCAAGGAAAGGAGATACACATTATGCAGAAATCTTCATTAATATTAATAAAAATATTTCTATCCATTATAATTATTGTGGAACTAACGTTTGTCTACGAGTTGACAGTTTTAACCATAACGACTTGTAAGCCGGAAAATCCAAAAGAGATATTTGTTACCTCTATAATAGCTGGGGGAACGAGCCTTTTATGTTTTTTCGCAATGTGGCTCCCACACACTCTCAAAACCGTTTGCAGTATTTTGCGGGTTTTTCTCCCTTGGCGATATAAAAAAAATAGACGTAGACGATGTATCATAAAGCGGCGAAAAAAACTCCCATAGAACTAGTGATAAACAAAAAATCTTATACAGATAGCCTTAAACTAATAAACAAATCTATTTTTTTGACAAACCGAGGTAAATACTATATAAATCCAAAGTTGTTTATAGATGAACAAGAACTCAAACAAAAACTGGTCGTTTTTAATCAGCCTGACGTTAATACTAATCACTCTTTCCGTTTTTTATCAGGTGTATAGCTTCAGCTTCGTTAATTATGACGACCCCGGTTACGTCTATAAAAACCCGAATGTCCAGGCCGGCATTACTCTTGAAACTATTAAATGGGCTTTTACTACCGGCCACATCAGCAACTGGCATCCATTAACCTGGCTTTCGCATATGCTCGACTGGCAAATGTTCGGCTCCAACGCCGGCGGTCATCATATTACCAATCTTATCTTTCATATCGCAAATACTCTGCTGCTCTTTTTCGTTCTCAGGAAAATGACAGATGCGATTTGGCCGAGTGCATTCGTAGCGGCTCTGTTTGCACTGCACCCGCTGCACGTCGAATCGGTCGCATGGGTTTCTGAGCGTAAAGATGTGTTAAGCACCTTTTTCTGGCTCCTTACGATGTGGGCTTATGTTCGTTTTGTCAATCGTCCCAAAATTTCCAGTTATTTATTGGCAATTATATTTTTCGCTTTAGGTCTGATGTCAAAGCCTATGCTGGTTACTTTGCCGTTTGTGCTTTTGCTTTTGGATTATTGGCCCCTTGCCCGCAGGCGGACACTTTATTACTTAATCCGGGAAAAAATTCCTTTCTTTGCCCTGTCTGTGGTTTCAAGTGCCGTCACCTTTTTTGTGCAGCGAAGCGGCGGGGCAGTTGTGACGGCCTCTGCCGTTCCTCTGGAGTTTCGCGTTTCCAATGCTGTTATCTCTTACGCAGGATATATAGAGAAAATGTTCTTTCCGACCCGGCTGGCAATGTTTTATCCGTATCCCGAACAAAACGTATTTTTTTATGCATTAATATTAGCCGCTGTTCTGCTGGCGGTAACAATTCTTATACTTCTATTCGCCAAAAACCATAGATACCTTGTCACAGGCTGGTTTTGGTATCTCGGAACGCTTGTACCTGTCATCGGCCTGGTCCAGGTTGGCGAACAGGCTATGGCTGACCGTTACAGTTATATTACCCTGACGGGTTTATTTATTATCATCGCATGGGGACTGCCCGAACTGCTTGGAAAATGGCTTTTGGCGGCGCCTCAACGAAAGAACGTGCTCTGGACAGCCTCTCTGATAGTTTTATCTGTACTATCCACACTTACGTATTTCCAAACGCGATACTGGAAAGACAGCATATCGCTCGGCGAACACGCGCTGAAAGTAACCGAGAACAACTACACAGCTCATTTCTGTATGACAGAGCAGCTCACCGAGCAAGGCCGCCTCGATGAAGCAATCCGGCATAACACTGAAGCCCTCCGAATCAAACCTGATTATACTGATGCCCTCAATGGTCTGGGAATTGCTCTCTACAAGGCAGGAAGAGTTGACGAGGCTATCGGCTGTTATAAAAGAGTGCTGGAAATAGACCCTCGCCATATTACGGTTTATCCCAATCTTGGTTCTGCCCTTGTAGCCAAAGGCAAATTTGACGAGGCTATTTCGCTTTACAACAAGGCCCTGCAAATCGAACCTGACCGTGTCGAGATACATCTCAATCTCGGAGTTGCTCTGGTCAGCAGCGGCAGGCTTGAAGAGGCAGTTAAGGAATACCAGCAAGTCCTGAGCGCCCAGCCCCGGAACTTTCTGGCGTACAATGACCTTGGCATAATACTTTCCCGGCAGGGCAAATTTGACGAAGCTATCGCGCATTTTAATCAGGCTATTCGAATCAATCCGAATTATACTGTTGCGAGAAATAATCTCAATATTGCCTTGGCTGAAAAACAAAAAGCTCAAAATAAAAACGCGGAAAATATAAAAAAATAAATTTTCTATGAATGAAGACTCAAACAAAAACTGGTCTCTTCTAATTTGCCTGATATTAATACTAATTTCTCTTGCTGTTTTTTATCAGGTGCACAGCTTTGAGTTTATTAATTTTGACGACCCCGACTACGCCTATGAAAACCCAAACATCCAGGCGGGTATCACACTTAAATCTATCGAATGGGCTTTTACTACAGGCCACATCAGCAACTGGCATCCCTTGACCTGGCTTTCGCATATGCTCGACTGGCGGCTTTTCGGTGCCAACGCCGGCGGCCATCACATCGTTAATCTTATCTTTCACATCGCAAATACTCTGCTGCTCTTTTTCGTTCTCAGGAAAATGACAAATGCGATTTGGCCGAGTGCATTCGTAGCGGCTCTGTTCGTTCTTCACCCGCTTCACGTCGAATCAGTCGCCTGGGTTTCTGAACGCAAAGATGTGTTAAGCACCTTTTTCTGGCTTCTTACGATGTGGGCATATGTTCGTTTTGTCAGTCGGCCGAAAATTTCCAGTTATTTGTGGATGGTTATATTTTTTGCTTTGGGGCTGATGGCAAAGCCTATGCTGGTTACTCTGCCGTTTGTGCTTTTGCTTTTGGATTATTGGCCTTTGGACAGACTGGGTCCGGCAAATAATCCGAACAGCAGAAAGACCGGCGCAAAGTATTCGCTGTCTTATTTACTTATCGAGAAAATACCGCTATTCGTGTTGGCTCTGGCGTCGTGCATAGTCACTTTTATCGTCCAGAAAAAAGGCGGGGCAATACATTCGGGAGAAAATTACAACGTATTTATTCGTCTGGCCAATGCCTCTGTTTCTTATTTACAATATATTATCAAAATGATTTGGCCGAGCCGGTTGGCATTCTTTTATCCGCACCCCGGCAGCAGCATATCAGTTCCTTATGCGGTAATCTCAGCGGTTCTGCTGCTGGCTGTAACAATTATTATACTTCGATTTGCCAAAAATCATCGATACCTTGTTACAGGCTGGTTCTGGTATCTTGGAACGCTCGTACCGGTCATTGGTCTGGTTCAGGTTGGTATCCAGGCCTTTGCCGACCGCTACAGTTATATCACCCTGATAGGTTTATTTGTTATCATTGCCTGGGGTCTGGCCGAATTATTTGAAAAATGGGCGCATCGCAGGATTGTGCTCTGGACGGCCTCATTGATGGTTTTATCCACACTGGCCGTATGCACATATTTTCAAACGCGATATTGGCAGGACAGCATAACACTTTATCAGCATGCACTCAAAGTAACCGAGAACAACTGCAGGGCGCATCTGAGTCTGGCAAAGGCGATGCTCAAACAGAATCGCATCAAGGAAGCAATCCAGCATAACAACGAGGTTCTAAAAATTAAACCTGATGATACCGAAGCTATCAACAATCTCGGACTCGATTTTGACAAGGCGGGAAAAACTGATGAAGCCATTGGCTATTACAAAAAAGCGATAGAAGTAGACCCCTGTGATGTTGAGGCTTATCTTAATCTTGGTTCCGTTTTTATAGATAAAGGAGAATTCGGTAATGCCGTTTCGTTCTTCAGTAAAGCCCTGCAAATTTCACCCGACTCTCTCGAAATACGTTTTAATCTCGGACTTGCTCTGGTTAATAGTGGTAAATTTGAAGAGGCAGTGAAAATATACGAAGAAGTCCTGCGCAACCAGCCGCGAAGTGCCTTTGCCCATAACGATTTTGGCATATTACTTTTTCGGCAGGGCAAATTTGACGATGCTATTGCGCATCTTAACCAAGCCATTAGAATCGACCCAGATTACGCAATTGCAAGAGATAATCTCAATATTGTCTTGGCCGAAAAACAGAAATTTCAAAATAAAAACACAAAAAATATAAAAAAATAATTTTTTTTATAAAAAATCTGAATTTTTTTAAAATGTAGAAAAAGATGTCGATAATCCCTTTAAGGCTTACGTATCGACCGTTTTTTTCGGACGTTGCATGAATAATTTTATGTAAGTCGTTGTATTTACCGGTGTTAAGATAATTTAATATAATGTTGATAAAATAGTGGTAATCTGTTTGTATTTGCCTTTAATTAAACCAAAAACCCGTTTTTTATGCTGTTAAAGATTTTGCGCGAAATGGACTTTATTTCCGCGCAAAATTGCCTTGTTTTCTTTGTGGATTTTTAAGAGAATAACGATAGTCCGAAAGAGTGTGTATCTGATACGCGGGTGTGTTGCCTTCGTATCCGTTCGGCATATTCGTTCGTGAAGTGAAAGCTTCTTAAATTTTGATGTTTGATAGTTTTTAAGGAGGTAGAAGATGAAGAAATTGTTAGTTTTAATTATTTTATGTGTAGGTCTTATGACAACTAGCGCATTCGGTGCTTGGCTGTATGACTCATGTCAGGCTCCAGTAGGAGCTTGGAATGGTTGGCATTACGGAACAGACGGCGAAACCGCCTTCAACAACTGGGTTGCCGTAGGAAGCGTTCCATGGCCTCCGGGTGCTCCAGAAGCAAGCCCGCCGACCGGCAACGAAGAAGTAGTGGTCAGGTATCAGACAACTGTTGTTACATTAAACAGTAATGAAGATTGGACCTCTGCAGGCACCGATGCCAACCGCGGCAGACTAAGAATATACAACGGTGCAGTGCTGAATGAAACGGGCGGAAGACTTACAAATGTAGGTTGGATGCGTATCGGCGAGTCAAGCGGCGGAACAGATGCAGGAGCGCAAAATGGTACTATGACTCAGTCCGGCGGACTCTTCCGAATGGGAGTATCCAAAGACGCTGGTAAGTTTGTTATCGGCGACAAGACGGCCTTTGTAGGTTCTACCTATACGATTAGCGGCGGAACACTTACATATGATACATCACTCACAGCTTGTACAGCCCAAATATACATAGGTGACAGAGGCAATGGCCATGGCAAGATGATTGTTGATGGTCCTGGCGGCACAATTAAGATGAAGAACCTGTATGTTGGTACGGACAGCACGTCCACCGGCAATGTCGGCGTTCTTCAGTTTAACATTGGAGCCAGCGGCGTAAGCGCGATTCAGCTTACCGGCACAACTGCTATGAACCTGGCAACAGGATCAGGCAATTCAGCTGAACTGATTATTACTTTGACAGCAGCTCCTCCAACAGGACCTATTCTCCTTGTTGACAATGGAACAGCTATGGTTGCTGCCAGCGTTTTCAACCTAATCAATGGCGCTGTTAGCGGTGCAGAAGGTTCTACAGTATCTGCCAGCTTTGGTGGAACTACTTATAATTGGACCCTGACTTACAAGGGCGGTACGGACGGCAAGGACATTCAGCTTCTTGTTCCGGAACCAGCCACGATGGCGTTACTCAGCCTTGGTTTACTTGCTATAAGACGCAGGAAATAAAGAAAGTTTTACTGTTAATCTCAGGGCCAACCCGATGGGTTGGCCCTGAGTAAATTTAACAGAGCCGAAGTTTGGGTCTGTGTTCTTTTAAAAGTGGAAGTGAAATATTATTTTAGCATTCTCCTGAGATTGTGATTAAGTCTTCATTTAAGTTTGATGGTTTTATGTAAACAGCAGTAATAAAATAATATAATAATGTGTGTTTTTTTAACAATAATTTTATTTAACCTTACTTAAGGAGGACATGGTTATGAAAAACAGAGTAATGTGGCTAATGTTAATGGTGGTAGCGGGATTTTGTTCCTGCGCTTGGGCGTCGTGGCCTTGGGATGGTTGCACCCCTAATAACGACGTCAATTTTACTTTCAACTTGGATTTCCAAAGCAACTCCACCGCTACAAGAACTTGGACCTCAATGCCAGGCGGGATCAATTCGCTGTATGCAGATGTTTGGGATATGAACACTGCCGGCTATAAGATTTGGCGTGGTGGTCCAGGGGGAATACGCGGCACCTATGCCGATTTTAATCAGCCGAATGATGCCCAACCGGACCCCAACTTTCCTTACGGTTATGTAAAAAATGATGTCAGAATAAAATACAAAGATGTCCTTGATGGGAGCAGCGGTAAAGCTGTATGGCAGCTGGGTACGCCTAAATTAAAACACACGTTCGCATTCTGGTTCTATACACGGGATACCCAACAGGGCACTATGATTCAGCATAAACATTATCTCCAGGGTTCCAATCCCGCATACGCCGATAGGTGGTGGGAAATACGTATCAACAACAACAAACTTCATTTCCACCATAAAGCTAGACGTTTGCGTATGGAGACTGTAAAGACACTGCCAGAACTTGGAATTGATGCGAATACATGGCATCATATGGCTGTGGTCATAGATAGAACCTCAGAGCTAAACAGCAAGATATTCGTAGACGGTCTTCAGGCGGAGGTATTGTATACCGCTTATAATGGTGATGCTGCTGTCGATGCATCCATAGATGATGGAACAGAGTCCCCAATAACATATCCGTCTCGAATACAGTTTGGAGGCGGCACCGATACTAACGGTTACGATTTTGACGGCAGGCTTGATGAAATACGTGTTTACAACCGTGCCTTAAGCAACATAGAAGCAAGCATTCTTTATCAGTTCGACCCGAATATTGTACACCCGCTTGCTGTTTTTCCAATTCCGCGTTCTCCAGACGTAAATATTATGACTGGTTTGAACTGGCAGCGGGCTTCTGCTTCCGTTACGAGCCAGAAAGTGTATTTTGGCACGGATTCAACTCTTAGTGCTCCAGCCGACTTGAAGGGCACGTATGGCAGCGGCGATACGAATTCAGTAACTAACGCCACTATTGGCGGTATGAGGAATACCTCTACCACATATTATTGGGCGACTGACTATAATATCGGCGGTACTTATTATGACGGTCCAAACTGGTGGTTTACTACCGAAACAGGCAAGGCAACTAACCCAACACCTGCCAATGGCGCGCAGGATGTAAATTCCGGTACTGTTGCTGCCAACAATCCTGTTAAACTAAAATGGCACACTAATGGTTCTGCTACTTACAGGGTTTATTTCTCTACTAATAAGGCTCTGGTGGATAGCAACGACCCCGGTGTGCGGGTTGCAACTGATATTTCAAAGATGGAAGTTAACGTTTCAGCTCCAACCAAGGGCGAAACCTATTATTGGCGCGTAAATCCTTATTATTCGACAATTACTACTTATGTAACGGGAAATACATGGAGTTTCCGTACTAAACCGTACAAGATCGCGTTCAACGTTGATGAGGACAACGATATAAACAGTCTCGACCCCGCCCATTTCGTCATGCATCTGCATTGCGATGCTCAGGGGCCAAACAGCATTGATGCAAACAAAACCGAGTGGAAGACTATAGCGTGGGGTCATGTTGTGCAGTTAACCCCAGATTTAAATATGGCTCAGTTTGATTTTAATTCGTTCAGCTATAGTCGCCTTTATGAAATTCTCGTAATACCGGTATATCGTGCGAGAAACGACGTTAATGATAATGGCACCGGCTATTATCGTATTCGTCCGCTTAGCATTAAAGTAAGCGGGACAGGAGTAAACGGTGGTTTATTCTACTTTGATGGCAGAATGCAGATTTCCGGCGACGACGCTAATCTCATAGTTGATTGGACCAAAGCACGTTGCGGCGGCTATTGCGGCGCAAAAAGTGGTCTGGCTGATACAACTAAAGTTGACGGCGAAGGATACGCAATACAGAAATGGGGCTTTGAAAAACGTTACGGCGACCCCGTTTATAAGGATTATTATGTTCCGAGGGCCAAGGCGTATCATGTCTTGGGTCTTGGTTATCCAACAGTTCCACCGTATAAAACTGGTGGCGGCGGCGGATATGGCGGCACCGGCGGCGAAAGCGGTCGAGGCTACTACTATGGTATATTCTCCGGCGGCCCCTCTTACGGTGATTATTTAGTACCAGTTCCATTTGGCGGCAGCAGCGGCGGCTGGCCTAATGGTGCGG
>CAINDG010000012.1 GCA_903847315.1 uncultured Planctomycetota bacterium
TCCATTCCTATATCCAATTCGGAATCCGCCAGAAAGATTCTCGGGCTTATGGAGGAACTGGAAGACCACGATGATATACAAAATGTCTATGCCAACTTCGATATCCCAGATGATATTATCGCTAAGATACCATAGATTTATACCCATAACAGGTCTGTCATAACACCTTATCACTAAGCCTGTTAGCGCAATTTACTAAAAATCTGCAAAAAAATACACAAAAATCATTGACAAGAAATTCATTAATCTGTACAATTCATACCAATCCCATAGGAATAATATGGATTAGATATAATTTTTACGAAGTGTATGAACCAGAAAAAAAACAATAATGAACAGTCTGCCAATGACGCGGTTATCAAAAACATCGCGGATGCTGTTGCAGGTCTTGATTATGGAAGTGTCGTAATCAAGGTGCATAACGCAAAAATAGTGCAGGTTGAAGTAACTGAAAGGAAACGATTCGATGAATTCTGGAATGTTGAGAAAGGAGGCGGCATATAACATAGCATAAAGTTTTTCCGGGCGGTCAAACCGCAGGAATGGATATTTGTAAATAAATACTAAATACAGGTACGACCAGACATCTGGAAAATCCTGCTTAAGAAAAGAAAAATATTTTAAGGAGATTTTCCAATGAAAAAGATGGTTGTAATTGTATTGATTGTTTGGGGACTGATATTAGTAAAAACAGTCCCCTCTTACGCCGGCGTACCGTTGAATAACCTTGAAGGCGTCGGTGGAATTGCTTTTAACCCCTTGGCTTATACAGCCGGAAATAGTACAGAAGAGCCTAACAAGCACAGCAAGTTTTCTTTTGACGATTTTCTCAGCAGCAAGCCTCAGATTGGCACCTGGTATGTAAACCTCCACCAAAGCAAAATAGACTGGGCGACAGTCGGTATTGCACAAACTTTCTTCAAACGCCTGGAGCTTTCTTACGGCTATGAAAATGTTTCAATAACGAACGTCCAGGATGTGCAGAAGCATAACTTCGGCGCAAAATTGCTTGTACTGGAAGAAAAAGATTATATTCCCGCTGTTTCGGTCGGCACAGTTTTAAAACATACGACCTACCATGCCGCTGAGGACAAAACCGATTTTGATTATTACATAGTAGCAACAAAACTTATCAAGAAAACCTTTCCTAAGCCTGTGCTGATAAGCGGCGGTTTGCTTTCCACAAAGGGAAAAGTTCTCGGCGTTCTCGGCTTTGATAAAGAACGTGATGAAGTGCTTTTCGGCAATATTGACGTGCTGCCTCTTCCGAATGTAGCCGTTGGCTTTGAATACAGACAGGGAGCAAAATTCAGCGATTTTAAAAACGCCGACTATTGGGATGCCCATATCGCATGGTTTGTAAATAAAGATTTTTCATTAGTCGCCGCGTATGTATTTACCGGTGATTATAAATCGACAGCCGCAACCGGTCTTGGTAACGGCGTCGTTCTCAGCGCACAATACGCATTTTAAAGGAGTGAATTCAATGAGTAAAATAGACCAAAAATTGAGAACAGAAACTATCGTTTTGCACGGCGGGCAGGAATCCGACCCCACAACCGGCTCGCGGGCTGTGCCTATTTACCAGACTACATCGTATCAGTTTAAAAATTCCGACCACGCCGCAAATCTTTTTGGACTGCGGGAATTCGGCAATATCTATACCCGGCTTATGAACCCGACAACAGATGTTCTCGAAAAACGCATCGCCCTGCTAGATGGCGGAGTCGGTGCACTTGCGACCGCCAGCGGTCAGGCAGCAATTACGCTGGCATTGCTGAACATTGCCAAAGCGGGAGATGAAATTGTCTCAGCCGATAATCTTTACGGCGGAACCTACAATCTCCTTCATTACACGTTTGCCCGGTTGGGTATTAAGGTCAATTTCGTTAAGTCGAATGATTTGGAAGGGTTCCAAAAAGCTATTACGCCGAAGACGAAAGCGATTTACGCAGAGTCAATAGGCAATCCCAAACTGGATGTTGCCGATTTGGAGGGAATCGCAAAAGTGGCTCATAAAAACGGTATTCCTTTCATTCTGGACAATACTGTCTCTCCTTATATCCTGCGTCCGATTGATTTTGGAGTGGATATCGTAGTATATTCCACAACTAAGTTTATCGGAGGTCATGGGACATCTATCGGCGGATTGATTGTCGATTCCGGAAAGTTCGACTGGACAAGCGGAAAATTCCCGCTGATATCCGAACCGGAGCCGAGCTATCACGGCATTAACTTCATCGAAGCACTCAAACCTCTTGGTAATATCGCTTACATTATCAAAGCAAGAGTTACTCTTCTGCGTGATTTGGGGCCGGCACTATCGCCCTTCAACGCCTTTCTGTTCCTGCAGGGACTGGAAACGCTGCACCTGAGAATGCCGAGACACTCTGAAAACGCCTGGGCTGTCGCTCAGTATTTAAAGAGACATCCAAGAGTTTCATGGGTGAACTATCCGGGTCTTACAACAAGTCCCGAAAAAGAAAGAGTAAAAAAATATCTTCGCGGCGGAGCGGGAGCAATTTTAGGTTTTGGAATCAAAGGCGGCCTCGAAGCGGGTAAAAAATTTATTGATTCACTCCAGCTTATTTCGCACCTCGCCAATGTAGGCGACGCAAAAACACTTGCGATTCATCCGGCGACGACGACGCATCAACAGCTTTCCCCCGAAGAACAAATAGCGACCGGAGTAACGCCTGACTTTATACGTCTGTCTATCGGTCTTGAACATATCGACGACATTATCGCGGATATCGTGCAGGCATTAGAAAAAACATAGACTATTATGATAAGAGGTAAATTATGGCAAAAATATTTGAAGATATTACTAAAACCATAGGCAATACGCCCCTGGTAAAACTTAACAGAATTACCGAGGGATTAAACGCCACTGTTCTGGTAAAAATTGAATCCTTCAATCCCCTTTCAAGCGTAAAAGACCGCATAGGGATAGCATTGATTGAAGACGCTGAAAAGAAAGGGCTGCTGCACAAGGACTCGGTAATTATTGAACCGACAAGCGGAAATACAGGTATCGCTTTGGCATTTGTGGCCGCAGCAAAGGGATATAGGCTGATTCTCACTATGCCTGAAACAATGAGTATGGAAAGGAGGCAACTTCTTAAAATCTTCGGCGCAGAGCTTGTGCTTACCGAAGGACCAAAGGGAATGAAAGGAGCAATTGAAAAAGCCGAGGAACTTGCCAAAAAAACGCCAAACAGTTTTATACCGCAGCAATTCAATAACCCTGCCAATCCTGAAATACATCGCAGGACTACAGCCGAGGAAATATGGAACGATACTGACGGCAAAATTGATATTCTCGTTTCCGGTGTCGGAACAGGCGGCACTATCACCGGCGTAGCCGAGGTAATTAAGCAAAGAAAAAAAACATTCAAGGCAATTGCTGTCGAGCCGGACGCATCGCCTGTGCTGTCCGGCGGCAAACCCAGTCCGCATAAGATTCAGGGCATAGGTGCAGGTTTTGTCCCCCAGGTTTTGAACAGAGAAATAATCGACGAGATTATTCGCGTAAAAGACGAGGATGCCGGCATAATCGCAAGGCGTCTGGCAAAGTCAGAGGGCATTCTGGCCGGCATCTCCGGCGGCGCCGCTTTATGGGCTGCACTCAAAGTAGCCAAACGCAAAGAGAACAACGGAAAATTAATTGTAGTCGTGCTGCCCGATGCGGGAGAACGGTATCTTTCAACCTGGCTGTTCCAGGAAGCGTAAAGAAAAGTATGAAGATAATGAAAGATTCAGAGTCCATGTGGACATGATATAGGAAAATTGTTATAGCTAAGGAAAGGGAAAAAAATGTTTCAGAAAGCAAGCGAATCACAAATAACGCGGGCAATTGTGGGTGAATTCACAAAATGGTTTCAGGAATACATCATTTCAGATGTCATAATTGTCGGCGCCGGCCCCAGCGGCCTGATGGCTGCCAGAGATTTGGCCAAAAACGGGTTTAAGGTTCTGGTCGTGGAAAGCAATAATTATATAGGTGGCGGATTTTGGGTCGGCGGATATTTTATGAACACGCTTACATTCCGTGCGCCCTCTCAAGAGATACTGGATGAACTGGCAATACCGTATAAAGAAGTTGATGGTGGCATACTCGTTGCCGATGGTCCAAACGCCTGTTCAAAACTCATCTCCTGTGCCTGCGATGCAGGCGCAAGGATTCTCAATCTGACAAAATTTGATGATATAGTGCTGAGAAACAACAAGGTAGAAGGAGCGGTAATCAATTGGTCACCAGTCTCAGCCCTGCCGAAAGCAATCACCTGCGTTGACCCTGTTGCTATGGAAGCAAAAGCCGTCATCGATGCCACCGGCCACGATGCGGTGGTATGTAGAAGTATGGAGAAAAGAAATCTGCTTAAACTGGAAACTTTCGGACCTATGGATGTAAATAGTTCGGAAGATTTAGTTGTAGAAAAGACAGGACAGGTTTTCCCCGGCCTTTTTGTCTGCGGAATGGCAGCAGCCACATTTTACGGCATACCGCGTATGGGTCCGACGTTCGGAGCAATGCTCTATTCAGGCAGAAAAGTTGCTGATGAGGTAAATACTCTTCTAAGGGGCTCTTCGAAACAGCGAAAACCGGCTTATGCCTCTAAACTTCAAGAAGTGTAATACTGATGTTGTCGGCCCGCCGGAAAACCGGCGGGCTTTTTTTAGTCGGAATCTTTTCCTCTTTTCCTGCTTTCTATAAAGTTTTTCAGGATTTCCGCCGCTGCTATCGCATCAATCCTATTTTTCTTCTTTTTATGGGTAAGGCCTGTCTGGGAAAGTTTTTCACCGGCGGCGAAACTTGAAAGTCTCTCATCCTGAAAGAATACCGGCAGATTTGTCTTGTCTTTGATTTTCTCGGCAAATGCTCTGGTCTGAACCGCCCTTTGGCCTTCGGAGCCGTCCATATTCAGAGGCAATCCGAAAACCAGCGCACCTGCCTCCTGCTGCTGAGCGATTTTAATAATCTCCGTATGCAGGTTCTTTTGCCCCTCTAAAACCGCAAGAGGACTTGCAAGGATTTCATCGCCGTCGCAAATGGCAAGTCCTGTCCGTTTATCGCCGAGATCTATACAGAGAAAACGCATTTTACAGATATTTCTCTTTGCCGTGCTGTTTGAGGGTATCCAGCAATTTTTTGAGTTTTTCTGTTTCGCCAATCGGACAGACCAGCGTCGCATCGGGACTGTGAACGACGACCATATTCTCAAGTCCGATTGCCGCTATCAGGTGATTTTTATCCTCGGTAACAAATATGCTGTCTTTGCAGTTAACAATTTCGCTTTGCTCCGCGACAACGATGTTGCCGTTTTTGTCCGATTGAATAATATCCGCAAGAGCCGAGAACGAGCCCATATCGAGCCATTGGCAGTTGAGTTTGATTACATAAACTTTCGGCGCCTTTTCCATAACCGCAAAGTCGATGCTTATTTTCGGCAGTTTTATAAAATTCTCAGCAAGCACCCCTTCCTGATTAGGCCCGCCCCAGGCAGCCTGTATCATTTGAAGAGGCTGTTTCGCCTGCGGAAGATTCTCAAAGAGCAATTCAAGCATTCTTGTCGCCTTCCAGACAAAGAGCCCGGAATTCCAGCAATACTGACCCGTAGAAAGATATTCTTTTGCGGTCTGCATGTCGGGCTTTTCCTTAAAAGCCTCGACCTGATAAATTTCGTTATCGCAGTGCGGGCATTTGCGGCTTTCGCCAAGTTTAATATAACCGAGCTGCGTATTTGGAAACGAAGGCTGAATGCCGAAAGTTACCAGGGCGTCAGGATTTTTTTCGACGAAGTTCATACCGTCTTCCATCGCCTGATGAAATACCTTTGGCGGCTTTATTAACTGGTCTGCCGTAACGACTGCCATAGTAGCATCCGGGTCGAACCTTGCCAGCACAGACGCGGCAAGTCCGATTGCACCGGCCGTATCACGAACTTCCGGCTCTGCTATAACATTGTCATACGGAATTTCCGGCAAATTATCGCGGACAATATCCGAATAGCCTTTGTTGGTAAGCACGATTATATTTCGATGGTCGAACATCGAATTTATTCTCTGGTAGCATCTTCGCAGCAGGGTATCGCCGTCAATAAGTTTTAGAACCTGTTTTGGCCTGTCTTCTCTGCTGAGCGGCCACAATCTTTTTCCCGTTCCCCCCGCCATTATTACTGCAAACCGCATAATTTCCCCTTTTTCAGGTTATATAATAAAACGATTGTCAATTTCCGTAACTGGTTTTATTTTTTCGGCAAGCTCCTTATACTTACTATTTCCCATAAGAGCAAGTGTTGCGTCTTTGCCGAGCTCAACCGCAGGCTGATTATAAGCATCTATTCCAAACAGCAATCCTGCTATCGACGTTGTTGCTTCATATAGATAAATAAACTGTCCGACAGTATAAGGACAAATCCTGTCGAACGCAACAGTCAGGCATGGCCGTTTGCTTTCCAGCAGGGCATATTCCGTCGCTATTTTTTCGCTGTTAAGAAGCCTGCTCATTTTTTGCCCTGAAAGATAATCGAGTTCCGGCGCAATATCCGGTGCTTTGCCGATTTCGACATCCCTTTCAAAATCCTGCACAGCAAGGAACGTAAACAATTTATCGTTCGGCCCTTCGCGGTAAAGCTGGACCTGACTGTGCTGGTCGGTCGCGCCAATGGCTTTTATGGCGGTTGGGCCGACAAAGACCTCTTTGCCGGCAAGGTCTTTCGCCTTACCGAGACTTTCAGCCCATAACTGCCTATACCAGTCAGCAAAATCTTTTAACGCAAAGCTGTAAGGCATCATTACCGATATTTTTTTGCCTCTGTTGTAATAATGCCAGTTTATCGCGGCGTTGACCGCGGCAGGGTTTTGATAAAAATCTTTCCGGCTCACCTTTTTATCCATTTCGGCAGCACCGGCAAGAAGTTGTTCAATATCAATACCGCAAACCGCAGTACTCAAAAGTCCTACCGCACTGAGAACACTGAATCTTCCGCCGACGCCATCAGGCACACAAAGATTTCTGAACCCTAATTTTTCCGTAATCTCACGCAGCGTTCCTTTTTGAGCGTCAGTTGTGGTTATGATTTGATTTTTTAGTCCGCCTTTGCCTAATTTTTGTTCTATTATACCGCAAATAGTCAGAAATTGAGCAACCGTCTCCGCTGTTCTGCCGGATTTGCTTATAACATTGAATATGGTTTTATCTAACTTGTCTCCTATCCAGTCCAGAAATGATTTCATCTGCTGCGGGTCAACATTATCGAGCACAAAGAGCCGCGGCCCTTTTCTCTGCTTTTCATCGAGGTTATACATATAGGGATTTAACGCCGTTTGCAGTGCGGTATTGCCGAGCGCCGAACCCCCTATGCCGAGAACAACAAAATTTTCACATTCTTTAACTTCATCGGCAAGTTTTTTTACCTTTTTAACCGTATCGGCCTGATAAGGCAAATCGCGGTAGCGGGTTTTCCCCGCTTTTCTTTCATCGTTAAGCCGGCCAATCAGCGGCTCTGTCTTTTTGGCAAGTTCATCGAACTGCTGTTTTGTTATGCCGTGCTCTTTGCCCAGAATTTCTGCCGTAACATTTTTATAACAAAACTTTACCTGCGGCGTTTCCATAACCAGAGCTCCTGTTTTATTCAATAATACTCAAATTGGCGTATTTTAACATCAAAGGCTTAACCGGTCCATTTTTGAATTCCACTACAACAATGCTGTCGGCGCCGAGATTGTGAAATTCCTTAACCCTGCCGAGTCCGAATTTTTTGTGCGATACCAGTTGGCCTTTCACAAAAGCCTGTTCCTGAAAAGAATCCTGACTATCGCTTTCATCATAATCCAAATCAGTCTTTTCTTCAATAATTTCCTGCGGTTCGATGGCGGCATCGAAAAGAAACTGCGACATAATAGTCCTTGTCAGTTGTCCGTGTATTGTACGATACCTGCTCAATGTAATACATAATCTTGTTTTCGCCCGCGTAATACCGACGAAAAACAGCCTTCTTTCCTCTTCAAGCTCCGAAGGCGTATCGACGCTTCTTTCGTGCGGCAAAATACCCTGTTCAAGTCCGGCTATAACTACATTTTCGAATTCAAGTCCCTTTGCGCAGTGCAGGGTCATAAGCGAAACTTTGCCGTTTGTACCGTCATAAGTATCCGTATCGCTGAAAAGCGCTATATGCTGGAGAAAATCAACCAGACTTCCGGCCTGCTGCCCATCGAACCGTTTTGCGGAATTTATAAGCTCAAAAACATTATCAATCGGCGAGGCTTTGCTGTAATCTTCCTCGGCAACCTCAGCCTTGAGCGATTCATACAGTCCGCTTTCCTTGAATACCTTTTCTAAAACAACCGCCGCCGGCTGGTCCTTGTCTTTCGCGAAACCTTCCATCATTTTCACGAAAGTCTTAAGTTTTATTTTCGCCGCGTCCGGCAGTGATTCTATCTTTTTGCAGTCTTTGGCGGCCTGATAGATGCTTATTTTTCTTGACGCGGCATAGGCCGCCAGTTTCGAAACTGTCGTCTGTCCTATTCCTCTTGTCGGCGTATTGATTATCCGTATAAATGCCCTATCATCCGGCTGGTTTACTATCAATCTCATATACGCCAGGATGTCCTTGATTTCCCTTCGGTTATAAAACTCCACGCCTCGCACTACCTGATATGGAATTCCGTTTACGATAAAGGCCTCTTCAATCGCCCTGCTCATCGAGTTGACACGATAGAATACCGCAATCTGACTGGCGTCGGCGCCGCCGGCGAGGAGCTGTTTTGCATATTGTGCTATAAATTCCGCTTCCGCCTGTTCATCTTCAAGGCACTGGACAACAATTTGGCCGCCGTTCTGCTTTACCGGCACAAGTTTTTTCTGCTTTCTGCTCTTATTGGCAACGATAAGTTTGTCTGCGACCGCAAGAATTTCCGGCATACTCCTGAAATTTTCTTCCAGTCTTACGACAGTCGCATCAGGCCAATCGTGTTCAAAGGCGAGGATATTGCCGATATCCGCCCCCCGCCAGCCGTATATCGACTGGTCCGGGTCGCCGGTAACGCAGATATTGCTATGTTCCGAGGCCAGCCCCCTTGCAATCTGATACTGGGCGTGGTTGGTATCCTGATACTCGTCAATCATCAGGTATTTGAATCGTTCGTTTAATTTCTTCCTGATATCCGGAAAATCCCTGAGCAGAAACGCCGTCTTAAGAAGCAAATCGTCAAAATCCATCGCGTTGTTTCTTTCGAGAATTTTTTGATATCCGCTGTAAATTTTCAATACGCATTTCGAAAAATAATCATCGCCGGACTTTTCCTCGAATATTTTTACATCTTCAAGATTATTTTTCAGCCTTGATATTGTTTCGAGCATAGCAGCAGGCGGGAAATTTTTTAAATCAAGGTCTGCCGCCTTTATAGCCTCTTTCATACAGTTTTTCTGCTCTGTCTCATCGAAAATGCTGAACGCCGGCGCAATCTTCGCGGCCTCGTTAAACTGCCGCAGAATTCTGACGCAGAGCGAATGAAATGTGCTTAAATGCACTCCTCGCGGCACATCCATCGCAAAAACTCTCTGCCGCATTTCGTCGGCAGCCTTGTTGGTAAAAGTTACCGCGCAGATATTAAAAGGCGAAACGCCCTGCTTTACCAATGCTGCGATTCGATGGGTAATTACGCGAGTTTTTCCGCTGCCGGGACCTGCTATGACAAGCAAAGGACCATCTTTGTGAAAGACGGCCTGTTTTTGCGCCCCTGTAAGATTTTCCACAGCATATGGCAATCCGCTCATTACTGCGAGCCTTCCTGATTCTGCATCTGCTGCATAACGGATTCCTGCTGCTGTTTCATCTGCTCGTAAAGGTCCGGCCTTTCGATGTGTATTCGGTCGAGCATATTTTGTCTCAAATCTTCCGGGTATCTCGGATCATTTATAAAACTGCTTAGCCCTATAAACCGCAAAATATTGAAATCAGGCAGCACTACCCTGTCAACGCCTTCATCGCTGTTTTTTTTCTGGTAATAATCATACACTTCTTTTGCCATTTTTTCTCTGCCGAACGCCTCGTCATCATCGTGGACGGCATAACGGTAATATCCCTCCTGGAGCATAAGTGTTATAATTTGCGTCGCATTGTTTATGCCGATAGAGTTCAGTTCATCCATCAGTTTGTTTCTGGCATATTCCGTCAAAGAGACTTGTATTTCCCTGTCTTCCGGATATTCCTTCCGCAGGGTATTATATATTTCCAAAGCCTTGTCTGTATGGCCGGCCTGATAAAAAAGCAGAACCGCCCGTTTGAGCGTATTTCTGTGCGGAACTTTAAAAACTTCAGGATTGCCGCCGACATCGGCATATTTTTTCATTATTGCCCGCATCACCTTGTCGTACCTGTCGAATACCCTCAGGTCAGGAAACAGAAATATGCTTTCCTGTTCACTGATACTGCACGGGTCATTTTTTGCCGCTACCCGCGAGGTATAAACAACCATTTTCCCGCGTGTATAGAGGTTCTGAAGTCCCTGGTAAACAATTCTATCAGTGTTAATTTCTTCAAATGAATATGTTCCTCCGGCTTTTCTCAGCGCCAGAGCGGCCCAGTATATCGCATGGACATCCGCAAGGGTCCAGTCAAGCGGTATTACCTTGTTAGGTTCTTTATAATCGATAGGCCCGTATTGTTCATTCAATTGAACCATAAGCCTGGGTTCAAGTTTCCATACGTTTCTCAAATAATAAGCTTTCGCGAACGTATCGAAGTTTTCGAGCGTTTCTGTCCCTCTGTATTTGTCGACAACTTCAAACGCTTTGTCCGGAAATTTCGCCGGCTGCTGCCGAAGCGTAAGATAATTGTCCACAAGTTCCTTTTGATTGGCAAAGACGGCATCCGCAGCGGCAAGTTCATTGAGAAACTTTACTGTGTCCGGATTTTCGAGCATCTGTTCAAGCTTTTGCGGCGACTTGGCAAGTTTTATATAATGTTCCTGCGTTTGAGGCTCTACCAGGGGTTTCATCGAATGATAAAGCTGCAGTTTATAATATTTATGGCAATCGTCCATAATGTTGCCGATTTTGAATTGAAATATCCAGGCAATTGAACGATAGAGGTCGAAATTTCTCGGATTTTTTTCCAGTCCTTTATCTCTGATAAGCTCATATCCGTTTCTGACCCATTGCCATCGTTCCTGCGGCCTGGTTGCCGGAATTGCCACAGAAATATTAAAAGCCATATTCCATGCCTGGAAGTCCCAGACAGCCCCGAATCTCGGCTGAAGAAGCGTTATCCATTCGGCAAGCTGTTTTGCGTCGAAAAATTTCCCTTCTTCCTTCAGCTGGTCGGCGCGTATCCAGAGCACATCAACGATAAGCCCGCGGAACGCTCCCAGAGCAACGGTAGCGAACGCCAGTGAAGGCGGCGCATTCTCCAGCGGTTCGTTCATTACGAGTTTTATTTCAGCTCGTTCGGCGTTTATCTTTTCGAGTCTCTGCGACCCTACAAACAGCAACTCTGCCGCCGCAAGCACACATAAAACACAAATAGCAATTTCACGAATCCGCATATAAACCGATATTATACAATCACTTTAGCTATTTCCCGCCGGGCAAAGATTATGAAACCGGCCACCAGCAAAATGGCCGACTTGACCGCAAGTCCTGCGATGGTTACTGCAAAAAATGCCGTTCCTATAAGCTTTGCATCAATTATATATTTACTGATATTGCAACCCTGGTCGAATTTCGGCAAAAGCCATATCATCGGCTCTACCGCATATTTGTAAAAAAGCGAAACATTCTCCCCCAGATAGGCGAAAGAGCCGATAATAAAACCGTTTATCACGCCGGTGAAAAAAACCGCAAGACTGCACATTACCGCCACAGGAAATCCCAGCCAGGTAGAAAGAGAAACTCCCAGTGCAGCAAAAAAAACAAGTCTTGCAAAAATAATTAGTGTCGCGCGTACAAAATTTAATCCGAAGTTCCCTGCACGGTACAAAACCTCAAAACCGTCCTCCTGGGGAAATATTATCGTCGAGTCGTTCATCGGCTCATTATAAAAAACCACCGCCAGGTAACCATCCGCCGCGACGGCATTGGCAGGCACCTGGAATTCCTGAACCGTTTTCACCACATCTTTTCGCGGAGCAGCGTAAATCGGCGTTTTCATTTTCTCCTGCCCATACTTTATCTGCCGATAATCGCCGACATACCAGACGCCATAGATATTCTTGTCAGGCGGAATCCGTGATGCTTCGAACTTAAAACGAACAAAAATATTATCATTGGAATCAAACGGCTTTACATTTTTAAATTCCCAGATAACCATTCCGCCGGGCTCAGCCGAATGCATACTGTATCTTGCAATATCTTTCAGCTCCTGCATAACCGCCTGTTTGCTTCTGGAGTCATTCAACTGCCCGGAACGCTGGAGTTCCTTATAGGATTTTTGGGCTTTAGTCTCTATTACCTGTTCGTCAATATCCGGTTTCAGGCTCGCCCTTGCGGTAAAAAACTCGTTATTCAGTCTGACAAGCTCGTCGCCTTTGGTTTTCGTAAGCCGCGGCATTTGCAGAGTCAGGGCGTAAATTATGGATGAAAATACCAGTAAAAGCAGCGTATCCAGCAGTACAACGCCAAGTGTTTTTCCGAGTATCAGTTCGAAGCGTCTTATCGGCTTGGTAACAACAGTATAAATCTGTTTATGTTTTATATCGCTGCTTAAGGTATAGCAGGATACAATAATGGTAAGAATCGACAGCAGGAAACCTGTAAGTCCCAGTCCATAGCTGATAAAACTTTGAATCCGTCCCTTTATTGTGCCGTCGCCTGTGCTTGTAATGCTCAAAATCGGCAGCAGTATAATCAGCAGCAGCATAAACACTATTGCTGTCTTCATCCGCATCGCAGAGACAAAGCTGTTTTTGGCAACAGCCCAGACCCTACTCATTTTTCTTCTCCTCTGTTTTTTTGTCCTTCTTCTTTATTCTTTCCGTAAAGCCTTTCGGTTTTACAAGCTCATTGAGAAGGTCTTTTTTTATGCCGTCCTGCTGTGGGGGTAGTTCTGGCGTTTCCGGTTTCTTTTCCCGTACGACAGGTTCTGTTATCTGTTGCGGTTCCTGCGTTAATTTCCCCAGGATATCGTCATCAGGCCTGATTTTTACCGTTTCGACTTCGGCCTGTTCTGTTTTTTCCGACGGTTCTATTTTCGCCGCAACAAGTTTATCGAGCACATTCGACATAGCGGCAGCTCTTTCGGCATCTGTGGCTTCGAGACGGTTCATCGCCCCGCTTGTAGGCCTCTTTGCCTGCTGAGCCTGCCGGACAATATCGATGAAAAACGATTCGAGTTTCTGCATCGGGGGCTTTACTTCAAATTCGCCGCCGTCTTTTTCGACAATCCGTCTTATCTGCTCCATCGCCCTGTCGGTCAGAATATTTGTAGTGATTTGAGTTTTGTCTTTTCTTTCGAGCAGTTCCTCGACGCTTCCTTCCCGCTGCACCAGGCCTCCGTAAAGTATAGCGACACGGTCGCAGACTTCCTCGGCGTCGGCCAGCAGATGGCTGCTGAGCAGAATAGTTTTGCCTCGTCTTGCAAGCTCAACTATCAGGTCTTTAATCTGTCTTGTCCCGATAGGGTCAAGTCCGCTTGTCGGCTCATCGAGTATCAGCAGTTTCGGGTCGTTTATAAGCGCCTGGGCAAGTCCTATTCTCCTTGCCATGCCCTTTGAAAAAGTCCCGATGGGTCTGTTTGCCATTCCCGCCAGTCCAACCATATCAAGCAATGCATCGATGCGAGATTTTCTGACCCTGCTGTTCAAACCGAAAAGACTGCCGTAAAAATCAAGCGTCTCTCTGGCGTTCAGATACGAATACAGATACGATTCTTCCGGCAGGAATCCGATTTGAGCGCTTATTTTAGGGTCTTTGCCGTCCCCGCCAAGCACAACCGCCCTTCCCCTTGTCGGATGCAGAAGACCGAGCAGCATTTTCAGAATCGTTGTTTTTCCCGAACCGTTCGGCCCCAAAAGCCCGAATACCTGATTGTTCCTGACCTTAAGGTTGAGATTATCAACCGCTACGACCCTGCTTCGTCCCCACCAGTCGGCAAAGATTTTGGTCAGCGAAAACGTCTCTATCGCAAATTGTCCGTTATTCTCAGTCAAAATACCCTCTCATTTATATGGTGTTGTTTGGCCGCCGCCGGCAAGGCGGCGAATTGATTTCCACTTCTATATTCCTTCGCTTGACGCTACGTGCGGCTGGAGCTCTTCGCCGTATCGTACTAATCTTGCGCTGTTGAATACCACAACCAGCGAACCGGCGAAATGCAGCAGAGCCGCGTAAATCAGCGGCAGCCAGCCAACGGCGGACGCTGAAACGCCAAGGATAATAAACAGGATTCCAAACAGAAGATTCTGATTAATGACCGCCGTGGTTTTCCGCGAAAGCTTTACCAGGAACGGCAGTCTCTTAAGGTCGTTGCTCATAAGCGCTATCGACGCCGAATTAATAGCGACATCGCTGCCGGCGGCGCCCATCGCTATTCCGAGGTCTCCGCTGGCAAGAGCCGGCGCATCGTTTATTCCATCGCCGACCACCGCGACAACAAATCCGTCTTTTTTCATCTTTTCGACAATGGCAAGTTTATCCTGCGGCAGACATTTTGCCTTTACATCCGTACATCCCAGTTCTGCCGCGACTCTTTTCGCCACTTCATCCCTGTCGCCGGTCAGCATCGTTATCCGTCTTATGCCTGTTTCGAACAACTGCTCAACCGCATACCTGGCTTCTGGACGGGTCTTGTCCTGTAGACCTATCCATCCGATACATTTTTTATCTCTGCCGACATACAAAGTACTGAACCCCTGCTCTTCGTGCAGCGAAGGATCCGGCACCGTAGAAGTATCTATACCGTTCTCCTGCAGAAAAGTATCTCGCCCGACAAATACTTTCACTCCCTGCACGGTAGCCTTTACGCCTTTTCCAGGCGTCTCGGCAAAATCATCCGGCGCACTTAGCGACAGATTCGCCTCTCTGGCAATTATCTGCAGCGCCCTTGCGGCGGGATGCCTGCTCATCTGTTCCGCTGATGCGGAGAATTTTAAAAGTTCAGCCGGCTCAACGCCATTTGCCGGCGTAAGTTTCGTTACATAAAGCTGTCCGGTAGTCAGCGTTCCGGTTTTGTCGAATACCATTGCCGTAATTCTGCCGGCAAGTTCGAGGTCCGCGACCTTTTTTATCAAAATGCCCAGTCTCGCCGAAGCGGACAGTGCGGCAACCATTGCCGTGGGCGTTGCAAGTATCAATGCGCACGGACAGGAGACGACAAGAGCGCCTATCGCGCGATTTACATTTTTCGTAAAGAACCATATTATTGCAGATATCATCAATATTGCCGGTATGTACCATTTTACGTATCTGTCTATTATCCGCATAATCGGGATTTTCGTATGTTCGGCCTGCAGGATAAGCGATTGTACTTTTCCAAGCGTCGTATCTTTTCCGGCCCTTGTAACCTTGATATCGAGCACACCCGTAAGATTCGTCGTACCGGCAAAGACCTGCATCCCCGGCACCTTGTCGGCGGGCAGTGATTCGCCGGTGATTGTCGCCTCATTAACAGAGCTTAATCCTTTTATGACGTCGCCGTCGGCAGCGATATTATCGCCCGGCCTTACCCTTATAACATCATCGCACCCTAACTGGCTGGCGCTGACCTGTCTTTCATTTCCGCTCGTATCGAGCAGAGACGCCTTTGTCGGCGTAAGTTTGATAAGCGATTCAATCGCGGCTCTCGCTCCCAATGCCGTTCTTGTCTCGACAAGTTCGCTCAGCAGCAGGAAGAACGCTACAACGCTTGCCGCGACATAATCACCGGTCGCAAAGGCCGCTATTATCGCCAGCGCAACCAGCTCATCCATATGCATTTCATTTCTGAAAGCGGATTTTATGGAATGGATAACAACAGGAACTCCCAGCAGCACCGCCGCCGCCATCGCTAGCAAATCTTTTATTTGCGATTCCCTGCCGTAGAAAATCGGGCTGATAATGCTGTTAAAAAGCAGCGTCCCGCCCAGCAGCGTTCCCGCCAGTGCAAGACTAACCCGAACCTGTTTGCGATGCGTCTTTGCGGCATCAACTTCGTATTCGGCTAATTGCAATGCTCTATGTGTCATTTTTCTTGTTATTTTCCTTCTTGTTTCTTTTCTTTGCCTATCGCAGGGTCTCTGTTTATCATAACTCTGAACTCGCGGTTTTTAGCGCCGCTGCCCGGCTGCGCTATTATCGTTTCCTGTGTATTGCTCATTACCTCTTCGATTGCGTCCTGATAAATCCTCTGCACTACCAGATTCGGTCTTTTCTGATATTCCGGCAGGAGCTTTTTAAGGTAATCGGCGTTGGCTTTTGCCGATTCTACGGTCTTTGTCCTGTACGCCTTTGCTTCGGCGATGGTCTGCTGTACCGTTCCTGACGCGTTACTCCAGAAATATTCTTTTTGGACTTCATTTGTGTCGGACGAAAGAACTGCGTTAATCAGTTCGCTTCCGCCGGCTTCGTTGATTCTGCTTTCGGCATAGCCTTTCGCTTCGCGAATCATCCTGTCGGCATCGTTGCTGGCCTTTATCGACGCGACAAAAAAATCATTGACTTGTCTTGGCCACGTAACAGCGGTAAGCTGCATTGAATCAACTTCTATTCCGCAATTCATATCGTCGAGTTTTTTCTGAAGCAGTTTTTCCGCCTCTTTGCCTATCCGGGAATCGCTTTTAATGACTTCGTCGATGCTGAAATTTACCATTGTAACGACAATCGCCTCGGAAGCGACAGACCTTAAAAACGGTTCGACACTCTGCGGTATTACATCGATAAGAGTTTGTCCCGCTTCGGGACTTTTCAGATTGGCGTTTTTGAAAAACAATTCGCAATCGGAGATTCTGTAGGTCAGCTGCCATTTGGCGTGCACAATATTATAGTCGCTGCCGCCTTTTAAATCGGCGATGGTATCGTTGCGGGTTATGCAGTATCCGTCTACTACAGGATTCAGCGTCTCTGGCACATTCTTATTTACTTCGTCATACCAGAAAGAATCGATTGGCATTCGCAGAACTGTATTTCTTGCGGGCAATTTTATTACTTCTTCAACAGGATAAGGTATCGCCCAGTGCAGTCCCGGCCCGAGTATCCTGGTTTCCGTCGTATCGCCGCTGATTTTCCCGAATCTCAGGATCATAGCCCGTTCGTCCGGCGCAACTGTAAATACGCCGGAGCCTAAAAACAGCACGACCAGGACAATCATTATAACTTTCAGCACCGCAAAGCTGATTCTCAGGGCATCGGCCAGACTCTTGCTGCCGGCGTCAAGTTCGCCGCCGAGATTTACCAGTTCATCGGCCTGATGCTCATCCGTTTCGTGATGATGATGGTGACTATGATGTTCGTGACTCATTTTTTATCTCGAAGAACTTTGTTTCGGTTCAAGTTTCGGCATTTCCTTAAGCAGTTTGAACGGCTCGGCGTCGGCAGGCAAAACTACAGTCGTCCTGTCCTTGAGGGTCTTTTTCAAAGTTTCAATTTCACGAAGGAACATTGCGAATTCAGGGTCGGCCTCGAGCATTTTGTAATACTGCGCCGCCTCGGCGTCGCCGGAGCCGCGAATAGCCTTTGCGCGGGCTTCAGTTGCAGCCATAAGCTCGGTAATTTTCGAATCAGCGTCGCTTCTTATCTTGG
This sequence comes from uncultured Planctomycetota bacterium, assembly GCA_903847315.1. Lineage (GTDB taxonomy): Bacteria > Planctomycetota > Phycisphaerae > Sedimentisphaerales > UBA12454 > UBA12454. Next base: position 17,717 of record CAINDG010000012.1, read on the forward strand.
TCGCCTCGGCACTTCCCTGCGCTAACGTCGCCTCGGCCTTTCGTCTCCTGTCGGCCTTCATTCTGGCAAAAACATCTTCCGTAACTTTTTCGCTCACCTTGAGCATCTTTATCCCGACGGTTTCGACCTTTATGCCGTACGTTTTAACTGGTTCATCGAGCAACTGAGCCATTTCATTTTCAATATCGCCGAATTTTATCTGCTGTCTGTCTGTGTTTACAAATTCGCTGAAATAATGTTTGCCGACAACCTTGTTCTGCACATCGCGTAGTCTGCTTTTAAGCAGTTTTTCCGCTCCCGGCACATCCTGCACCGCTACGCGGAATTTAATCGGGTCGGCAATTTGCCATATAAGATAGGTTTGAACAATTATCGGCTCTCCGCCTTTGGTAACCGTTTCTTCTTCGACACCTTCAAAGAGCGTTTGTCTCGAATCGTACTTGACCAGCGTCTGAATCGGTGCCGGCCATTTCCACTTCCAGCCCGGTTCGGTTATCGGGCGGGTAGGTTTGCCGAAGGTAAGAACCAGCGCCATTTCTGATTGCCGTACCTGGAACGATACGAAGTAAAGCGCCATCACCGCGACAATCATTACCACCAAAATTATAACCGCTATATTCTTCATTTTATCCTATCCTTATTCAAATATACACCGGGTTGCATATATCGCTTAGCGGGTTGTTTCACATCATCCATCGTAAGGACGTTATACGGTTAACGCAACCGAAACGAGCATCGCACTTGTCTCGCCATAGCCTTTGGCGACGGCGGAACCGCTACCGCTTGACGCAACCTCAAGCATTAAATCTTCAATCTTAAATTTTAAATCTTAAATTTATTATTGTCCTTTGACCGGCTCAATATCATAGAGGCTCGGCACAAGTTTTTCCTGCAGGTCTATAATTGTTACCTGTGTATCGCTGTCTGAGATAATGATATATTTTCTTATTTTTGCCAGAGATTCTTCGAGCATATTCATTTTCAGCTCGTGCATATAAATTTTCTTTGATGCCCGGTAGGCCTGTAGCTGCTGACTGAACCGCTCGCCGGCGGCTTTTGCAAGCGTCGCCTTTTCATAAGAATAGCTTTTCGCCTGCCTGAGTTTCGCGAACAACTCGCCGCTTGCGTTCGTAAACGCGCTATCGAGTTGAAGTTTAAGCTTCTCGTATTCCTCGCCTTTTTGCGGCGACCGCAGATATTTTTCCGCAAGCTCGTGCAGAGACAGTGCCTGTTTGACGGAACCGACGTTTCCGGTAAATACCCGGTCTCTCATCGCAATCGCTTCCAGTATCACAGCCTGTTTTTTCTGTACCGCCCCGGTGACCGCCTGAAAATCCTGCGCAACAGCCGGCGGCGGATGAAAACCTTCGAATCCCATAAAAACTATTTCTACGCCTAATCCCAGTTTGTCAGCCTGCTGTTGAATATTGGCGGCAACTTCCACACCGGCCTTTGCCCTGCCTGCGCCAAGCAGGCTTTCTTCACTGCTGCCGATTTCCGATTCCGGCTCGATGCGGGCCCCTGCCGCGAATTTTACCAATTCGCGATAGCAAATCGCCTTTAAAACTTCCTGGCTGTCGGCGTGATTGTACAAATAATTGTAAAGATTAGTGACCCGATACTGTACAGGAATCGATGCCCTTATAATACTTACAGGCACAGCGCCTTTTTCCTGTGAGTCTATGCCTTCGGTCGCGACAAGCAGATTGTATTCTTCTTTATAATGCTCCTGACCCCACAGCAGCGGCTTTTTCTGGCCTTCCCGGTCTTCCAGCGGAACATAACCTATATATATTTCCTGAATTTCTTTCGTCGGAAATTCTCTTGTGATTCCAAACGGCCAGGGCAGCTTAAAAGTAATCCCCGCCTCGGCAAGTCTTACCTTGCCCTGCGAATCCACTGGCGAGCCTAATTTTTCGATTATCGCCTGCGAGTCGGGATTGATAATTACAACGCAGCTTAAAAGATAAAGGATTACCGCCGAGATGATTATCAGCGGTATTACCGCCTGTTCGACTATTTTATAAAACCACGTCTGAGAAACCTTAAAGCCGAACTGATAATCGATAACGTTCGCGGCCGTTCGCAGAATATTGTGCGGAGCGGCGATTACTCCCAGCAGTCTGCTGTCGAAAGCGCTGCTGCTGTATTGCCCCTGTATTCTGGGCCTGTACATATCGAATATGAAGTTTAATGCCGTCTCGCATCCGACAAGTATAATCACGCTTGGTATAACCCAGTTAAGTGCGGTCAGGACTATCGAGATTTTGAACTGTGCGAACGCCATTCCCGCCGCACAGGCAAAGGACAGAATTGCAGTCGCCAGAAAATAACTGCCGCCTGCTTTCAACGGCCGCCATTTTTCCTCACCGGCCAGTCCGGTAGCATAAAGCGAAAACAAAAAGCTCACAAACGCAATCGCTGCCGCCAGAACCGCGCCCAGCAGCAGAAACTTTGCCTCCCCGCTGGTTGTGCCATTGATTGTTTGCTTTAAAAGAATTGTTCCGATAGTAATTTGGTATGCAGCGATGATAACTGAAAAAATCGGCAGAAACCATTTTTCAAAAATTCTTAATCTGTTCTGCGCGACCGCGAAAAATTCCGAATTATTTTTTTGCGCCTCGAATATGGTCTCGCCCCCGCTGTTTTGCGCAAGTTGCGCCATATCAAGTCTTTCCTGTTCGGCCAGCGCCTTCTGATAGAACTGCAAAGCCAGCACCGCCCATATCACGACAGCGGTAAGGATTTGCCAGCTCAGGGCAAACAGGGCATAGACCCCTGTAACTTTGCTCAGGATGAAACAAGCCGGAAAGAAAATTACACTTAATATAAGCGCAACCAGACAAACAAATGCTGCTCTTCTGTATTCTGTCTGCATCATGATTTCTTGTTCATCCTTAAACTAAAATTTTTATGAACCTGCATCTGTGTCAAAAGTATACAATAAAGTTGCTTTACTACAAGAATAAAAGACGTTAACATAACCGATAAGCCCTGTATTTAAAACTGTTAATGGAAAAATAATATGTTTTATAAGCTTTTTTCAATCGCTAAAAACACCTTTGTAGAGATAATTCGACAGCCGATTTACGCGATTATCGCTGTTGCGGCTGTGTTTCTCTTTTTTATAAGCCCATCGCTTACAATGTATTCGCTGGGCGACGACAATAAGCTTTTAAGAGAATTAGGCCTATCTACGCTCTTCATCGCCGGCTTGTTCATCTCAATTTTCTCAGCATCAGCCGCAATTACGGAGGAAATTGAGACAAAAACCATAATTACCACCCTTTCCAAGCCTGTTCCGAGGTTTATTTTCATTTTAGGCAAGTTTTTTGGCGTTATTGCAGCCGTAATCCTTGCCCACTATATCTTTACGATAGCCCTTCTTATGTCCATCAGACATGGCGTGCTTTCCACCGCTTCCGATACCCACGATATAACCGTACTAATCTGTGCGGGGGTTAGCATAGGCCTTGCTGTTATCATAACTACTTTTCTAAACTACTCTTATGACTTCAAATTTACTTCAACTGCTATAATTTTCACTGCCATTTTTGCGACCATTTCCATCGCCTTTCTTGCCTTTATTGACAGCGATTGGAAATTCAATCCTGCCGGAAATAAGATAGACACCTTTGACATTTACGCATCGATTTTGCTCTTGATAGCCCTTTTTGTCCTTACAGCCGCCGCGATAATGTTTTCCTGCCGGTTTAACGTTCTTGTTACCTTAAGCTGCTGCATAGGCCTGTTTCTGCTGGGTCTCGTAAGCGATTACGTTTTTGGCCGGCTTGCCGATACCCATTTATGGGCGCAGATAGGAAAAATACTAATTCCAAGCCTTCAGGTGTTCTGGATTAGCGATGCCATATATGAGGAGAGCGTTAAAATTACCACTGGTTATATTATATCCTGCGGCATTTACGGCCTGATTTACACTACTGCTTTTATCCTGCTCTCAATAGCATCATTCCAAAGAAAACAAGTCGGATAAAAATGAAAGAAGTAAGGATGTAAAGAACCAGGGAGATAAGGATTATTGCTCAGGGATGTTTCCTTATATCTTTGCTTCTTTAATTCTTTATTTCCTTTTCCACCGCTGTTTCGTCACAGTTTTCCTGTTTGGTGCATTTGGCACAATCGCTCCAAACCTTCATAGGCAGCGTTTTTTTGTCAACGATAGAAAAACCGTACTTCTCAAAAAACTTCGGCACAAGGGTCAGTGCAAAAACCTTTTGAACGCCAAGCTTTTTAGCCTGTTCGACGGCCTTTTCAACGAGTGCCTTGCCGATTTTTTTATTCTGATACCCCTCATCAACGGCAAGTGATTTCAATTCCGCAAGGTCGGACCAGATTACCTGCAGAGCGCAGCAGCCTACTACTTTGCCGTCCGCCTCCGCCACGCTGTACATCTGCAGATTGTCAAAAATATACGCCTTCGAGCGAAACAGCATCTTATCAAACTGCGCATAATAGCTGATTAGCGAATAAATCGTTTCAACATCTTTAACCATAGCATTTCTAATTTCCATAATTGTGGAATATAACCCCCTGAGATGATTTTACAATAAAAATTATCTCAATTTCCCTTGAGCCAGTTTTCAGCAAATACGGCAAAATCCAGGAAATTGACTATGCCATCGCCGCCGGGTTCAGGGGCAATATCAGCATTATAAGCACCTCGTTGCAGCCATTGAGAAGCAAATTCTGACAACTGAACTATATCGCCCTGCCAGTTATTGGCAAAGACCGCGAAGTCCAAAAAGTTCACAATGCCATCGCCGCCGAGGGGCGCAACATCGAAAGATAATTTTGTCAGCATCCACTGTTTGGCAAGGACAGCATAGTCAATAAAGTCAACGCCGTCGGGACAAACAAAATCCCCGGCCTTAAATTCCCAGCTTAATTTAGGATAGCCCAGCCCATCAATGCACATTCGCCAGATATCTTCTCTGCCGTTAATTATTTCGCCGACAAAATCCCAGCCGACAAAAGTCGCCCGCTGCATCATCTCCACTGTCGTTTTCTTAGTTCCCTGATAGCTGTAACTTGTTCCGCTTGTTTGCCGGTCCCAATACGAGCTTGTACACACAGCACTTAAACATCCATTTGTACTTGAGATAAAACCGCCAATAACACTGCCTTCGAGGATACTTCCTGTGGAATAACAATTTTTCACTGTGGCGCAGTAATTTCTTGCCATAAATCCGCCAACATGGTTGCCGCCGACATCCCCTCTGGCATAACAATTAATGACAATTGATGAATTGTCTGAACCGCTATATCCAACAAGTCCGCCCGCGTAATCGCCAAATACCTCCGCATTGGAAAAACATTCACTAATGTAACCGCCAGAGGAGTTGTATCCTACTAAACCTCCTACTTCAGATTCACCAGTTACATTGCCGCTTGAACAAGATTTAGTAATCAACCCATGAATATTTGAGCCGACTAAAGTGCCGACATTTATAGTGCCGACTACGTCGAGATTGGATGTGCAGTTTTCAACTGTGCCATTGCTAACCCTGCCTATCATGCCCCCACAATCTTCATATCCTGTGACAGTTCCGTTATTGATGCTGCAATTACTTATTTTGCCATAATCCAAATAACCGCATAAAGCTCCAAAATATATTGTCTTCGAAACGCTGACATTTACATTTTTCATTGTCAAATTCGAAATTGTGCCGCCGGTGCCAATATGACCAAATAATCCTTTATAGCTTGACATGTTATTATCGACATAGGTGAAATTCATTATATCATGGCCGTTGCCGTCAAAGACCCCTAAAAACTGTTTGCCCTGTGTTCCAATGAGTTTAAATTCAGTTCCTGTATATGCGGCGAGATTTACATCCGCTATCATTTTGAAATGTTTGCTCCAGTCGTTGGAATCTGCGCCGATGGTGTTCATATCCTGCGGCGTTGCTATAAGATATGGATCGGCTTCTGTACCACTGCCGCCGGAATATTTGGCAAAAACTGTTGAAGCTAACAGGCAAATAAAAGTGAGCTTAACAAGGCAGCTTTTTAAAACCTCTTTATTATAAATCACCTTAATCCTCCTATATTTTTGCTGTCTTATTATAAGAAAACAGCCTGTTTTTGTCCAGAAAAAAAGCGAGGAATAGACCCGGCCCCCCGCAGTTTCTTTCAAAAACTAAGCACGGGGGTTATGACGCGCGGCGTTATAATAAAAAAAAGGTGGAAAAGCCAGATTAAATCACTACAATGTTCAAACTCTATGAAATTCGTATTGGTTGATAAAATAGTTAAGATATTGCCTGGTAAAGAGATACAAACTGTCAAGAATGTATCTCTCTCTGAGGAGTATCTGGCTGACCATTTTCCGACTTTTCCGGTACTGCCGGGCGTATTCTTGCTGCAGGGACTGGTAGAATCGGCCTGCTGGCTTGTTAGGGCCAGCGAAAATTTCGCTCACAGTATGGTGTTGCTTGCTCAGGCAAAAAATGTAAAATACAAAAGCTTTGCCGCTCCCGGCACGAGTATTCAATACACCGTGACGGCAAAGGATATTGAAGAAAATATAAGTTCGTTTTCAGGCATAGGTACCTGCGACGGCCAGCCTATCGTCGAGGCAAGGTTCAGCCTTCGGCATTTCAATCTCGCCGAGCAGGACGCCAAACGTACCGCTGAAGACGCTTATATTATTGAAAAGTTAAAGGAACGTTGGAAACTTTTAAACGGATTATAATTTGAATAACCGGAGGTTTTGTTTATGGCTATGACGCGGGACCAGATTTTTCAGGAAGTTCAGGGTGTACTTGTTGATGCTCTCGGAGTTGACGAAGATGAGGTTAAGCCGGATGCGACTCTGATGGCCGACCTCGGCGCTGAAAGCATTGATTTTCTCGATATCGTTTTTCGTATGGAAAAAGCTTTTGGAATAAAAATCCCGCGTGAGGAGCTATTCCCCGCTGAAAGTCTTATAAGCAATTCCGAATACGTCAGCAACGGGAAACTTACCCACCAGGGAATTGAAGAGTTGAAAAAACGTATGCCGCATACCGACCTTAACGATTTTGTCGAGAATCCAAGCGTCAATAAAATAGGCGATTTGTTTACCGTTGACCTTTTGGTTAACTTTGTCGATTCAAAACTGAATTCTTAAGCTGACCCGCGGTAAAACCGTAGGCTAAATATTAAAATAAACTTCGGTCAAAGGCCGAGTCCTCAATTTTGATTTTTTATTTTTTATTTTTAATTTCTTTATGCGTTGGATTTGGATTGATAAATTTATTGAATTTAACAGCGGCGTCAATGCCGTCGCCATAAAAAATGTAACTATGGCTGAGGAGCATCTGCACGATAATTTTCCCGGCTTTCCGATTATGCCTGAATGCCTGATGATTGAGTCGATGGCTCAGACGGCAGGTATTCTCGTCGGACAGGCCAGAGACTACAAGGAAAAGGTAATCCTGGCGAAAATCAACAAGGCGGTCTTTTTCAATTACGTTCGCCCCGGCGACACACTCAAAATACACGCCAAAATAGAATCCATTACAGCAGAAGCGGCCTCGACTACCGGCAAAATCACCCGCAATGATGAAACTATTGCTGAGATTGATTTGATGTTCAGTCATATCGACCAGAATCTTGCGGGCAAGCAGTTCCCCCAGGAAAATTTTGTATTCACCGATTTGTTCGGCGTCGTATTAAGAGCATCAGGTCTTCCCGCACCAGCACCGGAGTCTTTGAAATGACCGAACGAATGCCGGTAATAACAGGATTGGGAGCAATCACCCCTCTCGGATTAAGCTATAAGGATTTATGGTCAGGTCTCTGTCAGGGCAGGTGCGGCATCGGCAGAATCACCGCATTCGACCCTGTCGGCTTTACCTGTCAGATTGCAGGTCAGGCGCCGGAATTCAATATTCGCGACCACGTTCCAAAGGCAATCCGCAAGACGACAAAACTTATGTCTCGCGATATTGAGCTTGCCGTCCTTGCCGCCAATGAAGCGTTCAAAGATGCAGGCCTGAAAACAAAAGCCTTCGATGAACAGAATATTACTATCAATCCCCAGCGTACCGCAATCATTCTCGGAGCGGGCCTGATAAGTTGCGACCTCATCGAGATTGCCCCCGCCGTCGCGAAAGGCGTTACGGACGGCAAATTCGATATAAGACAATGGGGCCTACATAGTATCGAACAGATTACGCCGCTTTGGCTGCTGAAATATCTGCCGAATATGCTCGCCTGCCACGTCGGTATAATCCACGATATCCAGGGTCCGAGCAATACTATCACTTGCGCCGAAGCCGCAGGTCAACTTGCCATCGGCGAAGCGGCTCTGATAATCGCCCGCGGCGACGCCGATGTCGCCATTGCCGGCGGCGGAGAAGCAAAGGTAAATCCAATTGTTCACCTGAGACAATGTTTGCTAAAAAGAGCAACAGCCGATTACAACGATAATCCTGAAATCGCCTGCAGGCCTTTTGATTCGGACGCCAAAGGCTCGGTCTTCGGCGAGGCCGCCGCTTGTGTAATACTCGAAACCCCTGAAAACGCGAAAAGTCGCGGCGCAAACGTTTACGCTCAAATCATCGGCATTGGCCAAAGCTGCAGTATAAATGCAAAATACGAATCTCTCGAGCCGGACGGCAAGGGCGTTCAATTCGCAATCGAAGCGGCTCTCGAGCAGGCAAAGATAAAACCTTGCAATCTCGATTTGATTATCCCGCACGGCACAGGTGTATTCGACGACGATGCCGCCGAGGCAAGGGGAATCCAGACAGTCCTCGGCAGTTGTCTCGACAGGATACCGGTATTTCCCACGAAAAGTATGGTAAGCAACAGCGGCGCCGCGGCCGGAGCGGTCGATGTTATCGCAGGCTGCTGTGCGATAAAAGACGGAATTATACCCGCGGCCAAAAACTGCGGAAATATCAATAAGCATTGCAAATTGAATATCGTCAAAGAGCAGATTAAGAAAAAAATCAATTATGCTCTTTGCACAAGTTATACCTATGGCGGCCAGACCGCCGCGGTGGTACTGAAAAATAATGAATGAGAAAACTAAAAAACGCATAGTAATAACCGGCATTGGTATCGTTTGTCCGCTGGGCAACGATGTCAAAACAATGTGGGATAACATTCTCAATTGCCGCAACGGTATGGCTGCGACGACTATTTTTGACGCCTCGACATATCCGACAAAATTCTGTGCCGAGGTTAAAAATTTCGACGTAACAAAATGCACAAAGAATCCCGAGCTTCACAAGAACGGCAATCGCCACAGCAAATTCGTTATCGGCGCAGTCGCCGAGGCGTGCAAGCAGGCGAAAATAGAAGTTGAAACAGAAATTCCTAAAGACGGCATCGACCGCAGAAGAATGGGCATATACCTTGGCGCAGGCGAAGGCTCTGTTGATAACGAAAATTTCTTCAACGCGATTGTTCAGGGCTGGGACGATGCAAAGGCGCAAATGAATTGGCAGAAATGGGCCGATGTGGCTTTTGGCGGAATGCAGCCTTATCGTGAGCTTGAGCAGGAGCCGAATATGCCCGCCGCTCACGTCTCGATGTTTACCGGCGCCCGCGGACCTGTCAGAAGCTGTCTTACGGCGTGCGCGGCAAGTACGCAAGCCGTCGGCGAAGCGTTTAAAATGCTGCAAGCCGGCCAGGCCGATGTAATGATTGCAGGTGGCGCGCATTGTATGATACATCCGCTGGGCGTTATGGGCTTTAATCGCCTCACCGCCCTTTCGACAAGAAACGACAGCCCCGCCACCGCATCGCGTCCGTTCACGGCAAGCAGAGACGGCTTTGTCATCGGCGAAGGAGCGGCAATTGTCATTCTCGAAACGCTCGAATCCGCAAAGAAACGCGGTGCTGGCGTCCTCGCTGAAGTCCTCGGCTACGGAAGCAGCAGCGACGCGTTCCGCGTAACAGATATGCACGAAGAAGCTCGCGGCGCAGTGCAGGCAATGGAAGCGGCATTGAAAGACGCAAAACTGTCTTATAAAGATATAGACTATGTAAGCACGCACGGCACAAGTACCTCTGAAAACGACTCGATTGAGACCCTCGCGTTGAAAAAGGTCTTTAAGGAAGAAGCGAAAAACACCCCTGTCAGCAGCATCAAGAGTATGATGGGGCATTTAATCGGCGCAGCCGGCGCAGCAGAAATAATTAGCTGTATTCTTGCGATTCGGGACGGCATTTTGCCGCCGACGATGAACCTCAACGACCCCGACCCGAGTCTCGATTTGGATTACGTGCCGAATAAGCCGCGAAAAGCCGATATTGACGTTGTAATGAAAGAATCTTTTGGCTTTGGCGGCCAGAACAACGTTGTTATAATAAGAAAATATAAAAATTAAATTATGATAGACATAAAAACAATTCGTGAAAATCCGCAACCTTATAAAAACGCCTGTAAGGCAAAAAATTTTTATGTCGATATCGACCGCCTGCTCCAGCTCGACAATGATTTGCGCAAGGTAAAGACCCGTCTGCAGGAAATAACAACTGAAAAGAATACCGTCGGCAAATCCATTCCGAAACTCACCGGCGATGAAAAACAAAAACTCATAAATAAGCTCGCTGAATTTAAAAACGAAGAGACCGCCCTGGCCGAGCAGATTAAAAATCTTCAGCCGGAACTTGACGCCTTGATGCTCCAGGTTCCCCAGCCCGCCGACGACGATGTGCCGTTCGGCAAGGACGATACTGAAAATATAGAGATTGCCAAATGGGGCGAAATCCGAAAATTCGATTTCGAGCCAAAAGACCATATCCAGCTCGGTACGGCCCTCGACATCATCGATGTCGAAAGAGCGGTCAGGCTCGCGGGAACGAGGAACTATTTTTTAAAAGGCGCAGGCGCAATGCTGCACTGGGCTATTCTTCGTTTCGCGATGGATTTTATGCTTAAAAAAGGTTACGTGCCTTTTGCGGTGCCGATGCTGATGAAAAACGAGGCGATGGCCGGCACAGGTTATTACCCCGGCTCAGAAGAGCAAACTTACCGGATGGAACGCGACGAATTGAACCTTGCCGGTACTGCCGAGGTGCCATTGACCGCATATTTCACCGGCGAAATTCTCCCGCTGGAAAAACTCCCCCAAAAATTTGTGGGATTGAGTACCTGCTATCGCAGGGAAGCCGGCGCCGCGGGCAAAGATACTTATGGCTTATATAGAATTCATCAGTTCGACAAAGTCGAGCAGGTGGTTATTTGTGAAAACGATATCGAGCAAAGCGCAAAATTCCACGAGGAAATCAGGGCCAACTCCGAATCCGTTATGCAGGCGATGGGTATTCCTTATCGCGTCGTAAAAGTCTGCACGGGCGACCTCGGCAGAGGCCAGGCCAAAAAATACGATATCGAGGCGTGGATGCCGTCGCGAAAAGGCTATGGCGAAACGCACAGCGCAAGCAAATTCTATGATTTTCAGGCAAGAAGACTGAACCTTCGCTACAAAGACAACAAAACAAAGAAAAACCTTTTCTGCCATACATTGAATAACACCGTTATTGCTTCGCCGCGTATTTTGATACCGGTTCTGGAACTCAACCAGAACGCCGATGGTTCCGTTAATGTGCCGAAGGTCTTGCAGCCTTATATGAATGGTATGGAAAAAATTACAAAATAACTTTAAATCCTAAAATCCTCGGCTTTATGCCGAGGGTCGTTTTTTCATGGATGAAATTCAACAGAAAATCGAGGAGTTTAAACAGGACCTTCAGTCCCAATCGCCTTTGAAAGAAATTTTTCTTTCCTGCCCTGCCGTTTTGCCAGCTGTCGGTTTAATCATCGGCCTTGTTTTACAATATTATTTCAATTTGCCGCTGCTTGTCTGGTTCGGCTTTTTAATTCTTTCGATAATTTTATATTTGCCATTGTTTTGCAGGAAGACCGTCATTTCGACCGAAGTGAGTCCCGATTCATCGGGACGAGCAAAGCGGAGAAATCTGTTTTTTTATAGATTTCTCGACTTCGGCATCTTTGATGCCTTCGCTCGAAATGACAAGAGAGAATTTTTGCAGATTTTTATTTCTATCTTATTATGTTTTATTTGCCTCGGCGGTATTCGATTAATATCGCAAAATAAACCATTCCCAAACGACATTCGCAATATTGTAAATCAGGATTCCTCTTTCGCTCGCATCAGGGCGCAAATCATCTCTGCCCCGGCGATTGTCGAAAATAATGACTGGTTTTTCGCGAAAAATTTCCCTTCCACGCCTTATACGACCTTTTACGCAAAAGTAACCGATATAAAAACCGCATCAGGCTGGATGACGGCGGCCGGCACAATAAAATTTTACATTTCGGAAGATATCAACAGTTTAAACCTCGGCGATAAATTCGAGTCTTTTTGCAGACTTGAAAAATTCTCTCCTGCCGACAACCCCGGCCAATTCGACATCGCCGCCTATATGAACAACAACGGCGTTTATCTTTCCGCTTCCGTCAAAACCGTAAACACCATAACAACATTCGGCACCGAAAACTTCAAATCGCCGTTTGATATAAAAGTAAAATTGCACAACCTTGCCGTCACCGCCTTAAACGGCAACACAGAACCGGACGATGATATGCGTCTTGTTGAAGCACTCCTGTTGGGCAGCCGAACAAAAATCAACAGGCCGCTTTACAATGATTTTATAAAGACCGGTCTTGTACATCTGGTCGCCCTTTCCGGTATGAATGTCGGAATCCTTGCAGGCTTTTTCTGGTGGCTCTCCAAAAAGGCAGGCCTTTTGCACAAAGGACGTTCTATCGCCTGCATAATTGCAACGATTATTTTTATTTTGGTAGTCCCTTCTCAATCGTCAATCCTTCGTGCAGGCATAATGTTTGCTATCTTCTGTCTGGCACGTTTATTTAACCGTCAATCAAAAACGTTAAACAGTCTTGCCCTCTCGTTGATTTTGCTCTTGCTCATAAGACCGATAGATTTTCTGGACGCAAGTTTTCAATTGTCCTTCGCAGCGGTGCTTGGAATATTGCTGTTTTATGAACCAATCAAAAAATATCTTTCTGTGCCTATTGAACCGCTGCGACAAACTCCATTTTATTTATCTGTGCGAATGCCTCTCTATATGTTTGCAGTTGGTCTTGCCGCATGGACAGCTATTATCCCGCTCATCGCATGGCACTTCTATCAATTCCAGACGCTTACCTCTGTTTGGACTGTGCCTGCCGTTATTCCTGCAACAGTTATCACTGTTCTGGGCACATTAAAAATTTTATTAAACCCCCTGCTGCCGACCCTGGCTTATGGTTTAAGTCTTGTTATCGATTTTTCAGCGAAAATCCTCGCGTATCTTGTTACTCTCTTTGCCAAAGTCCCGTTTACCTCTATAATTATCGGCAAACCGTCAATTTATATCGTTTTGCTTTTTTATATTTTGCTTTTCTTATGGAAATTTTTCCCGTTCAAAAGGTCTGCAAAAAATTATATTTACCCTGCGGCAATTACCTTTTTATTAATTTTTACCGTACTTATAGCCAAATTTGAAAAATTCGGCAATTTGCAATTGACTGTTCTATCTGTCGGCCACGGGCAGGCGATTTATCTCAAAACGCCGGACAGTAAAAATTTCATCATCGACGCAGGCTCAATAACAAACACTAACATCGGCGAAAAAATAGTTAATCCTTTTTTAAACTACATCGCCGCCGATAAAATCGATTCTGTATTCGTCAGTCACGACGATATCGACCATTACAACGGCTTGCCTGAAATATTGGACAAACACAAATGCAAAAACGCTTACACGACCCCACAATTTATACAAAACGCCGCGACCTCGCCGGCTGACGCCAGGTTAATTGAGTTTATCAAATCCAAAAATATTCCTCTTTGCGTTTCGCCCGAAAAAATTTCATCAGGTAAAGTTATTATAACCCGCTTATGGCCGAGAGAAACGCCGGACGAAAATTCTTTAATGGATAATCAGTCCTCTCTTGTATTATTGATTGAATACGCCGGCAGGAAAATCCTGTCCTGTTCCGACATAACCGCCGATATTCAAAAGCAGTTAATGGTTTTATATCCGCGACTGGACATTGATTTGATGATTACTCCTCATCACGGCTCAGCAAGAACCGCCGATTCCGATTTTATAAACGCCTTCAAACCTGAATTTTTGATTACAAGCTGCTCAGAATCGCGACTTTCCTCTGTTGATGCGCAGATTAAGGAACATTCTCAAAGTTATTATACCTGTAGCGATGGTGCGATTACCGTTTTAATTGATTCAGCCGGCAAAATCAAACTTTCGCACTGGACTAACCTGGCGAAAATATCAGAATAGGATAGAAGATAAACGGCAGAAAGCAAAGTCCGATTCCGAACAGCACTCCCCGGCCATGTGTTTCCGCTATACTAATGGAAAGATAAAGTATTACTACAATATAGCCAATCACCGGTACACCGACCACGAAAAGCACTGCGGCCCCCCACCACCAAATCCATGATTTGTCACAAATTTCAGTCAAAATCCATTCGTGCCAAAACGGGACAATCGCTGCCCATGCCGACTCGCCGTTCCTATAAAACACGACAGCCTTTGAGAGTCGTGCAATTGCGAACAATATCATCACAACCAGCAGTGCCCATTTCAGATAACTGACAATTCGGGCAACAAAAGATTCGCCCAGATTTTTGGCTATTTGACTGCTTTTGCCGGATTCTAAGCTAATTAGACGGCCATTACCGGAATAGTAATTGATTCCTGCAATTGCCAGTCCGTTTGGTTCTTCTGAAACTGCCACAAAAACGTTGCCGGGTTCTTTTGCCCGAAGTATGTATCCGAACATATAAACATTTCCCGTTGTCTCTTGTGCGGAAAATTTGGTTGTAAGATTATAGTTGTTCTCATTCCATTTACTGCCGATAGTTTCAATGAAAGGTTTAAGGCTTTCATTCGGGTCTTGCCCACGCAGTTCTTCTATGAGCATAGCCGAAACATTATTGACATCGCCTTTTGCCAGAAGACCTATGAACCTGGTGGCAAATTCATTAGCCTTTTTAATTTGCTCTCCTGGTGCCGGATGCCTTTTTTTGACAGTACCTACAGTATCCAATATTAAATTAATGAACAAACCGGTCAAAATTATTATTATTGTTATTCCGATTAGCGCCACAATCGGCCAATCATCCAAAAAGTGTCCTTTCTTCGGTTTTTTAATCTCCGCTCCGGCATTACCCTCCATCCCGTCTTCCACAGACATTTCAGAGGCAACCGGTACCGGTGGTCTTTGCAGTTCCGGCGGCAAATCCATAGTCCGGACTTGTTTTCCCATATCAGCTAAATCCTGTGTGCCGGCAGAATCGTTATCGGCTGTTTGTTGCGCCAAAGCCGGTACTGTAATTGGATTGTTGCAGCCGGTACATTTTACTCGCCGTCCTGCGTATTCCGGCGGTACGCCGATTTTTTTGTTGCATTGCGAACAGTATATCTTGATTAGATCATTAGGCTTTTCTATTGGCGGAGTTTGCGGATTTGAAATTGTATTAAGCGTGTTGCATTTTGGACAGCGGACTTTTTTGCCGCCGTATTTGTCTGGCACGTCCTTGCTGTAACCGCAGGAGCTGCATTCGAATTTTATCACTCTTCTCTCCCGTTTCTTATACAGAACTTTTATTTCTAACGGCCTCGCCGTTCGTAGCACAGCGAAGAACGGAGAGGGCGGGATTCGAACCCGCGGTACAGTGTTACCCGTACACACGCTTTCCAAGCGTGCTCGATCAGCCGCTCCGACACCTCTCCATTATTGGATACTTTATTTTAACCAACTCTCCCCAAAAACTCAAGTTTAATAAATGATTAGCACAGTCATTTTGTATGACAGAGTTATTTAGCCCCCGGCTTTGCCGGGGGTTTATTCTTAAACCTTATCATCCTTGATTTCCAGGACAGATTTGATATCCTATTAAAAATCTATTGAAAGGAAATGGCTTATGAACCGTACACTCTACACCGTTGCATTATACATTCTCGTATCAACAAATATTCTTGTCTCGACCGCGCTGGCAAAATCGATCAAGCCTGACATCATAGTTGCTCACGATGGTTCGGGAGACTTCAACAGTCTCCAGGCTGCCATCGACTCTATCCCAAAAGGCAACACTGAACGCAAGGTAATCTTCATCAAAAATGGAACATACAACGAACACATTCGCATCGAGAACTCCTTCTTGACACTTCTCGGCCAGGACCGTAAAAAAACTCGCATCGTCTGGGAGATAAATGATGAACGGCTCGCTCCCCAGCAGCACAAGGACGGCAAGGGCATCGCCAGCCTCAATCTCAAAGACTCTAACGATATCATTATAGAAAATCTTACTATCGACAATCCCGCCAACCTCGGCAAAAAGCCATTTACCGTTTCCAGTACAGGCTCTGGCACGCGGATAATTATCCAAAATGCTGAAATCATCGGACTGGGCGGCGACACATTATCGCTCTGGTCGCGCGGAATGTATTATCACCGCAACATTCACGTCACCGGCACATACCACTTCGTCGGCCCGCGAGGCACCTGCTATATGTCCGACTCCGTCATCGAGGAGTTATCAAACGTTCGTAACGCCCTGTTCAACGAGGGAATGGACGACCAGCGGGAAAAATTTGTCCTCCGCAATTGTACGATTATCTCGAAAGAGCATTTCGGCCTTGGCTCCTTTTTCCGCGATACCGCCTGGTATTTTATCGATTGTAAATTCCCCGACACCCTCGACCCCAATGGCAGCATCTTCATCAAACAACACGAGGGCTACACATTCAAATGGCCCACCGACCGCATATACTTTGCCCGCTGCAAAGGCCCGGATTATCCATGGCTTAAAGATAACATCGCAAAGTCTGAGGCAAAGACTGCCGCAGCCGTCACAGCAGTATGGACTTTCTGGAATCAATGGGACCCGGAAAATACTGCCGCTCCATACATTAAAGATATTTCTCACGCAGGCGAAATTGTGAATATAAAGTTTTCCGAATCAGTCACCGTCAAAGGCAACCCCATACTGAAACTCGCTGACGGCAAATCCGCCGCTTATTTATCTGGTTCCGGCACTGATACACTCGCGTTCAAGGCCCCGACATCATCCGCACCAAAAACTCTCGATTCCAACAACGGTCTGATACTGGCATCCATCGCATCCGCGCAGCCGCGCTGCATCACAGACCAGCTCAAGTTAAATAAGTAGTGTTTAGCCCCCAGTTTTACTGGGGGTTCATGTCATTGCGAGCGCAGCGAAGCAATCTCGTATTGTCATTCCCGCGAATGCGGAAATCCAAAATTATTTATGTCGTGGTTATACTTTTTTTTGCCTTACTTCTTACTATTGTTTAGCGGTTATTTTCTCGCCAAAATAGTCTCGACAGGGCGATATTTTGAATTATTCGCGGCTTTTGCAGCAAAACTGTTGTAAAACGGTTTGAAACCCTTGAAATTTGGAGAAGATTTTGGTATTATAATGAACTTAGTGTGCTTGGTTGCGTATCAAGAGTTTGACATAGGAAATGTTTTAGATAAGCACGATTTTTTATGACAAAATATCCACGACCGGCACTAACACGCACAAATACACTGCTTTTGATTGTATTTTTCACGGCATTATCGCTCATCATCCAGCCCGTCAAAGCAAAAGCAGATAATTATATAATTGTTTACAGGAATCATTTACAAAAGCAAAATATGCTTATGAGCCGTCCGACGTTTCCTGTTTCGCGCAGCTTCAATATTATTCCCGCTGTAGCCGCTCAGCTCGATGCCAACCAGGTCAAACAACTTCGGAAAAATCCCGACGTTGAGTACATCGAGCCGGACTACAAAATTTACGCATTGGGAAGTCCCGATACTATCTGCGCCAATTCATTGTCAGGCATTAATGCTTTGTCTTCTTCTCAGACAATTCCTTACGGCATCACTATGGTAAACGCCCCGGCAGTATGGTCGCGAACTAAGGGCGCGGGCGTAAGAGTCGCTGTTATGGATACCGGTATAAATATGTCTCATCCTGACAGAGGCAATGTGGTCGCTTCGGTCAGTTTCGTAACGGATGAACCGGTGGAGGATTTTGACGGCCACGGCACACATACTTCCGGCATTATCGCGGCAGCGGATAACGGTATCGGCGTTGTCGGAGTCGCGCCGCAGACCGATTTACTCATCGCCAAGGTAATGGACAACACCGGCACAGGTCAAACAAGCTGGCTTATTTCCGGTATTGAATGGGCCGTCAATAACAACGCTAAAGTAATTAGTATGAGTTTAGGCAGTTCCAGCTACTCATCGGCTTTGGACACTGCCTGCAGCAACGCGTACGCGGCCGGCACGCTTCTGGTCGCGGCGGCGGGGAACGACAACACGAATACAGCTTTCTACCCGGCCTCCCTGTCTTCGGTGATTTCTGTCGCGGCGGTGGACCAGAATAAAAACAAGGCGAGTTTCTCAAATTATGGACCGACTATCGCACTTGCCGCGCCGGGCGTGTCTGTTTACTCGACAGTTCCGATCAGCACTGATCCCAACAATGCCACTGCTAATGCAATATGGAGCAGCACAAGCCATTCGGCAAATATGATAACCGGCACAGCACCCGGCACAGTCAGCGGGACAATCTGCAATTGCGGCCTTGCTAACGGCGCCGACTCGCAGAATACCTGCCCTGATAGTGTCGCTGGAAATATTGCCCATATCCGCAGAGGCACAACCACCTTTGCCGAGAAAGTAGCACACGCCAAATCCAAAGGCGCCATCGGCGTTATCATTTCAAATAATGTTTCCGGCAATTTCAACGGCACCCTCAGTGATGGAAATTCGCTTGTTGTTGTATCGATTTCAAAAACCGACGGCGATACCCTCCAGACACTCGCACAATCGGGCATTACAGGAACTGTTTCCGTCAGTGGCACTTTGTACGCCTATTACAGCGGCACCTCGATGGCATGCCCCCATGTCTCAGGCGTCGCGGCTCTTATTTTCGCCGCTGCCCCTTACGATATCACCCCTGCACAGGTTTCTAATATCCTGTTCAATTCCGCCCAGGACCTTGGCACATCTGGCAGAGACGATACTTTTGGCTACGGCCTGGTTGACGCAAACTCGGCACTGCAACTGGAGAGATTTAATTTTCTGGCGATTTTCGCAAGTCAATGGCTCCAGACCTGCTCGGCATCTTCGTGGTGCGAAGGAATGGACATCAATCACAGCGGCAGAGTTGATTTTGTGGATTTCGCTGCCTTAGCGCAAAACTGGTAACCCGGTAGGTTCACTTGTTCTAATTCCTTCGTCTTCTTCTGTCTTTCTGTTTCCTGATTTTTTCTATTTTTTTTGCTTCTGGGCTTTCTTCCCCCAGTAATTTATTCTCCAGCAGTTCGCACATTTGTTTTCTCGCATAATAACGGTTCAGTCCCTGGCTCCGGCTCTTTTGAACCTTGACTGCCAACCCGCTGGGAATATGTTTTAAATAGACACATGAGGAAGTTTTATTAACTTTCTGTCCTCCCGCCCCGCCGCTTCGAACGAATTTTTCTTCAATATCATTCTCAAGTAGATTGCAGTTATGCATCCGCTTTTCAAGCTCTCGTGTCTTTCGCTCCGTAATCCCAAAATTAATCATATATCTTACCTTTGACGCCGGTTAGCCCCGCCACCTGTGGGCGGGGTTCGTCATTGCGAGGCCGCAACCGAAGCAATCTCGTAACCGTTTAACGTTTTTCAGAATTCTTTATCGTTTCGTTCTCTTTTTACACGGAAGAAATCCTGCAGTATTTTTGTGCAGTCTTCGGCGAGAACGCCTTTGGTTATTTCGACTCTATGGTTCAGTCGCGCATCTTGTACGATATTATACAGGCTTCCGCAGGCTCCTGCCTTTGGGTCGTCGCAGCCGAAAACGAGTCTGTCAATTCTGGCCAGTACTAAAGCTCCAGCGCACATTGCGCAGGGTTCGAGTGTGACATATATTGTGCAGTCGTGCAGTCGCCAGTGTCCGATATGTTCAGACGCTGCTGTAAGTGCTATGATTTCAGCATGGGCGGTTGGGTCGTTGAGTTGATGCCGCTGGTTTCGGCCTTTGGCTATGATTTGATTTTCATGGACTATGACGGCTCCGACCGGCACATCGTCATTTTCGAGGGCGATATATGCCTGGTCGATTGCCGCCCGCATAAACTGTTGGTCTTGTTTTTCATCCATCGCCAAGAGGTTAGCTCCACTCACCTGTTTACCCCGTGAGATGTCCGCTCGCAGGCGAGACTTATCTCATTGGGGCTCCATTTTTCACCATCGGCAAAATACCCCCAAGGGGAGTCGAACCCCTGCTATCGGCTTGAGAAGCCGGTGTCCTAACCACTAGACGATGGGGGCGAAAAAAAAATAAAAAGTAAAAAACAAATAGTAAAATCACCCCCGTTAGATAGCTGCGGGCATCTAACGGGGCAAGAGTATCAAAAATAATGGCGGCGGGTGGAGTCGAACCGCCGACCCTGGGCTTATGAATCCCATGCTCTAACCAACTGAGCTACGCCGCCAAAACAATGTCTAATTTACAGCCAAAAAAGGTTTTTTGCAAGAAGATAAGAGGTAAGCATTTACGGCCTGATAATAATACTAAAAAACAAGTGATTTCCCCCCTCCGTTTGAGCGCATAAAAAAAGCGGACCCTGCAATGCCCAAAGCCTTTGAGCTCATAGCCGGCCACTGGCCGGGAGCACCCAAAGCACACTGCAGGCCTTACCCGCTCACAAAAAACATAAGATATAATCCGAAAAATTCCAAAAAATATCGCAAAAAACAGAGGAATTTCGGCCTTTTCACCACAGAACCACCAAAAAACCTTGACTTTTACCCCTAAAATTGCTATCATAATAGTGCATTTAATTGGGGTTGGGAAAACGCATTATTATCGTGTTTAAGTCCGGTAGATAAAACTATGTTTATCACGAAAAGACATTTTATCACAGCGCTCTTATTGTCGACAATCGCCATTGTCACAAGCATCTCTGCAAGTCCGACATATATACACGATATCGCGACGCAAACAATCGAGGGAACCGCGTCAAGTCCGCCATTCGGCTGGGGCTATAAATACGATATAGGATTCAGCAATCTTGAAATGAATATTCAATTGCAAATTCTCCTGAGAGGCTCCGCTCCTGATTCGTCATTACTGCAGACATGGGAAGACGGCATAGAAAATATGTGGAGCAAAAAATTCGATGTCGCCGACAGGTCATTCCGCTATCATATTAATTTTGATGTTAGTTTTACTACCGAAGCGTCAGGCTCCATCGACCAGTCTGTATTGGTTATAGACGGCCAGGGCAGCGGAAATATGTTTAACTGGTACACAATTTCCGATCAGGGAGCAGAATACAACGGCCAAGCCGCTGCTCACGAATTCGGACATATGCTCGGCTTATATGACGAATACACCAGCGGGATGCTTGACCCTTCCGACTTCATCGATACTACCAGTATTATGGGCAGTCTCGACGGTATAACATACACAAGACATTATCAGGCGTTTCTGGACTGGCTCCAGCCGGCGGCAAACGGCCGAAAATTATCCCTTACTGCATACGACCCAGATTGGGTTAATCCAACAATTCCAGAACCCGCCTCCGCAGCGATAATGACATTGGGCGGTTTACTGTTTGCCTTGAAACGAAGGAAACGATAGCGTATCTCGTGAAGTGTGAAGTAAAATAAAAAACCCTCGGCAGAGCCGAGGGCTAAATATATCACCTCTGAATTAGAAAATCAAAAATAGTAAACGCCCCCCCTATTATTCTGTATATGATTATGGCGATGTGCCTTCAAGCCAGTGATCGGCAAAAATCGCAAAGTCAAGAATATCGACAGTACCGCTTTTGTCAAAATCACAGCCGTAGCACCAATCAGGAGACTCACATGCCGTCTGTTTCCAATGCGAAGAGAACAAAGTATAATCGACAAAATTCACTTTACCGTTCATATCTAAATCGGCCACCGACCACAACTGAAACCTTGTACCTTCAAGCCACCATTCGGCAAAGATCATGAGGTCAAGAATATCGATTTGACCGTTTTTATCAAAATCGCAGCCGTTGCACCAGTCGGGGTACTTACATCCTGTCTGTTTCCATCTTTTGGAGAACAAGACGTAGTCAGCAAAATTCACTTTACTGTCCATATCTACATCTGCCACCGGCCATAACCAGAACTCGGAAAATATCTGCAAATCTTTAAAATCGACAACGCCATCGTGGTTGAAATCGCTGCCATTACACCAATTTGGCTCTGAGCAAGATGCATTTTGCCAGAACTTTGCAAAGATGCTGAAATCGTAAAAATTCGGTATCCCATCATTATTCAAATCCACAGTCATTGGACTATGTGAGACCGGATTGACGGTGAAATTAGCAACTAAAGTTCGGTTGCCACTGAGCGTAAAGTTATAACTGGCGGATGAACTTACCACACTGCTATTCTCCGTCCAGTTGGCAAACGTGTAGCCGCTGTTGGCTGTGGCCGTCACTGTCCATGAACTGCCGGATGCAAACGTCCCGCCGCCACTGACCGTGCCGCCAGCACTTGGCGATGCGCTTACCGTAATCGTGTATTGCGGGATCAACGTGTAGAGCCCCAATGCCGACGTGGTCGTACCACTGACGATCTGCACCGTGAAGCCCGATGGCGTCGTGTAGCCGCTGACCGTGCTGAAGGCCAGCGGGTGATTGCCAACCGTCAAACCGGAAACCGTCGCCCCGTTGCTTTGCCACGTTCCGCCGTCCACCTGCCACATCGCCCCGGCACTCACCGCACCAGCCGGACTAAGTGTGACCTGCACCGACCCCGCCGTCGCGCCCCCAACGTATGTCAGTCTTACCGCATCGCATGCGATCATCCGTTTCAGAGAAGACGGCTCCCCTGTGTTGTCATTTAGCCTGACGTACTGGTCACCGCTCGATGCGAAATCATAAGTGCCCAAGCTCACCCACGCATTTGCATATGCATTCTGATCAATGGTCGCGTAACTCACTGTCTGCGCATGGTGTATTTCGTATTTCGTTTGGACAGAAGTCGCGTAATTATTAGGTACGAAGACTGAGACTTCATACTGGCCAGCCAAGAATCGGCCTTCCGTGTAGTCCCTAAAGCCGTTCAGGTTCCATCTTGCCCAGCAATCGGCGGCGGCACCGTCCGATGCATATGTCCACCAAAGATGCTGACTCCATCCTACCGATGATGAGCTGTACGCTGTCCATGAACTCCCCTGTTTGGAAAAGAAGGAAGCGGGAGTGTCCTCATCGATAATAAGCGATTTTCCTATGAAATAGGAAGGTGAGTACCACAATCCGACAATATCCGTATGATCCGGAGGCGCGTAACCTTTATAGTGCCATTTACCGTCGCTATCCGTGGCTGTATCGTAAGCGCCGCTTCGAATTCCAAAATGAAGATGGTGTGTCGGCCCGCCACTATCTACGTCATCAGGGGAAACGTAGCCTATTGGTGATCCAATGGTCACTTGTTGTCCGACTGAAACTGAGAATTTGATGTGATAGTACACGCTACAAACGAAGGACCCGTTGGGGAGTTGGTGTTCGATTATGACGAGCGGAAAGGGGTCTGATGTGTACCCCGCGAAGCGCACTGTTCCGTTCGCACAGGCGTATGCTGCATCGGCTGGCCCACCATTTCGCCAAACGTCCTCTCCGAGATGATATCCGTTCCAGGATGCAACCCACTTGCCAAATGCAAACCCGGGGCGACAATACCAGTCCCCGGCCAGTGGAAACTGCCAGTTGTCAGCTATCTGCCCACTGGTGGTAAAATTTGCCACCAGATTTCGGTCGCCATTGAGTGTGAACGTGTAACTGGCCGAGGAACTAACCACACTGCCGTTCTCCGTCCAGTTGGCAAAGGTGTAGCCGCTATTGGCCGTGGCCGTCACCGTGCGGGAACTGCCCGATGCATACGTTCCGCCGCCACTCGCCGTGCCGCCCGCAGTTGGCGACGCGCTTAGTGAAATCGTATAGTTGACCGTATTGACGGTAAAATTCGCCACCAAGGTGCGATTGCCCGTCACAGTGAAAGTGTAACTAGCCGACGTACTCACCACGCTTCCATTTTCCGTCCAAGAAGAGAACGCGTAGCCGCTGTTTGCCGTCGCATAAAGAGTCGCAGAACTGCCGGATGAGTAACTTCCACCGCCGCTGACAGTGCCGCCAGCACTTGGTGATGCTGAAATACTGATACTATAAGTTGTGACTGTACTGATGGTAAAATTACCGTCACTGGTGTCCTCGGCCATGATGTACATGGAAGCGTCCATTGTCCGCACGCGCACTTTTGCCTGACTCGAACTGACTCCACTCGGCAACGTCCAACTATAGGACCGGGTGCTGGGCGTCAGGGAGGAACTGACCGTGGTGTATGTGCTTCCTCCGTCTGTCGAGTACGCCACCAACTGGTAACTCATCGCGGATGTGTCGCCGCTGGCTGTCCATGTCACCGTATGCGTGCTGCCAGCAGTCCAGGATTCACCACCGTTAGGAGAAGACACTGTCAGCGTCGGTACAGGTTCCAGATAAGCGTCCACCGACCAGCCTGAATAGCCATTGTTCCAGTTGATATACCACCATGTGTACGTGCCATCAGAATACGAGCTTGATGCGATGGTGCCTCTTGATCCTTGTGCTTCGGTTGTGAGGAGTGTTCCGCTTGTACTGTGAGTCGCGCGAACGGCAAGAGTCGCAGTCGTTTGCACGCGGCTTCCATTGGAAAAGGCAGCTTGTCCAAACGAGGCGAAACCCAAAATTACAATTGCCATGAATGCGATTAGGTTTGTTTTAGCCATTTTCTCTTCCTCCGATTTTCTCTCCAAAACGATTATCGGCATAGTTGCTGTGCCAAGTAGAAATCCCACCGAACTTATGACTATTATAGTAAGGATTTCAGCCAGTGCAAGAAAAAACAGGGGAAATTAGAGCTTCAATTTTGGGTCAAAATTTACGAGCAGAGTATTTTCCCAAAATGGCAGAAATTAGAAACTTAATTAGCAGACGTCCCCTATTATTCTTCAGGAACTGCTTTCTACCGCTGCAAGAGGTTGAGGACTTATCCAGTTTGGCATCTTGTCCTTTGATATGGTAAGAGCCGCTTTGGTTAAAAACAGATATAATTTTAAATTTTTCGGCTGATAGGAAATAGCTTTTTTAATCGAAGCTAAAGCGGCCTTTCGGCATCCCTCTCTTAAATAACATTTTGCGGCCTCTTTATAGCAATTGGCTAGCCGCCGCATAGCCTTTGTTCGCGAAACATATTTACTTCCTTCAAGCCGAAAAAAGAAACGCTCTAACGCCCCTGCCTTATTAGTTGACATATCTCCAGATAAAGTCTGCCCGCCGCTATCACTGTCCGGGCGAATCCGCAGAATCACTTCAACGTCAGATATAAACAAGAATTTGCATTTCGCGGACATCCGCAGAAATCCATCGTAATCATTGGCCCATCTTAGCGATTCGTCAAATCGAAAATCTTTTATCATCTCGCTTCTGCACACAGCCGTCTGAGCCATTACGAAATTTTTATTAAAAAGTTCTTTAACGATATTTCCTGAAACACAATATTCAATCCGAAACGATTTTTTCTGCTTTTTGTCGGGCCATTCCTGAGTTATTGTGCAGTATGCCATGCCATAGTCCTGGTGCAAATCCAGCGCGTTTACCATCGTTTTAAGATAGTCTCGTGGCCAGAAATCGTCGGAATCAAGAAAAGTAATATATTTGCCGGCAGCTTTAGCGATGCCCATATTGCGTGCGCTTGCTGTGCCGCCGTTGGTTTTGTAGTGGTATTTAATTCTTTTATCGGTAAAAGTTTTTACCAGTTCAGCGGTATTATCCTTTGAGCCGTCATCAATGATAAGCAGTTCAAAATCGGCGAAGCTCTGGTTCAGTACACTGCCGACCGAGTCCCTGAGTAATTCGCGGTTGTTGTATGTTGGAATAATTACGCTTACCGCGGCGTTCAAAGTTTAGTCCTTATTAAATCTATAAGCCTAAAGAAAAGAAAGACTGGATTGGCGTCCCTGCTTTCGCATCGGCCAGTGTATCTTCGTATAACTTTTCGAGCGGGATTTACCATATTAATTCGTCGGAGGCAAACAAAATGTCTATCCACGTAACCAAGCCTTTCAGGGCCATATTGTAACCCCACAAAGCCTTGATGTAAAGCCGTAAACTCGCATTGCTGGTTACTTTTTTTTCGTGAAATTCGAGGGAAACGAACCCGCCCCCCGATTTCTCGAGGGTAAACTCCAAATCGGCGGGCTTTTGGAATTACGGAATACCGCTCATTAACATTCGCGGCTCTGAACCCCCGAATTTATTGCATTAGAAATACTGTTACCACAGCCGGATTGGAACCACATTATAGAATAGAAAGAAAGTTTTATTAAATTGTGCCGGCTTTGCTGAATGGATACAATAACTATGTTTTTAAGGAAGGAAAAAATATGAAAACTGCAATTACAATAGTAACAATGCTGGTTCTGTGTGCTTATCCGCTTTATAGCGCCGCTGAAGAATCACTGACGCCGCCGCCTGTGCCATCACAGGAACAGCCGGAGGTTTTGACAAGCGGCCCGGTTCATGAGGCATTTGCCGAACCCGTCAACCTGCAGGTGCAGGAAGGATTAGTGATTCCGAAACAGCCGCCGGCCAATATCGTGGAAAACGCGCCGCCGGAAAGGCCGGAAGGCGACCAATTCGTCCTTGTGGCTGGATACTGGGCATGGGACACCGACCGCAGCGATTTTATCTGGGTCAGCGCATGCTGGCGAGCCGCACCGCCAAATATGTATTGGGTGCCGGGATATTGGACAAAGGTCGATGAAGGCTGGGAATGGGTAGCCGGTTTCTGGGCACAGTCCGGCAATCGGACAATCGAGTATCTGCCCGCCCCGCCGGTGTTAGAAGACGTCGAGCCCGCAGCACCGCCATTGGAAGACCAAATCTGGGTGCCTTCCTGTCAATACTGGTATCACGACCATTATATCGTTCGGTCGGGGTACTGGGTTGTAGCGCAGCAAGGATGGGTATGGGTGCCGTCTCATTATATCTGGACGCCGCGAGGCTACGCGTTCTCGGCGGGTCATTGGGATTATTCGCTCGAACGGCGAGGCGTGTTGTTTGCGCCGGTTTATTTCCCGCGAGGATTATATCTTCGGGCAGGGTTTTCCTTCTCGCCCAGTATCGTCATCAGCCTCGGGATGCTGCAGCTGAATCTATTTACCTGCCCGCGTTACAGCCATTATTATTTTGGCGATTACTACGATGGTGTGTACCTGAGCTTCGGCATTTTCCCGCGGTTTAAAAGCGAGCGAAGCCACATCTGGTACGACCCGATTTATGTGTATGACCGATGGAACAATCGCCGAACCGAACCCCACTGGGCCGATCACGAGCGCCATGAGTACGATATTCGCCATAACGACAAGGACCTTCGTCCGCCGAGGACGTATCACGAAATGGAAACGCGACAGGCCAAGATGCTGGAAGATCAGCGAAAAAATATTCGCATGGCCCGTCCGCTGACTGATGTCGTCGCAAGCAAGGCTACGATGAGGTTCCAGCAGATTGACACCAAAACACAACGGAAGATTACTACACAGGCAACCGAGGTACAAAAGTTCAGCGAGAAACGCAACAATTGGGAGTCTGTACCAACCACTCATAATACAGCCCAGCCAGTCAAAGGAAACAAAGGTACTGTGACGCAACCGTCTGAACATAAGGAGCCTGTATCTACACCTGCGGAGCACAAAGGTTCTATGACGCAGCCGACTAATAAAGAGCCTGTATCTACACCTGCAGAACACAAAGGTTCTATGACGCAGCCGACTAATAAAGAGCCTGTATCTACACCTGCAGAACACAAAGGTTCTATGACGCAACCGACTAATAAAGAGCCTATATCTACACCTGCAGAACACAAAGGCACGACGCAGCCACCTGAACACAAGGAGTCTGTAAAGCCAACTGAACATAAGGAGCCTGCATCTGCGCCTGCAGAACACAAAGGTGCTGTTACTCAACCCGCCGATAATGCCCCTGCGTTTGTTCCGCCGCGCCAGGTTCGGGCGACTAAGTCGGATAAGGTCGATATTCCAAAGTCGCCGGTTGAAGGCAAGTCGAACGCCGGTCCGCCATCCAGACCTGCCCAGGAACATCAGCAAGCCGATGACACCAAGAATAAGGATGATAAAGGCAAAGACAATCGGGCTAATGATAAAGGCAGAGATAGAGGCAAATAAGCCGGCCTATTTAGTATATGGTATTTGACAAACAAGCCCGCCGGATAAGCCGGCGGGCTTTTGAAATTTGATTAGAAAATTAAAAATTTAATTATCCGCTTTAATTTGTCGAATAAGACAAATAAAAGGGATTTCGGGCAATCGGGAAAATTTAAGACAGCAAAATCGCCGTGATATTTCCTCGCCGCCCTGTCATAAGCCTTTGCCGCTTCCACCTCATTATCGAACATTCCCAGATGTATGCGTTTTCCCCGGCTCTTTATCCCTGCTCTCCATTTGCCTGCTTTTTCGTCCCACCATACTCCTTTATATTTTGACCTGCCTCTGTTCATACCTCTTCTGCTGTTTGAGTTGTTTTCCGCCGCTGTTGCGATTCGAAGATTACATCTTTGGTTATTAAGTCCGTTTCCGTCTTCGTGGTCAACAATCTCATTTGCTTTTGCGTTCATAATTTGTCTGTGCATTTTTATTGTAGTTTTTTTATTACCTATCCGCGCATACCGTATCGCGTAATAAGTATCGTAATCTTTTGCTGCGCACCATTTGAATTGATTAAGCCACTGGAAATCCTCTGGATCAACGATTGCAAATTTATTTTGCGTAAGTTTGATTTTTCTGAATGGCTGGCCGTAGCGGATTTTGCGATAGCGCAGCAAAAGCCATACGCAGATGCGCACAAGAAAATCAGGAACAGGAATGTAGAAGGGAATTTTAAGCATAGAAATTGAAGATTAAATTCGAAGCACGAATATCGAAATACGAAACAAATCCGAATTAGCAAAATTTAAATGTTCAAAACAGTTTAGAACATTGAGGAATTAGAATTTTGAATTTGTTTCGAACTTCGGGTTTAGGATTTCGGATTTCCATAGTTAGGCACTGAATTTTGTTAACTTTTTGCCTAACTATGGTGGTATTTTACCATATTATCAACAAAAAGCAAGTATAAAATGAAAAAAATCGTGCCGATAAGGCAATACGGCTTTTAGGCCTAAATTATTGATAAAATGGGTAAAAAGAGTTTGCCTTTTTTACCATTTTAGCGTTATATTATTGCCGAATGACATTTTTACACGAGGGAATATGATGAAAAGGATAATATCAGTTCGTATAGCAGTTGTCTTTGTACTTGCCGTAAGTGCGATGTCACAGGGGGCGAGTATCAATGTTCCCGCCGATTACGATACCATCCAAAAAGCGATAAACGCCGCCGGTGCAAACGACACGATTAACGTTTCGCCGGGAAACTATAATGAAAATCTGACTATCAACAAAGCCAATCTCATTTTCATCGGAGCAAACGCCGGCATACCGGGCAGCTCGGAGCGTTCGGATGAATCCAATATAATTGGGTACGTCAAAATTGTATCGAATGGAATCTCGCTTAACGGATTTAAAATTACCGATGGTGCGTACGTACCTGCAGGTGAGAAGGCAGGAGTTTATATTGTAGGCGGTACAAGCGGCCATACGATTCAATGCAATCTGTTTACACGAACAGGCGCCGCGCCGGGCGGACCTGACCAATTCAGAGGCATCATAAACGAATTCGGCGGCGTCAGCTCATTACAGGTAAAGCTGAATAAATTCTCAGGCTGGCATACAGGCGTTTATCTGCAGAATGCCGATGCCCAGGTCACAAATAATGTTTTCGTCGCTAATTTCGTAGGTATGTCTATAGACGGTTCTATCGCGGTTACGGTGGCATATAACTCTTTTATCAATAATGGACTTGAGGGGTTAGGCGTCGGAGTACCTGCTATTACTTCTCTTACACTCGAGCACAACTGTTTCTCAGGAAATCTTACCGCTGTGGCCAATTATCAAAGTATAGAAATTAACGCTGAGCACAATAGTTGGGCCTCTGCCAACGGACCATACAATCCCGCGAGCAATCCTAATGGCACAGGCGATGCGGTATCTGATAATGTTGATTACAATCCAT
This sequence comes from uncultured Planctomycetota bacterium, assembly GCA_903847315.1. GTDB lineage: Bacteria > Planctomycetota > Phycisphaerae > Sedimentisphaerales > UBA12454 > UBA12454. Next base: position 47,948 of record CAINDG010000012.1, read on the forward strand.
GGCTGCCTGCCTGTTGCGGCGACCCACTGCACCAGTATCCGGTTGGCGACCTGAGCAAAGATTGCCGCGTCAACTTTTTAGATTATGCAGTTTGCGCCAAAGCCTGGCTTAGCAGCGCCGGTGACGGCAACTGGAACCCGGCCTGCAACTTCCAGTCTGCGGATAATGTTATTAATATTCTTGACCTTGGTATCTTCGTATCCCATTGGCTCGAATGTACCGCTTCGAACTGTAATTAGTTGTGTTTATTTATCCCCGAGTTTAGCCGTCGCCGGCACGGCGACGTTATTTTCCCAAAATCTTCATTCTTCAATCTACAATCTTCAATTAACCCAACCATTTCCCTTCATTTTCCCCCGCTCGTTTTACGCCGTTTTTCCTAAAATCTTCAATTTTAAATATTAAATCTTAAATTTAATCAATCCCTTCAAGATTTCTCCTGACAGTAATTGTATATGGATGTTCCGGCCCTAAGCTCTTTTCACAAATCGCCAGTGTCATCTCCAACATCGGCCTACCTTCTGCAGAACGCCCCGTCTCTTTCAGCAGCATTCCAAGATTGTTCAGGTGAATAGCGAAATTGGGATGGTCTTTTCCCAACGCCTTTTCATCTATCTCCAGTGCACGCTTCATCAGTGGCTCTGCCTCTCTTAACCGATTCGTCGCCTTATACAATGACGCCAGATTGTTCAGTTCTGTAGCGATATTTGGATGGTCTTTGCCGAATGCCTTTTCATCTATTTCAAGTGCACGCTTCATCAGTGGCTCTGCCTCTTTTAAACGATTCGTGTCTTTATACAACACCGCCAGATTGTTTAGGTCTCTGGCGACATCTGGATGGTCTTTGCCGAATGCTTTTTCATCTATTTCCAATGCACGATTCATCAAAGGCTCCGCCTCTTTTAACCGATTCGTTTTCTGTAGCAACTGCGCCAGATTGTTCAGTGCCGTAGCGACATTAGGATGGTCTTTGCCGAATGACGCCTCATCTATTTCCAATGCACGCTTCATTAAAGGCTCCGCCTCTTTTAACCGGTTCGTCGCCTGATACAACAACGCCAAATTGTTCAAGTTTGTGCCTACATCAGGATGGTCTTCCCCGAGTGTCGCCTCATTTATTTCAAGGGCACGCAGTATCAATATCTCTGCCTTTTGATATTCGGCTAAAAGATAATAAATCCATCCTTTTGTACTTAAAACAGAACTTTGCCTCTCGTAAGGAATCCCTTCAGGGGTTTGCTCATAGGCTTCGACCAATGCAAGACGAAGATGTGGATACCATTTGTTTTCTGATTGTCGAATAATCTCCCAGAGGATATCTGGGTTCAGGTCATGGCCAGCGAGTTGCTGGATAATTCGCTTTTTGAGTTCATCGGCGTTTTCACGCCGGACCCAGAAGATTAAATAATTTCTGTATTTTTTGATTTGCCGATCAATTTGAGTGAAGTCAGATAATTCAATGAAAATTCGAGCCATTGCTCGGGTTTGGATTGGCAGATGGGCTTCAAGGAAATTGAAAAGCTTTTTGGCTTTTTGAGCCTTTTCCGTATCAGTCATTTTGCTAAGCATATAGCTTCGAAAGAAAGGGCAAAGATGGTATATATTTACAACATTTCTACCTCTCTCGATTTTGTAAAAGCAGGGGTGGTTATATCCATAATCTGTAAGAAGTGACGTAGGTTTGCATTCGGTCAATTCGGTATCAATCAATTCTTGCAGTTTATCCGATACAGATTCATCAAGTTCCATAAATTGAATCAATTGCTGAATGGGAAAATAGCAACCGCAAAGACAAGCCAACTTAAGCAATTCATCCAATAAAGATTTGTTCTCGCTATGTATTTTTTCATACGATTCAAAAAGGTTGGTGAAAAGGTCTATTACTTTGTTTGAAGAAATAAATTCCTCGGATAGTAAATATCGATTCCGATTATCTGTCTGAAACAGTCCTTGTTTTTCGATATCTTCTATCTTGGCTGCCAACAGTTCGGGCACTCCTTGAGTATAGCGATACAGCAAGTCATAAAAATACATATCAAATATGTTTGGCGAATATCTTTGGTCAATCAACTCGTGTATTTCTGAGCTATTGTAAGGAGAAAAATGTATAACTTCATAAGATTCACCGGGGAAAAATCGATGGAATTCATCTTCTGATTCACACGAGATAGTAATTAATGCTTTTTGACGAAAGCTTTCCTGAATAAACAATCCCACAGCATCGCTACAGTTAACTAAGGCATTTTTCAGATGGAGGATAAGTTTGCTCTTTGAAGTAAGTCGGTCAAGAAAAAAAAGAATTTGTTCTCTCTCGCTGCGTTGAGGTTGAGGAACAGGTGGATTGAACATCTCTTTCAGGTCTTTTAGAGACAAACCAATCTTTACTCCAAAAGTGAGGAAGGGAATCAAATCACTCCCTACTTTTACTTGAACTTCACCTTTGATGCTTTCAAGTAGTTGTCTAGTTTTTGTTTCATTAAATTCAGGGTTGCATTTAACTTGATGGTCGATAAATTGGCTTAGAGTACTGGTCTCTTGGTTAAATCCGTCATAATCCAACGTTAAAACTTTAACCGGTTCACCGTTTAGAGATTGTTGGAAAGCTACAGAGTGAACGAAAAAATCCCGTCCTGAACCTTCCGGACCGCATAACAATACTGCAGAATATGCTGGCCGGTCATGATTATTCAGCAAAGATCTCAGTTTTTTGGTAGAAGACTGTCGGTGAAAATTATATGTACAGTAACAGGCTATTTTCTTCACATCCTCTATGAACATCATTATTTTTTCACCTTATGTTTGAGATTTTTTTGTTTCGTCTTAAATTTCTCATTCTGGTTATATTATCCGCCTCCGGCGGTTTTGATTTTCTTTTGTTGCGTTTCCTCGATGCTTGATAACCATTATACTTTATTTCCCTCCAAACTCAACCATTTCCCTCCATTTTCCACCGCTCATTTCCCGCCGTTTTTCCTGATAACCGATAACTGATAACTGCGTTTCTGAATAACCGATAACCCCCTGTTTTCAGAACCATACATTCTATATCCTTAATTCTGCCTTATGCCTTATAAATTCTGTATTATTTTTTGAAATAATTTCCTTGACTATCCTTTTCAGCATATATATAGTTGACTTGCTGTAATGTGGTTGGAAATCTCATTGCAAATGGGTGGTTGGAAGAAATATCGGAGAAGAATTGCGAAAAATTTTAAATATCGTAAATTTTTGTCCTTGACTGTTGGTTAGCGAATAAGTACGATTTTTCGTCTCTTGAAATGTCGCTGGCAGTTAATCAGCGGCATTTTTGTTTGTCTTCGAATAAGAGAAGACAATGCTCTTTAAAAAGTATTGAAATAAGGTTCAATTGAGTCCGAACAACGGCTTTAACAAAACCACGTGTAATTTCGGTTTTGGGCTCGTAGCTCAGTTGGTTAGAGCGTGCGCCTGATAAGCGCAAGGTCGGAAGTTCGACTCTTCCCGGGCCCACTAAA
>CAINDG010000013.1 GCA_903847315.1 uncultured Planctomycetota bacterium
CAGGTCAGTGTTTATATTGACCAGGAATACAGCGAGGCTTTTGCTTTTGATTGGGATAGTCAATATAGTTCTTACGTTTCGTTCTCGCAGGAAACGCTGTATATCCGCGACCCGAACGACCCATAGATATATCCTTCGTGCTTCTTCCGTTCTTCGTGGTAACTCTGGAGTATTTAATCAGTGTAATCAGCGATTAAAACTTTGTGTCTTAGTGTCTTGGTGGCTATTTTACAAACGCGCAATCGCTACTGCGCGCAAAAGCCCAAAAACCTTAAAAACCCCGGAAAAAAATCCGATTTTTTCCAATTTTAAACGAAAATATTCGAAATCTGTGGCAAAAAATGTCCTCTTTTTGACCCAACTTGCGCGTTTGGCTGAAGAAACTGCGCTTTTGGCTGAAAAAAATCGCCATAACCCTTTATTTCTCAAAATAAAATAAGGAGTTATAGCAAATCAGACAACCTAAACACACAACTTATATCATTTTTCACACCTGTACAGACGCAGGCTGTGCGTCTCTATCTTTTCACTTTTAACTTTTCGCCGTTCGCAACGACAGTCTGCAAAGAGATTTATTGTAATTAGTGTTTTACTTGTTATAATTCTGCGTTTATTGGTTTTTGTGTAATATTCCTTATTTATCAGGATTAAAGCGTGCAGTTTCAGGTTTTTAAAGACGGCAAAATTGTAAAAGACTTTGTGCTTACAGGAGTTACGTTATTTGGCGCCGACAGGATTCCGTTGCGCAGTTCCCGGCACATAGTTTTTAAGGATAACGCAATAGAATGTAAAATGAGGGGTTCCGAACCCGCCGGTTTATCTTTGCTTTGGCCGGTTGAGGGTTTTGGCAATGTGATGTTATATACAACTCGTCTGCCGGAACGTGAGCAGCCATATATACTTAATGTTGAGCTTGCCCGCGGTAAGCTGATGGAGATTATTACCAAGAAAGAGGATTGGTTGATTTTTGAGCAGACCAATCATTTGGACTACGAAGCCAAGGAAATCCAGGACCTTTTTATTGAAATGCTCGAAAACATTGGCGAGCCTGCCAAAGCATCTGTAATTGCGGATAAATGCCTTCTCAAGACGCTGCTGTTCGCAGAGCAGCTTGCCGAACGGTATGCGAATATGCTTTTCGGAGCGAGAATGCAGAATCGCGGCTTTGCCCGCTCCAGTCTGGGTTGCCGAATCGACTCTTCACGGCTGGACGATAAAGATTATATTAAGGGCGCTTTTGAACTTTTTGCTCATATCACTCTGCCAATCAGTTGGGCCAAAGTCGAAAAAGAAAGAGAAGAATATGATTTTACCGAAATTGACCATTGTATGGAAATTCTTGGCAAGAAACGGCTGCTCATCAGCGCCGGTCCGCTGCTGAGTTTTTGTCCCGATAGTATTCCCGCCTGGCTGCTGAATGGAAAGCACGACTTTGATACCATTCGTGAAGCGAGTTATGATTTTGTTTCAAGGGTCGTAACCAGATACGCGAAATATGTGCATATATGGCAGGTAATAAGCGGCATAAACGCATATAATTATTTCAAATTTGGTTTCGAGCGCATTCTTGAAATTACCAGGACGGCATGCCTGGCGGCAAGAGAGGCCGACAATAGAAGCCTTAAAATGATTGATGTCGTTTGTCCATGGGGCGAGTATTACGCTTATGATTCGGATACGATACCGCCGCTGATATATATAGATATGGTAACGCAGGCAGGCATAAATTATGACGCAATCGGCGTGCAATTTCTGTTCGGCAAAGACGAGCCGGATATGCACGTTCGCGATATGATGCAGATTTCGGCGATGCTCGACCGTTTTATAACGGTTCCCAAGCCGCTGCATATAACGTCCTTCGCTGTGCCGGACAACAACGATACAAAACAGCAGGCGGCTGAAACAGCAGGCGTATGGCACAAGCCGTGGGACCAGACGATACAAGCGAAATGGATTGAGAGTTTCTGCAGGATTGCCTTCAGCAAACCGTTTGTCAATACCATCACCTGCTCGGCTCTTGCGGATAGCGGCGATAAAACAATTGTCGGCGCGGGACTTTTGACCGACGACCTTGAGCCTAAAAAATCGTTTATGGCACTGGCAAAACTGCAAAAGCAGATTTTACAAAAAGCTTAGAGCCGTCAATTTTTACTTTTTATGGATTATCCAAACAAAGACAATCAGCGGACGATTGGAACGATGAGGGCGGCTTTTTTTACAGGTCTGGTTTTGTGCGTTTGTTTTGTTTTTCCGATTTTAAGACATTCTGAAAAGATTGCCTTTTCCGAAATCGATAGTAAACTTAATCCGAATATCGCTTCTGTTTACGAACTTGCCGAACTGCCGAGCATAGGACCTGCAAAGGCACAGGCAATTACAGAATACCGCCGGGGCAAGGAAAAAGCCTTTGAAAACGGCAGCGACCTTGAAAAAGTCAAAGGCATCGGAGAAAAAACCGTCGAAAAAATAGAACAATGGCTTGTTTTTGAATAGGCAGATAAATGGCAGACTGGGAAATACACAGACCGTTAGGTACCTGCACAGGAAGCGGCAGGGCAATTGGGCCGAATGAGGAATTTATCGCCACACTCGTTGAAAGCGGCGGCAAATTTGAGCGCAAAGATTACAGCAGCGAATACTGGACGGCAAATAAACCCGCCGTTTTCTGCTACTGGAAAAGCGTAATGCCGAAACCCGACCAGAAGAAAAAAATCTTCATAGACAACGATATGCTTCTGGCGTTTTTCGAGAGACTTGCGAGCGAAACCGATGAGGAAAAAGTTAATTTTAGATTTGTCCTGACCCTTATCCTGATGCGAAAGAGAATTCTTAAATACGATTCATCGAAAACCGAGGACGGCAAAGAAATATGGACCGTTAAAATCGCCGGCAGAGACGAGACAGCCCAGGTAATAAATCCGAAACTTACGGAAGACAAGATAGAACAGTTATCCGAACAATTAGGGCAGATACTTCAAGTTGAATTCAATGGTTAACAAAAATCAAAATTGCCGAATCCGCCAGGGGCGGATGTTTTTTTTATTTTTTATTTTCCTTTTTTCGGGTTGCGCGATGCAGAAACGAAGCTGCCCGCCGATAGCAGCGACATCACAGGCAGAGGCCATTTTAAAAGAATATTCGGCAGGACTGAAACCATTAAAGGCTACAGGAAACTGCACGCTGAGCTACACAAATGAAAAGGGCGAAACCTTCGCCCAGTCTTTTCCGGTGAGAATCTGGTTTGAAAGTAATAGGAAATTTTGCCTTTATGGCGATGTGATGTTCGACCCGAGGGGGATAGGTTTTGCTGTAAACGGAGATGATTACTGGACTTACGCAAAACCGTTCGGGACATATGTTACGGGGAAAGTCAATACGACCAGCGGGGATTATTTTTCCAACCCATCAGTATTAGTTGATTTTTTAGAGCCGCTCGGCGGCAACTATTCTGAAATCGTATTGGCAGAGGCAAAGGATGATAGTATCCTGATATGCAGAGAAGGCCCCGGCTGTATCAGTAAAAAGATTTACATCGGCAGGTGCGGCAGAACTGTAAAGAAAATTGAATATTTTAATTGCGCCGAGAAACCCGCTCTTATTGTTGAAGCTGATGAATATAAAAACGTAACGGGCGAAAATTTTTCTTTTCCGCGTAAGTTAATTTACAGATATTCCGAAGGTCAGAAAAATGACCGGCACCTGATGCAGATTAAACTTGATTCGGTACAATACTGGAAGCAGCAGCCGCAGCAGGTCAAGGCGCTGTTTACTCCGCCGGACGCAAATAGCATCAAAAAGGAGACAAAGTAATGGCGAAAAAAAGTCTTAAACAGAAATTATCCGATGGGTTATTGCTCCTCGATGGCGCAATGGGCACACAATTAATGGCTCGCGGGATTGGGGCTGGCAGATGTAATGAGATGCTCAATATCGAATCGCCAAACCTTATTCTCGATATACACCGCGATTATTTCAATGCCGGAATCGATGCGGTTTATACAAATACGTTCGGCGCAAATGAAATTACACTGGCTCGTCATAATTTGGCTGATAAAGCCGAGCAGATAAACCGCGCAGCAGTTGAAATCGCAAGAAAAGCGGCTGGAAGCGAAAGATACGTTATAGGCGATATAGGGCCTTGCGGCGAATTTTTAAAACCGCTTGGAACTCTTGAGCCGGCAAGACTTAAGGGCGTATATGCCAAACAGGCAAAGGCGCTTTGCGACGGCGGCGTGGACGGATTTATAGTTGAAACCTTTATGGCAGTTGACGAGGCGAAAGTCGCTGCCCAGGCTGTAAAATCTGTTTGTTCTTTGCCGGTATTTGTGTCACTTGCTTTCGATGCGGCCGGAAATGATTTTAGGACAATGATGGGAGCAAGCGTTGAAATGGTTATATCAGAATTTTCAGCGATAGGAGTTGATGCAATCGGTTTTAACTGCGGTACGTTGAAGATGGAACAATATTTGCAGTTAGCACAGAAGTTCGCAAAATTACTTGCCGGGAAAAATATTTCACTGATTGCAAAGCCCAATGGCGGAAAGCCGGAATTGGTTAACGGTAAGGCGGTATATAAACTCTCCGATAAGGATTTTGGCGACTGGCTCCAAAAGATACATAAAGCAGGGGCGGCATTAGTCGGCGGCTGCTGCGGAACTACGCCAAAACATATCGCAGCGGCAGAAAAGAGATTGAGGCAATGAAATCGACAGTACTATCAGTCTTGTTTGTGTTTTTGTTATTTGTTGTGTTGCTTGCCTCGACTGCTCAAGCGGATTCTATGCTTCGAGGAGCATTTTTCAATCCTAAAGTATCAGGAGGATGGTGGCAGGCGATAGTGTGCTATGATGTATATAGAAATGAAGTGAACAAAGAATTATCCGAGTTGGTTGATAAGACAGGTATAAATTTTATAGATATACAGGTTTTAATACCACAGACCTTGAAGACACCGAAAGTCCCCCCATCTGACCCGAATGCCCCTATTTCAAGTTGGGCAAATATGCGCACAATGAACAATCTGGTTGACTTCCTCGATTATTGTTATAGCAAAAACGTGAGTGTTGAAATAGATTTAGCCAATAATATGTGGATTCCATACACTGTTGATCCGAACCACCACATAGCCAACGAAAAATGGTGGCCTGTACCAGATAATGATCCGTGGACAGAATCTATCATCTGGTATACTCAAATAATTGAATATGTTGAAAAAAATGTTAAAGACAAGAGAGCTATTGTTCTTTGGGATATGTTTGGAAATTATCAATACGGCGGGGCAGAACCAGTTTTGTGGGATACTCCATGGAACCCTAAAATAAAGGTATACACTGAAAGATTTGTAAAAAAGGTATGGCCGCATTTCTATAGAGCCGGAGAAAGACCAAAAGGGGCGCCAATATTGCTTCCTATTTTAGCTGGAAAGGAAGCGACGCCAAGTTATAGACTGAGTGGGTTTCGCAACCTTAAGAAATGGCTTGTTTATGACTTAAATATGCCGCCGGACTATTGGATTATGTCAACTTATGTTAAATCTGATCCTGCCGCGGATGGATTCTACTATCTCAAACACATAGTTGAAATTTTAGGAAGGAAAAACGCCAATAAAATTATTTCAACTGATTTTAAAGGTCCCGGTCATGAAAATGATGATCCGCCAGGAGTAATTGATAGAAGCAATTTGACCGGTCCGGAAATGTTACAATGGCATTTTAATAAAGCCAAAGAATATGGATTTGCCGGATGGTGGTGGTGGGCCTATAGGGATGGTGCTACGCCCAATGGTACTCCTGCTTACTGGGGCATTAGAGACGACAAGGATAATTGGAGGGAGGATCTTGTAAAAGTTATTGCTCAACAGAAACAAGCCAAATAATATTGGCTGGCACGGTCAAAAGTAAAAAGTCGAAACTGAAAATTTTTTGACAGGGAGATAGAAAATGAATCCCGCACCTTCTCTGAAATCTCGAATTTCTAAAAGATGCGGGCTTTGCAGAATAGTCGAATAATATTTTAATCAGATTCAAAATAAATTGAATAAGAAAGAAGGTGCGGGATGAAAACGATAGAAATAAGTTTGATATGTTTTTTTGCTTCTATGCTAATGGTGTGCGGATGCGAGGTTGCGCCAAAGGAACCCGAAGGCAAAGCATCGCTGGCGTCAAAGGCGGATGAAGCTATCGCTATTATGAAGGCAAAAGACAAGAGCATCCAGAAATTCTTTGATAAATCCTACGGATACGCTGTGCTGCCGAAGGTTTTTAAGGTTGCTCTTTTGGCGGGCGGGGCTTACGGCAAGGGCGAAGTCTATGAGCAGGGAACAATGGTCGGCTACTGCGATATAACACAGCTAAGCGGAGGACTATCAGTCGGCGGCGAATTTTTCCGTGAGATAATCTTTTTCAGGGACAAGAAAGATTTGGACAAGTTCAAGACCGATGAATATGCGTTCTCCGCACAGGTAACAGGCGTAGCTATTGTCTGGGGCGCGGCCGCGAAAACGGATTATAAAGATGGTATGGCGGTGTTTATTATGACAGACGCAGGCGTAATGGTTGACGCATCATTAGGCGGCCAGAAGTTCAATTATGAACAGAAGGTTGTTTTAAAGAAAGTTCAATAATAGTTTTTTACTTTTTCAGCAGGGCAAGAATGGCGGCGACGGTTTTTTGTGTTGCGCCCTGATTTTCTTTTATGACTTGCTGGCCGTTGTGGGCGATTTTTCGGGCGAATTGGGGTTCATCAAGGTATTTTTGAACTGTCCGGCAAAGTTTCTTTTCATCTTTTACTTCAATGGCTCCTTCTGCCAGCAGAAGCGCCTTGACGGCCTCTTTGAAGTTGAAGGTGTGCGGGCCGAATATTGTGCATTTGCCCATCGCGGCCGATTCCATCATATCTGAGCCGCCCATCGGCACAAGACTTCTGCCGACAAATACGATTGTCGCAAGAGAATAAAATTTTCTCAAATCGCCCATAGTGTCGCCGAGGATTACGGTATTTTGATTTGCTATTTTTTCCTGAGAATTTTTTATTTGGCCGTATCTTGCCAATTCAAAACCTGATTGCGTGATAAGGTCTGCGACTTCGTCGAACCGTTCAGGCTTGCGGGGGACAATTGCCAAACGAAGATTGTTGTATTTTGTCTCTTGTTTTAATGTTTTAAATACGTCGAGTATGATTTTTTCTTCCTTTGGTCCTGTGCCGCCTGCGACCCATAATTGCTGATTTGCGATATTAAGCTGTTCGGCGAGTTTGTCGGCTCCTTCGACTTTTTCGGTTATCTGGGCGGTATCGTATTTTAAACTGCCGGTGACGATGGTTGTCTTGCTGTGTCCGCCGAGTGCAAGGAAACGCTCGGCATATTCTTTATTCTGTGCAAGGAAGAGCGAGACCTTTTTAAAAGTGGGTTTTACGAAAAACTTGACAAGGCTGTATCTTGGGAAACTTCTATCGCTGATTCTGCCATTGACAACGACGACGGGGATATTCAGCCGATATGCCCTTGAAGTGAAATTCGGCCAGACCTCAAGCTCCATCAGCAGGCATATATCCGGCTTTAATCTTTTAAATGCACGATGTACGATGAAAGAAAAATCGAACGGGAAATAAAACACCTTCAATTCGCTGCCGTACAGTTTGCGGGCCTGTTCTATTCCGGTATCGGTGGTTACGCTGATGATTATTTCGTAATCAGGCAGGTTTTTTTTAAGCTCAGATACAATTGTTTTTGTTGCGTTGACTTCGCCGACGCTGACGGCGTGAATCCAGATGCATTTTTTATCGGGGAAATTTCGGCGGACTTTGCCTAATCTTTCGCTCCAGCCCTGTCTGTAACGGTTATGCATAATAACTCTGTACAGGATTTTCGGGCTGATTACGATAAGCGCAAGAAGATAAATAAAGTCGTTAAGACATTTCATTTTTGACGTCAATTGCCTTTAAAATATAAATGCGCCCGAAGGGATTCGAACCCCTGACCTACGGATTAGAAATCCGTTGCTCTATCCAGCTGAGCTACGGGCGCAACAGCCTTTAAGTACTTATAATATAAGCATCTTTCGCTGGTTTTGTCAACTTTTGAAATGGCTAAAAAATATACAAAAATGTCAATTATCGGCAAAATTGCACCAATTAAAATTTTTACTGGCAAACATTTTTACACATAGTATAATTAGCCGCCTATTTTGAGTATATTAATATACCCGAAAATTTTTGTTTTTTTACATGGATGGGCGATATTCAATGACAATGAAAATTTATATCGCAAAAGAAAAACATCCCGGTGAAAACCGGACGGCAATGGTGCCGGAAAACGCCGCCAAATTAGTCAAACGTGGAGCAGAGGTAATTATTGAATCCGGAGTTGGCAATGCCTGCGGATATTCAGATGCGGATTACACTGCTGCCGGTGCGACTGTAGCTGGGAACAATCAAACGGCTTTATCATCTGCGGATATGGTGTTGCGACTTCGCAAGCCGCCGGTCGATGAGATTGGCCGGCTCAAGCAAGGCAGTGTTCATATTAGTTTTCTCGACCCGTTCAACGAGTCGGAACTTATCCAGAAACTGGCGGCACAGAAAATCAGCGCCATCAGTATGGAAATGATACCGCGTATCACGCGGGCACAAAAGATGGACGCCCTTACTTCCCAGGCTAACCTGGCAGGTTATGTGGCGGTGATTCTGGCGGCAGACTATCTGAACCGGATTTTCCCAATGATGACAACCGCCGCCGGCACAATTATGTCGGCCAAAGTGTTTATCATCGGGGCCGGCGTGGCGGGTTTGCAGGCTATCGCCACTGCAAAACGGCTTGGCGCCAACATAGACGCCTTCGATACCAGGCCTGTGGTGGCCGAACAGGTGCAGTCGCTGGGCGCAAAATTTGTCAAAATCGACCTTGGTGAAACCGGCCAGACCAAAGACGGTTATGCCAAGGCGCTGACCGATGAGCAGATAGCCAAGCAGCGGGAAGGAATTAAAAAACTTTGTGCGATGGCAGATGTGGTTATTACTACGGCACAGGTTTTTGGGAAAAAAGCTCCGATTATCATTACGGCAGATGTTGTGGCCGGAATGAAAAAAGGCAGTGTGATTATAGATTTACCAATTGAAAGCGGCGGCAATGTTGAAGGCTCGGTTTTCAATCAGGTTGTCGAAAAGAACGGCGTTAAAATTATCGGCCTGGCAAATCTGCCGGGGCGAGTGCCTGTTCCCGCCAGTAAGGTTTATTCCACCAACCTGCTCAGTCTTATCGAGGAGTTCTGGAGTAAAGAAGAGAAAAAATTCGTCCTTAAACTCGATGATGAAATTATCAAGGGCTGCCTGATGACGCACGATGGGCAGATATGCAGTCAGGCGGTTAAGAAATAACTGGTTAACGATATAAAGGAGTTTTGTGAAACTTTCACTTTTTAAGGGGTTTGCGGCGGTGTTTGCAGTGTTGGCGATAAGCGGCATTGTGAGCGTGGCTGCAGGAGAAACGGTCGGCGAGACGATACCGGGCGATGTCCAGCATGCCTCGGTACAGGGGATGGATTACGTCTCGACCCTTTTTGTCTTCGTGCTGGCTACCTTTATAGGATTGGATGTTATCAGGCGAGTCTCACGGCTGCTGCATACGCCGCTAATGTCGCTAACCAACGCGATTTCGGCAATTGCCGTAGTCGGCTCCATACTTATTGCCGGCCAGTCGCATTCGGAATATAGGTATAACATTCTGGGGCTGGTTGCCATCGTTGCTTCCGTCAGCAACATCGTCAGCGGATTTCTGATTACCGACCGTATGCTGAAGATGTTCAAGAAGCGGGAGGGCGGCAAATAATGAACACCTGGATCCAAATTGCTTATCTGATTTCTACCGCGCTGTTTATTTTTTCTTTAAAATGGATGAATACTCCTCAGACGGCGCGTCGCGGTGTGTTCGCCGGTGTCGCGGCGATGCTCGTTGCCGTTATCGGAACATTAATCAATCCTGAGATATTAGCGTCAAACTATAAATGGATTGCGATTGCCGTTGTGATTGGTACGGCCATCGGTGTGCCGCTGTCGTGGGTACCGCTTACCGCGGTTCCGCAGCGAACTGCTCTTTCACACGCATTCGGCGGTTTGGCAGCCGGGCTTGTGGGTGTCGCTGAGTTTTATCTCAGTTTCAGTTCCTCCGGACATGAATTGGGTCACTTTCGCGCTGCGGCACTTTGTGCCGAAGTGCTTTTGGGATTTTTGACTTTTACCGGCAGTTTGATGGCTGCGGGCAAATTGCAGGAAATTATTCCTACGCGTCCTATCACCTATAAAGGACAAAATATCATCAATTTAGGTCTTTTAAGTATTGCCGTCATCGGTTGTGTAGCGCTGTCGATTGACACGAATTATAAGTTCATCTTTCCCGTTATCATTTTTTTGGCGTTACTGTTCGGCGTCCTGTTGATTATACCAATCGGCGGAGCGGATATGCCGACGGTCATTTCCATGCTGAATGCTTACGCCGGTCTTTCGGCTGTGGCCATGGGCTTTGTAATGGATAATAAGCTTCTCATCACGGCTGGTGCGCTCGATGGTTCGTCTGGTTTGATTCTTTCAATTATAATGTGCAAGGCGATGAATCGCAGTTTTACCAACGTACTGTTTGGGGCGTTCGGCCAGGTGCAGGCTGCCAGTACTGATACGGTTAAAAAGACCGTCAAAAGCGCAACGCCGGAAGACGCCGCACAAATTATGGAACAGGCCAACAAAGTGGTTATTGTGCCCGGATACGGTATGGCAGTTGCCCAGGCGCAACACCGCGTGCGAGAACTTTACGACCAACTCACCAGTCGCGGCATCACTGTTAAATTCGCCATTCATCCTGTGGCGGGACGTATGCCGGGGCATATGAATGTTCTGCTGGCTGAAGCCGATATTCCGTACACCGACCTTGTGGAGATGGATGACATCAACCCCGAGATGCCGCAGGTGGACGTCGTGCTTGTGATTGGCGCTAATGACGTGGTAAATCCCGCCGCCCGCACAAACAAAGGCAGCCCTATTTACGGCATGCCCATTATCAACGCCGACAAAGCTAAATCTTGCCTTGCGATCAAACGAAGTATGAACCCCGGTTTTGCCGGTATCGAAAACGAGCTTTACTATGCCGACAAGACACTAATGGTTTTCGGCGACGCCAAAGCCGTAGTGGGCGATATAGTTAAATACCTTTCCGGCGAAGGCGGCGGCCATTAAGTAGGCGATATCAATTTTTCCCCAGCAATTACTGTAATTGTATATGGGTATTTCGCTGGACAAAATTTGTCACAAAGTCAGCAATAAGTCCCTGACCCTGCATTTCTCCCATACCAAAGGCCATAGCAGGTCGAAAAGGTTTAGGGTCTTTAGCCATTGTTATTTTGACGTTCTCAAATAACACATTGTCAATCGGACTTTCGGGCAAACCTAAAAAGACAGAAGCTGCAGATTGAGCATTGTTAGCCGTAATATTTGTTATCTTTATGTTCCTGATATAAGGCGTAGTTTCTGTGACAGGCTGTGCATTTCGGTCGGAAAGAAACTGGATTTCTTCAGGCCGGGCGCCGCATTCGTAAAATAAATGCATAACTATCGGGCAGCTCACGCCGTTCATAGTGATATTATTCAGCGTAAGGTTTTCTACGCCGCCGGCTCTTCCTCGCCGGGATTTTATTCTGATGCCGCGATCAGTGCCGTTAAAAACACAATCGGAGATTTCTATATTTCGAATTCCGCCTGCGGTTTCAGAGCCCATAACAATACTGCCGTGGCCTCGCAGCATTTTGCAATTCTTTGCGACAACATTTTCGCAGGGTTTATTTACACGTATGCCATCAGCCCCGATGCCGGATTTAAAGACAAGGCAATCATCATTTACATCGAAGAAACAGTCAGATATTTGAACTCCATTGCAGGAATCGATATCCAGCCCATCGCCGTTATTTCCATCACTGGGATTTTGGAATGTCGCATTTTTTATAGTAACATTTTTACAATAAAGAATGTGTGTATTCCAGAAAGGGGAGTTGCGGGCCGTAAAACCATCGAGCAGTACATTTGAGCAATTGTTAAATTGGATTAGCGGCGGTCTGAAAAAGAAAGATTTAATGCCTCCTCCGCCGCAAGCGGACAGGTCAATACCTTTATTAAGTTTTACAAATTCCTTGTCGCGGGCGGTAACTGGTTCTTTAGGACCCTGCCGACGTGCTTTAAATTCTTTCCACCATGCTTGACCCTGACCGTCAATTATTCCTGGACCTGTGATAGAAACATTTTCCAGGTTTTCGCCGTAAAGGCAGGGCGAATATCCGAAACACTCTACGCCTTCCCATCTTGATTTAACCGGCGGGTAATCGTCAAAATTACTGCTGAATAATATCAGCGCGTCTTTCTCAAGATGCAGGTTTACATTGCTTTTTAAATGAATTGATCCGGTCAGATATTTTCCTGCTGGAACGATTACCTTTCCGCCTTTATCCTTTGCGCATTTCTCGATGGCTTTAGAAAAAGCTTCTGTATTATTAGTTGTTCCGTTTCCGACAGCCCCGAAATCGCGAATATTTACCATTGTTATTCCTCCGTAATTAATTAAATTCGATAATCATTCTAAGGAAAATATTGGATTTTGCAAGGGGATTAACGGTTTTTTAGGCGACATCAACCAGCATAAGACTGCCGCTGAATTTACGCACAAGTTCCGTACGGATATTTTTATGCTGAGCCGATGTGAGCATCGGGTCTTTTTCAACCAGTTCAAAAGCGTCTTTTCTTGCCATAGCCAGCAGGTCAGAGTCGTCGATTATATTTGCGATTTTCAGGTCGGGCAAACCGTGCTGACGCGAACTTAAAAGCTCGCCCGGCCCCCGCAGTTTTAAATCGTGCTCTGCAATTTCAAAGCCGTCATTGCTGCGTTCCATTATTTCGAGTCTGCTTTTTGCGGTTTCATTTTCAGTCTGCGCGACCAGCAGACAATACGACTTCGAGGAGCTTCTTGCGATTCTGCCGCGGAGTTGATGCAATTGCGCAAGGCCGAACCTGTCTGCCTCCTCTATAACCATTATCGTGGCATTTGGAATATCAATTCCGACTTCTATCAGTACTGTCGAGACAAGGCAGTGAATTTTTCCTTTGCGAAAAGCGTCCATTATTTCCTGTTTATCAGTACCGGACATTTGGCCGTGCAAAAGGCCCACTTTAAATTCCGGAAAGATATTTTTACTCAGATTTTCGTACTCAGCAATCGCAGCCTTTACATCGCCGTTTTCGCTGTCAACAATTCTCGGATAAACAAAATACGCCTGTTTTTTTGCCTTTAATCTTTCCCTGATGAATTCGTATGCTTTTGGCAAATCTTTCGGCTGAATATATCTTGTTATTACCTGACCCCTGCCGGGCGGCGAATGTTTAATGACAGATATATCCAAATCGCCGAAGGCCGTCATCGCAAGCGTTCTCGGTATTGGCGTTGCGGTCATAACAAGACAATGCGGCGTTGTATCTTTTCGCAGTCCTGCCCGCTGATGGACGCCGAATTTATGCTGCTCGTCAATGATTACCAGGGCGAGATTCGCAAATTGTATATCTTCCTGCAAAAGAGCGACAGTACCGACGGCAATATCGGTGTCGCCGGATTTTATATTGTCGATAATTTCCTTTCTTTTGTCTCCGCCAAGACCGCCGGTGATAAGGACTCTCTTTACGTCGCTGTTTCTTAGATAGCGTTCAATGCTCGTAAAGTGTTGTGCAGCAAGGATTTCCGTTGGTGCCATTATTGCGACCTGCTGTTTATTTGCTATGGCGACAAGGCCGGCATAAAGCGCAACAACGGTTTTGCCGCTGCCGACGTCGCCCTGCAGGAGACGATTCATCGGAATAGTTTTCACCAGGTCTGCGGAAATTTCCTCAATTACTTTGTCCTGGTCTTCTGTGAGCAAAAACGGAAATCTTTTTCTTATCCTGCTGTCGATTTGTTCTGTGCATTTCAGAGAAACGGCTTTCGCGAAATTTCTGACTTTGTACCGCCGAAGCGCAAGGGCGGTCTGCATCAAAAATAATTCATCATATTTGAGCCTGCGTTTTGCCTCGGCAATTTGCGTTTCGTCCCCAGGGTTGTGTATCCATTTAAATGCTTTTTGCCGGCTGATTAGATTTGATTTCTTCAGGAAATCGACGTCAAAAAATTCCGGCACAAGTTCTATAATCTTATCGAGCGAATCGCTGATTATTTTTCTTAATTGTCCGCTGGACAGGTTCACCGTTGCCGGATAGACCGGTCCGCTGAAACTGTCTGCGATAATTTCATCTTCTTCGACAATTACAAATTTAGGATTAGTAAGCTGAAGCTGATGTTTGTAAAGCGAGGCCTTGCCCCAAACGACAAGTTTAACGCCAGGCGTTATTTTGTCCTGTAAAAATCTGCCGTGAAACCAGATAATTCTGCATATACCCGTATCATCATTGATATAAGCCTCGAAATACGGCGGTTTTCGCCATGCCTGCCAGTCGGTGCTTTCGACGATTCCCGCAAGCGTAACGGTATGGTCTGGTTTTAACTGTTCGATTTTGACCGGCGGAGGCGCGAAAAACCATTCTCTGGGGTAATATTCGAGCAAATCGGCGGCGGTTTTTACGCCGAGCTTATCAAAAACTTCTGCTCTCGCAGGACCTACGCCTTTTAAGAACTGCACCGGCATATCGAGGCTGATATTATTCGTCGTTTTTTCCGTCATAATTATTCTGCGTAACCGAATTTTCCTATGAGCTTTACAAATCTGCATCCGCAGGCAGTTTTTGATTTTAAACCATCGGCGGTCTTTTCAATTACCGCGAGCTTCTGTATGTACTCCGCTCCCAGCGGCACAACGGCTATACCGCCGATTTTAAGCTGCTCAACGAGCGGCGTCGGCATTTCAGGGGCGGCGGCGGTAATTATGATTCTATCAAATTTTTTATCCTCAGGCCAGCCGCAACTGCCGTCGCCGACGAGAAACTTTACATTTGTTATGTTTAGTTCCGTTAGTACCTGCTGAGCTTTGCGTGAAAGACTTTCTATTCTTTCGATCGTGAAAACCTCTTTGGCAAGAGTTGCGAGTATCGCGGTCTGATAACCGCTGCCTGTACCAATTTCGAGAACTTCGCAATTTTTGTCAATCTTCAATTCCTGTGTCATCAAAGCGACAATATAAGGCTGACTTATTGTCTGGCCGAAGCCGATAGACAGGGGGCCGTCATAATAAGCCTCGCCGAGGTACTCGGCAGGGATAAATTTTTCCCGCGGCATTTCAGTCATTGCCTTCAAAACGGCAGGGTCGATGATGTTCCGGCTTTTTAGCTGGCCTTTAACCATTGCCCGCCTTTCGGCAGCGAATTTATCCTTTTCATTTGCCTGCTGCATAACTATAATAATCGCGTTGTTAAATGTATTTTGCAAATCAATTTTTACCAGATTGTCGTGAACCAAATAACAAAAAGATTAACAAAACTCGATAGAAAGTATCTCTGGCATCCATTTACGCAGATGAAACAATGGCTGGCCTGTGAGCCGACCATTATTGAATCGGGCCGAGGATTTTATTTAATCGATACCCGGGGCAATCACTATATTGATGGCATAAGCAGCCTGTGGTGCAATGTTCACGGCCATCGGGTAAAAAAAATCGATGATGCGATAAAAAAACAGCTTAGTAAAATCGCCCATAGTACACTTTTAGGTCTTGCGCAAACAAAATCAATCGAACTTGCTGAAAAACTTATCGCTATTGCGCCAAAAAATCTCAAAAAAGTTTTTTATTCCGATAGCGGCGCAACGAGCGTTGAAATCGCGTTGAAAATCGCATATCAGTATTATCATAACAAGGGGCAGAAAAGAAATAAATTTATTGCTCTTGGCCAGTCTTATCACGGCGATACAATCGGTTCGGTAAGCGTCGGCGGAATAGAATTGTTTCATTCGATTTTCAAGCCTATGCTTTTTAAGACTTACTTTGTGCCTTCGCCGTTTCCTTACAGATTTAACGACACTGCGGAACAGTGCAAAAAATTTACACTCGATAAAATTGAAAAACTTTTAAAACAACATTCTAAAAACATCGCAGCGGTTGTCGTAGAGCCGTTGGTTCAGGGCGCAGCAGGAATAATTGTTCATCCAAAAGGATTTTTAAAAGGCGTTAGAGAACTTACAAAAAAATATGACGTTTTTTTGATAGCCGATGAAGTCGCTACAGGTTTCGGCAGGACGGGAAAGATGTTTGCCTGCGAAAATGAAGGCGTACAGCCTGATATTATGTGCCTTGCAAAGGGCATAACTGGCGGCTATCTTCCTTTGGCAGCTACACTTACAACACAGGAGATTTTTGAGGCGTTTTTGGGAAAGCCTGATGAATTTAAGACTTTTTACCATGGCCATACATATACAGGCAACGCATTGGCCTGTGCCGCTGCGATTGCTTCGCTTGAACTTTTTAAGGAAAACAAAATCATAGAATCGCTGCCTGCGAAAATAGATTTGATTGCGGATTATCTTAAAAGGATTTCTGTTCTCGATTTCGTTGGCGATGTTCGTCAGTGCGGTATGATGGCGGGAATTGAAATTGTAAAAGACAAAAAAACTAAGAAATTTTTCTCTTGTGATAAATTGATTGGCGCAAAGGTCTGTGCCGCAATGCGACCAAAGGGTGTAATGATGCGGCCGCTATCGGATGTGATTGTTCTTATGCCGCCGGTGGCGATTGATTTGCCTTTGCTGCGAAAATTATTAGATATTGTTTACGATACAATCAAAAATGATTTGCCGAAAATAGTAAAATAATGAAATTAAAATTTGCAAAACATAAAGGTTTATTTATCGCCGGCACTGATACCGAGGTCGGCAAAACGCTGATTGCCGGTGCGATTGCTAAAATTCTTTCGCAGAAAGAAAAAATCGGCGTATTCAAACCTGTCGCAACCGGCTGCAAAAAAACAAAAAAAGGATTAATAAGTGCGGATGCGGAATTTCTTGCTCATTGCGCCAATAGCGATTTTGGCCTTGATATAATCAATCCTGTAAAATTTAAGATGCCTGCAGCGCCGTTAGCCTGCGAAAGCGTCGAAAACAAAAAAGTTGACCTTAAAAAGATAACTGCTGCTTACAAACAAATTTGTAGAAAAAGCGATTTCGTCATCATTGAAGGCATCGGCGGGGCCAGAGTGCCTATAACAACAGATATTGACGTGTTAAGTCTTGCAAAGGCTTTTAAATTACCTGTTGTAGTGGTCGCAAGGTCGAAACTCGGCACAATAAATCATACACTTTTGACTATAGACGCAATTCGGCGTGCAGGACTTTTGCTTGCAGGAGTAATAATTAACGGTTATGATGAAATGACTAAAGACTTCGCGGAAAAAACTAATGCAAAGCTTATAGCGAAATTAGCCAAAGTCAGAATAATAGCTGTTGTGCCTTATGATAATAAAACCGATATGAAAAAATATATAATCGGTCAAAAGATTTTGAAAGCTCTGCGAAAAGCTGACTGGCGGAAAATTTTAAAATGAACGATAAAGCAATAATATTAAAAAAACCTGAATTAAGACGTTATCTTGTGCCGGTAAATACTGCTGCGACTCAGCAGTTGTTTACGGATTGCCTGATATTAGGCTCCGGCGTTGCGGGACTTCGCGCAGCGATTGAAGCTGCAAGCGGCGGCTGCGAAGTAGTGCTCCTCTGCAAAAAAACTCTTCAGGACAGCAATACCTGGAACGCTCAGGGCGGAATCGCGTCGGTGCTCGGCAGCGATGACAGTTTCGCTTCGCATATAGAAGATACTTTAACTACGGGCTGCGGCATTAACGACCGTGATACTGTCGAACAAGTTGTAAAAGACGGCCCCGGCCTTGTAAAAGAGCTGCTCAAATGGGGTGCCGAGTTCGACAAACAGAAGGACGGTTCGATTTCGATTACATTCGAAGGCGGCCATAGTCACGCCCGCGTTGCTCACGCGCTCGGCGACAATACCGGCAAAGCAATTGCAGAAGCGCTTATAAATAAAGTCAAAAGTCTTGATAAGATAACGCTTATTGAGAATTGTTATGTGACAGACCTTATTACGAGTGACGATGGCGACTGTCTCGGGGTAATCAGCCAGAATCAAAAAGGTATGATGGAAATTATCTGGGCAAAGACAACTATCCTTGCCACAGGCGGCGCAGGCAGACTCTATCGCGAGACAACCAATCCGGAAGGAGCGACCGGCGACGGCCTTGCTATTGCTGTTCGTGCCGGTGCGATTCTGCGGGATATGGAATTTATGCAGTTTCATCCCACGACGCTTTATATCGCAGGCGCATCGAGGGCGCTTATAACCGAGACGCTTCGCGGCGAAGGAGCGATTTTGCGAGATGTCAATAATTACGCCTTTATGGCTGAATATCATCCCGATGCCGAGCTTGCATCCCGCGATATTGTCAGCAGGGCGATTCTGTCACAAATGCTCAAAACGAATGCCACGCATGTTTTTCTCGATATTCGCCATTTTAAGAAGGATTATTTCGCGAAACGTTTTCCACTTATCAGCGAACTTGTTGAAAGTTTCGATATCGATATAAGCAAAGACCTTATTCCCGTTCGTCCAAGTGCTCATTATATGATTGGCGGCGTGAAAACAGACAATCAGGCACGGACGAATATCGCGAATCTTTTTGCCTGCGGCGAGGTCGCCTCGACTGGTCTGCACGGCGCAAACCGGCTCGGCAGCAATTCGCTGCTGGAGGGTCTGGTCTTCGGCAGAATCGCAGGTCAGGCAGCGGCACAGCAGTGCGGCAAAGACGGCGTGAGCCTGAAAAAATTCCGTTATGATATACCTCAATCCGACAGAAGCAGACTCGATACCGCCGATGTGCTTAATTCGCTCCGCTCGCTTATGTGGCGAAACGTCGGCATAACACGCCTTGCAAAGCCGCTTGTGGAATCACAGGAGATTATCAGCTTCTGGCAGCGGTATGTCCTCGACAAGGTTTTTGATTCTCCGCAGGGCTGGGAATGCCAGAATATGCTGACCGTTTGTTTGATGATGGCAAAAGCGGCGGAGGCGAGAACTGAAAGCAGGGGCGTTCATTTCCGTAACGATTTTCCGCAAACAGACGATAAGAAATTCAAAACTCATATCGAATTTGCATAAAATATGGCTCAGAAAAAAATAGACATTAAACAGGTAAGACAGGTAGCCAAACTGGCCAGGCTGGATTTGAGCGAGGCTGAAATATCGCAGTTTACGGGCCAGCTTAGTGCGATTCTTGAATATGTGGAAAAACTCAATCAGCTCGATACGGCAAATATCGAGCCGCTGGCGCATTGCCTGCCGATAAATAATTGCCTCAGGGAAGATAATGTAAAACAATCGCTTGGAACGGAGAAAACTCTTGAAAACGCTCCGGATAAGGATGAGAAGTTTTTCCTTGTACCGAAGATTCTTGAAGATTCCGGGGGGTTTTAAAGTTTTATGAGTCAGGAAATTTTAAAACTTACCTGCCGACAGTTGCGGGACGAAATTGCCAAAGGCGAAATAAAAAGCAGCGATGCTGCTTTAGCCGTTTTTGCGCAGATAGAAAAATATGACGGCCCAATCGGGGCTTTTCTGAATACTTTCAAACAGGATGCCCTGCAAAAGGCGAAGGAAATTGACGCTAAAATCGCTAAAAGACAAAATATCGGTGCTCTTGCGGGCGTACCGATAGCTATCAAAGATAATATGTGCACAACATTCGGCACAACAACCTGCGCATCAAAAATACTTGAAAATTTCCGCTCACCATATAATGCAACAGTAATCGACAAATTACTTGCGGCTGATGCCGTTTTAATCGGCAAGACAAATCTCGATGAATTTGCGATGGGCTCAAGCACGGAAAACTCAGGCCTTAAAAAGACAGTCAATCCGTGGGACAAAAGCAGAGTTCCCGGCGGAAGCAGCGGCGGCTCGGCGGCGGCAGTGGCGGCACAGATGTGTTTTGCTGCGCTGGGCAGCGATACGGGCGGCTCTATCAGGCAGCCGGCAAGTTTCTGCGGCGTTGCGGGGCTTAAGCCGACTTACGGCAGAGTTTCACGATATGGTCTTGTTGCCTATGGCTCAAGTCTCGACCAAATCGGACCTCTGACGAAAAATACCGAAGATTGCGCGTTAATACTGAATGTTATCGCGGGACACGATGAAAAAGACAGTACAAGCGTTGACGAAAAGATGTCGCCAATGTGTGATTATCTTGCCGGAATTGAGAAGAGCGTAAAAGGTTTAAAAATCGCTGTTGTGCCGCAGTTATTTGAGGGAGCCGACAGCGAAGTTGTAAATGCCGTTAAAAGCGCGATTGATATTTATAAGAAAAGTGGTGCTGAAATTATTGAAATAAAAATGCCGCATTTCGAATATTCGATAGCAGCGTATTATTTAATTGCTACCGCTGAAGCCTCCAGCAATCTTGCCAGATATGACGGCGTGCATTACGGCCACAGGACTAAAAATGCCGGCGATTATATCGAAGTCTATACAAAATCGCGTGCAGAGGCATTCGGCCAGGAAGTCAAAAGGCGCATTATGCTCGGCACTTACGCGCTGTCCAGCGGATATTATGACGCTTATTATTTAAAGGCTCTGAAGGTGCGGAATCTTATCCGCAGCGATTTTACAGCCGCTTTTGGAAAAGCCGATTGTATTATGATGCCGACAAGCCCGACAACCGCATTTAAAATCGGAGAAAAAACTGCCGACCCGTTGCAGATGTATCTGTCAGATGTTTATACCATTGCTGTTAATCTTGCCGGAGTGCCGGCCATAAGTATTCCCTGCGGTTTTGATAAAAATAATTTACCTGTCGGCCTGCAAATAATTAGTCCCGCATTCGCGGAAGAAAAGCTGCTGCGTATAGCGAGAATGTTTGAAAATCAAACGGACTTCCATCAGAGAAGACCTGCGTTATGACGAATATAGATTACAAAATTATTGTTGGACTGGAAATTCACGTGCAGATGGCCGCGAAAACGAAGATGTTCTGCGGCTGCGAATTGGCATTTGCTGCCGAGCCGAACAGCAAAGTTTGTCCGGTTTGTCTCGGATTGCCGGGTGCGCTGCCTGTGATGAACAGGAAAGCAGTCGAATTTGCAATCCTTACGGCAACAGCACTTAACTGCAAGGTCGCGGAATTTACCAAATGGGACAGAAAAAGTTATTATTACCCCGATTTGCCGAAAAATTATCAGATAAGCCAGTACGATTTGCCGATTGGGTCAAACGGCTTTATAGAAATTCCTGTTCCCGGCGGAGCAACAAAAAAAATCCGTATTCGCAGGGTACATCTTGAAGAGGATGCCGGGAAAAATATTCATACCGCAGGACCTTTTTCGCAGGTTGACCTTAACAGGGCCGGCACCCCGCTGATGGAAATTGTAACTGAGCCGGATTTAAATAACGCCGAAGAGGTAAAATCTCTGGCGATTGAATTGCAGCGGATTGTGCGATTCCTCGGTGTTTCAGAAGCGGATATGCAAAAGGGGCATATGCGTTTTGAACCAAATGTTAATCTCCACATTAAAAAAGACAACAACGAGTACAAAACGCCGATTACGGAAGTTAAAAATCTTAACAGCTTTAAGGCACTTGAAAAAAGTGTGGCATTTGAGGCACGAAGACAGCTCGATAATTTTCTCGAAACCGGCGAATGTTTACAGAGTGGCAACAAGAAGACCTTCGGCTGGGATGATATAAAAGAGGTTACGGTTCTGCAGAGAGAAAAAGAAGAGGCGCATGATTACCGTTATTTTCCCGACCCTGACCTTGTGCCGGTGGTAGTAAATGAAAAGTGGCTCAGTCAAATAAATAGCAGAATTTGTGAATTGCCGTTGGGTATGCAAAAACGCTTTGTAAGTGATTATAGTTTAAGCGATTATGACGCAGGCGTATTGACATCTGATAAAGCGACAGCGGATTTTTTTGACAGTTCCGTAAAAGCCGGCGGCGATGCAAAAAGGATTTGTAATTTTATCACACAGACCGGCCTGAAGATTGCCAATGAAAAAGGATGTAGTGTCGCAGAACTTGGCGTAGAGCCGGACAGGCTCGCGGAACTTGCGAAAATGGCAGACTCCGGACAGGTAAGTGCGACTGCCGCTGTTACGATTTTTGTGGAAATGACACAAAGCAAAGAACAGCCCGGCCGGATTGCTGAAAAACTGAATCTTATACAGAAAAGCGACGCAGGTGAGCTTGAGAAAATTGTTGATGAGGTTATCGCAGCAAATCCGCAGGCAGTTGAGGATGCGAAAAGCGGCGATAAAAAAAGCAAAAAAGCTCATGGCTTCTTAATGGGGCAGGTAATGCAAAAAACAAAGGGGACAGCAAATCCGCAGGTAGTAGCGAAAATTCTGGCTTCGAAACTGAAAATTTAATCTACCGCTTTTTTCTGTAAAACTTTATCTTCGGTACCGTTAAGAATTCTCTTCATATTACTGCGGTGAAGAAATATTACAAGCGAACATAAAATTACCGCTGCCAAAATCAGCGGCCAGAGGATATTGAAATGCCAATTATTAAGAGTCATCGTGAGAATAATCATTATCACTGGAAAAGCCGCAGCGGCGATAACGGAACCAAGCGAGATATATTGCCAGATAAGAACTATGGTTGCCCATAACATAAAGACGATAATGCCGGGGATTGCGTAATAGGGCCAGATGCCCATGACGACGCCGAAACTTGTTGCGACGCCTTTTCCGCCTCTGAATTTAAGATAAAACGGGAAAATATGACCGAGGATTGCAGCAACGCCGACCGCCAGCCAAACGGCAAGACTGGCTGATGTGGCAGGTTCTGAAAGGACAAGGAATCGTGCGGCAAAACTCGGCGCAAAGCCTTTAAGAAAATCGAGCAGAAAGCAAAAGTACGCCCATTTTTTGCCGCAGGCGCGGGCAAGATTGGTTGCGCCCAGATTGCCCGATCCGATTGTGCGGAGGTCCAAACCGTGCGCCTTGGCAATCAACATCGCAAAAGAGATTGAACCGATAAGATAAGAAATAATAATTAAAACAGCAGCTTTCATTTCGGTGTCCTGTTTTTGAGTATCTCATCGTATAACGCAAGGAGTTTTTTGCAGTGTGTCTGGATTGAAACCTTCGATTTGATATCATCATCCTGAATCGCCTTTTTTGCGGTGGCAATGGTTTCACTGCTGCAAAAATATCTCATTGCTTCAGCCAGTGAGTCGATATCGTCCGGCGAATCGAAGATTTTGCCGTGCTTGTCAGCCGTGAACAAATCGACTGCGCCATTATATCTGGTTGTTATTACCGGTTTGTCTGCTGCCAGCGATTCGAGTATGAATCTGCTTGACGGGTCGTAATAAGTCGGCAGCACTGCAACATCGGCCACATCAATGGGGGTTTGAATATTTGGCGTAGGGCCGAGAAAGATTATTCTATTTTCGATTTGTAATTTGCGAGCAAGCCGGAGGTAACCTGCCGCTGAATCTCTTCCTGCTATGACCAGATATGGCGGCCTTTTAGTCAGTTTATCCGTCAGGATTTGCATTGCCCTGATAAGAGAATCAAGTCCTTTGAGCCTGAAATTATTTGCGGCAAAAAAGAAAAGCACAGGTTCATCAGCCTCTTTGAGGTTGAAGTTTGAAAGTATATGCCAGCGAAGTTTATCGCTTCGGGTTTTGTCTGTGTCCCGGGTCAATTTGATTCCATTGGGTATAACGCGGATTTTTTCGTCCGGCAGATTGTAATATTTCTTGAATTGTGTTTTTACGTATTCGCTCAGCGCAGCGACTATAGGACCATTTTCTTTTTTGCACAGTTTCTTTTCGCAATGGGCAAGAATAGTTCTTCTTGTGTTTGCAAAACTGGTAATAAGTTTTAAAAATCTTGTGGCAGCGTTATTGTAGCTTGCTGCATTGCGGATGGCCGCTTCGGGATAGCTGCCGCCTCTGGGCTGATAAACATCTGCAAAAGCGAAAGGAAGCGTGCTATGGATTATATCGTATTGGTTTTCCTCGAGGTGCGCAAGAATCGCTTTTCGAAAATTTCTCAAGGCGATTCGCTTTTGGGTATTGCCGCACAAAACTTTTACTCGATGAGATTGCATAGCGCCCGTGGCCGCGAGAATTTTTACATCGACATCTAAAAGCGACATTGCCGCTGCAAGCTCGAAAACGCTCTTCTCGGCTCCGCCTAAAGTTATGTTCGCTCGTTCTGTTATTATCGCAAGTTTCATAATTTTAATTTTCAAACGGCACAACTCTGCCGTGTTTTTTATCGTGCTTTGCCATTATTTCAGCTTTTGATTTTATCTTTTTTATAATTATTTTATCGCGCATCGTCAATTTTTTCTTTTCGCAATACGCAAAATAGAACCGCATACGGTCGGTTTTCGAGAAATATTTTGCTGATGCCGAGTAATAAAGCTGAGCAATGTCCTTTATACGATACTTTTGAGAAAAAACAATGGGCTTAAATACCCTGTTAAGGTCTATCAGTGTAAATTGTCCCTGAGAATTGCAGAATATATGACAAAGATATAAATCTCTGTGCCGAAAACCAGTGGCGTGAAATTTTCTTATAAATTCTGCGAGGTTTTCGATAAAATTTTCTCTTACTACCGGCAGTTTTTCTTCAAGACTGAACGAATCAGGGATTTTTTCGGTTATTACAAAGCTTCTTCTTTCAAACAAGCCTTCCCATTCCTCGCCATAAGCTATTGTTTTGGCGGTACTTATGCCAAACTTTCGCAGGTTTTCAGCTGGCTCAAAATCGCAGCCCATTGTTGATATTTTTTTTCGCCTCGTCAGCCAGTTTTTCAATTGTGTTAATTTCGGGATGTTCTGATATCGCTTTAAAAACAGAGTCGTTTTGGGATTATCTGTATCAAACATTATTCTTTCGCGAAATTCTGCCAGGTTTGGTTTGGTCAGATTTTTGCCGCGGGAAAAATTAAAAACATCATCCATATTTTGCAGCCCCAGCCGTTTGAAACAATCGACAAAATCGCTGCGGACGAAAAAGCTGGGAGCGATATTTACAAATTCATTCGTTTTTTTGCCCCCGGCAAGAATTTTTTCAGCGGTCTTGCAGACAATCTCAGCAGTTATAGATTCCATACAATAGTGCCTGTCTTTTTTGCATACAGCTTTATCGCACGGAGCACAGGGAACATCAGCGACGATTTTCGTTTCGTCGGCACAATTATTTTCAGTCCATTGAGGATTATTCGGCCCGAAAAGCGTTATAACCTTTCGGCCGAGAGCGATAGCGATATGGCGAGGGCCGGTGTCGTTGGTGATTACAAGCTGAGCAAACGAAAAAAGAGCTTTTAGTTGTCCCAATGTGACAGGATTTTCACCAAGGTTTATAATTGGTTTATTTGCCGAAGAGCAGATTTTTTCTGCAATTTGTGTTTCCCGTTTGTCGGGACTTACCGAAACGAATACATTGGCTGAGAATTTTTCAACGAGAAAATCAACGACTTTCGCAAATCTCTCCTCAGGCCAGAGCTTGCTCGGCCCGAACGCTCCGCCCGGCACGAGGATTACAAGGGGATTTTGGCCATTTAATTTTTTGCCGAACTTCTCAAGAACTATTTTTTTATCATTTTCATCGACATAAAGTTCAGTTTTTCTATTTGAGGTGTCACTGTTAAGCCGTGAAGCGATTGTCAGATAATAATCAACCGCTGAAAGCGGCTTGAAACGGAAAAAGCTGATTTTTGGCGGAACGAGTTTGTCCGTTAGAAAAATACCTCTGCCGTCTCTTGCGTATCCTATGCGAGTTTTGATGCCGGCCCAGAATACAGCAAGAGCCGAGGCGAAGGAATTTTTCAGCAAAATTACGGTATTGAAATTATATTTTTTAAGTTCCCCGGCAATTGCAAAGGGATTTTTTGACTTGAGAGTTATCCACTCATCGGCAAACGGGCAGCCGGCCAGTACCTCGGCAACGGTTTTGTTTGCGCAGAAAAAGATTTTGTCATTTTTGAACAGATTTCTGATGCAGCGAAGCGTCGGCGTTGCCATTACAGCGTCGCCCATTGGTGAAGGCAGCCAGACTAATATATTTTGACAGCTCATCGTTCGCCGGTTCCATCATAGGTCTTTATGCATGACATAAAGCGTTAGTGCTATGAGCTGAAAGACCATTGCAAAGCCGATAGCCGTAAAAACAGCGTCATCTTTCCCAGTTGGTGATAGTTTATACCATATAGCCACAACGAGACAGAACGCCACAAGGACCTGCAGAATTCCCGCGACAAGTTTCATCGCTGAAAATTCGCTGAACTGTGCGTTTCTATGATGGCTTTTAAGCAGAAGTTTAATGTCCTCCAGCAATTGCTCTGTTTTGTTGGCTGTTATTTCCGGCGGATTAGAAGTTTCTACCGCCTGAGGTTGTTCAATCTGAATTTTATCTTCGGGCATCTGCTGTACAGGTGGTTGTTCAGGTTTTACTTCCGGAGCAGTTTGCTGCGGACTTTCGGCCTGTATTGTCGGCGGTGGTGCAGACTGCTGCGAAACAGGCTTTCGTGTAAGTTCCCGCTTAACCACGTTGACCGCTTCCCGCAGATTTATTACCTCAAAATCGGGGTCCGGGTCTGTGGGCTTTTTTACGGGCGGTTTTGTATGTGATTTTATAAGAATTGTCCGGCAGTCCGCCGCTTTTCCCGCGGCAACATCCCTGTAATCATTGCCTATCATCCAGGAATTTCTCAGGTCGATTTGCATTTCCTTCGAGGCGGCAAGGAGCATTCCGGGTTTTGGTTTTCGCCAGTCGCTGTCTTTTCGATATTTCTGAATCGCTCCATCGGGATGATAAGGACAGTAATATATTCTATCCAAATAGGCATTTTGCTCGGCGAGGAGTTGTTTTAATCTTTCGTGTATCTGTGCCAGTGCCTGTTCGGTGATAAGGCCGCGGGCGATGCCGGACTGGTTTGAGATAACGATGAGTTTATAGCCCATTTTTCTAAGCTCGACAAGCGCCTGCGCCACCGCGGGAACAAGCTTTACCTGTTCGGCGCTGTTTATATAGCCGGTATCCTCGATAATCGTATCGTCCCTGTCGAGAAATATTGCTTTATCAGGCATAAATGCTTCCTAAGTAAACTGTTTCTCCACCAGATTACATATAATATGATAAGCTATTTGATGCATTTCCTGCACAGCGTAAGAATTATCATTTGGCGCACAAAAACAGACATCCGCGATTTTTTCAAGCTGGCTGTTTATTTTTCCGGTAAAGGCAATAACTTTTGCTCCGCGTTTTTTGGCAAGTTTAGCAGCCTTTATAACATTTGGACTGTTGCCGCTGGTTGATAATGCCCAGAGGCAGTCCTGTTTTTTTACAAGTCCTTCGACCTGTTTTGCGAAAATATAATCAAAGCCGTAATCATTGGCGATGGAAGTTATAACCGAACTGTCGGTAGAAAGAGCCACGGCCGGCAGCGATTTTCTGTCTTTCAGAAATCTTCCGATAAGTTCTCCTGCGATATGCTGAGCGTCGGCTGCGGAACCGCCATTGCCGCAAATATAGATTGTACCGCCTTTTTCAATGCACTTTATTATTGTCTTTGCGGCTTTTTCGATTGTTCCGATACCGCTTTGTTCGAGCTTTTCAAGCATTCTGCAATGATCTGTCAGCGTTTTTTTAATAAGTTCTTTCATTTTTTCTTCTCCTTCGTCAGCGATTTCATTTTTTCTATGGTGCTGGTGGAGCTTTTTCCTTCTACCAGCGGAGCAAGTATGACTTTCCCGCCGATAGACTCGATAAATTCTCTGCCGACAACGCCTTTTTCTGCCCAGTCCTGTCCCTTAACAAGAACAT
This sequence comes from uncultured Planctomycetota bacterium, assembly GCA_903847315.1. Classification (GTDB taxonomy): domain Bacteria; phylum Planctomycetota; class Phycisphaerae; order Sedimentisphaerales; family UBA12454; genus UBA12454. The sequence continues at coordinate 27,839 of CAINDG010000013.1, forward strand.
CGGGCCTAACCTTTTTGATTGTATTCAGCGGGTCAGGTTCGTCGAAGATTACGATATAATCAATAGTTTCAAGTGCGGAAAGAACCGCAGCCCTGTCGAGTTGGTTGTTAATCGGCCTGTCGGTACCTTTTATGACTTTAACGCTTTTGTCGCTGTTAAGCGCCAGAACTACTATATCGCCCTGTTTTTTGCAGAAACTAAGAAATTCGATATGTCCTCTGTGCAGAACGTCAAAACAGCCATTGGTGAAAACAATTTTTTGTTTGAGGCCTTTGTGCCATTTTAGCTGGTTTGTAAGCTGGTCGATACTCTTGAGTTTTGTGCCGCTTTTCTGTTTTCTGCTTATAAGTTCATTTATTATTTCATCTACGGAAACTGTCGCGGTGCCGAATTTTTCGACTTCAATACCGCCCGCGATATTGCATATTTCAACTGCCATTTTATAATCGACTCCTGCCGCTATTGTCACGGCAAGCGCAGCAAGCACCATATCGCCTGCTCCGGTAACATCATAAACTTTTCGCACTACTGTCGGAATATGCTGTTCGATGGAGTTTGTTTTCAGGTATGCGCCTTCTTTGTCGAGAGTTATTATAACGGCATCGAGATTAAGCTTTTTAATAAGAATCGCCGCTGCTTTGGCGGCATCGTCAATTGTTTTTATGTTAATTCCTGATGCTGCGGATGCCTCAAGGCGGTTGGGTGTAATTGCCGAGGCGCCGGCGTATTTTGTAAAGTCCGCTTTTGGAGCAGGGTCAATCAGAACCTTTTTGCCTGCCGATTTAGCGAGTTTAATCAGGCTCTTGCAGAAGTTTTCCTCAAATAATCCTTTATTGTAGTCCTGCAGACAGACGATATCAACCTGCGGCAGCTTCTTTTCGTAAAGGTCGAGAAGTTTTTTATATACCTGGTCGTTCAATAGTTCGTCTTTTTCCTCATCGACTCTTAATAACTGCTGCGGATGGATATGCTGAGCAAGGCCGACAAATCTTTGTTTTGTGATTGTGGGCCTGTCTGTGACTTCGACAAGACCTGATATATCAGCACCGATACTTTTAAGCAGCATTCGGAGTGTTTCTCCGTTTATATCTTTTCCGATCGTTCCCAGGCACAGCGTTTTTGCTCCCAGCGCGGTAAGGTCTGCCGCGACTGAAGCCGCTCCGCCGGGGCGGTATTCTCTGCTGACGACTTTCAGAACAGGCACAGGCGCTTCGGGGCTTATCCTGAGAGCGTCGCCATAAACATAAACATCGAGCAAAAAATCTCCCGCCAGCAGCACCTTTGGTGAGCCGAGGTTCTGAACAATATTTATCAGTTCGTCATACATATTTTGCAAGAGCCTTATCTATAAGAGCGATAATATTTTCCTGTCCGTCAATAAACTCAAGTTCAATCATCAGGGCGGCAAACGGTATTTCAAATTTATCAATACACAAAAGGGCCGTTTTTACCCAGTCCTTATGCGTTGTAAGAACGATTTCCGCCTGCTTATACCTGGCGTCTTCATAAATAGCCGCGATATCGGCGTCAGTATATCTGTGGTGGTCATTATATACTTTTGTACCCACAATGTTAAGAGCCATATCCGACAAGGTCTGAAAAAATGAATTCGGGTTGCCGATACCGCAAAAGGCGTAAATTTTCCTGCCTGCCAGCTCATTTAACGGCATTTGGCTGTCTTTTATGAGCTTTATACACAGCGGCTTATGAACCGCGGCGGTGAAAACAATATCAGGTTTAATCTGCGATATTCTTTTTTTAATTTCGTCGATTTTTTCCGGGCTGTTCTGATTAGATCGCGTAATTACGACTGCATCTGCTCTTTTGAGCGAATCGAGAGGCTCTCTCAGCAGGCCGGCCGGCAGAAGTTTTTCGTAGCCGAACGGCTCGGTCGCATCGACAGCGACAATATCGACATCTCTTGCAAGTTTTCGATGCTGAAAACCATCGTCCATAATCAGCAGTTTCGCGTTATATTCGTTTATCGCTTTTTCAGCGCCGGCTATTCTGTCGGGATTGACTATAATTTTTGTTTCTTCTGCCGCCTTTGCGAGCATCGCAGGCTCATCGGCGAAAACAGAATCTTTAATTTTATAGCCTCTTGTAAGCACAGCGGTTTTGATATTCCGGTCGGTGAAATAATTACACAGCCAGGCGACCAGCGGCGTTTTGCCTGTCCCGCCAGTAGTGATATTGCCGATGCTTACCACTGCGGCCGGAACTTTTGCGGTTTTTAAAATTGACTTGTCATAGAGCCGATTTCGCAAGGTAACGGCAAGGCGGTAGAAAAATGAAAACACGACCAGCATCCATCGCAATAGTCTAAAGCTGAAAGATGGATTTTTTGATGTAACTAATGTTCTCCAAAAAGTTTCTCTCAAATAATCCCGCCGCAGGCGGCTCCACAAATTTTAAATTTTCAATTTTAACTTTTAATTTTCTTTATTATCGCGTCGGCCATTTGGCTTGTCCCAACGGCAGTCGGGTCGTTCCTGTCGGCTTTCATATCGTAAGTTACATCTTTGCCCTGTGCAATGACATCTGCGACCGCTTTTTCGAGTTTGTCTGCTTCTGTTATTTTGCCAATATGGCGAAGCAGCAAAACGCCGGAGAGAATTAACGCACAGGGATTGACTTTATTCTGGCCGGCATATTTGGGTGCGCTGCCGTGAGTAGCCTCGAAGATTGCGCCTTTGTCGCCGATGTTCGCGCCCGGCGCAACGCCCAGTCCGCCGACGAGACCTGCGCACAGATCGCTGAGAATATCGCCGTAAAGGTTCGGCAGAACCAGCACATCATAAAGCTCCGGTTTTTGTATGAGCTGCATACACATATTGTCAACGATGCGGTCTTCAAATTCGATGTCGGAGTATTTCTTCGCTATCTCTCTACTAATCTCAAGCCAAAGACCATCGGTGTATTTCATTATGTTTGCTTTGTGAACGCTCGTTACTTTTTTTCTTTTATTTTTTCTGGCGTATTCGAAGGCGAAACGAACTATCTTTTCCGTTCCTTTTACAGAGATAGGTTTAATGCTTATTCCGGCGTCATTACCGATTTTTCTTTTATTATGTTTATTCAGCCAGTTGATAAGTTCGATTGTGTCGTCCTTGCCTTTTTCGAATTCGATACCCGCATAAAGGTCTTCAGTATTTTCGCGCACAATCACAAGGTCGATATTGGAATATCTGCTTCGCACTCCTTTATAGCTTTTGCAGGGTCTCAGGCAGGCGTAAAGTTCCAGTTCCTGTCTTAAGAAGACATTTATGCTCCTAAACCCTGTTCCAACAGGTGTTGTAATTGGGGCCTTTAAGCCGACGCCGTTTTTTCTTACCGAATCAATAGTTGTCTGCGGCAGAGGCGTACCGGTTTTAGCCATAATATCGACGCCGGCCTCGGCCAATTCCCATTTTATATCGGAGCCAGTCGCATCAATGCATCTTCTCGCTGCCTCGGCGATTTCCGGCCCAATGCCATCGCCTGTAATCAGTGTTACGGTTGTCATATCGGAATAGCTCCAGAATTAAAGGTTTCAAAAACGAATATGTTAAGGTAATAGATAGGCGTTGTCAATAAAGAGTTTAGGCGTTGTTTGCCTACCTGGCGGTGGTTAAAAGCCGGATTTCCCGTGCGATTATTTCAGAGATAATCTTCTGTTGCGGCGAGGCCGGTGCCTGAGACATGGTCTTTATTGACGGGATCTTTGCCGACAAAGGTTGTTGAGTATTGTCTGGAAGGTTTGGCGATTTTCTTTTAAGGGTGGCGATTTTTCGCTGCTGGGCAAGAATCTGCCGACCGAGGTCAAATGATGGGACATCCGTTGAAAAATCCTTACTATCCGCCTGGCTGATTTTTCCAACTATTTGGCTGACGAATTCCTTCTTATCGGTATCCGAAATCGGTTTATTTATATTTTTCGTTATATCCGCGATTGTCGGCATAGGATGGGACAAAACCCTCGATTTCTCTATTCTACTTTCATCATTTTTATCGTTTTGCATAAGAGGGGTATTATACCATAAATCGGGGAAAAAGCAAGAAAGCCGCAAAGCCTCGATGGGTGGTTATTTTTCCGGCCCGATGGAAAATTGCGTGAAATTCGTAAGCGGGAACTGTTCGATGAGATTTTGTATATCTGCCAGTGTCACTTTTTTTATCTGTTGGATTTCGTCTTCAATCGGTCTGTACCGCCCCAGGTAAACCCAGTTTACGCCCAGTTCGACAAGTCTTCCCATCGGGATTTCATTTTTGATTGTAATGCCCGACAGTACTTTATTTTTTGCTTTTTGCAACTCAGCAGTGGAGATTTTTTCTTCTTGCAGCGATTTGAAAATCTTTTCGATGATTTGCATTGCTTTCGGGCTGTTTTTCGACTCGGCCCGGATATAACTGAAGAAAGCGCCCACACCGTCCATCGCCTCGCAGTGCATACCCGCGGTTTCAGCGATAGCGCTGTCAACGAGCTCCCAGAAGAACCGCGAACCAGTATCGTCTCCGATAATTTTCGCAAGCAGTGTCGCGGCATAAGCCCTTTCGTCCTGGTATGAAACAGTTGGGCTCATCAGGCAAATATGCTGACAATTAAGATTTTTTCTTTTGTGATGTTCTTTTTTCGCGGTCCCGGCAAAATATTCGGTTATCCTTTCAGCCTTTTTGGGTTTCCAGCCGCCGCAAAGGTTTTCTATACAGTCGCAGATTTTTTCAAAGTCGAAATTTCCCGCAACCGCAGCGGTTATATTGTTCGGAGCGTATCTGCTCTCGAAGTATTCTCTCATTTGTCCGCTTGTCAGAGCCTTTATGCTTTCGACTGTACCAAGCACGCTTTTGGCGCAGGGGTGTTCGCCAAAATGCAATGTTCGACAGCTGTCCATAACATCGAACTGCGGCAGGTCTTTGTACATCGCTATTTCTTCGAGGATGACATTTTTTTCCATATTAAAATCGTCATCCCTCAACGCCGGCCGCATAAGCTGACACCACAGTTTTGTAACTTCCGCGAGTTGTTCGGGCAGAATTGCCGCGTAATAAATAGTATTTTCCTCGCTGGTCTGGGCGTTGTAATGTGCGCCGAGGTCGTCGAAAGTACGATTGACATCATGAGTTGAAAGTTTGTCTGTGCCTTTAAAGAGCATATGCTCCAGAAAATGGCTCACGCCGTTGATTTTATCGGTTTCATCGCGGGAACCTGTCTTTACAAAGAATCCTATTGCCGCCGATTGCGCGTCTTTATTGACTTCCGCGACAATGTTTAAACCATTTGCAAGTTTTTTATGTTTGAATTCCATTTTTACCCGGGTTTTATTTCTGTCGGCCCTATGGTTACAGAGCAGAATTTTTCAAACGGATTATTTTTCAGATATCCGAGAATGCTTTTCACGCTGGTTTTTTCTATATTCTGTTTTATTTCCTCAAGGCTGCGGACTTTTCCGAGCATATAGAAATCCGTCGCGGCCGCTCCCGCTCGTGCTATAGTCGATTCGCTTTGCATTATCAATGCGCTTTGCAGTCCGATTTTTGCACGGTCAAGCTCCTGTTCGCTTATGCCGTCGGCAAGTTTTTTGAACTGGGCTATTATCACATCGTAAGTTTCCTGTGCCTTGTCCGGCGTAGTACCGGCGTAACAGCCGATGCCCGCTATTTCTTTAAGGCTGTGATAACTTGCGCCGACAGCGTAGCAAAGACCTCGTTTTTCCCTGACTTCCGTAAAAAGTCTTGAGCTCATTCCGCCCGAGAGAACAGCGACAGCGACCCTTGCGTTGTAATAATCCTCGCTTTGAGGCGTTATGCTGCCTGTCATAATTCCGATATGAACCTGGGCGCCTTCGTGCGGATAATGATGATGGGCAAGCGTTTGCTTTTTTACTTTTATATTTTTTGTCTTTTTAAGTTTTTCACCGGCGAAAAGTTTTTCAATTGCCGAACAAAGCTCTTTGAAATCGTATTTTCCCGCGACAGCAAGGATGGTTTCGGAAGGATTGAAATTTTCAGAAATTATTTGTTTGGTTTTCTCCGCCGTCAGGTTTTGCAAGTCCTCCTGTTTTCCTGCGGTATTCCTGCCCAGCGGGTCGGGATAAAAATGCTCCTTCAGCAAAAGCATTATTTTATGCCGCGGGTCGTCTTCAAGGCTTAGTAATCCCTGCAATGCGAGTTGCCTTGAATACTCGAATTGCTGTCCATCGAGAGTGGGCTTAAGGATGATATCTGCGTAAAGTTCAATTACTTTAAGGAGATTTTCCGCTTCAAGGGCCGCCGACAGACTGATATGTTTTGATTCGACTCCGCTTCCTCGATGCAGGCCAAGTCCGTCGAGCAAATCTGCGAGTTCTCTGCTTGTTTTTCCGCCTGCTCCTCTGAAAATCCACTCTTCGATAATCGCGGGCGCTCCGCAGCATCCGTCAGGCGTTAAAGAAGCTCCTGCCGGCAGGAGGAATTCAAACGCTGCCGACTGCACCGCCGCCACAGGAACACCGATAAGGGTCATTCCGTTGGCAAGTTTGTATATGTCTGTTTTTTCCGGCATAAAGAGATTTGCAAAGAATATAAGATTTCCCTCATTTTTGCAACCTAAAATAAGATAGTTAATTAACTACTATAACCGGTTCTGTTATTGTTTCATCATCGCGCCGGAAGATAGTGAATACTTTCTTCTAAAGTTTCGTATCTGTGGAACTACAGAGAAACCCATTCGTAGTTACTATTTATTTGGGATGCGGTTCGGCAGGCTGTTTTAGTTCCAGTATCACGGCATATTTGGGATTAGTCTCAGCCGCCTTATAATAATTCTCTTTGATCCAGTCTTGTATTTTGGCATCTCTGATAAAATTGACCTCTTCGAAGTCTTTAGTAATAATGAATTTAGGAGGATTTCTTTTAAGGTCGTCTTTTACGCTTTCAGTTTTCTCTTTAGATGTGTTTGAATATGTATTTATGAAAAGATGGTCGGCTATATAATAATATTTAGTCGGAGACAACCTTTGGCACATCATATAATATCTTGAAAAAGTCCCGCAGGTCATCCAGATAGTATCTTTTGGGGAACTATGTGCTTTAATATATTCAACTAACTTGCCGGCGGGTGTTTTCGCTGCAGGCGTCATTAAAGCATCTTTGAATCCCACATACATAGGTTTATCAATCCCGAAAGATAATAGTATAATAATCGAAATAATGCCTATTCTTGTAACTTTTGATTTTTTCAAAATGCTAAGAAGAAATTCAACGCCGATTACGCTTATTAATATATATGATGTTACCAATTGCATATAATAGTGGCCGTACCCTCTGGCGGCCATCATTGTTGCGTAGAAATCCAAAACGAAGAAAGAGATTACGACTAAATGAAGATATTTATATTTTTTAACGAAACGCCAGTAGAAAACAGTGATGAAACCGGTTAAAGCAAACAGACTGAGAGTAAGTGTCGTCCCGAAAAGTTTACTATACGCCCATTCAAAATTTTTGAATATTCGCATAAATACTGTTAAGTTCTTATTCGACATAGATGTGTAGATACAGTTAAAGCTCAGAACATCAATCCAATCTTTAAAGGCGTTATGGCTTATCAGATAAAATAATATAACCGCAAATATCAGAACCGCGCCGCCAATAAAAACAGATGCACGTTTCAAAACATTCATCCGGTTACGGTCTTTATATATAATCAGATATATGAACCACGGTATAGCAGACAGCAAAAAAGGTTCTTTGGTAAAAAAAGCTGTCGAAAAGAACATCCCCGAAATGAAATTCAAGATATACGAAAACCTTTTGGTTTCATTTGACAAAACGACAAAAAGTATACCGCCCATAACGAAAGCCGCACCGTATTCTTCAGTGAAATTGCCATCATCGAATATAACAGGCCTAAAGAAATGTATAATATAAAATACAGATGCGAATAACGACAACCACATATTCCTGAAAAGCAAATAAACAATAAAAAAAAGAGATACTGCCGCAAAAACCGCGAAACAGCGTTCCATCGTTCGTATTGAGTTGATGTCTCTATGCCCGAGAGCCAGGGCAGCCGCATTTAAAAAATGCACCACCGGCGGCTTGTGGTCCCAAAAATCCTTATAAAGTACCTTGCCTTCGAGAAGAAAAAAACCTCCGCTTGCGAAAACACCGGAATCGTAATGTGCCGGAGTACCTGAGAGGTAATTTATTGGACGCCAGGCAAGGATAGAAACCAGAATCACTAAAAAAAGTAATAGCGCTATTTTTAAAAATCGCAAAAACTGAGGTTGAAGAAAATAATTAGAAGAGGACTTTTTCTTCAACATCGATTTCATAACAGAAATTTCCCTCTAAACTTACGCGACCGCGGCGGATTCTTCTTCCTGCTGCGGCTGATAACTGTCAAACGTAACGCTTATCCTCTTGCTGATGCCTTTCTGCTGCATCGTAATTCCGAACAGCACATCGGCAATACTCATCGTGCGTTTGGCGTGCGTGATAATTACGAACTGCGAATTCTTTTTGAATTCCTGCACAATCAGGTCGAACCGCTCGTTATTTGTCTCGTCAAGAGCCGCGTCAACTTCGTCCAGGAAGCAGAACGGCGAAGGCTTTGTCTTGAATATCGCAAACAGCAGGGCAATTGCGGTCATTGTTTTTTCCCCGCCGCTAAGCAGACTTATGCTTCTTGTTTCCTTGCCCGGCGGGCGGGCGATAATTTCAATACCGCTTTCGAGAATATCTTCAGGCTGTTCGAGGATGACATCCGCTCTGCCGCCGCCGAACAGTTTTCGAAATACCTCCTGGAAGTTGATTCTTATCTGCTCGAAAGTTACGGCGAATTTATCCATCGATTCTTTATTAAGCTTGCCTATCAATTGCTGGAGCTGATTTTTACTGTTGTTAAGGTCTTCTATCTGGCTTGTCAAAAAGTCATTTCTCTTTTCAAGTTCTTCCTGCTGCTCGATTGCGTCAACATTGACGTTTCCGAGTCTCTCTATTTTGCCCCGCAGTTCCGCGATTTCGTCTCTGACAGCGTCCCAGTTGATTTCGCTTACGGTATAATTCTGATATTCGCCGGCCAAATCCATACCAAGTTCTTCTGTCACCCGCTGTACAAGGTCGGCTGCCCTGACCTGAAGTTGGCCCAGTTCCATTTTAAGCGTATTTATTTGCTGGTCGAGTTCGGCCTGCTTCTGCCTGTCCTGCTTTAATATTTCCTCGGTCTGCTTGCGATGCTCCAGCATATTTTCGACTTCTTCGTGAAGTTTAACGCTTTGATTATGCGAGGTTTCTTTTTGTGTAAACAGCTCGGCAATTTCCGCTTCGGTATTGAAAATATCTTTTTGTCCCTGCTCAATCTGTTCGGTGCAGGCCTTTATATCGTTCTGGACGGATTCGAGCTCGCCTTTGCCGTGTTCAATCTGAATATTCAGGCCTGCTATTTTCTGCTCGATAGCTTTTTTCTGTTCCTGTCCCTGACCGATAAAGACTTTTAATTCCGTAAGCTCGGCGCCGTTTTGCTCAAGTGTCCTTTTCTTCTCGGTAAGCTGTGCCTCGAGTTGTTCTATACGTTCCGTCCGCTGTGCGTTTATAGTTTCAAGTTCCTGTAATTGCTGTTTCGACTGGTATTCTTTTTGAACAGTCTCGGAAATCTGTTTTTCAAGCGTCTGAATTTCGCTCGTCAAAACAGGCTGTTCATCTGAAAGTCTTTTTATGTTCTGTTCAATTACAGTCAGGTCTGAAGTGACATTTGTTTTTTCCGTATTGGCTTCATAAACGCTTGTCCTGAAATCTTTGCAGAGTTTTTCGAGATGTTCGTTTTCCCTGACCCCGGCCGCGAGTTTGTCTTCAAGGCTTGATATTTTTACCGAAACCTCTTCCAGTTCGCCTGTCAGTTGCACGAGCCTGCTCTTTCTTGAAATTAAGCCGACCGTCTTTCCGATAGGTCCGGTGCAATAGCTGCCGTCGCTGTTAAGTATGTCGCCTTCTATAGTTACGAAGCTGTATCCTGCCGAGCAGAACGAGGCCAGTTCGAATGCCTTTTGGATATTTTCAACGACAATAGTTTTTCCAAGTAACTGCCAGACGAGCTGGGCGTATTCATGGTCGAAACTGACGAATTCCACGGCTCTGCCGATAACGCCGGCTGTTTGCGGAATATTCAGGCTTTCGACGAAAGGCTCAAGTCTGTCGGTGCAGATGAATTTGACTCTGCCGCCTGCCTGCTGGGCGAGTGATTTATCGTTCAGTACCTGTTCCGTATCGCTGGCAACGACCGCATCGGCTCTGCCTTCCAGCGCCGCTTCTATCGCGGCAGCGTATTGGGGTTTTGCGCGGACGATATCCGCGATAATACCTTTGATAAATGGTTTATCCTGTATCAGGTTCAGGATTTTCTTGACGGCGTTGTCGATACCTTCGCGCCTGCTCTCCATATCGGAGATAACTTTTATTTCGCTTTGTATCGCGCTTCGCTGTTCTCTTGCCTGTGCCAGCAGTTCGTTTGTATTTGCGACGTCTTCGTCAATCTGATTTATCTGCTGTCTTTTGTTTTCGAGTTGCTGCTGAAGCTCGCTGATGACTTTATTTATATCGTCAAGCCTGGCCTGGTTCTGTGCCTTGCCTCCGAGCAGGGATTCGAACTGTTGTTTGGTCTGACCGACTCTGTCGGCAAGTCTGTCTTTTTGGCCGCTGAGATTATTGCGATATACGTTTATGCTCTGGATTTCGTTATGAAGCTGTGCGGTGTGCCTGACAATATCTATTATGCCTGTCTTTTCATCCTGCAACTCTGTTTCTGTCTCAGCGCAGGCAAGATTGATATTTCGTATTTGTTCGCCGAGTTTTTCGAGTTCGCCTGTTTTTTGTTCGAGAATATCGCCGATTTTATCAATTTCGCAAACGCTTTGTTTGACCTGATTTTCAAAATCAGCCAATCGCTGCTGAATCTGCCTGATATTTTGCTGTTCGATTTCTTTGCGTTCCTGTGTTTCCTGAATTCTTTTGCGGAGGAACTCGATTTTCTGCTGCAACTGTTCGATTCTTGCTGTTATAGCGACAAGATTGTTATCGCAGTGGTTGATTTCGTTTTCTTTTTCGATAATTTCCGCAGCCAGTGTGCTCAATTTCGCGTCGTTTTGCGATACCTGGGCGACAATGGCCGCTAATTGATTCTGCAATTGGTCAACTTGTGTATTTTTCTGTGTCGTTTCAGTTTGTATCTGGTGATACTGAGCCAGCGAGAAGGTTACTCGCAGTTCTTTTAGTCTCTGGTTGTATTGCAGGTAGCTTCTTGCCTTGCCTGCCTGGAGTTTAATGCTTCTCAATTGTTTTTGTACTTCACCGACAATATCTGCAAGCCGCAGAAGATTTTGTTCTGTATTTTCCAGTCTTCGCAGCGCTTCTTTTTTTTGCGCCTTATATTTGCTTATCCCCGCCGCTTCCTCGAAAATAAATCTCCTGTCTGTTTTCGAACTCGTCAAAATTTGCGAAATTTGTCCTTGCTCTATAATAGAGTACGCACGAACGCCGACGCCGGTATCCATAAACATTTCACGGATGTCTTTTAGCCGGCAGATTTTATTGTTGATGAGATATTCACTGTCGCCGCTGCGGTACAATCTGCGCGTGATGGCAAGTTCGTCCTGCTCGATGCCAAGCGACGCGGCCTGTGAAAAATGCAAACTAACTTCAGCCATTCCCATAGCTTTGCGAGCGGCGGAGCCGCTGAAAATTACATCCGCCATCTGGCCGGACCGCAAACTCTTTGTGCTCTGCTCGCCTAATACCCATTTCAAGGCGTCAACAACGTTGCTTTTGCCGCAACCATTGGGGCCAACTATGGCTGTAATCTGCTGATTAAAACTAAATTCAGTTTTTTCCGCGAAACTCTTAAAGCCGTCCAAAACAATCTTCTCAAGTCTCAAAAGATGCCTCCGTGTTCTGTAAGTACAGTAAGAATAAAGAGATATAAAATAGCAAGCGATACTTAGCCTATATTGCCAAGTTCGGAATACTATACTATATTATCGGTCTTAATGTTAAGAGTTAAATAGGATTTTTTTGCAAAAAAATGAGGAAAATTTGGGAAAAGATAGGAGTTTTTAGAGGGTTTTGAGGAAATTTTGAGGGTTTTTAATGAAATTAGCCACAAAGGCACTAAGACACGAAGAAATTTAGCCACAGAGTTCACAGAACGCACAGAGGATTTGCTTCAACTAAGCAGTTTGCTTCCTGCGGAACAGCTTAAATTCAAATTTCTAACCTCTTTGGCAAACAAGCTTTCCACGAGGTTTCAAAATCTGCATTTTTGCTGATTATATCAGCAAAGTTGAAGCAATAAATCTACTACGCAGTTTTGCCTTAAAGCTTTCGTTTTAACCACAAGTTTTACGGATTTTTGGGGAAAATAGGGGAAAAACATAAGCTTTTTACAGGTTTTTTAGGGGTTTTAAGCGGATGTTTTTTGTTGAGTTTGGGAATAAAAAGAGATAGAATTTTGGTGCTACATTGAGGATTTGCAGAAAAAGAATAAAAAGCCTTGCTTGGTACTGAGTTCACTTTACATTGGGGTTTAAATGAGTAAGAAACGTCGAGGTAAGAAAGGGGAAAAATATATAAAACCTGATGAAGTGTTTCAGCAAGGCAGTTTTTCAATGGCTCGTTTTGGAAGACATATCGTTGTGCGAAATCGACGTTCCCAAAAAGAGCAAGAGGAACATATCAAGCAGATGGTCGAAGAATACCCAAGATTATGTAAACAAATCGATACTCATGTTCAGAAAGTTTGTTCACTAGTCCAACAATTTCATCCGCTTCGGTTGCTCCATCGAGGATATTTTCATTATATAAAACAAGTTCATGACAAGCCCTCGGAATTTGACCAAGGACACGATGAACTTGTGGCTGCAAGAATGGTCGATTATATACAAAGTGTGATTGCCGCTACGCCACAAACAAATATTAATATAGAAAATTTTGATGAAGATTTATGGAAGACGTTATTAAATGAAGTCTCAGATTTATATAAAGCAATAGGTCTGCCTTTTCATATTTGTCATTCCGCTGTTCAAAAAACTTCTTTAAAAGATTACGATCCAGATTTTGATAGTTTTTATGTTCAAGCACAGGTTTTATGGACTTCTGTGCGATGCCATCGATACTTTATACATGATATGCCTCATTTGTATGATTTACTAACCCCTCATGATGAGGTCTTCCAAGAATTATTCAGTATATCTATTAAGGAGTTTTTAAGAGGCATTGAACAAATTCAGTTTTCTTTATCGGAAGGTTTTGGGAAAGCTACAAGTGAATTCAAAGAATATGATCAGGAAGTGAAAAAAGCTTTAAGTGAAGCAATTGAGAATGGACAAGAAGAAGAAAAAAGCTTGGAAGACCTGATGCAAGAAATTGTTAAAGCAAAAGGATGGGAAAAGCGACACAACTCTATAGTTGGACGTTGTTTCCATCTTGATCTTTTTGACATTCAAAAGGTAACAAATCTTCCAAAAGAATTGTTACGCGAGCTTTCTTGGAAACCTGGAGAAGAAACTTCCTTTTTGGCTCCAGGTGAATTTGCCGGCTGGCCGTTACGGTTATGCCCAATTAATATTCGGCCATTTCTCTGTATAGATGATCGATATTATTGTTTCGACCTTATCAATCTAATGGACGATCTCTATCGTATTGTTGAGAGGTTGATTATAAGGTTAAAGCCAAGCTATAGAGATAAATGGAATAGACGCCAAAAAGCTGTTTCTGAAAACTTACCATTTAAATTTTTTGATAAGTTATTGCCAAATAATAAAACATATAAGTCAGTTCATTATGAATGCACAACAAATACCTCGCAAAAAGAAGATTGTGAAACAGACGGCATAATTATATATGATGATCATTTAATAATAGTTGAGATTAAAGCTGGTGTCTTTACAAGTCATCCGCCAGCTACAAATTTTTTTGACTATATTAAATCAATCAAAGACCTTCTTGAGAAACCAGCGACACAAGCCAAACGTTTTATAGAATATTTGAACAGTTCAGATCAAGTTAGCATTAATGTTCCTAACACAAGAGAAACTGTTGTTCTTAGAAAAGAACAATTTAGACATATCACGGCATGTGTTGTGACGCTTGATAACCTCACGCACTTGGCTGCTCAATCGGACAAATTAAAAACATTAAATGTAAAGATTGATAACCCTGTTTGGTGTATGGCGATTGACGATCTAAGAGTATATGCAGATATCTTCGACTCTCCTGTTATTTTCACACATTTCATGGAGGAAAGAATAAGAGCAGCAAAATCAAATTTATTATCTATATGTGACGAACTTGACCACTTGGGACTTTACTTAAATCACAACCACTATGTTACTTACGCAGAAAATTTATCTTCTTCTTCCAACATTAGCCACCTTAATTTCCTCGCCTACCGTAAAAATCTTGATATTTATTATCACAACTTAACTATTGACCCTCAAAATGCAGTAAAACCTAAACAAAAATACTTAGATGGATGTTTAGAAGACATTGTAAAGTTAATAGGGTTGCAAAGGAAAAATGGTTGTTGCAAAGCGACATCATATCTTTTGGATACGACCATAGACACACGCCATGAATTTAATCGGTCGATTTCAAAGGCCTTACTAAGGCAATCTCAGATAAAACGTGTTATTCCATTATCAATGTTAGGCACTAAGAATATTACTGTTTTTTGCCTTATGCCAGATATATCTCAGCCATCTAAATTATGGATGCGAGATTATACTTGGCAGCGAATTATTATTGGTAATGAAAACACAAGAATGATGCTAATTATTGAATTTGACAAAGAAAATAAGCTAATCAATATAGAATTCTCTTTCCTTTCTAAGAAGGAAATACCAGAAACATATAAGGCTAATCTTGAACAGAAGATACGAATTAAAGCAACCCAATCTGTTCAAAGAACTCTGGAAGAGAAAGGCAAAATAGGTCGCAACGACCCTTGCCCTTGTGGCAGCGGCAAGAAATATAAAAAGTGTTGTGGCAAATAATAGATATGAAATGATCGAGACTTGATCTACTAAACATTCTTGGTTTTTTGTGCTTTTTCAAGACATTCAGCGATTCGCGCGAGATTAGAAAGGTCAACATTTAAGCACTGTAAGAATTGAACAGTGGAAACTCCGCCGAAACGGACCCCAGTTAGATAGTTTTTGAAAAATGTCAGATAGAGATGCCCTGCTGAAGTAGTTTTGAGTGGTTCGATGAAGCAACATAGAAACACTTCACAGGGTAAACTATCGCCCCGATGGGATAGTTGCGACATCCCACGGGGTAAACATCTCAATATAGGGAGTATTTATGAATAAATTTTATTATGTGTATGTTTTGATATCGGAAAGACTGCAATTTTTATATCGGCATAACAAGCGATATCAAAAAAAGATTAGAGGAGCATAATAGCGGTAAAGTTTCAACAACAAGGAACAGACGTCCATTAAAGCTGATTTACGGGGAAGGATGCCTGAATCAGCAGGATGCCGCCAAACGAGAAAAATATCTTAAAACAACGTGGGGCAAGAGATATATTAAAAGCAGATTGGAACAATATCTCAGTGCGTAAACAGTCAAAAAAAATAGTGAAATCTTGTATGTTTTTGTTTGACTTTTGTTGAAAATATGGTAAAATACCGATATAGTTGTGCGAAAAGTTAATATTTTACATAAACCCTTATTCTTAAATAGAATAAGAGAATCTAAACCCCAGTTAGATAGCTAAAGCATCTTCAAGAAGCTAACTAACGCATCTAACGGGGCAAGCAAGTCCCAATTACCAAAAATACAAATTAATTAGAGGAACCCCGCCCACAGGTGGCGGGGCTAATCAATTCAGAAGAGGAAATATCGTGTCCAAATTAAATCTTCAAATCCCGTATCCAACGTTTATCGAAAATATCATCGTATATTTTCTGCTGCGCTATAGAAAAAAGCATTACGGCTTCGCATTTAGGAAAATCAAACTTATAGGAGGGAAATTCGCCATCGTTGAACCTGAAGATTATGAAAAAATAAGCCAAGATGCCTGGCAACTTTATGATAACCATTATGGTAAATATTACGCGGTTCGAATTGAGGACTGCAAAATAGTATTTATGCACAGGCAGATTATGGGCCCATTCGACTGCGCTCAGGGTAGACAGAGATTAGTTGTCGACCATCGGAACCGAGAGGGATTAGATAACAGAAAGAGCAATCTGCGACTGGCAACGCGGTCTCAAAATAACTGCAACAGGAAACAAATGCCGGGCAGCTCTAAATACAGAGGAGTAAGCTATTCGAAAAAAAGAAAAAAATGGAGGGCGGCTATAAGCTATAACGGAATATATAAACATTTAGGATATTTCGAAAGTGAAGAAGAAGCTGCGAGGGCGTATGACGCGGCTGCGAAGATTTATCATGGAGAATTTGCGACATTGAACTTCGCAGAGATAGAAACCCCCTTTAAAATACTCCCTTCGCTAACGCTTGGGCTCGGAACCCCCGGCAGAGCCGGGGGCTAAATAACCACTTTAGGAATTATTTTGAGGCGAGGGGAGACAACGGGCCGGGGACGAAAACGGCGTCAACCGCTCCTTTATCAACCATCTTTTTCAAAAGCGCAACTATATCGGAATACGGGACGCCCAGGCCGGGACGCTTTTTACTGTCTTCCTGTTCGGCTTTGTCGCCGAGAAGTTTTATAAGTTCAGCCAATCTGAGCGAACATTTTAACGGGCCCATCAACTCTTTTGTAATGGGATGCTTTCGCATTACCGAGAGGCGGTCTTCGGTAGGCAGAGAGTTAATAATAATCTGGCCATCGTCCGATTCCACGTAGATGCCCTTTTGGCAGTCAACCGGAGCGCCGAAGAGGACGATGCCGGACCGATGACTTCTTGATACGTAAATGGTTTTAGGACTGGTTATAATGACCTGGTCTATATAGAAATCGTCAGCGACAAGGGTTCTGACAATAGAGGTGTCATCGTATTTTTTCAGATATTTGTAAGCGTTGTATCTGACGTCGAGATTTTCATCACCGGCAATTCTGTTCATTAGGGAGACGGTATCGGCTTTGGAAGCGTAATCGCCGATAGTCTGAATTGCAGCGATACGGAAAGGCGATGCGTTGTTCTGCGCATAATCCCTAAGGGATTTCATGCCGCTGCTGTCGCCGATGACGAGCAGACATTTAGCGGCGGCGAATTTTACCGACTCGTCCTTTGAATCCAGAAGGAGCAGAAGTTTTTGGGAAGCGTTTCTTCCAATGGCCTCGAGAGCGGTCTGGTATTTCGATTTGTCTTTTTCGGTCTGGAGATTTTTGATAAGCGAGTTTATATGCGCATCTTCGCTGGCGGCGGAAGTAGTAATATAGAGCGACTTTACGAGTTCTATAAATCTTTCCTTTTTGTCTTTGAATTGTTCAGGGATAGAAAGATAAATTACTTCGGGCGAAGTGGCAGAGGCGACGTCTTTGCCGAACCGCTGATTTACGCGGTTTCTTACAATAGCGGCGGCCGCGAAATCTGATTTGTAAAATGCCAGAGTAACCTGATAATCCTGCATAGACTTTCCGCCGCCGAGAACGATACCGCTTCGCGGGTCGGATTTCGCAGTAATGCTGTCGATGTAAACAGGACCAGCGGCGAGGGCAAGAGTTTTTGAAGCCTCGATGGTTTCTTCGACGCGGGCGACAAATTTGAGCTCACTGGTATAAAGTCTGCCGCCGGCGAGAGAGGTAGTCTGAGTATTCGGAAGAGCCTTTACGGTAATGTCAAAGGGCTGATATTTCGACGCGCCGGGCGGGATGAACCCTTCAACTGAGACAACGGCGGTGTCGAGACTGTCAATCATAGCGTCAGGATTGACGGCGCCTTTTGAGCCGACCTGGGTAACGATGTATTGCCGCAGATAATCGCGTATTTTTGGCGGACATTCGGACGAGCCGGTGTTCGGCAGGCCGACTACCAGCCCTATGCCTTTTACCGGTATCGGATTGAAGGCGATGACCTCGGCAAGGTCGCCGATGATTTTGTCGAGCTGAACCGGCTGGGCGGTCTCGGCTTTCTTTTCATCTTTTTTGGTTTTCTGCTTTTTGCAGTAGCCGTCAGATTGCAGGATGCACAGGAGAAGAGCTAAAACGAGAAAGGCAGAAAAGACGCGTTTTTTTCGGATAATTCGATTTTCCATAATCTTGTCCGGTCAATAAAGGTTTTTTTGTAATCCTGAAATGATATTGCCGAGCGGGGATGTAGTCAAGTTTTAATTGGCGATAGGACGGCGACGGTATTTGGCGTTAAAATTACTTTTTGCCGTATTCGCTAAGCGCACTCAAATGTTTTTTTTCTTCCTGAATGATGGTTTTGAGGACGGCGGAATCGCTGCCGACGGCAGGGTTCATGCTCGAATAATAGGCGACAGCGTCGGATTCCATCTGCATAGCCATTTTCAGTGCCTTAGTCACATCGCCGCTGAGCGCAACTTCCTTGACTTCAGCGGCAGTCGGCAGGATTAACTTGTAAAATTTGCCGGCAGTTGCGGCAATCTGGTCTTCGGTCTGTTTAGGGCCGCACTGTTCGATGGGAAGCGAATGGAACATACGCTCAAAAATCCATAAGTGTTTTTTTTCGTCTTCGGCGAGCTTTGCGGCAAGAGCGGCTATCCTGGCATCGCCACAGCCGGCGGCAAGAGACTGGTAAAAAGTTATTCCCAGCCGCTCCATGTGCATCGCAACCTGCAGGGCATAATCCGCTGAATGCGACATATTTATCTCCTTATTTTAAGATTAAAAGAAATTATAAGCCCTGAACGAATAAAGAGCAATAGGATATCATTCTGATTTCTTCGCGGCGGTTTCATAAGTTTTTAATTGATTCGCGACGAACGAAAAATTATTATAACACCGAAAGGAAATCGGCGGAGCGATGAAAGGGATTTTGACTGATACCATCGTGGTCGGAATTGACGAGGCAGGACTGGGGCCGATTTTGGGGCCGCTGGTCGTTTCGGCGGCGGTTTTCAGTATGCCGGCAGAGAAAATTTCGGCTGATATGTGGGATGTCCTTTCAGACAGCATTTCATCAAACAAAAAACACCTTGCAGGCAGACTCCTTATCTGCGACAGCAAAAAAGCATACAATTCGTCAATCGGCACAGTGCATCTGGAAAAAACAGTGCTTTCCTGCCTTAAATGTCTTGGCAAAAATCCTTCTTCAGCGGCTGACCTTGTTGAAGTGCTTGGTTCCGACAGCAGTGGGAAACTTGCCGAGTATCCGTGGTATAAAAATATCGGTCAGCAAAAGATAAACTTCAACGCCGATGAGATTTCTATCTCTGCGGGGGCGTTTGAAAAAAATCTTGGGAAAAACGGGATGAGCCTGATTGCCCTGAAAAGCTGTTGCCTCGAAGCGGCTCACTATAACGAGCTGATTAGAAAAGTCAGGAATAAATCAACCGTGGTTTTCCAGATTGTATGCAAACTAATCGACGAGATAATTCACGGCACCGGGCACAAGAATTTAATTTTCAAAATCGACCGGCAGGGCGGCAGAACGCGATACGCCCAGCCGTTAAGGACGATGTTTGGCGATATGGAACTTAAAGTTATCAAAGAAGCGGAAAATTTAAGCAGTTACCAGCTCAGCACATCTTATAAGAATGTAAGGATTGATTTTGAGGTCAGGGCCGACGATATTTATCTGCCGGCAAGCCTTGCGTCAATGGCAAGCAAATATCTTCGCGAACAGTTAATGGTGTCTCTTAATGGATATTTTCTGGAAAAGTGCAGTAAACTCAAACCGACAGCAGGATATTGGACGGACGGCAAAAGATTTTTAAACGACTTGAAAACAATCGCTCCCCATATTCGATATAACCCCAGCCAGCTTATTCGCTGCAGATGATTGACTAATTTTAAATTTTTCTCATTAGTCCTACGACTATTCCTGAAATGGTACAATTCTGCGTGTAAATCGGCTCGTAATCGGGGTTCGAGGGCTGAAGACGGATTCGGTCGGCTTCCCTGTAAAACCTTTTTACGGTAGCGTTTTCGTTATCGACGATAACGGCGACGATTTTGCCGTTTGGTGCGGTTTGAGCCTTTTTGCAGACGACGTAATCGCCATCGAAAATGCCGTCGCCGGTCATACTGTCGCCCTGAACTTTCAGCGCGAATGTATCTTCGTTTGAGCCGAATTCGGATTGCAAAGAGATATGCTCGATGTTTTCAATCGCTTCAATCGGCACTCCTGCCGCGATTGTGCCGAGCAGGGGAATACTGTCCGGCTCATTTGCGTCCGTCTGCGATTCAAGCAACCTTTGTGCTTTGGTCGTGAGGCTCAAAGAGCGAGCCCTGCCAGGATTGGCCGAAAGCAATTTTTTTTCTTTTAGGCCTTCGACATGTTCGAATACTGTGGTTTTGCTTGTGCCCAATGATTCCGCCAGCTCCTGAAGCGTTATCGAATAGCATCGGTTCTTTTTGAAGCTGTCGATTAGTTTCAGAACTTGAAACTGGCGGGGCGTCAGACTCATTTGATTTGTTGATGTCAATTTCGTCCTCCAAATCAGCAGTTAATAGTTCGCCATTTATAGCGAGGTTGATTTTTTCTATCGTGGAACTTTGCAGCAGTTCCTCTGTTATTACCGTGTCGAGCATCTTTGCAATCGCTTTCAGTGCCGAGCCAATCGGCTGGCGCGACGCTTTCGATTCTACTTTGTAAGGCCAGTCGGTTACGAAATCGCCGCCGGGGCCGAAACGGCAAATAGGAAAGTCTTCATCGTTAAATCTGTTGTTCTTATTCATTTTTTTTCTCACTTAATTTTTCAGCAAAAGTCTTATCGGCAGAGGGCATAAATTTACCCTAACAAAAACCGAACAAAATCAGGAAATTTCTAAAAATTTTTAAAATCGCAGTCCTGCAACGGCCAAGGCAGGTTATATGGGACGAAGGAAGTGAAATTTTAAGATTTAAAATTTAAGATTTAAAAGGGATAGAAAGATAATTTCGAATCCTTAACCGCTATCTTTTATCGTTTGACCAGGTGTCGCATAGTTAATAAACCATTGTTAGTAGTGCTGAAATGAGGGTTTATGGGGGCAACTTGACTTCGGGCACCCCCTATGCCTATACTTATTGCCTTTTATTCCGGTTCGTTGCCAAAAGGATTTCCTGATATTTTCTTATATATTCAAGGGATTGGTTTTTTTAAAAATGAGATTGGACCACAGCCAGATAAGCCGAGTGCAAGCGGCTAACGATATAGTCGATGTTATTTCAGAACACGTCAATTTGACCCGCAAGGGAAAAGAAATGGTGGGGCTTTGTCCGTTCCACGAAGACCACAAGCCGAGTATGAACGTCAATCCGGACAAACAAATCTTCAAGTGCTTCGCGTGCAGCGCAGGCGGCGATGTAATCAAATTCGTTCAGATGCGCGAGGGACTGAGCTTCATCCGGGCGGTAGAAAGACTTGCCGAACGGGCGGGAATAAAAATTACGCTGCCGGAAAGAACGCCCGGCGAACAATCGGATATGGACCCTGCCGATATAGAAAAAGTCAACCGCTGGGCGATGAAATACTGGCGGAAAAATCTGCTCGAAAAACCGACGGGAGATAAATGCAGAGAATATGTAACCAGCAGGCAGATGACAGAAAAGACATCGGAAGAATATTCGCTGGGGTTCGCGACTGAAAAATGGGACGATTTTTTGAACGCGGCGAAAAAGAAAAATATTCCCGAAAAACTGATGCTTGCCGCGGGCCTGGTTGTTTCAAATGAGCAGGGGCATTTTTACGACAAGTTCCGCAATCGCCTGATGTTTCCGATAATTGACGCTTCATCGAGAATTGTCGGGTTCGGCGGCAGGACTTTAGGCGACGACCCCGCGAAATATATGAATTCGCCGACGACTTTAATTTTCGATAAGAGCAACTGCGTTTACGGACTTGATAAAGCACGGCACGAAATCGTCACCAGCGGAACGGTAGCGGTTGTCGAGGGATATACCGATGTGATTATGGTTCATCAGGCAGGCTGCAGGAATGTGGTTGCGACACTGGGCACAAGTTTTACGGCAGGGCACGCGAGACTGCTGAGACGATACGCGAAAAATATCGTTTTGATTTTCGACAGCGATACGGCGGGGGCGGCGGCAGCGGAAAGAGCACTGGAAATATGCCTTGCGGAAAGAATAGATATTAAACTGGCGTCGGTGCCGCAGGGAAAAGACCCGTGCGATTATGTACTGGCGGCGGGTGGAGAGGCATTTAAGAAAATTATTGAGAACGCAACGGATGTAATGAAGTATCGCTGGGACAGATTGGTGGAAAAATTCGGCAGCAGCGATAATCTGTCCGACAGGCGAGCGGCGACGGAAGAATATCTGCGCTCGGTGGCGACGGCATCGCGGGGCGGAACGCTTGATACGATAACTTTCGGATTGATAATCAACAGGTTGAGCAAAATATTGCAGATACCCGCTGAAGATATAAGAAGGGAGCTTACCCGCAGAGGCGGGCAGGCAAGACAGGCGGTAATAAACACGATTGATAACGCCAAGGTTTCGAGCGTTGAGTTTGACGGATTCGGGGCAAAGGCGCAGGCTGAGATAATAGAAGTTCTGCTTAACGAGCCGCGGTTGTTTGAGTCGGCTGCGAAGAAAATCAAGGCAGATGATTTCGATATGCCGGTGCTGAAAGAGGCCTGGCGGCTTATCGAACAGGCGTCGGCAGAGGGAGGAGAGTATTCATTAGCTGATTTGCTCGCACAAACGGAATCGCAGGACGTATCCAGTTTTATAGTGAAACTGAGCGATAACGGGCAGGATGGCGAGACTTTAAGAAAACGTCTTAGCGGCGCGATAAACGCGATGGATGAATATAAGAAGAAAAAAAGCCAAAGCGTCAAAAAAACGGGTGACGATGAAATGCTACGCAGGATTTCGGCTATGAAGTCAAAGCCGGACAGGAGGAACCCGGGATTAATCAGCAATTAATAGTCAGTAGATAATAGCAGTCGGATTTTTTACAGGGAAAAATTGTGGCAAAGAAAAAAACGGAAGTTAAAGGGAAAAAGAGTCAAAAGCCGCCGGTAAAAGAGGCGGAAAAGAAAATTGAGACGCCACCGGTCGCTGAGGCTGCACAGAATCAGCAGCCGCAACAGGCGCAGCAGCCGGGAGCGGAGGGAGCGGTTAAAAAAGATGTTATCGAAGAAAAAATAAAGCTCATTATCGAAAAGGCCAAAAAGAAAGGCTATATAACTTATGAGGAAATGAATAACGAGCTGCCTGACGAGGCGATATCGGCCACCCGGCTTGAAAGTCTGATTATGACTCTCGACGAGATGGGAATAAGCCTGCTCGACGAGTCCGAGATAGAAAAGCAGCGGGAGGAAGATGACGAATTCGAGGTCGATGACGCGGTTTTTGCCGATGAGGAAGCAGAAGCGGAAACTGACGATGCAGTGCTTGAAACCGAACTGGTTGAGGTCGATAGCGGCAGGATAGACGACCCTGTCAGAATGTATCTTACGCAGATGGGCGAGATACCGCTGCTTACGCGTGAACAGGAAATATCGCTGGCCCGCAAAATTGAGCTTACACGAATGGCATTCAGGCGAAAAGTTCTGGAAAGCGATTATTCGGCGCACTGCGCGATTGAAATTCTTCAGCAGGTGTTTGATGGCACGCTGCCGTTCGACAGAACGATGAAGATGAGCACTACTGAAAATCTTATACGGTCTGTCGTCAGGAGCAGGCTGCCTGAGAATATTAAGACAGCCAACAAACTGCTCGATAAGAATGTAAAGCTTTTCGGTCAATTCCTGCTGACACAGGACGAAACGGAAAAGAAAAGAACAGCAAAGCAGCTGCGGCGCAACCGCATCAAGATAGCGACCCTTCTTGAGGAGCTCAGTCTTAGGACAAGCAGAATTCAGCCTATGATGAAGAAGCTCGAAGGCATTTTGGCCAAGATGCGCCAGCTTCAGGGATATATAGCGGCAGGACCTACCGTGGATTACGCCCAGGAAGACATTGACGCGATGAAACAGGAATTCAACGGTATGCAGGAAATGGTGCTTGAGACGCCGGAGCAGCTTGAAAAACGGCTGCATGCCGTACGGGCGGTTTTCTCGCAGTATGAGCTGGCCAAAAGACAGCTTTCAAGCGGCAACCTCAGGCTTGTCGTATCAATCGCCAAGAAGTACCGCAACAGGGGCTTGAGTTTTCTGGATATAATCCAGGAAGGCAATACCGGCCTGATGCGCGCGGTCGATAAATACGAATACCGCAGAGGCTATAAGTTCAGCACTTATGCGACGTGGTGGATAAGACAGGCGATTACGCGAGCCATTGCCGACCATGCGCGGACAATCAGAATTCCCGTTCATATGATTGAAACGATGAGCAGGCTGAGAATGGTAAGCAAAGAGCTTCTGCAGAAATTGGGCAGAGAGCCGACGATTGAGGAAATCGCTACCGAAACGGCATTAAGCGTTTCAGAGGCGCGTCGGGTTTTGAAGATTTCAAAGCATCCGATAAGTCTCGACCGGCCGATAGGCGAAAGCGAAGACAGCTATTTCGGCGATTTTATCGAAGATGAGTCGGCCGAATCGCCGGTGCAGTCGGCGACGCACGAGATGCTTAAAGAGCGAATCGACGAGATATTAAAGACGCTGACGTACCGCGAACGCGAAATTATCAAGCTGCGATACGGACTTGGCGACGGATATACCTATACACTCGAAGAGGTCGGCAGGATTTTTAAGGTGACCAGAGAGCGAGTCAGGCAAGTCGAGGCGAAGGCGATAAGAAAACTTCAGCATCCTGTAAGAAGCAGACGGCTGGAAGGATTTGTCGACCAGCAGGATGTTGTTTTATAAAGAGAAAGATTTGATGCACGAGGCGCGGGGGTTAAAATTGGCACAGCCAAAGCGTCTTTTCACCGTTGGGGCCATAAATTTTATGGATTATATGTCCCGGGAAGTTTTCGAGTTTAGATTCATCCGGATTATCGGTATTTTTCAGTTTTTCAAGCTCCGCGTTTATTTCATCCTGATTTTCAAGTTTTCGAAGTTTCTCAAGTACCGAAAGCACTACGAATTCGTGCGGCCTTAGAATAAGAAGCACTTTGCCGGGTGCGAATTCCTTTTGTAACACAGCGATTGAAAAATTCGAGTAATCATACAGGAAATGCATTTTGCCGTACCGTGTATAACAATCCCATTCGCCGCCCGGCGATATAAATTCAGTCGGCTCACTGAACCATTTAACAGGGTCATAGCCCAGCACTACGGTAGAAATAACGTACGGCATATTAAGGTTATCTGCTGTGATATAAATAGAGTCGAAATCATTGAAGCGAGGTTTTAACCATTTGCAGGCCTCTACAAGGTCGGCGTGATACGAATGATAAACGTCCGATCTGCGATTATATTCGCCGTAAAAATGATGAAGGAATCTTGCGTTAAGCCCGATGACAAGAGCCGCAAAGACTATTATTGTCGCCCGTAAGTCATTGGGATATTGCCTGTAAATCAGCCTGGCGGCGGCTGCAAGCCCTGCGGCCGACAACAGCACCAAAGCGCACAAGCCCGGTGTAACTCGCAGTGTGCTTAAAGGCCCACTCCACACGGAACAATCTCCCATCGGATAGACAAGTACAAACGCGGCAAGAGTTCGCAGGGAAGCTGAGGTTTTGAATTTTTTCAGGACTAAGATTGCCCCGGCAATCATCAGCGGCAGCTCATACCAGTGAAACTGACCGCCGACGGGCGGGCCCTGAAACAGGAAATGGTCGGCCTGAATGAATAAAAAGTCCAGGCCGAAATGCCTGAAGTAGCGCAGTGGTATATTTTTTAACGAGTCTATCAGACCTACATTGCCGACCCAGCCGGACTGAAAATTTGCGTGTTTGCCGATGCCTTCGGGATGGAAAATGTGCAGGTAAAGCAGCTGGCCGAAAATAGATGTAAAACCAATGATGAATAACGCGACGGCCAGAGCGCCTTTTTTCGTTTTTACGGTTTTCCACCAAAGCGGCAGATTAAACAGAATAATAGCGAAAATACAAACCGGCACAAAAAGACGAACGGCCTGGTAGCCAAAACAACCGATCCCTGCCAGAATGCCGCTGATGCCGGCGATAACCGGCCGCGGAGTGTCATTTTTATTATTGCCGACGGGCAAATTGGCCCAGAGCATTCCCGCAAGAGGGATAAGTCCCAGCAGAGGCGTAATTGAAACTTCGTGCCCCCAGCGACTTTGCAGCAGGTGCCAGGGAGTCATCGCAAGCAATGCCGCGGCGGCAAGACCGGTCTCGGTATCGAATAGTTTTTTCGCGACCCAATAAATCAGCCAGACAGTAAAGACGCCTCCAAAGGCGGCGGGCAGACGGGTGGTATAAATGTTCAGTCCGCCGATTGCCTGAAAAGGAATCGTTAAATAAGTAAACAGAGTTGGGTTGTTGCCGCCCAGACCCCGCATATAGTAAATGGGCCAGGACTGGCCGACATTATCTTTTCCGGTTTTAAGCAGACAATACGCAGGCCAGGCGCTGATGGCTTCGTCCTGATTTAAGCCCGGCGGCGACTGCTCAAGATTGACAAATCGCAGAACCGCGGCCAGCAATAGAATAACAAAAAGAAGTATTATTGAGTGCCGTTGGAACCAGGTAGGACAAGTGTTTTTGAGAGCAACAGAATTTGTATCACAATCCATAATAGAAGAAACTGTATAAAGTTAGAGCAAAATCGTCAAGTTTAATTTTCAGACCAGCGGCTCGTAAAAGTTTTCCGGTTTTGCACCGAGAGTATTTGTGAGCGTTCCGATATTTTCGATGGTGCATTCGATTTTGTCGCCGGCCTTTAGAAAATTTCCCGTCGCCATCGCCACACCTTCGGGCGTTCCTGTTGCGATAATGTCGCCGGGCTGAAGCGTCATCATATAACTTAAAAACGATACTATTTCATAAACGCCAAAAATCATATCGGAGGTATTTGCGTTCTGGCGAGTTTGGCCGTTGACTTTCAGTGTCATTTGCAAATTCTGCGGGTTTTCAATCTCGTCGGCGGTAACGATGCAGGGGCCAAGCGGCAAAAAGCCGTCGGCCCATTTGCCGTTGAGCCAATCGTAAAATTCGTCCCAGGGTCTTTTTTCTCTTGCCGCCTTGAAGGTTACGCTGCGTGCCGAAACGTCGTTTGCGATTGTGTAGCCTGCTATGTATTCTTTGACATTTTCGGGGCTGATGCATTTTGCGGTTTTGCCAATGACAATGGCAAGTTCAATTTCATAGTCGATTTCTTTGCTGTAAACCGGCCAGGGGATGACGCTGTCAGGATGATTTATCACAGTATTTGGTTTGAGAAACGGCCGGGGGACGGTAGTTTTTCGCGGCGAAGCGGTCAGGCCGAGTTTCAGGCCTGCTTCTATAATATGTTTTGCGTAATTGCCGGCGAGGGCAAGAATTTTGCCCGGGTCTGGAATGGGAGCCAAAAGCTCTACAGCGGCAGGGTTAATAAAAAAAGTGCTTTTAGCAGCGATGGATTGAATCTTTCTGAGGGTTTCATTTCCACCCGCAAGTATCTGTTTTACACTTTGAAAATTGCCTGTTAAATCGATAATGCCCCTATAGGTTAGTACGCCGCAGTAAATTTTCGTGTTTTTTTTGAAAGTAATCAGCTTCATTTTTTTTAAATTTACCTCAATTTAACGATTTTTTCTTGCTTTTATGGGACTTTGGGATAATTATACATATATATTAACTTTACGGAAGAGTTATGGCAATAAGAGAGCTGATATCAAGGACGAGCAGATGGCTTTCGGGCAGGAGAGATAATGTCTATGAGCCATTGAGGAAATCCCCCACACTTGACAATCCGAATAATCCTTCTGGTATTATCGCCCGCAAAAATGAGCAAATCACCGACCGTACGGAAGCTCTGCAGATGATTCAAAGTTCGTTCGAGCAGCTTGTCGGGAAACTGGGCGGAATAAACGAACATCTCGACCAACAGGTAAAACAAAACGCTGAGCTTTTAAAACGGATAGACGAAATACCGCAGCTTCTGCAGAATTTTCCTGAGAGTATGAAAAACCAGAGGATTGTTGTCGATGCGCTGGTTGAGCAGATTAAGTCGCAGGCGCTGAAGAATCAGCAGTTTACCGAGGCGGTCGAGAAAATACCTGTTGCCGCCGAGAAGCAGACCGATGCGATTTCGGATATGGCTGTACAGCTTGCCGCATCAGCCGATGTCGATGCTCAGCTTACTGAGAACTTTAGAAAATTTAACAGCATAGTTGATAGATTAAAAGATAATGTTGAAGAGCAATCCGACAGTATAACCCAGATGGGCAAGACGTTTTCCGCAAGCGACAGATACCTCAAATATATTCTGAATACGCAGCATAAACGGTTTATGTGGGTTTTTATAGCCGCACTGAGCGTCAGTGTCTTTGCAATTATATCGCTGCTGGTTGTAATTTTTCTGTTTAAATAAATTTTTCTATTGCCAGGATTTTTTTATTCTGGTATTTTGTGTTTGTTCTTTTGAAAAATAATATCCGGCTACAGAAAAGGGAACACGGTTGAAATCCGTGACGGTCGCGCCGCTGTAAGCGTTTGTTGCGATATAAGTCGCAAGGCCGAAAGAAGTTGTACCACTGCTTATTTTGAGCGGGAAGGGTTCTTTCGGTGGACGCAAGTCAGAAAACCTGTTTGTAATCGGTAATTTGTTGAGAGTTCTCGCGTAAGGAACGCCAACGAACATACTGTGTTTATGCAGTGTTTTTGTTTTGGATATTAAAGCCGCCGTTCCTTTTTCGGGAACGGCGGCTTTTTTTATTGGTTTGCCATTAAGACATAAAAGTAAAAAGTTTTAAAAAATAAAGTTCCACAAAAGCTTAACGCTTTTGGTCTGCCGGTTTGCGGCCGCCTGTGGGCGGCCGCAACGAGACCCTTGTGTTGGCATTGAGAAATGGAGAAGAAAAGATGAAGTTTAAAAATTTAATAAGTTTAATTATTGTTTTCGGAATGGTTGATGTGGTTAATGCAAGCATCGCAAATTTTGACGATTTAAGCCTGGGCGCAAACTCATACTGGAACGGCTCAGACGGAACGGGCGATTTTGTCAGCGGCTCGGCTGTATTTAATAATAACTATGATTCTACCTATCACAGTTGGGACGGTTGGGCATACTCAAATAAGTCTGATACCACAACGCCGGGATGGACAAATCAGTACAGTGCTATTACAGGGGCGGCACAGAGCGGTTCAAATTATGGAATCAATTTTATGGGCTGGGGCGAATCTCCTTCGATGACATTAAGCATCGCGAGCATTATAGAAGGCATTTATGTAACCAATACCACTTATGCTTATCTTGCGATGAAAAACGGCGAAGGTCCTGCCACAAAATTCGACGACGAGGACTGGTTTAAATTGACCATTACCGGCAAAGATGAATCAGGTTCATCAACCGGCACTATTAATTTCTTTCTTGCTGATGCCGGCCATATAGTCAATACGTGGGAATACGTCAATCTCAGTACACTGGGAGCAATTAAGAGCCTTGAGTTTAGTCTTAGTTCGAGTGATAACGACCCGGTTTATGGAATGAACACGCCGGCGTATTTCGCAATGGATACGGTTGTGCCTGAGCCGGCAACAATAGTTTTATTTTGTATTGGCGGATTATTGCTTCGCAGGAGAAGGAAGTAAATTTTATATGAATCGGGGGCGGAGTTTTAAATAAGACTCCGCCCCGGAAAAAGGGAATTGAAGTGGAGTATAAGCTGCGAACTATTATTGTTATTCTGTTGCTGCTTGTTGCTGGAAAGGCCGATGCTGGGCCTTATACAGAAGCAGGGGTAAACGGCTATATCGGCAATGACAACAGACACGCTAATCCGCTTAGCGATTCAGATGCTGTTATCAATCCGGTTTTTCGCGGCTGGGCTACGAGCTTTAAAGATTATCTGCCTTCGGACAGCCAGTGGTATGGTGGAAACTGGAATGACCCGAACAAAGCATTAGGACCCGCAACCGGCAAACTCGATGACATTGTGAGTCTTGGCGATTTGGATAAGACTAAAATTGCTGACGGCTGTAAGCCCGGCCGGATAACGCTTGTTTTTGGAAACCCGCATAATGTTAATGACCTCAATCATATTCGTAATGTTAAAGGATATGATTTTGTAATATTCGAGAACGGCTACATTTCCGGTTACGATACTTCCGGCGGCTCTGTCGCGGGACAGATGTTTGCGGAATTAGGATATGTCGAGGTTTCTTCCGATGGAAATAATTTCGTAAGATTTCCCTCGGTGTCTTTGACCTCAGGGCAAGTCGGGCCATACGGCACTATTGATATTTCAAATATTTATAACCTTGGCGGAAAACATCCTAATTCTTATGGCGTTTGTGTCGGTACGCCGTTCGATTTAAGCGAAATAGCAGATGACCCGAATGTAATTTCCGGCCTCGTTGATATTAACAATATCTGTTATGTGAGGATTGTCGATATTCCCGGAAGCGGAGATTTTTACGATAATGCGGTAAGGCATATAGATGCCAATAGCCGGCCGAACTGGCAGTATTATAGTCATAATCACCCCATTTACGATGCATGGCCTACGTGGGGATCGGGCGGTTTTGATTTGGAAGCGGTGGGTGTACTGAAAGAACAGCAATATTCGGCGGACATCAATTTGGATGGTGTTGTTGATTTTGCTGATTTTTCTCTATTTGCATCAGCTTGGCTGAGTTATTTCGGGGAGGAAAACTGGATAGGCAGATGTGATTTGGCCCAGCCAAAAGACGGGTTCATAAATTTTAAGGATTTTGCCGTATTTGCCTCTCAATGGCGTAAAGCAGAAAACTGGCGAAGACAATAATATTGAGTTACCAAAGATGCTTATTAAAAAGAGAAAAGCGTTTAGTCTAGTTGAATTACTGGTGGTAATCTCAATCATAGCTTTACTGCTATCAGTATTGATGCCGGTTCTGGCTATGGCAAGATTTCAGGGACGTGCTACGGTATGTAAAAGTAATATCCGCCAACTCTTTCTGGCCAATACCGGCTATGCTATGGAGAATAATTATTTTTATGTTCCTGCGGCAAGTGATATGTGGCTGCCCTTAGATATGTTTCGCGGCGGATTTCACCGCTGGCATGGCGTGAGAAAAAAAGCAGATGAGCCGTTTGATCCGCTAAAAGGACCTTTGGCTGGATATTTGGCCGATGGGAAAGTAAAGGAGTGTCCTGAAAAAAACAATTTCATAAAGGACCAGACAAGCTTTGAAAAGGGTTGCGGAGGCTATGGTTATAATATGACGTATATAGGCAGCCGGTTTGGACAGGTGGGAGTAGAATGGAATGAAATGTATGAACAAACAGCCGGGATGTCCGATGTCAAAAGCACAGCCCAAACAATAATGTTTGCAGATTGCGCTTTTATCAATAGCAATCAAAGTCTCATTGAATACTCATTCGCAGAACCGCCATTTACCGTTTATGACGGCCAGCTAATAACAAGTTTTTATATGTCGCCGTCTATTCATTTCAGGCACCAAAATAAAGCTAATGTTGCCTGGGTTGACGGTCATATAAGTTCTGAGATGATGACGAAGGTGAACAAAAAAGATGCAAATTTGACCAGATATGCAAGTTTGCAATTGGGCTGGTTTGGGCCGCTGGATAACAGCCTGTTCGATTTGAAATAATACAGTTCTAAATCTTCTTTATTTTTCTTCGGAGGTTTTTATAATTGTTCGCGTGAAGAAAATTATAAATTCGACAGGTTTTTTCTTAAAAAATCTGCAGCAGCTTTTCTGGCATAATTACTGCCGATGCTGCAATACGGTTATTGCCGAGGACGATAAATATTTCTGTTCCGACTGCTGGTCGCAAATAGGTTTTTGCTTTGTTGACAGTTTCTGCAGGCGGTGCGGCAGGGAAATCAGCTCGATGGGGCATTTGCCTCAGGGTTGTGCGGATTGTCAGAATGAAAATTTCCATTTCGATTCCATCGCCTGCGCCGGGGTGTATAAATCGCCTTTGAGCAGCCTGATAGTGAGATTTAAACTTGCCGACCGGACGCATCTTCTGCCGTTATTGACAGATTTTGCGCAAAGTGCCGTATATAAAGCGGATTTTTTTCAGTCGGTCGATTTTGTAGTGCCTGTGCCGCTTCACTGGCGAAAAAGATTTCAGCGGGGATTCAATCAGTCCTCGCTTATCGCCAAAAGTTTAAAGTTTACCGGTGCCCGGCTCAATACAGACCTTGTTCGGATACGCTATACTCAACAGCAGGCAGAACTTACAGCGGCTGCAAGAAAAAAGAATGTCCGGGGCGCCTTTGCGGTCAGAAAAGGGCATAATTTTAAAGACAGAAATATCTGCCTTATCGATGATATCAAGACGACAGGCGCAACCCTTGATGAATGTGCGAAAGTTTTAAAAGACGCCGGCGCAAATAAGGTTTTCGCGTTTGTACTGGCTGTCGCCGGACAAAGAGAAAATATCTCGGCATAAATTCGGAGCCAAATAGATTAACTGCTTAATTTATAAAGATTTAGGATTGATACGCCGATATAAGAATAAAGGCTCTGAAAGTCTAACTATAGGGTTTGGATGAATCGTAAAAAGACGAAAATATTGATAATTTTTACAATTGCTGCAATGGCGGCGGCTGGTTTTGCGGAACAGGAGGAATTGTCTTCATCGCTGACCGCCAGGGCGTTTTACGATGCCGGTTTCGAGCTTTACACAAACAAGCCGGCCGATTTTTTTAATCCGAAACAGGCAGTAATTTTTTTCAGCACCGGCCTTAATCTCGATAAGCAGGCGAACTATATTCTGCCGGACATCATTAATCTTGCGTGGCAGTGCCCCCAGGAAAATCTTTCTGATGTCGTACAGACCGCTCTTAAAGAATACATAGGTAATTCAAGCGACCTTGAAATAACGTCAAAAGCGGTTCAATATCTTCTTGAAAAACGCAGCAGCAGAGAAGAACGCGAGCAGCTTCTGCAAAAGCTGCTGGATCAATATGGGCAGGAAAATCAGTTTTTCGCATCCGACCTGTCGGCTCAGCTCGGTTTTTTAAAGGCGGAAACCGCCGATACCGCCGAGTCGCAAAGATATCTTATGCTGTCGTATGTTTCCAACAAATATGACCGTCTTGCGTTCGGCAAACTTGCGGAACTGGCCGAGACCGGCGGCGAAAAGCTGCCGGACATCGTTTATCTTTCGAGTTTACGTTTTGCCGTAAGGGCTAATCCGCTTGATTTAGAATCAGCCGTTAATTTTGCCAGGGATTCTGAATCGCTCGGCTTGTATTCGCCCGCGGCGGCAGGTTATAAATACTGCGCACAATTGTATAATTATTTGAATGCCGGCAAGCCGCTGCCTGCGGAATTTTACAGGCCGTGGATGCTGAATGGTTTCAATTCGCAGGATTATAGTCTATGCCACAAGATTGCCGAGCAGGTTCGCGGCTATGGCGTTTTCGATGTGATGGTCGAGGCAATTGCAGCAGCCTCCGCCAAAGAAGGCGGAGACATACAGGGTTATCAGTCTATTATTAATAGTATCAAGGAACGAGCCGGCAAAATTCTTGCAGGACAGATTAAAGCATCTGACGGCGAGATTGAGGATTTCGCGTGGTTTTTCAGCTTAGCGGCCGAGGCGAATGACGCAAATTCTCAAGATGCTCTTGCCTGGGCGACAAAAGCTTATAGCGATGATAATAATTCGGTCAGTGCAGGTTCGTTTTTAGCTTATGCCCTGGTTAAAAGTAATCAGCTCGACCTGGCCAAAGCAATGCTTGAGAAAATCGGCACGGGCACACAGACTTCGGCAATCGCCAAGGCGGAAATATCGGCTGCCGGCAAGGATGCCAATTCAGCGATAAAGATGTTTAAAACCGTGGTGGATGCGGCACCCGGCACTTTCGAGTCGCGAAAAGCAAAAATCAGGCTTAAAGAACTTGGTTCTGAATATGTGCCCGCAATCGACCCTGCTGTATTTATAACAGCGTTAAAAAATGACTTCGGCCAGATGTTTTTCGCTGAGTTTGTTCCGCCTGAAAAGATGATAACAGCGGAGATTAAAACAAGCGGTTCCGCTTTTTCGTATGGAAGCGAGATAAACGCGGAACTGGCAATAAAGAATAATTATTCAGAGCCGATGGTTGTCTGCCCTGATGGTATATTCAAGGGTAATGTTCGTGTGGATGTCCGTATAACCGGCGATTTATCCGAACGGATAGATAATTTTATTGTAAAAACGGTTCGTCCATCGGCTGAAATCAATCCGCATGGGGCTTTATTTGTTCCGCTGCGGTTGGCGACCGGCAGATTGAAAACCATTATGGATTGTTATCCCCAGGCGGATTTGAATATGGAAATAACCGTGTACATGGACCCGCAGGTCGGCTCTGATGGACAGATTCGGAATTTTTATGGGATGAAACCTGCGAAGACGATTCTGAAACGGCGCAAACTTGAACTGAATACTGACTATTTGCAGCAGAGGTTTGATATATTAAAGAAAGGCCAGCAGGGCCAGAAAATAAAATCGGCTCAGCTTTTCGCCGGGCTTCTTGCCGAACAGCAGAACCTGTCCGGGAAAAAACCGAAATACAAACTTGTATATGTCGAGCCGGAATTGCTCAGTTCGGCTCTTGCCGTGTGTATGACGGGAGATGACTGGATTTTGAAAGTGCAGACTATGGCGGCGATGCAGAAATTCAAACTCGATTACAGACTTACCGAATCCGTGTCGGCACAATTAGATAATCGCTACTGGCCTGTCAGACTTATGGCTATGTTTATTCTTGCTGAAAATCAGCGGCAGGATTTTCTGCCTGTCTTGAAATGGATGGCGGAGAAAGACGGCAGTTCTGCCGTAAAAGATATGGCTGCGGCATTATCAGCGGGTATAATGGGTATTCCTGATAAAGTTACGGATGTGAATGTACCGGCAACTTCCCCGGAAAAACCGGCAGAAAAGAAATAATTTTTCGCGAATAAATAGCGATTATTTCTGTCCGGTATTTGCCTTTCTGCGGATTTTCGTTTTTAAACCCTCTATTGCACTGGAGTTACAAGCTCTTGTTTTTTATTTTTTTGCCTGTTATTTTAGGGAAAATTTTGTTGTCAAATGGGCATTACTTTTGTACGATTCTCCGCCTCAAACTGGTTAAAATGTAAAGCTTTATGGTTGCAATATTTTTGAAAGGTTTTTTATGCCGGCAAAAGTAAATGAAGAAAAATGCACAGGCTGCGAAGCATGCGTAGATGCCTGCCCAGCTGAAGCGATAAAAATGGTCGAGGGCAAAGCAGTAGTTGACGCAGAAACTTGCGTAGACTGCGGTGTTTGTGTTGATGAGTGTCCTGTCGAAGCGATAGAGATGGCATAATTGTTTTTTCGCAGGCGCAGAAAAAAATTAAGAAAGGAAACAATTTGATATTTGGCCCCATCGTCTAGGCCGGTCTAGGACACCGGGTTTTCAACCCGGCGACAGGGGTTCAAATCCCCTTGGGGCTATTTTATTTTTGACATTGAAATATGTCACTTGTGGGTACAATTGAAAAACGACAGGTAAAGGGTTGATACCATGCCAAATGAGTTTTCTGACAAGCCATCGCAGCAATCACGGGAAGATAACGCCGAAACCGAATACAAGTACCTTATGCATTATGAAATAGAACTGTTCAAAAGCCGGTGGATAGTATTTACAACGCTGTTATCTGTCAGTTTCGTTATTACCGGCATAGGATTGCAGCAGATAGGAGCCAAAGGGCCTGCTCTTCCGTTCAGACTTATTTGTGTGCTGGGAACGGCAGTTTACTTTGTGGGGCTTTTTCATTACTGGTGGTTTCATAATAAAACCTGCGCCCTGCGCACAAGACTAATAGAGCTGGAAAAGAAATTAGGGTTCCAGATACATCGGTTATTCCAGGAGTCCAAGCCGAAATTTTTCGGACTTAAACCAAAATTTTATTGGCTTACCTACTCGTTAACAATACTGTATGTGATATTGCTGATTTATATATTGGCGATGTGATATGAAGATAGCAAATAAGACCGCAAAAATAAAACAGGCACCTTTTACGGCGCCTGTTTTTTTATGTCTTTGTGTTTAGGGGGAATTATTTGCTTGTTTTACGATACAAGTGAACCAGCGGTTTTTTCGGCTTCTATGAGATAGTATATCTGCAGGAAGTCATTGTATCTGGTGTTGAACGCGTCAACGATTACCGGGTCGAAATGCTTGCCTTTTTCTTCCTTAATCATTTTGTAAGCGATTTCCTGACGAAACGCTGGTTTGTAAACTCTCGAACTTGTCAAGGCGTCATAGACGTCGGCAAGCGCGACAATGCGTGCGGCAAGCGGAATTTCCTGACCTTTTAAGCCGTCAGGATAACCTGTGCCGTCGAATTTTTCGTGATGATAACGGGCGATGTCGGCGGCCATTTGCAGAAAACTTGTGCCGGTGG
Source organism: uncultured Planctomycetota bacterium (assembly GCA_903847315.1). Classification (GTDB taxonomy): domain Bacteria; phylum Planctomycetota; class Phycisphaerae; order Sedimentisphaerales; family UBA12454; genus UBA12454. Next base: position 64,328 of record CAINDG010000013.1, read on the forward strand.
CATTTTTTGTGGTTTTGCCGAGAGCTTCGGCGCCGATGATGGAATGCTGTTTCATTATTTCAAATTCCTCATCTGTCAGGGTGCCGGGCTTGAGCAGAATACTGTCGGGAATTCCGATTTTTCCGATATCGTGCAGCGGACTTGAACGATAGAGATTTTCAATAAACGCATTATCAATCCATTCCGCATACGGACTGTTTTTTCTCAGCTCTTCAGCAAGAATATGACAATAACTGCGAATTCTTTCAAGGTGTTCGCCGGTTTCCGGGTCTCTGGATTCCGCCAGCGAGGCAAGTACGAAAACGGCGGTGTCGCGAGTCTCGGCGATTTGGGCGGTTCTTTCCTGCACAACCCTGTCGAACTGATTCAAAAGCTCCCACTTCTCCGTCAGAGAACAAGCCATCTGGCGGACTTCGATATTGTCAAAAGGCTTTTTGAGGATTAAAAGTTTTTCGGTTTGGCCAAGTCTGTCGATAATTTCCGGCCAGGAGTAATCCGAATACGCGGTACAGATAACAACCTGCAATTGCGGCTGAACCTTCCAGAGCTTCTGGATTGTTTCAATGCCGTCCTCATTGGTGTTGATTCTCATATCGACAAAAGCCATAGCGTAAGGTTTTCCCTGCCGGTTGGCTTCGACGATTTTTTCAAGGGCTTCGTGGCCGTTGAACACACAATCGACATCGAATGCGATGGAATAATTTTTTGGATTCTGACCGAAAACAGCGGCCCTGGCCTGGTCGAGTGAAACGTTTTGTGTGACGTCCGCGAGTATCTGCCTGAAGTCATTGTGTATCGATTCCTTGTCGTCGATGACGAGGATTCTTCGATTTTTAATTTCAACCCTGTTGAATTCGCCGGCGTTAGTTACGCTTTCCATTTTTCACCTCTGATTTTTTTAAGGGAAGTTCAAGAATAAATGTAGTACCCTGATTTCGTCCCGGACTTTTTACGGTTAAGGTTCCCTGCATATCCCTTGCGGCGGTCAGGCAGCTGTACAGTCCCATACCGTGCCCAACTGGTTTTGTGGTATAGCCTTGCTCGAATATCCTGTCTATCTCAGCTGGTTCCATGCCGATGCCGTTGTCCGTGACTTCGATTCTTATTTTTGTACCGCCGTTTCCAGCGGTTCTTATTTTCAGCAGTTTCGGTTCTATGTCGCTTTTTGACAGTGCATATTCAGCGTTGTCTATCAGATTTACGAAAATTTGCAGGGCTCTTTGCTTGTCGATGAGAATATTTCCTATGTCGCAGTATTCGCGTACGACTTCGATATTATGCCTTTCAAGCCCGGCGCTATTGACTTCAATTGCATTTTCTATGAGTTCCGGCAGAGACACGCAGTCCTGCTGTTGTTCGATGCCGGTATAAAGCTGCTGCATTTGAACGATGTCCTTGATATGCTCGACGTTTTTCATAACGGTCTGGAGTTTTTCAATAGTTTCAGCCTGCTGCTGCGTCAAATGTCTGCTGACTTCGGAAAGATAAGTCAGAATGTGTTTTCCCTGCGGGTCGTTTTTGAGAAACTGGTCAATGTCGGTATTGTGTTTACTGAGCAGTTCAGCCAGTTTTGCGAGATTGCCAATTTCGGAATTTGTTATTTTTTCGGTAACAATCGCAGCGGAAACATTTATGCTGTTAAGTGCGTTTTCGACATTATGCAGGATATTAGCCGCGACTTCAGCCATACCGGCGCTGTGCGCGGTCTCCATAAGTTTTTTATAAGTAACCTCAAGCTGAAGATTAAGCTTTTCGAGCTTAGCTTGCGATTCCTCGGCCTTTTCCTTTGCGGCCTTCATATTCTCTTCGGCAGTTTTTCTTTCGGTTATATCCTGCAGCAGACAATCGCACCAGGCAACCTGACCGTCGCTATCGAGATGCTGCACAAGCGTGCTTTTTACCCAGCGGAGATTGCCGTCTTTTCGGATGATTCGATATTCGAGCGGCTCGGTTTTGCCGGCATTAATGCATTTTTGGATTTGTTCAAAGACAATCTGATAATCGTCTTTGTGAACCATTTCAAACCAGAGCGAATTTTTCGCGTTGAGTTCCTCTGCGCTGTAGCCTGTGACGGCAATAGCGGCGTCGCTGTGTACGATTTTGGATATTCTGTTCTGGGAGAATTGAATCGTGAAGATGTAATCGGTAATGCTCTCTGTGATTCGCTGGTATCTTTCTTCGCCCTGGCAAAGTTTGTCTTCGTAATTTATGATTCTGGTGCCTGCGGCCATTCTGCTGCAAAGCACATTTTTATTGAAAGGTTTGCTCAGAAAATCGTCCGCTCCCGTATCGAGGGCGGTCACGATGTCCTGGTCTTCGGTTTTGGATGTTAAAAAGATTATGTAAGTGTATTTTTTTCCCGGCAGGGAGCGGATTTTTTTGCAGAGCTGGAGTCCATCCATACCGGGCATTACCCAGTCAATCAGGACAATTCTTGGCTGCCAGGATTGGATTGAGTCCCATGCCTTGTTGCCATCCTCTGCCGCAACAACCTCATACCCCCAATTTTGGAGGTGGTTTTGTAAGGCAATCCTTGTGGCGGCATCATCTTCTGCTATTAGTACTTTCATAGTAAAATAGGAAATATAAGTTTTTGCTCTATAAAGTCTTTTGTCATTTTATCGACACGATACGGCAGTGACTTATTCCCGATACCGTTTTTTAAAATTCTGGGGGCAAAACACAGTTTTTTTGTGCTATTAAGCGGTTTTATCGGAACAACAGGTCTGGTGTTTGTTTGATAATTTGTTTTGGGACTCGATATTGATAAAAATAACTAAAATGGAAGAGCGGTGGCGTTTTTTAGTCTCTATAAATTCAAGAATTTACATAAAAAGTCCGAAAATATATGTAGTTTAGGACTTTTTGTGGAAAGAATCTATGTCTATGGGCAATGAAAAAAGTTCATCCAATACACCGATTTTCAGTAGAAAAAAATCGCTTTTGACGCTGCAGCAATACGCGACCAGTCAGGGCGTATCAACCGGAGTTGTACAGGAATGCGCCAAGCTGGGAGTGGTGCAGGTCAGAAAGCACAAAGACAGAACATTCATAGTTGATTTGCCGCTGGACGCCTACAATAGTATCCATCAAAAGGACGAGCAGAAACCCGAACAGGTAGATGTATCGGCTCAAGCCGAAAGAATTTCCGGATTGGTAAGCAAAATTTTTCAGCCTGAGCAGAATACCGCCGAGCGTCAGGCGAGCAATCGTTCTGAGAAGCCTGCCGCGATACCGAACTTGAATCTTTTTGCCGAGGAGGAAAAATATGCCGCCAGGGTCGATATGCCTGATCCTGACCTTAGCCAATTCAAGATACCGCGTACAGGTATATCCGTCTGGAAACTTGTGTCGGTGATTGTGACTGTCGCATTAATTATAAGTATCGGGGCCTATTCATTGTTGGTGAGAATAGACAGAAACGCGCAGCAGCAGAAGCTTAAGATTGCGTATGCGAATATTCAAAAACTTTTGGGCGAATATGAAAACGCCCGCCAAAAGGCAAAGCTGTACGAGCTTAATATGGCCAGTTTGCAGTCTGAGTCGCAGCAGAATCAAAAGGCGCTGGCGGATTCACAGACAGAGCTTGCGTATACAAGGGGAAAACTTTTAGAGGCCCAAAAAGACCTTTTGGCAACGCGACAGTCTAACGCAGAGACATTAAAACAGCTTAACCAGCAGATAAACAATATCACTTCGCAGATTCGCACCAGCCCCGGCGGAAAATAAGCCGCAAGTCAGCTTCAAATCTTTTACTTGCCTTAAAGTGATGCTCCGGCTATAGTTATTCTGATTTTTTTGGAGCATTTTATGGCGCATATTTTCATAAACGAGATTCAGCCCGGAGCGACAATCGACGGTATTTATATGATAAATCAGCCTGTCCTGCGAAGCACCACCCGCGGAGATTTGTATATCGCGATGTATGTGAGCGATAAGAGCGGCAGGGTAAACGGGCGAATCTGGCAGGCGACGGAAGAACTTTATAATTCACTGCCGAAAGAGGGATTTGCGAATATAAAGGGCAGAAGCGAGGTTTTTCAGAACGCACTGCAAATTGTGGCCGACCATATAACGACCGTACCTGCCGAGAAAGTTGACATTAACGATTATCTGCCGAGAACGGGGAAAGATGTTCGGCGGATGTTCGAAGAAACAACAAAGATTGTTTCTGAAATAAAAAATCCTTTTTTGAAAGCCCTTATAAAAGAGTTTCTTTCTGACAAGGAACTGATGAAGAATTTCTGCACCGCGCCGGGCGGGACGCAAAATCATCACAGTTATATCGGCGGACTGCTCGAGCATACGCATAATATGCTGAACGTCGCAAAGGCGATGCTGCCGTTTTATCCGCAGCTTCAAAGCGACCTTGTACTGGCGGGAATTTTTCTGCACGATATGGGCAAGACCGAAGAGCTATCCTATCAAATGGCGTTTAGTTATACCGATTCGGGACAGTTAATCGGCCATATAGTTCAGACGGTTATAATGGTTATCAAAAAGACAGAATCGCTCGAAAAGGCAGGCGTGGCGGTTGACAAGCAGATACTCGACAGTCTTCAGCATATAATTCTTTCCCATCACGGCCAATATGAATTCGGTTCGCCGAAACTGCCGATGACAGCGGAGGCGTTTTTGATAAGTTATCTGGATAATATCGACGCAAAAATCAACCAGGTAACGGCAAAGATAGAAAGTGAGCCGGGCGAGTCCAACTGGACGGGTTTTATAAAGTCTCTTGAATCGAAACTTTACAGGAAGAAACTTGTTGATTAGTGTGCAATAAAAATCCATACTTAATCCTGGAGAGCGATTATGGGTAATGTACTGAAACAACAGCCTGATTACGTAATTTCGCAGAGCAAATGGGGCGTAACGCGCAAATATCTCTACGAAAGTGGGATGCTTTTTAGGGAGTTCAAAAGCCACTGGAAAATGGGCGTTCTTCCTTTGGTTCATATAACAATCGGGATAAATCCGGAAACAGGCAAAAGACTCTGGGCAAAGGGTGTTATCGCTATCGGCAGAAAATCGCTGGGAGTAATAGCCATCGGTCAGGTTTCGGCGGGAATTATCGCTATTAGCCATCTTTCCATAGGAGTCATTTCGATAGGTCAACTGGCAATAGGATTAGTTCTGGCTATGGGACAGGTTAGTGTAGCCGGATTGTTTTCAGCAGGACAGGTAGCGGTAGGGGCGATCGCGATAGGACAGATAACGGCAGGTTATTATGCGCTCGGCCAGTTCGCGGTGGGCAAATTTATTTTAAGCGTTTCGACTCAGGACTATGAAGCTGTAAGTTTTTTCAAGTCGCTGTGGCACTGGTGTACGGGGCTGTTTTAAATGCTCTGGCGTTCTATTTTAGCGCCGACGGCATTGAATTTTTGCTCTATTTTTTCATAACCTCTGTCTATATGATAGACGCGGTTTATGATTGTTTCGCCGTGAGCGGCAAGGGCGGCTACAACGAGAGCTGCCGAAGCTCGCAAATCGGAAGCCATAACGGGGGCGGCAATAAGTTTTTCAACTCCGCTAATTATAACGTGCGGACCTTCTTTTCGCAGGTTCGCAGCCATTCTGCTCAGTTCCGCGACGTGCATAAATCTGTCGGGAAAGATTTTTTCCGTTATTACGCTATTGCCCCGGGCAAGGCATAAACAAGCCATAAACTGCGCCTGCAAATCCGTTGGAAAACCCGGATAAGGAAGCGTTGTGATATCAGTCGGCTGAATATGTCCATTGAAAGAGACTTCGCAGCCGTCCTGGGTTTCATCGACGGCAACGTTCATACTTCTGAGCTTGTCAACGACGGCCATAAGATGGTCGAGGCGGCAGTTTTTCAATTTCAATTTTCCTTTTGTTATCACGGCGGCGGCCATAAAAGTGCCGGCTTCAATCCTGTCGGGGATAATGGCGTATTCAACCGGGTTTAGATTTTTTACGCCGTGAATTGTCAATTGAGGCGAACCGATGCCGGAAATTTTAGCGCCCATTTTGACCAAACAGTTGGCAAGGTCGGTTACTTCCGGTTCGCAGGCGGCTGATTCGATAATGGTTTTGCCTTTGGCAAGAACCGCAGCGGACATTATATTTGCCGTAGCCAGGACGCTTGAGCCGAACGGTCCGCCGAGGAATATATTCGCGCCTTTAAGGCCGCCGTTCGCGTGGGCGACGATATAACCGTTTTTAAGTTCTATTTTCGCGCCCAGCTCCTGCAATCCGCGGAGGTGAATATCAACGGGTCTGTATCCGATGGCGCAGCCGCCGGGCATTGAAACTTCGGCTTTTCCGCATCGAGCCAGCAGGGGACCAAGGACGCAGATTCCGGCTCTCATTTTTCGGACGGTTTCATAATCGCCGAATGGTTTATCAATAGCGGCAGAATCGATGGAGATAGTGCCGTTGTCAGCAGATGTTTTACAGCCCATATCTTCCAGAAGTTTGCACATTATGGAAATGTCGCTGAGATTTGGAAGGCCCAGCAGGGTGTTCTTTCCGCCGGCGAGAATTGTCGCAGCCATTATCGGCAGGGCTGCATTTTTTGAGTTGCCGATTGTAACTGTGCCATCGAGCCTGACGGGGCCTGTAATTTTAAAGATATCCATAGCCATATTATAAAATTCCTTGAAAAGAAAGGAATAATCTAATACAAAAGGACGGTTTATGCAATAGCAGGATAGATTTTATGATAGGTTATTATATTTTTGGCTTAGTTGTGGCTGCGACGGGCGTTGGTTTGTTCATCGTATGGCTCGTAAAGACCAATTTTGGGACAAAGGCGCTCGAAGATGCAAAACTGAGGCAGAATTCTATGCCGGACTATCTGCCTTTGGCGGTGATTTTCGGCTGGCTGGGGCTTTACGCGGCCGTTTCCAATCTGACTGAAAATTTTACCTCAAAAATGCCCGGCTGGCAGCAGAAGTTTATCAGTTATTCGGTTTTGATTGCAATTAATACTATTATCGCCGTATTTATTATTTTATCGGCAAGAAGATATTTCGAGGCGGGTTTAAAGGGATTTGGTCTTCGGGTCAAGGGGATTTTTCGTGATATCGCAATGGCGGCGGCGATGTTTATCGCCGTTTGGCCTCTGGTGTATGTTTCGCTTTATATCATCCTGCTAATCGGCAGGATAATTGTCGGCCCAGAATTCCAGATGGAGCAGAATGAAGGACTGACGGTTATTCTTGAATATAACCAGTTGAGTTTAAGGATTCTGATGATTTTCTTTGCGGCAGTTTTGATTCCAATTTTTGAAGAACTTGTTTTCAGGGGACTTCTGCAAAATTATATGCGAAATCTCAACTATGGGCCGTGGCAAAGCATATTTATTATCTCAATTATTTTTTCAGTACTTCATCCGTTAATGCATTTTCCGGCTATTTTGATTTTATCTGTTTGTATGGGTTATGCTTACGAGAAAAGCGGTTCGCTTTTGCGTTCGATTTTCATACACATATTTTTTAATGCCTCGACGATAGCCCTTGCGCTGCTGCGATGAGGGCCTATTTCAGGCCGAGTACGTCAGCCATTGAGTATCTGCCTATTTTTTTGCCGACAAGCCATAATGCCGCCTTGATTGCGCCTGCGGCAAATGTGTCTCTGCTGTGAGCGTTGTGTGAAATGGTTACAGTTTCTTCGAGAGAGCCGAACATAACGGAATGTTCGCCGACCGTATCGCCTATGCGAATTGCCTGCATCCCTATCGAGCCTTTTTTGCGAAGGGCATCTTTTCCTTTTCTGCCGATGTCGAGACAATCGGGGAATTTTTTGTTCGTCGCCGTTGAGATTTTTTCAGCGAGTGTCATAGCCGAGCCGCTGGGCGAATCTTTTTTAAAGCGGTGATGGGCTTCGACGATTTCAATATCGTATTCATCGCCGAGTTTTTTAGCGACCTGTCCGACTATCTCGAACAGAAGATTCATTCCGACGCTCATATTTGTCGCCTGAATGACGGGGATTTTTTTTGAGGCATCATCTATTTTTTTAATCTGCTCAGCGGACAAACCCGTTGTACCCATTATAAGTGCGCAGTTGTTTTTCAGACAGTAATTGAGCGTGCCGTCAAAGGCGGCAGGCAGAGAAAAATCTATGACTATGTCAGCTTTGGCTGGAAATTCGGAAGAGATTTTAACGCCTGTCCGCTCTAAATCTTTACCGATTTCGGGACAGTTTTTATCTTCAATCATTCCAATTATATCAAATTGTTTGGATTCGAGGGCAAGGGCGGTGATTCGTCTGCCCATTCTGCCGGCGGCGCCAACGATTATCAATTTTGGATTCATTTTCTATCCTTTCAGGGCGTTTGGCATAACTATAAGCCAAAAAAGAGCTTTTGACAAGTGGCTACTTAATTAATGCCGGTCGCGGGATTTTGGCCTTGCAAAATTACGTTTGGTTCTTATACTTGTGAGACTTTAAAGGTTTTAAGAAATTTTAATTTAAACGGAGTAAAGGTTTATGTCACGAGTTTGTCACTTTTTAGGCAAAAAAACGAGTTCGGGCAATAGTATTGCCAGACGCGGCAAGGCGAAATATCTTGGCGGAGTCGGCGTAAAGACCACCGGCGTAACCAAGCGGAAATTCAAGCCGAACATTCACAAGGTTCGTGCGGTTATCGGCGGCAAAGTAACAAGGATAAGAGCATCCGCCAAGGCGATAAAAATGGGTCTGGTGCAAAAGCCGATTAAGCGGGTGATTAAGAAGGCTGAATAAAAAATTAAAGATTAAATGAATTTGAAGGCAGGATTTTTGAGTCCTGCCTTTTTTATTGGAGAGTAACGGGGTATAAGGACTTGACAAATATGTCTTAATGAAATATCATTATTAAAGGCCTATAGTCCCCAATTTTGACGGAGAATTACGGATGAAACTTACCGTAAAGCGCGAAGGTAAAGTTATAAATGAATTTCGGTTTTCAATTGGGCCGATTTATATGGGCAGGCAGATTGGCAGTCAGGTCCTTTTGCCCGACAGGGCGGTTTCACGTCAGAACACAGTTCTTTATACCGCACCCGATGGCAAATGGCTTGTTGAGGACCTCGATTCAGCCAATAAAACATATCTGAATAATGAAGTTATTCACAAGGCTGAAATAAAGAACGGCGATGTGCTGAAAATCTCCGGCTTCGAAGTAGAAATTAATATAGATGAATTCGACAAGCATGATACCGCTGTCAATCTTGGAGATACGCTTCATTCGACGGTGCACGAACCGCAGATTGTTTTTCGCCATTTTGACAGTGCTGATGCTTTGCCTATAAAGATATCGGCTAAACGCAGCAGAGATTTTTCAAATGCCGCTACTGCTATCTGCAAATGTCTCGATAGTGAGGAAATGCTTGTTACGTTATTGGATTTAATGTTTCATCAGTTTAAGCCTTTTCACGTCTGGGCAGGATTGCGGCAGGATGCAGCCGGAGCGATAGAAGTTTCAAAGGGCAGGGAAATCAGCGGCAAAACCCTTCAACTTGAAGAGATTTATTTCGCGGCGAGAATCAACGAAGTTATTAAAACGCATAATTATATTCTTATTCCCCGCCTTCCTTTGCACAGCAAGGACGACAAGATAAATTCCGCGATAATCGTTCCTGTAATGAGCGAGAACGCCTGTCTCGGCGCGCTTTATGCGGATAATTCACTCGACCATGAGCATTATGAAATCGACGACTTGGATTATTTGATTCTGGTTTCGCAGATGGCAGGGGCTTTTCTCAGGAACCTTTAGTAATCAGCGGAATCACAAAATACAGCACCGATAATCCCGCTATCAGCCACATTACCGGCTTTATATCTTCGAATTTCCCGGCGATTATTTTAAGCAGTGTAAATGATATGAATCCAAACGCAAGTCCTGTGCTGATGCTGTAGCTTAAGGCAATCATTATTATTATGATAAATGCGGGGAAGGCGTTTTCCATCTGTACGAAGTCAATTTTTTTGATTTCCCTTGTCATAAAAAGGCCGACCATTATCAGCGCAGGCGCCGTCGCGTAATTAGGCACAATTCCCACGACGGGCACAAAAAGAATCGCGATTAAAAACAATATTCCCGTTACGATGGAAGCAAGACCTGTTCTGCCGCCTTGTTCGATACCCGCGGCCGATTCGATATATGCAGTTGTAGTTGAAGTTCCCAGCATTGCGCCGAGCATAGAAGCGCCGGCATCTATAGCCAGGAGCTTGTCGAGTTTTTTGATTTTTCCGTTTTTGTCGGACATTTTAGCTTCGCTGCAGCAGGCGACGAGCGTACCGATGCTGTCGAACATATCCATAAACATCAGGGCAAAGATGCTGCCGAAGAGACTCCATTTGAACGCTCCGAGTATATCGAGTTTTAAAGCGACGGCGGATATGCTTATATCGGAGGCTATAAAAGACTGCGGTTTATTTACTTTGCCGAACAAAATCGCAAGGACGGTGGCGAAAACAATTCCTATAAGAAGCGAACTTTTGACTTTTTTCATCTCAAGAAAAATCATTACAATCAATCCTGCAAGACCTATCATTATAGTTGTATTAAGATTTCCAGCCTGAACCAGCGTTACCGGATGGGTTATTACTATGCCGAGATTTTGCAGGCCGATGAATGTTATGAACAGACCGATGCCGACCGAGATGGCTGAAATCAGCGAAGAGGGGATTGCCTCGACAAGTTTTTTTCGCAGGCCTATAAGCGTAAGAATTAAAAAGAACAAACCGGACAGAAAAACCACGCCCAGAGCGGTCTGCCAGTTTATTTTTTGCGTGATTACAAGTGTATATGCGAAAAATGCGTTGAGTCCCATTCCCGGCGCCATCGCTATCGGTGCATTGGCGAAAAGACCTGTTACAATTGTCGCGATTGCGGTTACAAGGCAGGTAACGACTATAAGAGCGGATTTGTCCATACCGGCATTGGATAAAATCGCAGGGTTGACGAATATAATATATGCCATTGTCAGAAATGTTGTAGTGCCGGCAATTATTTCTGTTTTGACCGTAGTATTTCTTCTCTGGAGACGAAAGAGTCTGTTCAGCATTTTCTTCCTCCTTTAAGAAAATCGGATTATTTTATTCGTGATGGTGTTTTACTGTTTTGCCTTCCACCATATAGATGATATCTTCCGCGATATTGGTTGCGTGGTCGCATATTCGCTCCAGATGGCGTGCTATCAGCAGCAGCGGCACGGCTCTGGTTACGGTACTGATATCGTGAGACATATAATCGTTGGTTAACTCGGTGCAGATGCTGTTGCGGAGATTGTCCGCTTCCGTGTCTGATGCCACGACTTTATTTGCTAAAGCAACATCTTTTTTGATGAACGAATCTATCGCCTCACGAACCATATTCTGTGCAACTTCAGACAGTTTTGGAATATCTATAAGAGGTTTTAATAATGGTTTATCAGCCAGTTCCAGTACCCGCTGGGCGATATCGACAGCCAAATCCGCGATGCGTTCGATATCGGCGTTAATCTTTATTCCCGTAGTAACAAAACGAAGGTCTTTTGCCATAGGCTGATAGCGGGCGAGCAAATCTATACATTTTTCGTCAATCACAAGCTCCATCTCGTCGATTTTGCTGTCAGCATCGATAACATTCTGAGCCTGGGCTTTGTCGCGGTTTTTCAGGGCTTCGACCGATTTGGCAATCGATTCGCGGGCAAGGTCGCTCATTTTTAAAATATCTTTGCGCAAATCTTTTAATTCTTCGTCGAAATGTCTTTCCATTTTGTTTCTCCTTAGCCGTATCTGCCGGTTATATAATCTTCGGTTCGTTTATCTTTTGGCGTGGTAAATATCTCTTCTGTTTTTCCAAATTCTATCAGTTCCCCTAAAAGCATAAATCCGGTTTCATCAGAGACTCGCGCCGCCTGCTGCATATTATGAGTTACTATTATTATAGTATAATTGCGTTTTAATTCCCGCATTAATTCTTCGATTCTTGCCGTTGCCTGCGGGTCAAGGGCGGAGCAGGGCTCGTCCATAAGAAGCACTTCGGGTTTAACTGCTATCAATCTGGCAATGCAAAGTCTTTGTCTTTGTTCCAGGGACAGGCTGAAAGCCGACTTTTTGAGTTTGTCCTTCAGCTCGTCCCACAGGTCAACTTGTTGAAGACTTAGCTGAACTGCTTCATCCAGCATATTCCTGTTTACGGAACTGTGGATTTTCAGACCGAAAGCGATATTTTCATAAATCGACAGCGGGAACGGATTTGGCCGCTGAAAAACCATACCGACCTTTTTCCGCAGGGTGACTAAATCCGTCTCGGGGCCGAAGATATTTTCATTATCAATCAGGATTTGGCCTGATGTTCGCACGCCTTCGATTAAGTCGTTCATTCTGTTAAAGGTTCGCAGCAGCGTTGATTTGCCGCAGCCGGACGGACCTATTATGGCTGTGATTTGCTTTTCAGTGAAAGCGGCATTGACGTTTATCAATGCGTGAAAATCGCCATACCAGAGATTCAGATTGTCAACCTGTATATTCATTACCCGAATTTTCCTCTGATATAATCATCTGTACGCTTGTCCGACGGGACAGTAAACATTTTGTCGGTTTTATCCACTTCAATCAGCTCTCCGCTCAGGAAGAATGCTGTGCTGTCGCCTACGCGGGCGGCCTGTTTGACGTTATTGGTAACCAGTACCATCGCATAATCCTTTTTAAGTTTGAGCATTGCCTCTTCTACTTTAGCGGTCGATATAGGGTCAAGACCGGAGCAGGGTTCATCGAACAAAATCACTTCCGGCTCAACCGCCAGCGTTCTTGCGATGCAGAGCCGCTGCTGCTGGCCGCCGGATAATTTAAATGCCGAAACATCAAGCCTGTCTTTGACCTCGTCCCACAGGTACGCCTTTTGAAGGGCCTGCTCGACTATTTGCTGCAGTTTCTTTTTATTTTTTACCCCGTGCATTCTTGCGCCGTAGGCGATGTTGTCGAAAATGGACAAAGGCAGCGGCAGGGGCAGGGCGAAAACCATACCTATTTTTTTACGCAATAATTCCACGTTCATTTTCATAATGTCTTGATTGTCGAATTCTACCTGACCGCTCATCTTGAAATTTGTTTCGAGTTCATTAAGACGGTTGAGCATCCTTAAGAAAGTCGTTTTGCCGCTGTTGGAAGGGCCGATGACACTGAGAATTTCATTAACATATATTTTTATGCTCAGGTTCTTTAACGCCGGCACGTCGCCGAACCAGATATTCAGATTTTTTATATTTATCTTTGTTCTTACCATTTTTTCTGTTTTCTAAATTGGTAACGAATTATGATGGCGATGAGGTTCATAAACAAAACCAGAAACAAAAGGACGAGCGCGGTGCCGTATCGTATTTTTTCATCGACGTTTGGTACCTGTGTGGAAATAACATAAAGATGATACGGCAGCGCCATGGCTTGGTCGAATATGGATTTCGGCATCTGCGGCAGGTAGAAGGCCGCGACGGTAAACAAAATCGGCGCCGTTTCACCGGCGGCTCTTCCTATGCCGAGGATTGCTCCGGTTAATATGCCGGGAATGGCGTTGGGCAGGACTATATGACGTATTGTCTGCCATTTGCTTGCGCCCAAAGACAAACTTGCCTCGCGGAACGAATAAGGGACGCTTTCCAGAGCTTCTCGCGATGTGGTAATGATAACCGGCAGAATCATAATTCCGAGAGTAAGCGAGCCGGAGAGAATTGAAGTGCCGAATTTGAAAAATACCACGAAAATAGCCAGGCCGAACAGGCCGTAAACGACAGAAGGCACACCCGCCAGATTTACAATCGCAAGTTTTATTATTCGCGTCAGGTAATTATCCTTGGCGTATTCGCTCAAATAAATAGCGGCGAGCAGTCCTATCGGCAGGGCGAAAATAAGCGCTCCCAAAACGAGGTAAATGGTTCCGACAATGGCGGGCAATATTCCTCCTGCCCGCATTCCCTGCCGCGGGATGTCGGAGAGAAATTGCCAACTTATCGCCCCGATACCTTTTTTAATGATAATGACAACAATCAGGCCGACCGGCACAACGATAAGAAGCGTTGCCAGGAACAAGAGAAAGAACGCAATTTTTTCTGTTTTTTTAGAGCTTACCATTTTCTTTTGTGCAGGAATATATCCGCAGTTACATTAATCCCAAAACTTATGACAAACAAAACTATGCCTATGGCGAACAGGGCGAAATAATGCTCGCTTCCTACGACCGCTTCGCCCATTTCCGCCGCAATCGTAGCGGTCAGTGTTCTGGTCGGCTGCAAAATGCTGTGGGGTATAACCGCGGCGTTTCCGGTAATCATCATCACAGCCATTGTTTCGCCGATGACTCTGCCTAACCCAAGCATTACAGCCGCCAAAATGCCGCTCGACGCGGCAGGGAGCATAACCCGCCAGATTGCCTGCCATCGCGTTGCGCCAAGAGCCAAGGCGCCTTCCTTATACGATTTAGGTATGGAATAAAGAGCGTCTTCGGCGATGGAAACAATCGTCGGCATAGCCATAAACGCCAGCATAATCGAGCCGGACAGGGCGGTAAGTCCTGTCGGAAGGTGAAAAATATTTTTTACCCACGGCACCAATGTAACCATCCCGATAAAACCTAATACGACGCTGGGAATTGCTGCCAGAAGTTCGATTCCGGCTTTTAATATCTCTTTTAATTTCAATGGGGCGACTTCCGCGATGTAAATTGCGCTTGCGACGCCGATGGGAATGGAAATTACCGCTGCGCCTAAGGTAACAAGTAATGAGCCGAGTATCAGCGGCAGGATTCCAAGCTGGGGAGGTTCGGAGATGGGATACCATTTACTGCCAAGCAGGAATTTCGCGGGCGAAACGGTTTTAAATACCGCAAGACCTTCCTTGAGAAGGAAAAGGAAAATCAGAACGACAAAAAATATCGATGCCAATCCGCAAATGAGGATTAGCTTCTCAATCAAAAATTCCTTAAATTTTCGCATAGTCCTTTATTTAACAACAGGTACGAAATCCGTTTTTAAGACGATATCCTGACCTTCTTTTGAAAGTGCGAAATCCACGATTTTTTTAACCAGACCGGCAGGCTCGCCGTTTGTGTAGAGCAGCAGCGGACGGGATATAGGATATTTTCCGCTTATTACGTTATCAATTTTAGGAGCAATGAACTCTGAATTGGGGTCTTTGGCTACCAGAATAGCTTTTTGTTTACTGCTGATATATCCCATACCGTAGTAGCCTATGGCGTCCGGGTTGCCGGCCACTTCATCAGCGATTGCCTGCGACGAGGACAGCATAAGTGCCGAGGGGGCAAATTCAGCAGTGGAAGCGGGGTCGTTTTTTCGCAGGACGTGCTCTTTGAAGTAAACATGTGTTCCGGAGTTTACCTCTCTGGAGAGAATGACGATTTTGCCGTCCTGGCCGCCTAATTGCTTCCAGTTTGTGGTTTTTCCTGTGAAAATATCCGCTAACTGGCCAAGTGTGAGTTTGCTTACCGGATTTTTCGGGTTGACTACTACCGCCAGCCCGTCAAGGGCGACCTTTATCTCAAACGGCTTGATTCCTTTTTTACCGGCCAGTTCAATTTCTTTAGGTTTTATATTTCTTGAACTCATTGCTATATCGCAAGTTGCGCTTATAAGAGCGGATAGTCCCGTGCCGGAGCCGCCGCCGGTTACGGAGATGAAATCTGTGGGGTTTAATTCCATATATTTTTCGGCCCAGGCCTGGCCGAGGTTGACCATAGTATCTGAGCCTTTAATCTGGACAAAATTTTTGCCTGACCCGGCGAATACAGATACCGCAAATATAAGCAGCAGGATAGTGGAGATTGTATGTAGTTTCTTCATAACTTTTTGCCTCCGTTCTATTTCTTTCCAAGATACGGTTTTTTTTACAGCCCCATCGTTATTCTAAATATTTTTTTATAGCAATCAACTAAAAAAATAGATTAAAATTTCCCTATATGGATAAAAAGTTGACAGAGTGCAGGAATGGAAAACTTTCAAGAACTATTTAAAAGACTCTCAAAGTCGAAATTCAGAAGCAGATTCAGGATTAAACCTGCTGATGTCGAGTACGTAAGGCAGAAGGGTATTGATACTATCGAACGGCACGCAAGGGATTTTGTAACTAAGCGTCTTGCCCCTGCAGAGCCGAAAAATGACGGTAAACAAACGCCAATAAGGGGTCATCCGGTCTTTATCGCCCAGCATGCGACGGCAACCTGCTGCCGAAAATGCCTCCAGAAGTGGCACAAAATAGCCCAATATAAAGCATTAAGCGAGCCCCAGACCGATTATGTCGTTTCAGTTTTAATTGCCTGGATTAAAAAACAAATTGACATTCACCACCCGATAGTATAAAGTAACTCGTTTTCATAAAAGGGATTAAAGCAAGTCCTGATTACTAAACTAACTTTTTTGGGATTTTTATGTATTCAAATTATATTCGTAATGTAGCGATAATCGCCCACGTTGACCACGGCAAGACGACGCTTCTTGACAGGCTCCTGTATCAGTCCGGAATGTTTCGGACTGAAGACCTTGATAAACTGGCCGGCGGCGTCGAAGGCCTTATTATGGATTCCAACCCTATCGAGCGGGAGCGGGGCATAACAATCCTGAGCAAAAACTGCGCGGTTTACTATACCGATGTCGAAGGCGATGAGTATAAAATCAATATAATCGACACACCCGGCCACGCAGATTTTGGCGGCGAAGTCGAACGTGTCTTAAAAATGGCCGATGGTGTTTTGCTTTTGGTTGATGCGTTTGAAGGGCCTATGCCGCAGACGAGATTTGTATTATCCAAAGCCCTTGAAAATAAACTAAAGCCTATAATTGTAATCAATAAGATAGACCGCGAAAACAGCAGGCCGCACGATGTTGTCAACGAAGTATTCGATTTGCTCGTTCAGCTCGGCGCCAGCGATGATGCTCTTGATTTTCCTATTATTTACGCTTCTGCAAGACAAGGCTGGGCATCGGATGACCCTGATAAGAAAACTAATAATATGAAGATAGTATTCGAAACCATTATAAATAAGGTTCCTCCGCCAAAGGCCAATCTTGACGCTCCGCTGCAAATGCTGGTAACCAGTCTCGAATATTCGGATTATGTCGGGAAAATCGCGGTAGGCAGAGTCTTTGCCGGCCAGATACGTGAAGGCCAGAATGTTACAGTAATTGACGCAAATAATGTGCATACCCTGCAGAAGGTTTTGCAGGTTCATCTCTTTGACGGTCTTACTCGAAAGCAGGTTCCTGAGGTTTTGGCAGGCGATATTTGCGCAGTGTCCGGCCTTGACCCTGTTGATATCGCCAACACTATTGCCTGTGCGGACAATCCTTCCAAGCTTGCTGTTATCGCTGTCGATGAGCCGACAATGTCGATGACATTCAGGGTAAACGATGGGCCTTTCGCAGGTCGTGATGGCAAATATGTAACCAGCAGGCAAATTGGCGAAAGACTCGAAAAGGAACTTCAGCATAATGTCGCATTGAGAGTCGAGCCGGGCGTGACGCCTGAGGAATTTAACGTTTCCGGCAGGGGACTGATGCATCTTGGAATATTGCTTGAGAATATGCGGCGCGAAGGATATGAAATTTGCGTCGGCAAACCGGAAGTCATTTTGAAAGTAATCGACGGCATACATCAGGAGCCGATAGAATTGCTTGCGATAGATTGCCCTATAGATTGCCAGAGCGCTGTAATGGGTCTTGTAGGCGAACGCCGATGCGAAGTTGTTAAAATAGACGCCAAAAGCGGCACCAGCGATTTTATTCATATGGAATTTTTGATACCGTCCCGCGGCCTGTTCGGTCTTCACGCAAGAATGATGAACGCCACCCAGGGCAAAGCGATTATGCATCATTCATTTGAAAGATATGAGCCGATGCGGGGCTCGATTCCACAGCGAAAATCAGGCGTTATGATTGCGACCAATACCGGCCAGGTAACAGCTTACGCGCTTGACGCCTTATACGACCGGGGTACTTTTTTTGTCGAGCCCGGCGAAACGGTTTATGATGGTCAGGTAGTCGGCGAACACTGCAAAGATAATGACATACCTGTAAATCCGGTAAAACTAAAACAGATGAGCAATATGCGAGCGTCCGGCAAAGATGAGGCCGCACGAGTCAAGGCTGCACGAAAAATGAGTCTTGAGTTGTCGATGGAGTACATACAGTCCGACGAGCTTGTTGAAATTTGCCCCAATTCAATTCGAATCCGCAAGCGTTTCCTGAAAGAAGAAGACCGCCGCCGCGCTGTCCGCAAAACCTCCCAGTAGAATGTTTTTCCTGATGTTTTTGCCTGGAGTTACGGCAGGTTGTAAATTATAATTCACCCCTATGGACTCAAAAGCCCAAAGCGAACATAAGGAACGCGAGCACTTTTTTAACGCCGCAAAAGTAGTGGCGGTTATCACCCTGATTTCGCGCATATTCGGTCTTTTCCGGGATATGGGAGTTGCCTCGCTCGGTACGACCCGCTACAACGACGCCTTTGGTCTGGCGTTTAAAATCCCCAATCTTTTCAGACGGCTGTTCGGCGAAGGCGCTCTTGCCTCGGCGTTTGTGCCGGTTTTTACCGATGTGAATGAAAAAGAAGGAGCTGAAAAGGCCCGCCTTCTGCTTGCAAACGCATTTGCCATACTTACTGTCTTCCTGGCGGTTCTGTTGGTTATCGGCGAGCTGGGGTTCTTTTTATATTCGCTTGTGCCCGGCCCCAAAGACAGGGAGTTTCTGATGCTCCTTGCGATAATTATGTATCCTTATATGTTCACTGTTTGCCTGCTTGCGCTCTGTTCGGCGGCTCTTAACTCAAAAGGCCATTTTGTATTTCCAGCGGCGGCGCCGATTATATTTAATATTTTTGGAATTGTCGCAACCTGGTGGCTGGCGCCATATCTCAAGGAAAACCTCCATCAGCTTGTTATGGTGTCGTTCAGTGTTGTTGTTGCCGGCGTAGTGCAGCTTGCCGCGGTGCTGTGGCTGTTGAAAAAAGGCGGCCTTTACCTTCGCCCTCGACTTAAGCCGGTAGAACCCGGAATCAAGCCCATAATCCAGCTTCTTATGCCGATGCTTATGGGGCTTGGCTTCCTGCAGTTTTCAGAAGTTTTCCAGGATATTATCGCGTGGAATCTTACCTTAACAAAACTGTCGTCTGCAATTAATATTTTCGGCTGGTCGATACCCTGCCCGTTGAGAGAAGGGGTTATTGTGCGA
Source organism: uncultured Planctomycetota bacterium (assembly GCA_903847315.1). GTDB lineage: Bacteria > Planctomycetota > Phycisphaerae > Sedimentisphaerales > UBA12454 > UBA12454. Next base: position 83,500 of record CAINDG010000013.1, read on the forward strand.
GTCGGTGTTGCCCGTGCGTTTTATCAATTTCCGATGGGTGTACTTGCAATCTCGCTTGGCGTTGCGGTATTTCCGCTGCTGAGCCGATACGCTTCCCGCGGCGATATCCCGAACCTTCGCGACAGCATTAACCGTGCAATTCGTCTTTCGCTGATGGAGGGTCTGGCAACGGGTGTCGGCCTTTTCATACTTGCCGAACCGATTATGATGATTTACGCCCGGCGCAGGTTTTCTGTGGCCGATGCTATGCAGGCCGCGTTTGTATTGAAGATGTATGTGCTTGGTATGTGGGCGTATTGCAGTTATCAAATTCTCGCAAGGGCGTTTTATGCCTGCAAAGACACTAAAACACCTCTTAAAGTTTCGTGCATCCTGGCTGTTGTGAATTTAATTTTGCTGCTGGCGCTTATATGGCTGCCGGGAATGGGACCGGGAGCATTTGGGCTTTCGACGTCGATTACATTCGCGATGAATACGATGATTCTGATTTATATATTGCGCAAACGGCTCGGACTTATTGGCGGGCGAAAAATCGCTGCCAGTTTAATTCGGGCGGTAGTCGCCTGCGCCGTAATGGCCGTGGTTGTATATTCTTTGGAATGGTATATGAAGGATATTAATAACCTGATTATTTTGGGGGTATGTGTACCTGCGGGGGCGGTAGTGTTTATATCTGTTTTATGGTTGCTAAGAGCGCCGGAATTAGGAGAGCTTATGGGGAAAAGTGAAAATTAACAAAGAAATTACTTTTTTGCTGGTATTTTGAAAAATTGCACTGTTATTTTATCTTTGAAGAAAGCAGGATGTTCCGTCCATAACGCTATACCGGTTAAATTTTTCTTGATATCGCCTTTCCATATTCTCAATAAATCATTTTGGTCCGCGACATATTGAGAGACAAACAGACCATTCATCGCGTTGGAAAAAACTAACCGCCTCGGTCTTCCGTCCATAAGTTCCTCTTTGTTAAGAAACGCGATGTAAACATTTGGAGGTTTAAACATGAACTTTCGTACAAGTCCCGGCAGATTGTGTTCAATACGAATTTTTGCGAAAAGCAGCCCATCGCCGACCTGAGGCAACGGAATTATTTGGTCGAAATTCACGGTTTTTGTACTTATATATTCTTCTGTGCCGGTATTAGCAGAAGGGTTTTTCCGCAGCACAACGAAATCGCCATCCTGTGCGCATATCTCGTATTTTTGCAGAAGCGTTCTAAATGTTGCAGGCTCGTCGAAAATCGCATATCTGCCGTCGATTGTATTCGGGGCATAAAGTATGTATTCGGGTCCTGAGTCCGATGAAATATATTTTGCGTTAAGCAAATCGAGATATTCGGTATATGCCGAATAGGACTGAAAGACCGGCCTGGGATGCCATTTAAGCCCATACGCCTCGGCAATCGCTATATCGTACGGAAAAACGTCCATTGTATGATTCGAAAGCATTTCGACTGTTTCAGTTTTTAAATGATAATATTGCACCAGCCATGTTTTCAATGCTGCCGCTTGTTCCTCTACACCGATGCCCCTGAAGAGATTAGAACTGAGCTGCAGGTTTTTTATTTTATCTGCGGCGCTGCTGCATATATATGAATTCCGAAACGAAAATATTTTTCCGCAGTATTGGAAAAGCATTATGAAAACGAACAGCAAGACAGCGTATCTGATTATTTTGGCATCAATGAAAGGCTTCAGGATGTACAATCCAAGCACCATCAGCCACATACAATAGAAATGAAGTACATGAAGGTCATGTCTTACAAATCCCTGCTTAAAACTTAAAAATAGCACGCCAAAACCGAGAGCGAGATAGGATAAGTCCTGCCGTTTTTTCTTAATCGCGCAATAGCAGAATAGACATATATATAAAACCCACGCAAATACCGCCAGCCCAATATCCGTTTTGCTGCCGTCGAGTCCCATCGCATCGTTAAAGCCGCTTGAGACTTGCCAGCAGTTGTATAGATATACAAAAATTGCTTTAAGCGACCCAAGCAGCAGCAAGCCGAGGACGCCGAATGAAATTAAACATGCAACCAGAAAAATAACGGCTTCTTTACTTCTTTTGTTCCGGATTAAGATGCAGGAAAAGACTACGCCGGTAATGCCGCCCGCCATCGCGGCAGAAAATTTGGTAAATGGCAGTATGCTGTAAAAGAACGCCAAACCTAATAATGGAATCAGACTTCTTTTGCCAAGAGTATATAGAACACTGAAAACGAAAACGCAAAACAGCAATTCAAAATCGCGACCTGGTAAAAAACTCCTGCAGACAAGGGTGAAAATGATAGCGAGAATAACCGTTTTTATCAGATTAGCGTTCATTTTTCTGAGATATAATGAACAGCCAAATAAAGTTAGTGCATATATTGCCAGTGTGTATAAAGCGGAGTATATCCATAGATTCTTATAGAGAACCAAAGGTACGGTAAGAAACCCTAATGGCCCATAAGTAAATACGATATCCCTGCCGTAAATCAACCCCTCATGGGCCGCCCTGTGCAAACCTATATACCATGACAAGTCAACGCCATATGTATGGATAATTAAAGAAGGGAATGACAGTATAATTACGCAAATCAGCAACACGAGTTGCAAATATGGCAGCTTTTTATTGTCGGGGTCTGTTAAAAAGTTAATATAGCCTGCTTGTTTCACGCCCAGCGTTACTTTTTTTCTTAGGTTTTTCACAGAGATTCTCGAAAGACTTATATTTTCAGGTTTTTACTCGCCGGTTTTAAATTTTATGCCCAGTTCAGACAGGGTTTTAATTCTCGGCCTGACAACATAGGAACGAGGGTACAATCTGTTGAGGAAATATTCGTCTGCGGTGTCAGGATGAGTCAGGCAAAAAGCTGAAGCGTTGACATATATAGATTTTACCTTCATTCTTTCCAGCCCACTGCGATAACTATTGGTGTATAATATGATAAATATGAATATAATGACCATAAGAAATAAACTTTTTAGAAACTTGTTTTTCATATCGGGATAAAATCTTATCGAATGCTGCAGCAAAACGCCTGCGGAGAGCGGCAGAAGGAGTGAGATTGTAGTATATCTGCTTGAGAACGCCTGTTCCCAGCTGAAGCCGATTCTTCCTACGCCGGTTGCACAGGCAGCCATGCAGGCGTATAGTGCCATTGCTATCCAGGGTGCCATATCGCTTAGTTTTTGTTTGTCGAATCGCCAGAGATTGAAAATTGCCAGCGATATCAGAACCAGCGAAATTATCGTAACCGCCAAAGAGATGGGATAAGTCCAGCCGAGAGATGCTCCCAGATATGTTAATACATACCTGATGTAAATTAATGGATAACTGAGGAATAACAGTACGGAAGGGTGCTCGGTGGGGTTTGCGTATTCGTAATAGTAGAGCAGAATGGTAGCAATGCAGGCGAAGGTCCATATTATAATATGTTTTAGTTTCCATTTTTTCTGCAGCAGCATCACAAAGAGTACGGCAGGCCAGCTTGCCAGGCCGGTATTGAAAGAATAGCTGGACAATACGGCACCTGATATTGCGATAATCAGGCCGACAGTTTTACCCTGCCATTTATTTGCGGCCCATATTGCGATAACAAGCCCGAGTACAGACATAAAAACTTGAATCTGCCAGCCCCATCCCCAGTTTTCGTACTGAACCATAGAAAATATCATCAGAGAAAGGAAAATCTTCAGCCAGGGTGATGTTGTTTTCGAGGTGCTGCCAAGAATTGATAGAAGAAACAGAAAGGTAAAAGTCGCCAGCAGCATACTTGTGCATAGTTCAAGAAAAATATTCCAGCCTGACAGGCGGGCAAGGATCAGCATTACCATCTCAGGAAAGAATATCCGATGTTCGTTGTGTTGAGCCCAAACATCAGCAAGGGTAAGAGTATGGTTATGTATTTTTTCAAGCAGGGGAACAAGCTCCCACTGGTCCCAATAAGGAATTGTAACGCCGAATTTGCATACAAAAAAGAATACCAGGATGAGCGGCAGAATAATCGCAATGGGAACAATAACTTTTTTCATTATCGCCGAAAGTGTATGGTTTGAATCCATTTTTTCCCAGCAAATCAAAATTTATTACGAAAATTTTTGTTCAAAGCGTAAAAATACCACCTGAGATATTTCGGCATCCATTTTAAAATTCTAAATCTTGACTGGCCGGCCTGCCGGTCGGTCCATATACACGGCAATTCGGTAACTTTGTATCCTGCAAAATGAGCTTTGACGACTATTTCCATTCCTATTTCAAATCCATTTTCGCTCTCGATGTCAATCTTATCCACCATAGATTTTCTATAGAGCTTAAAGCTGTTCGTTGCATCGTGAACGGGCAGGCTGGTAATATATTTAAGGCTGACCCCTGCGATTCGGGAGAGCAGTTTTTTGAAAAACGGGCCCCCAATCTGTTTGCCGCCTTTCATATATCTTGAGCCGCAAATAAGGTCATAACCCTGTGACATTAATTTGCACATCTGGTCTGTTATGGAGTAATCGTCCGACAAATCCGCCATTGTTACAAGCAGATAATCATTAGGAGCTTTTCTAAGCCCCGTTTTGATGGCATTTGCCACACCTCGTGCCGGATTTTTCAACAGCTCTATGGGCAGACCTTTTTCCTGCATTTTTTTTGCGGCAGGCAGTGTGTTGTCCTCGTCAAAGTCGTAAACAATATAAGTCTTATGGGGAGTATGTACTTTTTGTTCGATGGCAAGAAGCGTGGCTTCTATGTTAGCTCCCTCATTATAAACAGGGATTATAATCCCCAGAGGCTGCTGCAATTTAGAAACCTCCCAATTCAATCTGCTGTTTTATCCACGGGATAATCTCATCGAGCGACTGGTCCAATGTCGTTTTGCATTCGATATTGAGAATTTTTTCGCTTTTTTCAATCGAAGGAATTCTTTTCTGAACATCGTATTCAAAAGGCTTATCGCTTACGTATCTGAAAGGCTTGCTGCCGTTTATTTTCTTCCATATTACTTGAGCCAGTTCCATTACGGTAGTTGAAACAGGAGTCGAAATATTAAAGTCGTCGTTGATTGCCTTTTTATTTTCGATACAGATACGAATACCGGTTGCGAGGTCGCCGGCATAAGTGTAATGACGAATCTGGTTGCCTTTGCCGAGGAGATGAAGGGGGTCCTGACCTTTTAATACCTTCTGCACAAGGTCCGGAACAACGTGGCTCATCGCCAGTTTAATATTGCCGGAAAATATCTCTTTTTCCACCAGCGCTTTTTTCTCTCCTGTGCCTATCGCGTTAAAAGGCCTTATTATAGTGTATGGCAGTTTATATTGCTCGAAAGCGCCTTTGGCAAAGTATTCACAGGCCAATTTCTGAAAACCGTATGTTGACAGTGGCGGGGGACATTTTAACTGCTCTCCCTCAGGAGTGGGGAAAACCTGTGTGCTTTCGAATACCATTGAGGAAGACACCACGTTTATTTTTTTCATTTTTTTGTTTTTGAAAGCCCATATTGCCGCGTCGAAGGTCGATGCGAGGATTCTTTCGTTTTCCGCAAAAAGGTCGTACGCCAGTTCGTGGAAAAGCGTTATGCCGCCGATAATCGCGGCAAGCCCGACAACCTGGTCGCAGTCAGCTATTAGTTCTTTCATCAACTTGACATCTTTCGCGTCGCCTTCCACAAAACTGTAGCGGGGATGGTTGTCGTAGCTTTTCACAACTTTGCCGTATTTTGAATAATTGTCGATTCCGACAATATCGTATCCATGTTCAAGAAGCTCTTCTACGAGATATCCGCCTATGAATCCTGCCGAACCTGTAACGAGGATTTTCATTTAGAATACACCTCCAAGGCCGAAGAAATTCCACATATCGACAATCTTTTTTGATTTGAAGTCGAGTTTGAGTTTTTTATATTCCGAGTGCGGCGCTCCGATAATAATAATATCAGATTTTTTTATAAGTACATCTGCAGGCACAAGCCTGTCATCTTTTACTAACGGGTCCGAGCAGAGAACCTGTTTTACCTCGATGGTAAGAGCTTTTTTTAATTTGTACGAGAGGGATTCGCGACAGTCGTCGCTATCGCCCTTGAAGGCCATACCGAGTATGCCGACGGTTTTTGTTTTGAGGTCATTCTTTTCTTTCAATTTTTGGATGATGAAATTGGGAAGCCCCTCATTTATCAGCATTGCGGAGTGACCGAGGAAGAAATTATTATTTGCAAATGCCGCAAGCTGCATAGTATCCTTGAACAAGCAAGGCCCGGCTGCGAAACCGGCCTTTGCAAAACCTTTGGTTCGCGGATAATTATTGGTTACAGCGTCATATATTTTATAGAAATCCAGATTATTCTGGGTTGCAATCTGATAAAACTGGTTAGAGATGGCAAATTGCAGATATCTCCATACATTTGTGTAGAGTTTTGCCAGCTCGGCCTCGATGGGTTTCAACGGTATAGTTTGGTTTGTAAGAGACAGGAATAATTTGCTTGCCTCACCGATGGACTCATCATCTAAGGATGCGATTATCTGCGGCAGGCTCCTAAGCTCCTCCATCGCTTTGCCCTCGGCTATTCTTTCGGGGCAGAAAGAGACACGGGTTTTTTTGCCGTTTTGTCTCAGCAATTCCTGAACTTTTTCAGTCGTGCCCGGGTAAACAGTGCTTCTTATAATTATGTGCTGGCTGTCGTTCAGCAGAGAGATTATTTCTTCAAAAATTTTTTTAAAAAGAGTAAACTGCGGATTAAGATGTTCGTCTATCGGTGTTCCTATTGTCAGGATAACAAAATGGCTCTGAGATATTACATTTTTATCAGAGCTGATAAATAAAGTTTTGTTGATTGTTTCCTGGAGTGGCTTTTCCGCTCCGACCTCCAAAAAGGGAGTTATGCCTTTTGACACCATATCAATTGCATTCTGGTTTATATCGTAAAGTATTACTTTTTTCCCTGTTTTGGCGAATGATATGCCCAGCGGCAAACCGATATGACCAAGGCCTCCGATTACACATATATCGTAAGAAAATTTTTCCATAGGATGCGGCTTTCTACAAAGATTATTTTTCCATTTTAGGAATTTGTTATTCCTGAAAAACATAATTAAAAGCTATTCTGGACAAAAAGTAAAGGCTAAATTTCCGGCGTGGAATCTGGAATCGAAAGTTGATATTGTCATAAGTCCTTGCTGTGCAAGTAAATATAAACGAAAACAATCGAGTCTTTACATACTTTTGGACAAAAGGCCGTAAGTTTCTTTGCGATGATAAATCGTTGTTGTCTATTTTACTGATGTGTTGTTTTTATTGAGCTTGAACACGATAAAAGTTTGATCTACCTCCAAATATTCACGGCCCGGCAGCCAGCGATATGATTTGATGTGTTCGGACACATCAAATGATTGGGCTATGGAATATTGTTGGGTCAGTAAAAGAGAATCTGTCTGCTGAATTTGGTCAACCTCTTTTGATCTTAGCACCAGCCAATCGGGACGCAATTCCGCGATTATTTTTGCCCAGTCGTCTGATTGCAATTTTTTCCGGGCGGCGACTACCTCCGGCGCACATAAGCCGGGATAGTCAAGCATTTTTAATTGTGAGAAAAAGCCGATGTATCCGAGAGGTTCCAGAAAAACAGTATCTGCGGCAGAAGCCGCGTTTTGCCGCAGCCACAAGCCGATTTTTTTACGATTTCCATCCTCTATCTCCCGCTGCTGGATACGTAATTGATAAGCCGCACATAGCGTTATCAATAAGGTTATAACCAAAGCGGATGCCACCAATACACGAATAAATCTCATCGAACGCAGGAAGTTTTTATCTTCCTTGTCTTTCAACAAAGACGTGAGATTCAAGCCCTGCTGTATGGTATTGGCCAGAACAAAAATAGCCAGGATAGTGCAGCCGGGAATATACCATGGGGCGACATATGCGGCGATACAGGAAAGGTAAAGATTAACAATCATAAAAGCAAACGAAACGGCACGCGCCTGCGGACGGCCGAAGGGAAGACACCAATAAAGTGCGCATATATATGACAAATATACGCTGTAAACAGATACTACATAATGCCATCCGCCAAAAGAGAAATATGTCGGCATAAATGTCATGTCTATGGACATGCCGCCCATAAGTAAATGAAGCGGAAAGGTAAGAAAAGCTAAAAGTAGGGCACCGGGTCCAACCGAAAGTACGGCAGAGCCATACCCCTTTGCGATAATGGTATGAGGAACTGGAGAGCCGTAGTATTGCCACGCCCATAAAAACCAGGGTAAATATAAAACGCCCGCGATGATGCCGGCGTATAATAAGATTTTGAACAGCTCTGTCCGGGACTCGGCTATTGTCCGATGTCCGTTAAACAGCAAAAAGCCGGTAGATAATGCTGCGATATAGATAAAGCCGTCGGGTCTTGTCCACATCAGTCCGGCCCATGCCAATCCTAATTTCAGAACCGTCCACCGCGAACGCACCGTAAGAGCGTTAAGTGTAAGGGCAAGGAAAAGCATCATAAGGGCTATTTCCTGGCCATTGATGCTGAAATCTATAATCTTGGCGTCCATTCCAAACATACCGATTAAAACGGCAGCTGGCAGTAAGGATGAGAAATTTTTCCGGGCGATTTGAAACAGCAAAACCGCCGCTATGCCGAGCAGCGAGCAGCACAGGATGCGAAAAAGCCATAAAACAAGTTCGTCTGAGGTATTACCTGTAACGACGATTAGAGCCGCAGGAATCAATACGTTAAGAGGAGACGTAAAGGCGTGTACTTTTTCTCCTATGGTATATACTAAGCCGTGACCTGTCGCGAGATTTTTACTGACACGGTAGGTGATGTAATAATCTTCCCATGTGTGATTTGTATATGCGGCGTAAGACAAGGCTATTACAAAAATTCCGGCAAAGATTAACCAGCTTGGTATTCGCTCAAAGCCGGCTTTGTTTAAACTTAATTCCATAACCTATTTCTCTCATTATAGTTCGGTTAACGCGGCGATTTATACTAAAATCAGGAATTGCTTTAGTCAATAAAAAACTGCGAGCCCTTTCACCTCATTTGCTCTCTCTTGAGATGGAAAGACTACGTACTGATTAAGCCCTCTGTCTGAGATACGAGTTTCAAATAATCCTATGGTAATATTGAGCGTGTCTTTGTAATAAACTTTTCACGTTTTAACAGTGACAAGAGATGTTTGGTACCAGCATCCGGATAAAACTCACAAACAGTCTCAAGACATCTCTCTCCACCCCTCATGCCGGTCAGCCGGTCACAAACGAATGCTATTTTCATTTTTCCCCTTTTCGTGAACAGCCTGACCAATCCAAAAGTTCGTTTCCAATTGATGTTGTATTGGGTATTCCAGGAACTGCTGATCATAGTTTTGGACTTTCTCAAGCATCAAGAAAATACTCCAAGACGCGTTAGGAAAGAGTTTAGCTAATGGTTTAGCAAGAATAGGTGGAAATGGGTAAAAGTTGCTGCCGCCAAATCCACGTAATTGGTAACCACCTGGAAAACACTCGTTTAGAAAATGCATTACATCGTGTTTGGTAAAACCTCGAATGTGAGCAGAAGCTGTCTTGGTGGAGGACGGTTGACGCCCCAGTAGCAATAAAAGTCGATTGTACAAAGACGCCAGGTTTGGGACTCCCAAAATCAGTTTCCCGCCTACAGGAAGTACACGCGTAATTTCATGAAATATCCAGAATACTTCTTTGTTGTGCTCCAGTATTCGATTAGCTATGACCACATCCATAGTTTCATTACGGAATGGGATATCATCGCGCTCGATGTTAGCGACATATACTTCCGTTCCGAGTGATTTAAGCTTAGTGATGTTTTTATCATCTATCTCTACAGCAAAAAGCTTGGCGGTACCATTGACTTGTCTCGCGATCATCAAGTCATTGCCTCCTCCTGCACCAATATCAAGGACACATTTATAGGGCATTGACTTTTGTAGATAACGTTTAATAAGATGTCTACCATAGTTCAGAGAACGGTCAATCATAATCTACTCCAATTTGTAAACAGTTCTTAGAATTTAGTATTTTGTCTTTTTTCTTTTGCTTTCATGTAACCTTCTTTAATCGAATATATAAAACCTCTCAACGCAGCTAATCTAAACTCTTTGAATGCTTTTGCAATCTCCAAAAGTAAATGAAGAAATAAAAATGGAGTTAATGCCCAATGAAAATGTTTATAAAAGAAAAAAGCGTTATTAAAAAAGTAATCGTTATACCACTCCAGACCTATCTTGTTACGGCTTCCTCCATGGGGAGACACTAAATGGAATACTTCGGCTTCACTCGTATAAATGATTTTATATCCACTCCTTATGATTCTTACCGACAAATCGCTTTCTTCTCTGTGAGCGTTGCCTCTGAACTCTTTATCAAATAGACCTACTTGTTCCAAGACATCTTTTCTAAAAGATGTGTTAGCCCCCGCAAAAACCTCAACATATGCAACACCATCTATATTCTGATTAACTATCATGGCTCCTGTTGGCAAAAGCTTACCAATAAATTTGTGATTAATTTTATAGTCCTTATATTTGCTGCCTGTTGGGTCCGTAACAATCCCATAAAGAAATCCACAGATGTTTTTTAAAATATCCTTGGTTTTGTGTCCCCCTTGTACAGATAGTCTATCTACAATTTTGCCTGCCGTTCCGGCTATGCTGTTATCCTTATACATTTTCACATGGTTGTGAATGAACATATTAGAAGGAATAAGTACATCATCATCAAGTATTAAAACTATTTCTCCTTTTGCTATGCTTATAGCAGCATTTTTGCTTCGGGTAATGCTAGGGGTATCCAGTAAAATATGCTTAATCCTGCCCTGTTCTTCCAATCTGTCCAGGAAACTTTTAACTTCCTCAGTATGGTTTGCTGTTTGGTCGCTGATTATAATTTCGAAATTAGGATAATCTTGTTTTAGTACTTCCATAACGGTTTTACGCAACACTTGTTCGCGCTGGTAAGTAGGAATTATAACCGATACAAAAGGAAACTCACTCATACAAATCCTTTTATTTTAACGTCTTGTTAGACAAGCATAATATACTTGGCAAACCGGCTTTCAACAAGTATATTATCCTTTAAGATGAAACTTGTATGATGGTAAACGAATGAAAATAGTTTTTGTTTGCGACTGGCTTACTGGAATGCGGGGGGGCGAACGTTGCCTGGAAATAGTTTGTGAAATTTATCCAGATGCTGATATATTTACCTTGGTTCATCTTCCTGGTTCGGTTTCCAAAACAATCGAATCGCACACAATACACACATCATATATTCAGAAACTTCCCGGCGATATAAATAAATTCAGACAATACCTGCCGTTATTTTCCCACGCAATTGAGAAATTTGATTTTACCGGCTATGATTGTGTTTTGAGTTTCAGCCATTGCGTCGCGAAAAATGTTAAAGTTCCGAAAAATATACCGCATATATGTTATTGCCATACGCCGATGCGATATGCATGGCATATGCGAAATGATTATCTTAAGAGTTTAAACTTCATAAAGAGAATACCAGCCGCTTTTCTGCTTGACTGGCTCAAAAAATATGACAAAAGTACCGCAGCGAGAGTGACTCATTTCATAGCAAACAGCAAAAATGTTCAAAATCGGATTAAACAGGCTTATAACGCCGATTCGGTCGTAATTTACCCTCCGGTTGATTGCGAACGTTTTGCCGTCTCTGCTCAGGATGATGGTTATTTTCTTGTCGTTTCCGCACTGGTTCCTTATAAACGCCTGGACATAGCGATTAAAGCTTTTAACGATACAACTCGAAAATTACTGGTCGTAGGAAATGGTCCTGAATTACAGAAGCTTAAAAATTTGGCTTCAAATAATATATCTTTTGTAGAAAACGCCGGCGATAGAGAAGTTGTCGGTTATATGCAGAGATGTACCGCTTTGATTTTCCCCGGCGAGGAAGATTTCGGCATTGTGCCTCTGGAAGCCCAGGCCTGCGGCAAGCCCGTTATAGCTTTTGGCAAAGGCGGAGCGCTGGAAACCATAATAGGATTGAAGGATGGTATAACTAAAGTTGAGGATGCTACAGGAATTTTCTTCAACCAGCAAACTCCGGGGGCATTAAAAGAAGCTGTCTCTTTGTTTGAAAAAGTCAAGGGCAGGTTTGATGCGCAAAAATGTCGTGCTAATGCCCTTAAGTTTGACCGTCCTCTGTATAAAAAAACTATCCGGGAATACGTCCAAAACGTGATGGGGGGTTTAACCTAAAGGCTTTTTCAAAACATTAACATTATATAAGTCTTTGCTAAATAAGAAACTATGAGCCTTAGAGGAGTCGAACCTCCACATCCTTTCGAACACAAGGTCCTAAGTTCAGTGTTTTGATGTCATATAGCGATATGAAAGAAAATTAATGCTTGAAAGAGAAGAATTTAGCTGTAAGCTATCGGCTGAAGGAGCCAAAATAGTCTCTTAGTAAGAGATGTTTTTTGTTCCATTTTCATTAACGACGTATACTCTAAAATTAGGACAAAATGGTAAATAAAACCTCTGAAGTTGGAAAGTTTGAAGGGACTGTCGGCGGGGAAACCGGTCGATTAGTTGAAAGACAGGATTTTATCCATATAGCAATTTTAGTGACAATTGCTCTTGTGATTGGTGCGTACTTAATTGCCACTACAGTTTTGATTTCAAAAGACGGCACATTGTACATCGAATGTGCAAAGCAAATCGTGAATAATCCTGTTGAAGCTGTGCGCAGCATGCCAGTATGCCCCGGATACCCGTTTCTTATTTATCTCATGCACAAAATGACGGGATTATTTAACAATACAGAATCAATACAAGGATGGATTATTTCAGCTCAGGCTGTTTCGCTTTTGAGTAAAGTAATTGCCTCTGTGATGTTATATTTTGTGGGAAGTTATTTTGCAGGCCGCAAAGCCGCGTTCTGGGGCGTTCTTATATTGAGCATTCTGCCGGACTCGGCTGAATACGGCAGTGATGCACTGACCGAATGGCCGCACATCATGTTTTTGGCAACTGGCTTTTTGCTGTTGTTATTAGGGGCACAATACCGCAAGGGCTGGATGTTCGGTCTGGCGGGAATAGCGGCGGGATTGGGATATTTAGTCCGCTCCGAAGGCTGCCAATTGGTTTTATACGGCGGCGTGTGGCTGTTATTTAACCTTATCAGGCCGGAGGGTAAAATGAAAAGAACCAAAGCGGTGAGAGCTTTGATTTTGCTCGCGGCAGGTTTTGCTGTTGTCGCTGCCCCATATATGAAGCTCAAAGGATGTGTGTTTCCCAAACAGAACCTGTTTCAACTTCCTGCGATGTTGAGCGTAAATGATAATACCGATTCTGTCGGCGGCACGAATATGTGCGTAGCAGGAATATACACAAGCAAAACTATGGGGGACAAAACTCTGACAAAAAATATCTGCGAGACGTTGATGTATTATTTTGTCCCGGGCTTGCTGATAGGCTGCTGGTATTATTTCCGAAAGCAATCAAAGACGTTGGAGCAAGCATTTTTTGCTGCAGCATTTATTATCCTTAATATTGTAATGTTATCGTGGCAGGTGTCTTGTCGGCATTTTCTTAGCAGGAGACACACATTGGTTCTGGTTGCATTTACCATTTTTTACATACCGGTTGGCTTGCATATAATCGCCAGTTGGCTAAGTAGGAGAACTTCCAAGAGTGATTTGACTATAGAAGAAAATATACGACGCTGGTTTTTTATTTTACTAATAGTTGGAATGGCAATTTGCCTGCCGAAGCTGTTTAGACTTACCGGCACGCAGAAATATAGTTATAGAGATGCTTCGATGTGGCTTGCTAAAAATACCGCTCCGACAGATTTGATAGCAGTGCAGGACAAGAGGATAACTTTTTATGCCCAGCGGGAAGGTTTGGAGTATAGTGAGAAGATTCCTGAGCAGGCCGATTATATTGTGAAAATTATTAAAAGTGCGGATGAAAAGCCGGAGATTGGCAAAAATACTGAAGAAAAATATTCGACATGGGTGGATAAAAAGGAGAACAGTAAATTAGTGATTTACAAGGTTATTCGCTGATAGCAGGGCTGCAGCCGCTACTGGCCTTTTTTTAGTAGCATGACCGGAATTGTCTTTGCGAGGATATAAAGATTTAAAAACAAAGAACGTCTCTGGATGTATAAATAGTCGTATTTGATTTTGTGTTGGGGGTGTAAATCATAAGCATTTCTTACCTGTGCCAACCCTGTAAGTCCGGGTCTGACAGACAATCTTATTTCCATCAACGCTTTATGGCGTTTTACAAAATATGAGCGTTCAGGCCTTGGCCCGACCAGACTCATCTGACCAAGCAGGACGTTTATTAATTGCGGAAATTCATCAAGGCGTGTCCCCCTTAAGAACCGACCAATTTTTGTAACTCGCGGGTCATTTTCTGCGGCCAAAACGGGTCCGAGTTCTTTTTCGGCATCATTTATCATAGTTCTGAATTTGTACAATGTAAAAATCCTGCCGTCTTTACCAACTCGTTCTTGTTTGTATAGAACAGGTCTGCCGGAAGTAAGTCTAATCAATATGACAACAAGGATAGTTACGGGAAGAGAAAGGGCTAAAATGGCTATACTGCCCACAACGTCCAGGATTCTCATCGCAACTTCCTCAGCATCCCGTTTTCTGCTAATAAAAGTAAGTAATGAATGACTTAAATTATTTCCATTAATCCTTTCAGGCAGCAGTTTCACATAGCAGGCAGGACTGAAAATAATATCTATTTTAAACTTTTGAGCAAGATAGGTTATAAATCCCATACCTCTCTCTTCAGGGATATCGCAGACAATAATCTCGTCTATATCCGTAATCTCGGCCATGTTTTCAATATCATCCGTCCCAATTCTTTTTATATCCGCTTTTCCTATGGTAATATCTTCGATGTCTCCTTCACCAATGACCAAAATTCTCTTTTTTATTCTTCCGCAGAGTCTGAGAACAAGCTGATTAAACTTAAAAATCAGGAAAATATTGACAAGAAAGGAAATAATAAAAACGGTTGTCGGAAAAGATCCCCATTTGATTCTGAAGACATAAACGAAAGTTACGCTCAATAATGTTCCAAGGAATAATCCTGAAAAAATTCTTTTGAACAGTTCCCACGACGACCTGAATCTGCTCTTATAAACTCCGAATAAAGCCAAAGTAGCCATATATATCAGCGTCAAAAACACAAAGCTGCTTTTATATGGCAGAAAATTGCTTTCAGGAAATGACAAACCGTACCTAATCCCAAAAGATACAAGAGTACCAAAATTGATCAGGATACAGTCTAAAAATATAAGGAAAATCAATACAAACAATGCTTATCTCTTCTAATTTCAAATGGTAAATATCTTATTTAGATACCTGACGCGCTTCTCTGACTTGTTTTTCTATCCAACCATACGTTTTCTCCAAGCCTTCTCGCAAAGGATGTATTGGCCTCCATGCGATCTTTTCATAGATAAGTCTGTTATCAGAGTTTCTTCCTCTTACGCCCAATGGGCCTTTAATATGTTTTATTCTAAGTTTCTTGCCTGCGATATCCATAATCATTTTGGCAAGTTGATTTATCGACACCATTTCTTCTGAGCCTATATTAACAGGCCCCAGAAAATCTGAATCCATTAATCTGCGAACCCCATCCAGGCACTCATCTATATAAAGAAATGAGCGTGTCTGTTTACCATCACCCCACATTTGGATTTCTCTCCCATTTTCTGTTTCAGCTACCTTTCTGCAAAATGCGGCAGGAGCTTTTTCTTTCCCATTGTTCCATGATCCCTCGGGACCAAATATGTTGTGAAGCCTTGCAATACGCACCTGTAGGCCATGATTTCTGTAATAAGAAAGATACATTCGCTCGCTGAAGAGCTTTTCCCAGCCATATTCACTGTCCGGCTGGGCCGGATAAGCTGAATCCTCCGAACACTTGGGGTTATCCGGGTCTATTTGGTTATACTCTGGGTAAATACAGGCTGAAGATGAATAAAACACCTTCTTGACACCCATTGCTCTGCAGATATCAACCATATTTAGATTTATCATCGCCGAGTTGTGCATCACTTCAGAGTCATGCTCGCCGGTAAAAATATAACCTGCTCCCCCCATATCTGCAGCTAACTGATACACTTCATCAAATGGCCTATCAGTTACATTTCTACACACAATAGGGTCACGCAAATCACCGATAACAAACTCATCTGCGACTGTTTTGCTAAATTCCGGGTATTTCAGATCCACCCCGCGAACCGAGAACCCTTCATATTTGAGTCTTTTAACAAGGTGGCTGCCAATAAAGCCGCCTGCGCCGCATACTAACGCCTGTTTCATTCCGAATTTCTCCAAAAAATTGCATTTTATCTATACGATTTGCTCAATCAAATCAAAATATTTTTTCGAAATTTTGTCAAGATTGTATTTTTCTTGAATGGCCATTAACGCATTTGTGCCCATCTGCTTTAGCTGAGCATCAGCATTGGAAAGCTGCAAGATACTATCTGCCAACACTTTTTTTTCACCAGGTTTGACCACAATACCACAACCTTCCTCTTTTATAATTCTGGCAATCTCTGATTTAGGAGACATTACCGCTACCAGGGGTACTCCGGCAGCCATTAGACCAAATGCCTTTGAGGGAACCGACAAGCCTTCCTGACCTTCCAGTAAAGAAACAATACCAATTTCTGCCAAGTTCATTAAATAACCCAGGTCTTGCCTGTCAACATAGGTATGAAACTGACAATTTTGTAAATTATGCTTGGCCGCATATTCCACAGTAGCCTGTTTTTTATGCCCTTCACCTACAAATAAAAAGCATATGTCCTTATTATCTTTCAAGATTTCAGCAGCACTAATAATCGTTTCCATATCGTGGAAGCGTCCCATATTGCCAAAATAGCCAACAACAAACTTATCCTCAAGCCCCCATTTTTTTCTTAAGGGATTTTCTCGCTCCCAAGCAGACCTGATGAGTTTGTCATCGCTCCAGATACTAATACAATGCAGTTTTCCATTTGGGGTTAGATTATGATTTTTCATTTTTTTCATTATAACTTCTTCCATACACCGTCCGATGACAACGATAGCAGATGCATGCTTGAAGACAAAAGTGTTAAACTGTTCCCAGAGACGGGATAATAGCCCGTTTTCCTTTAGAACACCCAGCCTGACAGCGGTATCCGGATAAACATCAAATACTAAATAAATATAGGGTCCGCTGATTTTCAATAACTTCAGTATGCCGCAGATAACGGCGAGAAAAGGCGGATTTGTTAAAACCAGTATCGGTTTTTTGTGATGATGGAAAAGTAGATAAAAGAATGTTGATATTGCGAAAGTTATTTGATTTATTACTCTTCCTATTAGATGCAGTTTGGGAAATCTTGTCCCCCAGACACGTCTTATGCGAATCCCTTTATGCTCGATGCATTTTGCTGCTTTTTTATCTCTGTTTATAACTGTCATCGGGCCGCACACTACTTCTACGTCAACACCAAGCCCCACCAACTCCTCGCATAATTCAGTTAATGTTTGTCCGGTCGAAACCAACTCAGGATAAAATAACTGGCATAAAACAAGAAGTTCTGTTTTAACGTCTGTTTGCTTGTTTTCGGACGACAATAGGTGTGATTCCCTATAGAAATTATTCTGTTCCAATATACATTTTGCGATTTTACTCTGGTACATAGCAAGAATCTCAGGTGTGCCTTCAGTGGAACCGAGAATCACACTTTGGTAAGAGATTCAAGTAACCAGGCATAGTTCTTTTCCCAGTTTCTCCCAGCAAATAAATCAAGATAGGTTTGTCTTGCATTTGCTGATAAACTATCGAAATTATTCATCACGGACTTCATCGCGCCGATGAGTTCATCTACGGAAAAACAGTCTCCGACCAGCCAACCGTTTGAACCGTGTTTGATAACCTGTGTAAAACCTGGGGAAGACCGAGCAATTACCGGTGTCCCATTCATAAAAGCAACCGGTACCACACCGCTCTGGGTTACCATTGGATGAAGGCAAAGAACGGCAAAACTTTGGGCCATCGCCTGTGATATTTCCTCATCTGAAATCTTACTATGATTGGTAATCCGCACTTTCGCTTTGGCAGTTGGTGTTAGCCGCCTCACGTACTCGTCAATATTCGAGGCGGTGACTACCTGAAACTGGAAGTCTTCTCCTCGCTCTGCTACGTAATTGGCAACATTGACCAAAACATCCAGCCGCTTAGAAAAATTGAACCGGCCAACCATCGAAAAATACTTCCGTTTCAGCTCTATTTTGTAAGGACGGTCCGGAATAAGAAGAGGAGTATGATGAATTCGGCCGTGATATGTTGAGAAATATTTCCGGAAAAGCTCCACGGCCACTGGTGACGGTAAAAGGACATCGGTACAATTGGCTACAGTCAGTTTCTGGCTTAACTCAACCATTTCGAACAAGAACTTGCCCTTCCATCCGTAAACTGCTTTATCTGGTTTGGCTGGCTCATGAAGATAAATAGCTCTGATTCCTTCGGGGCAAAAATATTTAGCCAATCTTACTATCGCAAAATTAACAGGATGAGCATTGTAAAAACACAAGAAAGCCGGTAGCTCCTTCTTAAATAACCGATAAAAGAAAAACCACTGCCATAGAAAAAACTTTGCTGAATCTACCATCATAGTCAGAATGTTCGACGAACTGGTCATGTAATAAGCTTCGCCGGAGGCACCCTCGTGCATCCATCTATAGTTTCTCGAGAGTAGGTACTTCACCGTAAACCCATGTTCCTGAAGTTTGTCTCCCAGCAAAACAAATTCCTTATGCAATCCAGCCGCAAATTTAGCACTTATTACATAGGCCGTCCTCTTTTTAGAGTGTCTATTTTCTATATTGTCACCACCGTTTTAAACAAGTTTACAAAATAAGCAAAAGTGCATTTGTAAATTTTAGAAGATTTCGCATAAAGCCATATTTGCCATTTTTTGCATTTACGATACTCTCGGAAGTAGTATGACATACTATCTACAGTAAGCTTAATTTTGTCAATTTGAACAGATGTATTTGACGTCGATGAACAATGATGATCATGCAATACACTCGCCGACGGCAGGTAGTAAAAGTATAGTTTTTTGTCAAGCAATCTCTCGGCAAGAATATCTTCTTCACCATACAAAAACGTATTTTCGTCGAAACCGCCAATATCCACGAACGGCTTTGCTTTCAGCAATACACAGGCCCCTATAGTTCTATAAACCTTCTTTGGCATTGTAATGCATTTCAAAACTTCTTGCCGAAAAGTTCGTAAAACAAGCCATAATAACGGACACATATATTGCAGTGTCAGAAGCCAAATTTTTGGCCGACAATAGGGGCCTTGCACAAATCCGTTTGGCAACACAACTTTTGGACCTAAGGCACCAAGATTCTCTTGTGTTTCTGCAAAATCTATGAGTTGTTCCACTGTTGTAGGGTCGGTCAGGCATATATCGCTATTGAGAACAAGGAAATAATCAACCGGCCCTCTTTCATATCGCCACTTGATCGCAAAATTGTTGCCTTGCGCATATCCCAGGTTTTTCCCTGTATTCAAAACACAAACTCTGTCGCTCCCTCTGAATGTCCTGTCGATAATCCTATGTGATTCATTTGATGAGCCATTGTCAGCAATCACTACATCAAGATTCCTATAGGTCTGATTAAGAACTGATAAAACAGCCCGCAACGTGGCTGTATACTCCATATAGTTCAAGACAATAACTGAGACTGATTTCAAAAGCCTTAATACTTTCCTGTATTTCGGGTATCAAGTAGATTTCGAGACTCAAGAATCCATTTATCATTCAGTTTCATTAACGCGAAAAAGACGAATGCTGCTTTATCCACAAAAAACCAATAATCAACTAGACCTCCCATTACGAGAACAAGCAACGGACCTATATATGGCGAGCCAGTCTTCATGCCACTCCAAAGACCGCGAACGATAACTATCCATATCACAAAAGCCAAGAAACCATATTTGATGAAGCTCTGTAATAGTACGCTATGCGTATGCGAAGGAAAGCCGGCCTCTACCAATCGGCTTTGAACCGCCCAATCACTGCCTACTGGCTCCCCCCTCAATTCCAAGAGTATACTTGTTCCTACATGCCAAGCGAGTAACCGCTCCAGCAAAGACTGAGGAGGTGACCAAAATGTAATATTAGTTCTCCATGCGTGTTCGTATTGCATGAGCACAGACATGTCCGCAATAGGGTCTGTCTGCACAATCTTTTCATTATCCTCGTTATTAAAACGGTTAAACAGTGGTATGCCCCGGTACATTCCCTGTGAAACAAGCACGCCAACCACACATATTACTAACATATAAAAAACTAAAGCAAAAATGAGTCGATTTTTTTTACATCTAAGAACTATATCAATTAGGATAACTACTCCAGATATGGTACATGCTGCCCGACTACCAGCAATTAAAAGACTTACCATTCCAACACTTCCCATCAGAAATCGCCATTTTCCTCTCGCTAAGGATATACCGCCGCACATAAGTACACCAGCCAGATATCCCGTAGATGTCACTTCCAATCCTGGTGCATTCATACGATCATAAATGTTACCAAACATATTCTCATTTCTTATTCCACAGGTATATAATATTAAATACGCCACGAATAAAAATGTCAAAGCTCGGAAGAGCATCTTTTCCAAACTGATGCGTGATAATGACAGACTAATAAATAAAAAGTACAAAGCACATAGTCTGACAATGAACACGATCTCACATTCCCAGTTTTCTACGTGACCACCCCAAACTTGACGCAAACAAACATATGCAATAGAACTTATTGATATTCCTATGTACACGAAGAATGTATAATCGCTTTTATACAACTTGAATCCTCTACGAATCCACTGCACACCTGCAATCATTAGCGCACATAACTCCAAAACGCCAAGATATGGAAAAATAGTTCCAAACGTTTTAGCAGTTTCGGGTGGTACAAGTTCAATCAGACTTACTGTTTTTTGCAATCTAAAAGGCAATAACATGTATAATAAGTAAAACAAATAAAGCAACATAGGCATATTATGCTACCACCTCGTCAGTCATCTTTTGTTATTTCTGCGATCAATTCATCTCCCAGTAACGGCATCAGTGACAACAGATAACTTTCACATATCTGAAAAACCATTCCACACAACATTGTCATTCTCCCAACCTTTTTAGGAAAACAGCCAAAACAATGTATATGCGTACTGTCAACCCATGTCCATCTCGCATGCCGTGCGGAAGTGAACAGTCTTAGAATACGACCCCCGGAGCATTCAACAACGGCTTTCAAGGAGGAAGGAGAAAACAAATACAAATGACGTGGACAGTCAATGTCACGAAAAGACGCTCGAAATAATCGATGACCAATCCCGGAGAGGTTGGGTGTAACAATAACTATCCGCCCGCCTGGACGTAACAGCTTAACACATTGTTTCATGAAATCGATTGGTTTTTCAACATGCTCAATTACGTGAATGCCAGTGATTGCATCAAACGTATTACGCTCAAATGTATGGGCATCCCAAGTCCCTTCGAACACATTCAATCCAAGTCTATTTCGAGCACATTCACACGCTTTTGTGTCCGGCTCAAGCCCTGTTACGTCCCATCCTATGTGCCTCATCAGAGCAAGGAACTGTCCAGAGCCACATCCGATGTCCAAGAGTTTACCGTTTCCGGAACCAAGCCAGCACGTTCTGCCGCGTATGATTTCATGGGCAATACGTGATTTACCAAGAATGCGAATCATAGCCGGATTTACGGAAGAATGCGTAACAGACAGTCCAACATCATTGAAAAAAAGGGCCAACTGAATACGTTGGCCTAAAGGCATATTTTTGTTTGTATTACCCGAAACAAGCTTAAAAGCCCAGTCCTCAGTATTCAGGCGATGTGTATAATACTCGTTATAGAAATTAGATCGCTGACTACCATCCGATGAGGAAAGTCTCCAAGCAATACCACATTGCCGACATATCGCAATGTCCCATTTTCCCTTAACACCACAAAATACATCTATCAAGTTTCTATATAGTATCTCTCCTTTTTTTCTACAAAACATGCAAGTTAACATATTTGAGTCCATCTTGCCTCTTTAGTTTGAAATCACAATATATCCGAGAGAAATGTTGCAAGACCGTTGTCTCAACGCAGTTCTGAATTAAAACAGGTCGGACAAGGCACCTGTCATTACATCAATTGCAAAAACGACAATTGCATCTGCCACTGCTTAACCAGACAGACACACCCTTTGCGAAAGAGTCCTATTCTGCCAGTTCAGATACAGAGTGGAGACTGTTATTGCTGTCAGAACTCCCCAGCAAACTTTCTCTACAGATATACTATGACATATGAGAACTATAAACACCACGACAAGTACGTTTACACCCGAAAGAATAACATGAGAGATTGTAGAATACCAAACCATGCCCACTCCCCAAAAAGTATAATAAGCAGGAACACCCAGAAGGCTCAAGAAAGTACCTAGCAACATAATCCGAAAAGCCCCCGGCAGAGTCTCCGTAAATTTCCCTCCAAGCCATATTCTAAGAAGTAACGGTGCAAATATGGCCAATACCCCATAAATCGGAATTCCAAATATTAAAATAAGTTTCATTGCTCGACTGTTTAATTGCGATATTCTATTTTTTGCCTGAATAGTCATATTAGCGCCGATATTACTGATTTCCGGCATTAAAGCTCGCAGGGCTGTTTCAAATAAGCCTCTGACCTGCATGCTTCCAGTAAAAGCAATCTCATAGATTGGAACGGAAGAAACCCCTGTATATCGCGAAAGCATTAATTTGTTGAAAGGACTCAACAGCATACTTATGAGCGAACTGCCGAAAACGGCTCCGCCAAAATGCAAAAGGCGTTGTCCGCATTGAGCATTCAGATTAGATATATGCAAAATACGAATAGAAATCATTTTTCTAACACAAATTATGCTTACTACCTGAATGAATAAGTACGAAACGGCACTCGAAACAATCATGCTTTCAATGCCTCTGCCTGAATACAATAAGACAGTAGCAACTGCAACTGCTATTACTTTACTGGCGGTTTGGATGTAGTTCGCCAAATCCATTCGGCCAAGACCGGAAAGCATGGCATTAAATACATTGACTATGAAAATATAAATACTCAAGATTCCAATATATGGCAATAACCATGCTGCCAGTTTTGCATTTTCAGAACTCAACTTAAACAGGGCTATAATTTGCAGTTTGAATATCAGTACTGTTGCCAGCACAATAATACCGCTTAAACATAGCATTGCTAGTGCCGTTGTAATATAACACTGAATCCCCTCCACGTTTTTTCGGCCATATTCCTCTGCTACCAACTTCGTTATCGCAGGATTTATGCCAAGATCACCTAATTGAGCAAAGGTTAAGACAACCGCCAGAATAAGCCAGACACCATATTTTTCGTAGCCGAGAAAATGCAGATAAATCGGGTAACCTGCCGCCATAACGGCAATATTTACCACGGTTGTTACCATTCCCGAAGCCATATTAATGCGAAGCTGTGAGGATAATAATTTTTTAATCATAAATCAGTCAATTGCTGTCTATACTCCGTCCCCGTCGGTTGCAATTCATCGGCTATTCTCTCTGTATCTTCGCTTATGAGCCAGGGATCTCCTTTTTACGAAATCCGTGTACTGTTTTTTTAAAAATCTTCCCGTAAGAAGGCTGCAAATATTGATATCACTAATGCCGCCGCAAACACAGTGCCGCTTTTCTTTATCGTTCCCTTGGCGACAGGGTAAATTTTTGGATTTTCTGTAACAGGTTTACTGGCCGATATTCTGTTCTCTATTTTCTTAATGTAGGAACTCAAATAGTCTTTCAGTTGCGGTTTTTCATAGCTGGCAGTCAAACCTGTCAAAAACGATTTAAATTGTTCGGTAGAATAATTGCCAGACAGCTTATTGTTCAGTTCAGCGAGAATTCTATTATTCAAATCCAGCAACTCTTTATAATATTCGTATTTTTCTTCATTTGTTTTAATGCGTTCTTCCAGTTCAATTCTTTTAAATTCCGCGGCCTGTATCTGATAACTCAGAGGCAAATATTGACTTTGTTCCCCAACATTAAACTGAAGTATAATATTGTCCTGTTTGTTATCTGAAATTCCGGCATTTACTTTTTTTAGTTCTGCTAATATTTCATTATTATTTTTCAAAGCAAGTTCCAAACTGAACTTATTGCGTTCAATGTCAGCTAATTTGCCATTATATTCTCTTATGTAAGACGATAACTGCTCCTTAGCCATATATAGCAGCATCCCATTTTCAATATTGTCTTGTATCACTGAGGATATCTTGTACATATCTTCTTTCATTTTGCCGGTAATTGTTACATTCAGCAACGATGCCTCTATATTTTTGATTCTGTCGATTTGGTCTATGTTTGTAATATTCAGCCTGGAAATATCAAAAAAAGGAGGGACTATTTCAAATCCTACAAGTTTCTTTAATTCATCATGGCTGCTGTTCAACTGCTCGGCATATTTTTTAAGCTCGTTTTTCTGAAACTTATCCTTCAGCTTACTTAAATTCTCTTCGCTATAAAATCTACTAAGTAGTACTTGGTAATTTTTTTCGTTAAGATTCCACTCGCTTATCTTATTTTGTACATCATTTGGGACATCTATATCATCTCTGACATCATAAACATAAGTCACTTTATAAGTTCTGGGCCAAAGAAGAAGGATAGTCACGACAAATAATACCGGCAGAACGGTTGCAGAAAGGATAAAGTATTTCTGTTTCCATAAAACCCTGAAGTAATCTATCAGATTCACTTCATCTTCATAGAGGTTCGTTTCTTCGCAAGTATTTTTATCAGGAGTTTGTTTGTTTGACTTATCATTTTCCGACCTTACCATAATTATTGACCTCCTGCCGCTTTAGGCTAAAAACACGCTTATACCTATTTACTGCTCGGGAATCAACTATTTTCTGCAGACGTGGAGAGGATTTTGAAACGGTGAAATATTCATAACTCTTTGTCCTGCAAGAAACTGCGAGCGAGAGGAGTCGAACCTCCACGTCCTTTCAGACACAAGGTCCTAAGCCTTGCGCGTATGCCAGTTCCGCCACGCTCGCATAATTCTTTTTATTTTTCCTTTTCTTTGGATATTTCTTCGATTTTCTTTTCTGCTTTTTGCAGGATGTCCCGGCAATGCTTTATAAGTTCCATTCCCTGTTCGTATTGATTTAAACTCTGTTCGAGCGAAATCTGACCATCTTCAATTTTGCTTACGATATCAGTAAGTCTTTTTATCGCCTGCTCGAATGATAATTTGCTTATATCGTTATTATTGATTTTATCACTCATTAGTTTTCCCATCATTTCTTGATTTCGGTTTTCGTCTCGGCAGGATTACTGACAAGTTTGCCGTTAAGTTTCACATTTTCCAAAACGAGGTTCTTGACGTTGCTGATAACTGAAATGTTGGGGTCGCTGATATTGTCGAACGTACAATTTTTCAGGCGAACATCAGTAATTGGTGCGTTTTCAAGGCCTCGCAGGTATAATGCGTACTTACTTTTCTTGCTCGTAACGTTTTCCATGTTGATATTCCGGGCAATCGGTTTGTAATTGCCTTTTTCGATATCCTGATAAAAGAAATCAACCAGAAGCACGGCCCCTTTTACCTGGCCGACTGTTACATTTCTTACATAGACGTTTTCCATAAAACCGCCGCGGACAGAGTTAGTTTTAAGTCTTATTGCATGGTCCAGGTTCGGGTCGTCCATTATGCATTTTTCTACAAAAACATTTCTGGTGCCGCTTGTTATCTCGCTGCCGATAGCAACGCCGGCGTGCCCGGCTTTCATTTCACTGTTTCGGACAATGATATTTTCACTTGGCACATTTACTCGTCTTGCGTCGTTATTTCTGCCCGACTTTATTGCGATACAATCGTCTCCCGTGTTGAAATAGCAGCCTTCGATAATAACATCCTTGCACGATTCAGGGTCGCAACCGTCATTATTGGGACCGCTGCCGTTAACTCTTACATTTCTAACGGTGATATTCTGTGAAAGTACCGGATGAATATGCCAGAACGGACCGTTTATTATCTTTATTCCTTCTATCAAAATATTTTTGCATTTGCAAGGTTCAATCATATTAGGACTTAACGACTTGCCGCCGTATTGTCTTTCTTTGACCGGTGTTCCGTCTCGTCCCTGATCGAACAACTTTGTTCGGTCTTCACGCCGCTTGGGAGTTCTTTTCCAGCTCCACCAGTTCGCGCCCTGACCGTCGAGAGTTCCTTTGCCGGTTATTGCGATATTTTGCTCTTTGAAGGCGTAAATTAACGGCGAATAATTCATACACTCAATACCTTCCCATCGTGTATACACAGCCGGAAGATATGCGTTAGGGTCGTTTGAAAATTTTACAACGGCACCTTCTGATATATAGAGGTTGACATTGCTTTTCAGATAAATCGCGCCGGTCAAAAATGTGCCCGCCGGAACAACGACTCTGCCGCCGCCGGCTTTATTGGCGGCTGATATCGCTTTATTGATAGCGTTGCTGCAGATTGTTGTGCCGTTGCCGACCGCGCCGTAATCGGTAATATTGAAATCCTTATTTGGGAAAGTTGGGGCTTTAATCCTGCTCAAAATTTTATCAGCCTGTTCCCAGCCCATCTTTGCTTGGCTGACAGGTCCAACCAGCAGAATAATACAAATCAACGCCGGCAAAATCATTTTTAAAGTAACTGCAGCAGTTGCTTTTTTTCTCAATTTGTTATTCCTTTCATTAAAGTTGATTATAATAGCCGTTATTCTACTTTTTTGTGACCTTACTTTCAATTGTATTTTCATTCGCAAGTTCGGTAGTTATTAAATCGCCTATACTTACATCTGCCGGGCTTATTACGACCTTTCCGGTAATCGCGTTTTTGGCGATGCTGTAGCCGCGGTTAAGAATGCTTTTTGGACTGCAAGCCGATAGTTTTCCAGCCTGTGTTTCAATCTGGAGTTTGACAGAAGCTAAAAGTCCGCTTGTTTTTTGAGTTAATCTGTTTTGAAGATTATTTAATGAAATTTTCTTATCAGCCATAAGGCGGTGAGGCTCGATTTTCAGAATTTTCTCAAAATATATCTGCAGCAGTTTGCGGATATTAAGCACAAAAGATTTAGCCGATTCAGCCAGATTATTTTCAAACTCATCGAGTATTTGTCCTCTGTTTTGAATTATGATAAGCGGATTACGGAATACCGCCGCTGCGAGAATTGTCTTTAGTCTTTGCGCGGATAATTTTATCGCCGATTCAGCATTTGCCTTTATCCTGTTATTAGCGGAATCTATCTGCTGTAAAACTTCTTTAATATCCGGCACCGCTATCATACCCGCCTTTGTTGGCGTCGATGCGCGGGCATCAGCGACAAAATCAGCTATGGTAAAATCGACTTCGTGGCCGACTGCGCTTATGATAGGAATTTTAGAATTGAATATTGCTCTTGCGACGGCTTCTTCGTTGAACGCCCACAGGTCTTCCATTGACCCGCCGCCTCGCCCGACAATAATCACGTCAAGTTTCAGCGAGGTATTTCTTTTGTTAACGTCTTTTATCGCCGCCGCGATTTTTTCAGCTGCTCCTTCGCCCTGAACCGGCACATCGTAAAAGAAAAGTTTCGCTACCGGCCAGCGATTTCTGATACTGTCGACAATATCATGCAATGCCGCGCCTGATTCGCTGGTCAGGATGCCTATTCGAAATGGGAATTTCGGCAGGGGCTTTTTGTGTTCTTCTTTGAAGAGGCCTTCTGCTTCGAGACGGTTTCGCATTTGTTCAAATGCAAGTTGAAGTGCCCCGACTCCCGCCGGCGTCATCGACTCAGCGTAAAACTGGTATTTGCCCGCAGGCGCGTAAACGTCTATATGGCCTTTAGCAAGGATTGCCAGTCCGTTCTCAGGCTTGAATTTCAGTTTGGCAAAATCGCTTCCCCACATCACGCAGGGGATAATGGCATTTTCATCTTTGAGGTCGAAATAGCAGTGTCCGCTTGAATGTCTCTTAAATCCGCTTATTTGGCCTGTGATTGTAAGCTGTCCCGGCAGGGCATCTTCAAGGCTTACCTTTATAAGAGATGTGATTTGGCTTACAGTATAGATTCTCGCCTGCTCGCCTCGCTTGGCCCAGCCTCGGCTCGATGCCGAGTCGAGACGGGCGGTCGAAGCGGGTGGCGGATTTGTCTCTTTCGGCTCTTCAAATAAACTGTCTTTCATAAACGGTGATTATAAGTTTAGTTTAGGAGTTGTTCCATAAAAAAAGCCGCAGGCTTTATCAGCTAACGGCTTTGAAAAACATCATAAATAACAGTTTTATTTCCTGCGTCTAAGCATTAAGCCACCAAGACAAAGCAGGGCGATTGTTGCTGGCTCTGGAATCAAAATCTCGGCAACCAAAGTAGCCGCTATCATGCTATCATCCAGCGTGTACAGGCAAGGCGAGGTGGTTGCACCGGGTAAAAGTACATAACCATTTGCATAAAGACCACCCGATGCAACGTAGGTTACGTTTGTAGCCCTGAATTCACCATAAGTGCCAACACCGTAAGGAAACAGACCGGTATCACCGGCATCGCCTTCATTAGCGCTCGACAAAGTAAGAATCGACGCATTAGCACCCAGGGACAGAATACCACTATCAGGTTCTACGCCGGTAATTACGAAGTAAACTCCTGTCCAATCGTGTGCGCCTGACATACCGAGGGGTACCTCAATGCCAAATGTATTGTTGCTATTCCAGACAAGATTCATTATTGGTACAGCATTTACCAACGAGGCAAGTGTCAAAACTAACATTAAAACTAACAACTTCTTCATCTCGCATCTCCTAATATAAATAATCTCCATTGACAATTATACTAATTGTCTTTGTAAATGCAAGTAAAAACTATCCATTGTTTTTTTTGTAAGTAGCTTGTTTATGAGATGTTACAAGCGAACCTTGCCGTTGTGCAGTTTGGCTCTTCAATAAAAAAGCCGTGAGCGATGATATGCCCACGGCTTTTGAAATTGCCTTTGAGTTATTCTAATTTGTCCAGAAATTAACAGCACTGCTTGGGCAGACGGATACAAATGTTGCATTCTTGCCATAGTAACTTATAAGAGTGTTCAAATCATTAGCCTGAACTCGCTGAGCGCCGACCTTTGCGTGATCGAAGTCTGCGCAAAGATATTGCGGATTCTGAGTTATCCAGGTCAGATTTTTACCATAAGCAGTTATAAGCGCGTTCAAGTCATTTGCCCCTACAAATTGTACACCTGCCTTGGCACCGTCAAAATCGCCGCGGCAATATCTCTGGAAGCACCAGCAAGATGGTCTGCCAAGGTTAACCCAGTCAGAATAACTAGGACCTGAACTCTTGTAGCATTCTTCAACTCTGAAGTTCCAGATGTTGCCGGTCGTAGTGCCGCCCGCGTTCTTTTCGTCTATACGCCAATAGTAGAGCCTGCCCTGAACCATTGTGCCGGTAGGACAGCTTGCAGCTGTATAGGTACCTTTAATTGTTACTGGCGGATTTGCTGTTCCGAAGTATACATCGTGTGATAAAGCGCCGGAGCCGGCAGTCCAGCTCAGAGTAACGCCGGCATGATTGACATCTGTAGCGCCATCTGCCGGGCTGGGATTACTTGCTTGCTCATCCAGTAAATCGCCGAGGGTAAGCTCCGCCCGAATAGGTGCACAATTACATTCATAGTCAATCGTACCGTTGCCGTTATCCGTTTCGGTTAATTGACACTGATAATTCGGGTCTGGGCAAGTGCCCGTGGCATAAACATCAAATTGTGGGTTAATATTAATATGACAGTCGGTCTGCACATTCATACACTCGCATTCGAGAACAGTATATGTTGGCGATTGTCCGTTATAATTAACACGAATTTTTGTTGGTATGCATTGCTGATTTGAATCCGGACAAACGGTTTGGTTGCAGCTTTGGCCGTCAGGTGCAGGTTGACAAATTTCTGATTGTAAATCTGCGGCATTTACCAAGGCAGCGAAAAAAAACGAAACGATTACAAAGGTATACTTTTTTAATTCTGTCCTCATTTTTTGGTCTCCTTAATCACATTACTATCCTAAGTAATATATCAGATATGATACCTCTTTTATATGAAAAAGTCGAGCCTAAAAGACGATTTTATAATCGTTTGAGACCATAAAAAAAGCCGTGGACGGAAAACCGCCCACGGCTTAAAAAACGAACATTTATCTTGCCAACTTTAATTTGTCCAGAACGAGTACTTATCAGCAGGAACCAGAATGCCGTTGTTGTCTAAATCGCAGCATGTCACTATTGTTTGATTCTTGCCATAGTAACTTATAAGAATGTTCAAATCATTAGCCTGAACTCGCTGAACGCCGACCCTTCCGTGGTCAAAGTCTGCGCAAATGTAACTTGGATTTTGAGTTAACCAGGTCAGATTTTTACCATAAGCAGCTATAAGCGCGTTCAAGTCATTTGCTTGTACCCATTGTACACCTACCTTGGCGCCGTCAAAATCGCCGCGGCACTGTCTCTTGTAGCACCAGCACTTTGGCTTGCCCCAGAGCACCCAAGCGGCATAATCAATAGCCCATGGCTTGATACATTCTTTTTTGTTTGTAATTGAGAATGCCATATCAACATTTTTGTCGTACAGCGGATGCTGATCCGGATATCTTATCGGCTTCCAATGACCGTCCTGTGGATCGAGGTAAACAGCGGCATCGTTAAAGTGCCCTGTTGAGGTCTTCCAGCCGAACTGTGCGTTTGGTGTGGTTGACTTTAGCTGTACGTATACATCAAGCCAGTAAATAACCGGTTTGTTCGGCTCGCCCTGCTGGATAAAGGCCTCACTTGGCGGAATCACAATGTCGTACTGCCATATCTGTCTGTCGCCGTTGGGTATGTATGCACCTTCGTAACCCAGTGACGCGTCCCACCAGCCTTCATAGTAAGTCATCGTTTTATATAATGTTTCTTTAAAGTCTCCGACTTGAATATCTCGCTGCCACAGAACAGGTCCCGGTATACTCCAATCTCCTCCGTATGGATACTGCCAGGAGGGGATATCACTGTGGATGCTCAGGTGAATTGAATTAACATCACCTTTCATTGCAGGTTCTCCCTTCCAGGAGCCCCAAAGATGAACATCTGTAATCGGGCCGGTCTCAAAGCAGACGAAATCATCAGCCAGTGTCCTTTGTACCTGGTCCTTGCGGTCGCAGTGGATATCGATGCCATTCGGGCCTTCATCCGGCGGTTGTTTAAATTTGGTATTTGGGTCCGTCGGCATATTTGGTTCCGCACCGGTAGTAATCGCAAACGCCATATCAGGTGAATTTTGGTCCGGAGGCAAGTAGCGATATTGATGTCCCGGCGGATAAGGTATTTTCTTCCAGGCTCGAGGCGTCAGAAAATAGCCGGTATCCCAGACAGCCTTGTCGTTCCAGTGTTCTTGTGAAGTTTTCCAGCCGAATCTGTAATTATCGCTATCAGGCAGCCATGCCTGAAGCTCCAGCCAGTAAACCTTAGGGTTGCTTGGTGTGCCTTGCTGGCGGAATGCCATTCTCGGGTCGATATTAATATCGTATTTCCATACCTGATGGTCGCCCATTGAGTTCGCATCATGGAAATACGGGTCCCACCACCATTCGTATGTCGGCGTCAGGTCCTGATACAGAGTCTCTGTAAATTCGCCCGTCATATATCTATGTTGCCATAGTAACTGGCCTGGCTTGGAGTAAGGCTGGTTCGCGTCGTCGCTGTAGAACGAAACGAGGATAGCGGTTATCGGGCATTTCAGGTCACATTTCCACGAACCCCAGAAATGCACATCGGTAATCGGTCCGCTTTGTGTGCACTGGAAATCGTCCGCGACATACCGTGTCACGCCGTCAGCGTCGTCAAGACGGATGTCGACTCCACTGGAAGTTAAATCAGGAAGCTGTTGCCACTTGGTTACCTCTGCCGACACATACGAAACGGCAATCAGCATAGCGCAAACAATTAAAACAATTACGAAAACAAATTTTTTAAATTCTGCCATCATTTTCCATTCTCCTACAAACATTTTTTAATTTTTAAAATAAAGATATATTTTTTTAACTGCTCGCTGTTGCCGGCTGCATTGGCAAAGCGGGAAAGCAGTAAATAAGGAAATCAAATTGATTGATGCAGGGGGATGTCCGCCAGCGGATGTCGAGGCAATTCTTCTCTATCCTCATTGCCAACCTCTTACTACTTTTCTCTCTATATTTTTTTATTTCTTACTCAATTCCTACGGGTTGCAGGATAAGCTGGCTATTAGAATAT
Organism: uncultured Planctomycetota bacterium; assembly: GCA_903847315.1. Classification (GTDB taxonomy): domain Bacteria; phylum Planctomycetota; class Phycisphaerae; order Sedimentisphaerales; family UBA12454; genus UBA12454. The sequence continues at coordinate 115,849 of CAINDG010000013.1, forward strand.
GGTATAACGATTAATGCAGAAAATCAAGACCTAATGTCAAAATTATAACGATTTAACGGTTATTATAAGACCTTGAATATGCGACACTTATAATGGTTTATCGGATTTGTTTTATTTCGCTGTTGTAATCCGCTATTTTTTGCGTCTAAGCAGCAAACCGCCCAGACCCAGAAAAACCAATGTTATCGGTTCAGGAATTTCGTGGATTGTCATATTATAAGTATTTGACTGAACCCAACCAAGACCATCATATCTGTACAAGTTTAGTGTTACGTCTCCGGGACTTCCACTCTGGAAATCTATTTTTGCCAGTGGATTTGCGACCCCCATGCCCAGGTTCGTACCGCTATCGGCGGCGGAAGAAATTTCCCAATAATTCGTTTCAATCAGTCCAACGGAATCGTTTCCAGAGTTTCTGCCGACCGCCGTGATAATCGGATCGTCAAGTGTGCCGAGCCCCACAGCCTCAATTTTAAGGTCGAACGAAGGAGTTCTGCCGTAGTACCAAATTGACAATTCGATAGGATCTGATGTCATTGAGGATATCTCATTATGACCTGAAGAATCAGTTATGTAAAAAGTATTGGGTACGATTGCGATGGCGATGTTTGAAATTATCAGTACAGCGCAAATAATTACTAACTTCTTCATAAGTTTCCTCCGGCCTTCCAAAAAATCTTCTTCTTGTTCGATAAATTAACTCTGGTACTCAAAATTTCTTTTGTAATCTGCTATTTCCTGCGTCTAAGCATCAAACCGCCCAGGCCCAGAAAAACCATGGTCATAGGTTCTGGAATCTGATGGATTGTTATACCAATACAATTAGACCCAATCCAATTTGAACCATCAAAACTATACAAGTTTAGCGTTATATCTCCGGGAACATCGCTGTGGAAATCTACTGTTGCCAAAGGACTTGCGATGCCTGTTTCGAGGTAACCACTATCGGCGCTAGATGAAAACTCCCAATTCGTTTCGATTAGCCCGACGTGATCGTTTTCCGGAGTTCTGCCGGTAGCGGTAATAGTCGGCTGATCAAGTATACATGAACCCTGAGGTTCAATTTTGAGGTCAAACGATGTAGGGTTATAGTTGGACCAAACCAGCAATTCGATAGTATCTGAGGAAGTTAAAGTAATTTCTCTGTTTCCTGAGGAATCCGTTAAGAGGAAAGCGTTGGCAGGTCTTGCGATGGCGATGTTTGAAAATGCAAGCAAAGCCAGAATACATAGAATCTTCCTCATTCATTTCCTCCAGTCCCAAAAAACTCAAAAATCTTCTTCTTATTCGATAACTTAACTCTGGATTGAATTATACCAGACAACAATGAAGAGTCAAATTAAAAATTGCCTTTTTTGCACGTTTTTTACTCAAAATCGCTGTTGTAATCCGGCTTGCCGTCGTCGCTGTCGTAGCTGATTGAGTCGGATTTTTCATCCTTGAACTCGAATCGGCTGATTTTCTCAGCCTTTTTTGTATTGCTGTCGATGGTTACAATAATGCCGTTAAGTCTTAAATCCTCCGTTGCTATTTCAAACGGGCAGGGCATTCTTGTTCGGAAGTTTTTCAAAACGGATTCGATTTTTCTGCCCAGTACCGAATGATGAGCGCCGGTCATTCCAATATCTGTTATATATCCGGTGCCCTTGGGCAGAATTTTTTCATCAGCCGTAACGACGTGTGTATGCGTTCCGAATACGCAGCTTACTCTTCCGTCGAGATAATAGCCCATTGAAACTTTTTCGCTTGTCGCTTCCGCGTGCATCTCCACGATGACAATATCGGCCTGCTGTTCGAGTTTCGGCAAAAGTGCGTCGATGCAGTCGTAAGGGCTGTCGGCCGGTTTCATAAATACTCTGCCGATGAGCGGCACAACGGCAATGACAGGGCCTTTCTCGCATTTGTATATTGCGAAGCATTTGCCGGCGGCGTGTGCCGAAAAATTGGCCGGCCGGGCGATGTTATCGTTTTTCTCCAGAACCGCGATTATATCTTTCTTTTTGAATACATGGTCGCCCAGCGTAATCATATTAACGCCGTATTTCAGGAGCTTGTCGTAAATCTGGTATGTAAGGCCTGAGCCGCCTGCCGAATTTTCAGCATTGGCTATGACGCAGTCGATATTATGCTGCTCTATGATTGCGCCGAGGTTGTCAGCCACGATTCTTTTCCCCGGCCTTCCGACTATATCGCCGATACATAGTATATTTAGTTTCATTTGCAAAACTTCCGTTTTTTATTTCGTCATTCGTGAATCGCAATACGAGATACGCTTCACGAGATACGCTTCACTTCCGTTTACCTCGCGTATTCAATGCAGCGAACTTCCCGCAGCAGCGTAACCTTTATTTCGCCCGGATAAGTCAATTCTTCTTCGATTTTCTTGGCGATATCGCGGGCCATTTTCGTCGCACAGCCGTCATCGACGTTCTGTGCGTTGACAATTATGCGTATTTCCCTACCGGCCTGAATTGCGTAGCAATTTTCGACGCCGGGGAACTGATTTGCGATTTCTTCGAGTTTTTCGAGTCTCTTGATATATCTTTCGAGAGTTTCACGTCTGGCGCCCGGCCTTGAAGCGCTGATAGCATCCGCGGCGGCGACAAGCGGCGTGTAAGGATTATCTGCTGGGATATCGCCGTGATGGGCCGCGACTGCGTTAAGCACTATCGGCGACTCGTTGAATCTCTTGAGATAATTTGCGCCGATTGCCGGATGCCCGCCTTCTACTTCATGGTCCATCGCCTTGCCGATATCGTGCAGGAATCCCGCTCTTCGCGCGATTGAACCGTCAAGCCCGAGTTCGTCCGCCATTACCTGCGCCAAGAATGCCACTTCAACGCTGTGTCTCAGAACGTTTTGTCCGTAGCTCGTCCTGTAGTTCAGCGTTCCTATTTCCATAAGGATTTTATTGTTAAGTCCTCTTACGTCCACTTCGACCGAGGCCTCTTTGCCGACCTGCATAACTTTTTCCAGGACATCTTTTTTGGTCTGCGCCACAAGCTCTTCGATTCTGCTCGGATGTATCCTGCCGTCCTGTATAAGTTTTTCCATCGCTTGTCTGGCGACTTCTCTTCTTATCGGATTAAATCCGCTGATAACGATAACGCCCGGCGTGTCATCGACGATGACATCTACTCCGGTCGCTTTTTCGAATGAGCGGATGTTTCTGCCTTCTCTGCCGATGATTCTGCCTTTCATATCGTCGCTTGGTATATCGATTGTCGAGACCGTTACTTCGCAGGTCTGGTCGGCGGCGAATCTCTGGATGGCTGAACTTATAATTTCCCTGCCTTTGTCTTCAGCAGCCTCCTGCATCTCTTCCATTTTGCGCTGGATGATGGAACTCATTTCCTGTTCGCATTCATCTTCGAGTTTTTTAAGAAGGAGCTGTTTGGCTTCTTCGGCGTTCATCGCGGAAATTTTCAAAAGCTGATTTTTCTGCTGGGCGACTATGCCGGAGATTTCCTTTTCTTTCTCATCGAGCTGATGAGTGCGGTTTTTGAGGTTGTTTTCCATCTGCTGCAATGCCTTTTCCCGCTGGCCGAGCAGTTCATTCTGTCTGTCGATTGCGTCTTCGTGCTTGGCTAATCGTTTTTCAGCCTCGCGGACTTCCGCCTTGGCCTGGTTGATTTCTGCGGTGAACTCCTCTTTTTTCCTTAAGGTTTCCGCAGTCGCTTCGAGACGGGCTATCCTGATAATATCGTCAGATTCTTTTTTAGCGTTTTCTATCTGCTTTTGCAGATTTTGTTTCAGGTTGGTTGTTTTTATTGTGGAAACGATTTTACTGATGACGATTGTCAATACTGCTCCGATTATCGCCGCTGAGATTGCGATTATCGGTGCGCTGCCGATTTCCGCCAGAGTTAGAGTAAACATCTTTAGTGCCTTTCAAGTACGGTTTTATTTACAGTTTTTTGGCGGGTAACGCGGGCACAACCTCTAAGTGTTGCAGAAGAAATGTTAAGAATCGAAATCCTTTTCTGAGTTTTTAGGCAAAACGAAAAATCTCAATTAAAAGGTTTGATAAAAACCTTTTGTTTTTGACCTTTCTTTTCTTTCCTGGTTTCTAAAGTAATAACCATGCCTGTCAAACAATTCATTTTTTTTAAGTAAAGATTTCTTTTCTTTTTATTCACCGTCTTTCCGCTGATGACGACTTGAGACTTTTTCTTCTCTATCGCCGTCTTCTCCGGCTTTACGGTGCTTGTGTAACATTTACTTCATTATTTGAGCTTTCGCTCAGCCTTTTTCGTTATCCGCCGCAAACCACACAGTTTGCATTGCTTCTAACAATATGTATGATACGTATTTGCCGCCGGCAAATCAAGTCCGATTATTACGGCAGGAAGGCCTCTGACTTTCTTAATGTCTTTACACGCAAGTCGTTACGGCAATATTTTTTTTATTTTTTAACCCCCAGACCCCGGCATTTTTTTGACCCACGGGAAGAATAATTACCCTAACTTATTGCAGGATATAATTTTAAGAAATATGCGGCCGGATATAATATTTTATTTTAAAAAGATATTTGTTGTCAATAGCTCAAAATAATCGTAATATAGCCCAAAATATGTATTAAAATTTGGAATTGTTGCATAGCGGGCGTTGAAAGAGCAAAATTGCCTGACGTTAATAGGAGTTTCAATACCTACCATTAACGGCAATTTCTTATAGTACAGATGTTTGTTAATTTAATTAAGGTATTTATGCGATTCAACAACATACCTGCTTTGAAAATCGGGAACTTAACTATTAGTCCGCCGATTATTCAAGGCGGAATGGGCATTCGGGTATCGGGGGCAAGTCTCGCTTCTGCTGTTGCCAATACTGGCTGCGCAGGAGTTATTGCCAGTACCGGAATAGGCTATTTCGAAAATTATAAGGGCGGGGATTTAGTAAAGTTTAACAGCGAAGCATTAATAACCGAAATCAGAAAAGCTCGAAGTCTTACCAAGGGCATAATCGGCGTCAACATAATGGTTGCTCTTTCTGATTATGAGCATCTCGTGGAAACCGCGGTAGAAGAAAATGTTGATATGATAATTGCCGGCGCAGGCCTGCCGCTTGATTTGCCAAGGTTCCTTAACGGAAAAGATGTTAAACTGATTCCAATTGTCTCTTCAGCCAGGGCATTGCAAATCATTTGCAAAAGATGGCAGGGACATTTCAATAAACTTCCCGATGCTGTAGTTGTGGAAGGCGTTCACGCAGGCGGCCATTTGGGCTATTCCTATGAAAGCGTCACGGAGAATACGGCTCTTTCAGTTGAGAAAATAGTTGAAGAAGTAATTATCGTTGCCAATTCTTTCAAACCTGCAATACCTGTAATTGCGGCAGGCGGAATTTGGGACGGTGCCGATATCGCTCGTTTTCTCAAAATGGGCGCTTCAGGCGTTCAGATGGCGACGCGTTTTGTATGCACCGATGAATGTGATGTCCATCCCAACTTTAAGCAGGCCTATTTAAATGCCAAACCCGGGGACATAACAATTATCAAAAGTCCCGTCGGTTTGCCGGGCAGGGTTATAAACAACAAATTTGTTGAAAAAATCAAGAAGGGCCTGACTATGCCTTTCAAATGCAGTTATAAATGCCTTAGGACCTGTGATCCTGAAAAAGCTCCGTATTGCATAGCAAAGGTTCTGGCAAACTCTGCGAATGGACTGTTGGAAGAATCTTTCGCCTTCGCCGGCTCAAACGCCGTCAGATGCGATGAAATCATATCTGTAAAAGCACTTGTTGAAAAGCTGACTGAGGAATTAAGTGCAGCTCTCGCCGGTGAAAAAGTAAAATCCCGCACCTAAAATTATTTAAATGCGGGATTTTGTTTGCCTCTGCAATTCTTTTACTTTTACTTCGGACTTTCAATCTCAAGCACTACACGGAATCCGATATGCGACTGATTAGCTTTTGGTCCGCGATCATTTCTATCCGCTGACCGGCATTTATATGCGTATTCGTTCCACGCTCCGCCTCTGATTACACGGTCTCCGCCGTCTGTTTGCGGCCCCTTGGGGTCAATGGACGGTGTTACTTTATAATAATCTTCGTTGTAAATATCATTGCACCATTCCCACACATTGCCGTGCATATCATACAATCCGAATGCGTTAGGCGGATAAGAACCGACAACACAAGTCCTGTCTAAATATTTGCCGATAATGCCGTCCGCGTAAGGTTTTTCCGCGTCGTAGTTGGCGACATCCGAATCGAGCGTCGTTCCCGTATTAAACGCCGTTGTTGTCCCTGCTCTGCATGCGTATTCCCATTCCGCTTCTGTCGGCAGTCTGAATTTCATTCCTGTTTTATCCGACAGCTTTTTCAAAAATCTCATCGCCTCATACCAGCTGACATTTTCGACCGGCAGTTTATCCCCGCCGAACTTGCTCGGATTTTCGCTCATAATGGTTCTGTATTGTATCTGGGTCACTTCAAACTTGCCGATGTAAAACGCTTTCGTCAGTTTGATATGATGCTGAGCCTCATCGGAATCCCTTTTGAGTTCTTCCATAGGTGAGCCCATCTCGAATTCGCCTGCCGGAATAAATACTACTACCATATTTACCTCATTGCCGAGGTCGATAGTTTTCGTCAGTGGCAAATTAGCGGCATCGGCGGCCTTTTTCTGCTGAATTGTTGCCGGCGACGCTTCCTTGATTTTTTCCACCGCCACGACGACAGCCGCGATTGACAAAATCAAAATTAGAGCCATTATTTTTTTCATTTTTACTCTCCTTAAAAATCATCCCATTTTTTTATCAGCCGTAAAGGTATGATGGCTGCGCCAAATAGTATCAATGACACAGCCATCAGTTCAATCTTAAATTTTAAATCTTAAATTTTAAATTTATTTCGCCGGTGCCGCTGGCGCAGCTGGTGCCGCTGGCGCAACAGGTGCCGCTGGTGCAGTAGGTGCAGCAACGGGTGCTGCCGGTTTCGCAGGCGCGACTGGTATTACCGCTGGCGCTCCAGTGCGGTTAAACTGCATCGCAATACTGTTACCGCTGCCGCCTTTGTAAGTCAATTTATAATAGTAGCCCGCTCCTGCCCAGTTCACAGCCACTTCAGCGCCTTCCGCTGCGGGCTTACCGTTGACCGTATCGAAAGTATTGCTTACCGGTCCGCCTTGATTATCGACAAGAAGGATATCTGTCTTTGGCGGTGCGCCGATAGCGCTAACTGCCAGCTTAGTTGTGGAGCCTGCACCGACCATATCGAGAAAAACGCCTTCTGCGGCACGAATCGGGCTTACGCCGTTGGCATCGATTTTAAATTCGAGCGTTCCGGTTCCCTCGCTTTTTTTACCATCGCTTCCGACGTACAGTTTTTTAAAGCTTATATTGGCGCCTTTGCCTGATACTGTGAATGTTCCTTCGCAGGGCCCGAATTTGCCGGTTCCACCTACATACAGATTGCCTTTTGGATTTGTGGCAGAGTATGTTATAGTTCCGCCGCTGATGGTGTAATAGCCTGTTCCGTTATTTGGATTATTATCACTAGTGCCGGCTCGTCCCAACATAAGGTTGTCGCCCAGGTTTACGATTCCTCCGGTTTGAACTACGCTGCCCGCTGCGCCTGTCAATGCACCGCCGCCGGACCCGACGCGAAACTCGCCTATGCCGAGGTATGCGCCTTTTACTATTTCAAGTTTTGGTGCGCTGGCGGCATCGGTTCCGCCGGCTAAACTTAGTTTGCATATATAATTGCCGGCGTTGCTATCTATTGTGCACACCAATTTAGGCTTGGCGATTTTTATTTCCTGCTCAGCCAAACCCGGCCCTGGCGGCAGTTTGGTTGGCGGCTTATTCCAATATGCGTCACTCCATTTTCCTGTCCCTGCCGGATGATTAGCGTCTCCTGCTGCTGCGCCTTGCCAGTTGCCCAGAGTCACTGAAAATCCATTGCTGGCAACAAGAACTATTACTAATACTATTGCACTTAACAACTTAGCTTTCATCTTTTTACTCCTAAAAATTAAAATTAATGTTTTTTTACAAGGCGATTATTCTCCCAAATGTAGGTCTAAAAAACAAGATAATTATTGTATTATCAATTTTGTTTAGCCCCCAGTTTTACTGGGGGTTCAGAGCCCCGAATGTTAATGAGGGGTAATCCCGTAACCGTTTAACGTAAATCGTAACGAGCATCGCAACCGTTACCGTTTTACGTTATTTTTCACCTGCCTGTCCTGAGTTTATCGAAGGGGTGCAGGGTTAGCCCCGCCTCTCCCGACAAGGCCAGGGATAAATCCGGCATTTATCGGGAAAGGCAGGTGCCGCATTATTATTGTCGCTTTAGCAGAATAATATAATCAGCAATCGTTTTCCTGATTTGCGTAAACACCTCATAGTCATTGGAATCATGGGGGACAGAAATGTCCTTCAGTATCGACTTGTAATAACCAAGTTCATCAGCGCTTCCTACATAATGACTATAGTGGTTCGGGTCTATCGCTGATTTGAGTTGAGCGAGATAATTGTTAGCGTCAGTTACGTTCGAGTCATTCCAATCGGCGGTGGCAAGAATATTTTTCAAGGTAGCGATATACTTCGCGTCCTTTATGCCCTCACGAATCCCTTCTATACCGCCGATTGTCGGCAGTAATTTCCCGCTCCATGTCGGATATGCATACATAAAATCTGGAGACACAGAGGGCAAGTCAGCCATTGGGTCTGAATCAAAATCATTGTAAGTATCATTTGTCCCAAAACCAAATTTATAATCAAAAACGATTTTTGCATCAGTTGCAAAGGCAAATAACCCATGTAAAAATCTGTTATACACTGGATTACGTATTTGTGAATAATGGGTGGTGTAATAGCCGAGATGACCATGATAATTCGGGTCTTGATGTCTTTTATAGCCTATGCCTTGATGATCGCCTGAGAGCGTCCATATCTTATAATCAACCAAGTTGGTCAGCGGCGGTATATTACCATCAGGTGTATTAATGTCGTAAATACCATGCGGACAGTTCTCATCACAATTAGTATAATATGTTACTGCAGTCTCTGGTACATAATTTGGTTCATTGATATCAGGATGCACATAATTTGAATCTTTAATTATGTTGGCCAAACGGTCGGCAATAATTCTCCAACATGCATTACTACTTGGTTCATCGACGAGGAAGAAAATAAATTTAACATTATATTTGCGGCCCATTTTAATATATTCTTCAACCAATTTCCCAAATGGAGTTGCAAAATCAGGGTCGCTAAGATGATCATATAAGTTTACATCGAATATACTAAGCGTTGAGTGCGTAACTATCTGGTATATTGGATAAACAGCATACCACTCATCCAGCCAAAGCATAACTGTGTTTTTTACAAATCCTTTTGCTATTGCTCTGATGAAACTCTTTTCAAAATCGTTAGTATCAAAGACAACATTGTGTGAATTATTCGGATATTCACTGATACCAATGCGGCTGATTAAACCCTCACAGCTAATAAACGGATCAAAACCTGTTTCGGCGACGGCGCCATACATTACCTCTTTGTTGCTTGACAGGTACTCGTTTATAACTACTGGATAGGAACATTTGGGCGAATCAAGTGTGAAATTATAAATATTAACATCGATTGGAACGTGTACATCAGGCTCTCCGTTTCTTTTGATAGTAACTTGGCCTTTATACAAACCGGCTGCCAGGTTAGGATCTTTATGTGGTATATGAATTTTCAGCCAGATACTTTCCGAAGTATTAGGTTCGACTGATAAGCTATTAAATTCTTCGATACGGTCTGGAAGCAAAGCATAGCTGTATATAGACAAAAAGTCGACGAGTCGTTTCTCGTCATAAATCACATGGTAAGCCGTTATATTGGAATTCGTAATAACTGAATTGCCATTAGTAAGATTGGATGTGGTAATACTTAAATTAGATATTCCATTTTTTGAATAAATGGAAAAACTCACAGGTTCGACTTCACCCCAGGCGCTAAAGGTACTTATTTTGTTTGGCTCATTAATATCTGGTTTTGTGTGTTGATAGACAGGCTTCATAATATCACGAACAAAAACCACCAGGTTTGAATCCGTATAACTGGGATTGCTCGGATTGTTCGCCGGCATTTCAATTTCGTAAAAACCTCTCATTTCTTTTTGTTTTCTTGTTAATGCCTCGTAGTCTGCCTGTGAAATTGCCCTTAAGCTGATATAGTTGATTGAAATTCCACCTGAACCTCCTGGCGAATATATCTTTATGGTAAACTTACCATCAATTGCCCGCAGAAGCTGAAAATCACTTTTTTGGAAGGCATATTGGATGTATTTCCATTTGCCGTCTTTGCAGTCGCCGAGATGAGCGATAAAATAATCCCGGTCATTGGGATCTGTAATTCCATAGTTAGGGTCTGGGTTTATATGTCCTATCTTCGATCTTATGGAAAAACCTGATCCAATATTAGCACCGTCGTTCGCGAACGTATCTTTATACATTATTTCTAAAAGCATAGGTGTCAACGGCAGGCCATTTGCGTCATTGGGAGCAACATTGAAAGCCGGAAATTCTATGACCATAGTTCTGTCTCCGATAGTTGTCCGGTAGGAAATGTTTTCATCATTGGAATCAGTCTGTGGCGTTCCCATTGCTCCATTAATATCATTCCAGTGATAACCTGTGCTGGCATAAAAACCGGAGTAACCGTTTATCCAATCAGTATTTATTTCTGTGCCTCCGAAATTCACTGTCTCTGCCACGTTAGGTTTATTTTCAATACCATATGGCGGCAGATAATCTATTTCTTCAACCAAACTAAAATCGTCCCACCATGCCGTACCTGAACATACAGCGGGGCTATAAAATGTGACGTTAAGATTCTTTGTATTCTTATTTCTTATTGCTCTAAGGCCGCCATAAGGTGTCCACGGTACTAATCCCGGCGACTGAATTTCCCAGCCGTAGTTTGATAAAACAGTACCATTCGCATCCAACTCAAACCAGTAAACATCGCTCCTGTTTATACGAGATTGACATTTTGTCCAGCAGTTGAGTTTATAACTATGGCCAAACGTAACGGGAATCGGCTCTGTAAACCCCAAATTCCAGTTGTTAACATTACCAATAAATTTCCATGAATGACTTCCGCTGTGTGTTTCACTGGTATCTATCGAGGCTGAATACACTTGTGCTTTTAGCCAGTGCAACGGCGTGCCTTGGGCATCGGTTCCATCCTCAAAATCGGGATTCTTTATAAGATTGATATTGTGTAGATTGAATTCGTCTGCCCCAATATCCACACGGCAGTTTACATATTTTTCATTGGCAACTCTGTTTTCATCATCAATATCCGTTTGATTGGAATATGTACCATTAGCATCGCCTCTGTTGATACATGGCGAATTCCAGGTAAGATGAAAATCGTTGGCATTAAAATTATAAAAATATGGATAACTACTGATATTTCCAGTGTCGCTGTCGCCATCCTGGATACTGCTATATGTTGCATTACAATCAGCCAAATCATCGCTATTATCCCAAATGATACAGTTTTTAATTGTCGGAGCCAAACCGCCGGAAATAACTTGTATGCCGTAATTGGTGTTTTTAACAATGGTATTGTTTGTAATTGCTGCCGAGGATGAGCTTCCATTTCCGCAGGTTATTCCAGCGTTATTGGAATATATCAAGTTATTCTTAATGTCAGGGGTGGAACTGTTTATATAGTTAATACCGGAATTGGTATTGCTGAAAATTTTATTATTTTTCAAAACAGCCCCGCTTGAAGAGGCATAAACGCCGGTGCTGTTGTTTTTAATAATGCATCTTTCAATTGTTGGGGTAGCACTGTTGCAGTATATACCGTATGTATTGCTGCCTTTGATTGTAAAGCCTCTTAATACTGCGTTGGCATCTACTGTAACCGCGATACCTGAGCTATTGGCATCGATGATTGTGGTTTCTACAATAGCCCAATTATTAGGGTCAGTGCTTCTTAAGGTAATTGCTTTGCCTTTAAAGTTTATATTTTCATAATAAGTGCCGGGATAAACGACTAACTCATTGTTGCTCGCAGCTTCATCGATTGCGGCCTGAACTGCCATATACCATTTATTCTGTGTAACGTTATGAACACTATAAATAATTTCGTCGGCTCCCATATCAAATCTGCCGCCTTGATAACGTGCGGTATTGTCAATATCCATCTCACCCAAACCTGTCGTGTTTGGATCGCCTGCATTTATACAAGGTGAATTTGAACTAAGATGGAAATCATTTATACCTGCGTTCACAAAACACGGGTCGGAACTGATGTTGCCGGTTCCGCTGTCGCCGTCCTGAATACAGCTATATGTTGCAGTACAATTAAGCAAATCATCATTGTTATTCCAGACAATACAGTTGCTTATCGAATACGAACCGCCCGTGCCGCTCAATTTCTTTATGCCATTGACGGTGTTATTTACTATCGTATTGTTTCTAATTACTATTGCGCCTGAACTATTAAAATAAATTCCATATTTCTGATTATATATTAAATTATTTTTTATCGATGGAATAGCGGTAATACTGCATATTCCATAATTATTATTATCGCTTATTATATTATTGGTAATAGTCGGATGACATAAGCTGCCGCCGCAATATATTCCTCTATCAGAATGATTTTTAATAATACATCTTTTAATTGTCGGGCTAGTGTTGACATAACAATATATGCCATAGCTGCCTCGTTGGATTGTAAAGCCTTTTAATACAGTGTTGGCATTTTCACTGTTACTAAACAGAACTGGATAACTAATGCTGTTGTTGCCGTCTATGATTGTGTTTTCGACTACATTCCAATTATTAGGGTCGGTACTGGTTAAGGTGATTGCCTTGCCGTTAAAATTAACTCCTTCATGATAAGTACCGGGATAAACGATTATCTCGTTGTTGCTCGCAGCTTCATCGATTGCGGCCTGAACTGCCATATACCATTTATTCTGTGTAACGTTATGCACATTATAAATCTTTTCATCGGCTCCCATATCAAATCTGCCGCCTTGATAACGTGCGGTATTGTCAATATCCATCTCGCCCAAACCTGTCGTGTTTGGATCGCCTGCATTTATACAAGGTGAATTTGAACTAAGATGGAAATCATTTATACCTGCGTTCACAAAACACGGGTCAGAACTAATATTGCCTGTACCGGTATAACCGCCCTGAACACAGCAATATGTTACAGTAGGACTTGAAGAATATTTTGAAATTTCTCCACCTGTATTCGACCATAAAATACAATTTGTTATCTTTGGATTTGAGCTACTAATATATATACCGCCGCCGACACTGGTCGAATTATTTGCTATTGTACAATTAATTATATTTGCGTCTGCGCCACTGCAATAAATACCGCCGCCATTATAATATCCACTTGAATTTCGCGTAATGATGCAATTTGTTATTTGAGGTTTACTATTCGCTATCATTATGCCGCTGCCATCACAATAAGTTATATTATGAGTAATAATACAATTGTGTATCTTTGGAGCCCCACCAAAGCATGCAATTCCTCCGCCGCCATCACAATCTGCATCGTTATCTTTAATTACGCAGTTACGGATTTCAGGGTTGCTTCCAGAGCAGAAAATTCCGCCGCCCGCATAATAGTCTTCTCCACCTCCATATCCATGTTGTATGGTAAAACCTGAGATTACAGAAGTTTGACCTTCTGAATTGCCAAACTTTACAACACTTGTGGAATTACTGCCGTCGATAATTGTTTCTTCTACAATAGTCCAATTATTTGGGTCAGTGCTTCTTAAGGTAATTGCTTTACCGTTAAAGTCGATGTTTTCATAATATGTACCCTCGTTAACTTCAATAGTATCTCCATTGGCTGACGTATCGATGCCTTTGTTAATAGTCTTAAAAGCGGTTGCCCAACTTGTGCCGGAATTTGAGTCATTGCCGTCAGGGTCAATATAATAAGTTGTAGCAAAAGCTGCAGAAGAGATTGAGATAAGAATTGAAAAAATAATCCCAACAATCCATTTGTGTGTTTTCATTTTTGATTCCTTTCAAAAAGTGTTGACATAATCTCTCTATGTTAATTCCGTTTCACGGAGATAAAAAATCTGTAACCCTCGCTCTCTTCAATATGCCCTCTAAAACTTAAAACTCTCCAAAACTCAATACCGTTTTTTTACTTATTCCTTTTCCTTATTGATTATATCTTTCTTCTTCCCAAACTCAATGTTTTTATATGCTTAAAAATATCGGCGTAATCTGTGTTTTTGTTTGCTTTAAGGCAGTTGGCGCAGCCGGCAAAAATTTAAAGCGCAAACCCGGCTGAAGTTTACTTCAAGCAAGGGTTCAGCTTTGAATTTTTAGAGTCCCGATTTTCGGGACACCTTAAAGCAATCCTTCGTGATTCCTTCGTGTCGCTTCGTGATTCCTTCGTGTCGCTTCGTGTTCTTCGTGGTGAAAAACCGTGTCCGTCCGTGTTAATCCGTGTCTAAAATTCCTCTGTGAAATCTGCGAAATCTGCGTCAAAATTTTCGTCTTAGCGTCCGTCCGTGTTTTCGTCTGTGTCTGTCTGTGTCTAATTGTACTGCGCGCAAAACCCTAAAAACGCCCAAAACCACCTAAAAAAATCCGATTTTTTCCGATTTGTGAGCAAAATATTCGAAATCCGTGGCAAAAAATATCCTCTTTTTTGCCCAACTTGCGCGTTTGGCAAAAGAAATTGCGCTTTTGGCTGAAAAAAATCGCCATAACTATTTATTTCTCAAAATAAAATAAGGAGTTATGGTAAATATTTCAACGTAAACACACAACTTACATCATTTTTCACACCCGTACAGACGCACAGCCGTGCGTCTCTATCTTTTCACTTTTCACTTTTCACTGCCGCTTTGCGCCTTATTATCGCAAAATTTGTGAATAAAATCACGTTTTCAAGCTTGACAATTACCACAGTTTGATATATCATTTCTTTAACTTGCATATTTTGGTACACATACAGGGCGATTAATCTCAAAAAGCAGGGATTATCCGAAAAATCAGAGATAATCCGAAAAAACTTTACTGAAAGGTTATATATGTCGAGCAGGAGCAGGATATTACGATTATCGCGGTACAAGAATGCCGCGTTACGTTTGAAATCTTTGAATTTCTTGAAGGTTTTTTCGGATAATCTTGCTGATGCCACAGGAGTGACCGCCAGTCAAGTCAGGAAAGATTTTTCGCTTTTCGGCATTTCCGGCAACCGCCGAGGCGGGTATCAAATTGATGAGTTGTTAACCCAGTTGAATAAAGTGCTTGGGAAAGATAAACTTCAGAAATTCATCGTCGTTGGCGTAGGGAATATGGGGCGGGGAATGATTAACTACCCCGGTTTTATCAAAAGTGAAATTAAAATCGTTGCCGGCTTCGATATTGACCCTTCAAAATACAATCGCAAAGCTGATGCGCCGGTATTCCCAATGGATGAACTTACCGCGTTTGTAAAAACAAACGAAGTAGAGTTCGGAATTATCGCGGTGCCGGACTTCGCGGCCCAGGAAGTCTTCGAAAGACTGATACAGGCAGGCATAAAAGGTGTACTTAACTTCGCGCCGATAAGATTAAAAAGCGATAACACCGATATCGTGGTACATAACCTTAACCTCGAAACCGAAATCGAAAACCTTATCTATTTCGTAAATACAAAAGTCAACCCGGCAGAATGAGAGCAGGTGACCCCAGTTAGATAGCTAAAGCATCTTCAAGAAGCTAACTAACGCATCTAACGGGGCAAGCAGGTGAGCAGGTGAGCAGTCTGCGGACGAGCAGGTGAGCGGTTAATAAAAAGATATTGTCAGGCGAACAAATCATAGGTATTATCATACACTTATAAATTTCAAGGAGTGCAAATAGTGGCAAGAAGCTTTGTAAGAAAACAGCGAATCCTTTTGAGCAGATTCTTTGCTGTTGCGATTATCGTCTTAATAATAATTTCCAAAAGCCGATGGGAAAATGGCCTGGTGGGGCCGTTTCTGTTCATGATGGGAGCTATTTTAATAGGTGTCGCGACGGTCGGCAGGCTTTGGTGCTCGCTTTATATCTCAGGATATAAAAGCGGAACTCTTATAACGACTGGGCCTTATTCGCTGTGCAGGAACCCGCTGTATTTTTTCAGCTTCTTAGGGGCGATAGGCATCGGCCTGGCCACTGAAACGCTCACGATAACCGCCTGTATCGTTCTTGCCTTTGCTTTTTATTATCCAATGGTGATAAAATCAGAGCAGAAGAAACTGGCTGATATTCACAAAGAGACATTCAGCGATTATTGCAAAACAATACCTGCTTTTTTCCCGTCCCTGAAATTGTTTACCGAGCCGGAAGATTATACCGTAAAGCCGAAGATTTTCAGAAAGACTTTGTTCGAGGTATTGTGGTTTGTCTGGATGCTCGGCATTATTGAACTTAAAGAGGCGTTTGAACAGGCAGGAATGCTACCGACATACTTTAAAATGTTTTAAGTTTGAGAAGAAAAAGAGATAGAGGTTAGGGTATAGGAGATAAAGGCGGCAGTAAAAATCATAGACGATAGAGGGATTGAGAGTTTGAGAATAATGGAGATTGACTGATGGAAACGACAAAAATAGCGGTTTTTAAAGGCAAAGAGATAAAAAAAACGATTCATAAGGATGAATGGTGGTTTGTTATCGTTGATGTGGTTGCTGCTTTGACAGATTCAAAGCAGCCGGACGGCTATATTAAAGATATGCGAAGGCGGGATAGTGAACTGGCCAAAGGGTGGGGGCAAATTGCCACCCCCCTTGTTATCGAGACGGAAGGCGGACCTCAGAAAGTGAATTGTGCCAATACTGAAGGCATTTTTCGCATAATCCAGTCAATTCCATCTTCTAAAGCAGAGCCTTTTAAGCGATGGCTGGCAAAGGTGGGATACGAACGCATCCAGGAAATCGAAGACCCGGAATTGGCAACGAAAAGGACACGGGCGATATACAAGGCCAAGGGATATTCCGATAACTGGATAGAAAAACGAATGCGAGGCATCGCCGTTCGAGAAGAACTGACCGACGAATGGAAGAATCGTGACGTTAAAGAAGAATCGGAATACGCCATCCTCACCGCCGAAATATCAAAGGCGGCCTTTGGTTTAACGCCGAGCGAATACAAGAAGCTCAAAGGGCTTGACCGGGAAAATTTGCGCGACCATATGACGGACCTCGAATTGATTTTTTCTATGTTAGGCGAGGCGGCCACAACAGAAATAACCAGAAAACGCGATGCTCTGGGATTTGTTGAAAATAAACAGGCGGCTGCAGAAGGAGGAGGCATTGCGGGAGATGCTCGCAAAGCCCTTGAAACCAAGACGCGAAAAAGAATAGTTTCGAGACAAAACTATCTTAATCAGCCCCAGGACAAAAAGCTATTAAAAGGCGGTAAATAAGGCAGGCTTGCTCCCAACGTTTTTTAAAATGTTTTAATAAACCAAAAGCAACCGCGGATTGCGCGGATGACGCGGATTAAATTTCACCACAGAGGCGCAGAGGATGCAGAGAATTTAAAATATAAAAAAGGTGACTGTCCCTAATTTCTAATTTCTATTATTGCCAGCATTAACTTTTATATTTCTTAGGATTTAGTATTTGACTTAATCTACCTTCTGAAATACCTAATGCCTTAGCTATATCTTTTTGCTCTACTCCCATTTTATTTACCAACAAAATCATTAACATTTTCAAATATGTAATGTCTTGTTCCCAATCCTTTTTTCCATCACTCTTGATAGAACTTCCTTTTTTTGCCATCTTACTGATCCTTATATTTTTTTATTTTTCTAATAGGTAACATACGGCTAACGTTTGCCGGATCCATTTGCAATGCAAGAGATAACTCCGATAAGGATACACCTGTTTTAATTAAAAATACCATTAAAAGCCTTTTGATGGTATTTAAATCTCCTTCAATTGTTGGTTGGATTGTGTTTTTAGTATTCTTTTTTGCCATAATTTATTCCTTTCTATTTTTTAATTTAGCTTAATTTAAAATATTTTCTATACGCTTGAACTAATCTGTTCAAATCATCACCATCTATAACACAGTAATAAATGGTAACGCCGCTAATAGCCTTTGCAATAGCAAATGCCGCTAATTGTTCTGTGATGCTTTCGTCAACCTTTCCATGATACACAACAAAAAACATTTGTGCGGAAGCTCCAAACAAACGAGAGATTTGGTCACCATTTTTCCCCATCATTTTAGGGGTAAGTGTACCCTTCGTGGCCTTACCCTTTAACGCAAATGCCGCAAACATGCGTTTTCCCTTGAACTTTATTTTGTTTGTATATAGGTCATTTTTTTCTCCACCCCAATCCTTGAAATCGTGAGTTTCGCCCAATATTTTTTTTAATCCAGTTTTTATTTTGTTCTCTGGTACTTTATTAAGACGAATTGAATTATCAACGTTTTTAATTTTTCTTGTTTTACTAAATGAATCAATATCATCTACCGTGATTGATTTAAATTTCGGTTTCTTTTCAGGTAAAACATTTACATATGTATTAGTTGAAACGCGTGGAGACTGCTTAGTTGGATATTTTGCTGCTTTTTTGGGGCTGTCGAGTATGGCTAACACCCTTTTTTTATGGTGAATGTATACTACTTCTTTTTCGTATGCAGTTTGCGAACCTTTTTTTGTCTGTTTTATGATTTGATTACCTTGAAGTTTGCCTGCTTCCTGCAGTACCCTGATTTTTTTAAGTCTAGTTTTTTTTGCAATCTCATCAGCAGTTTTAATTTTCTTTTTGCCGTTATAAATTGCTTCAAATACTTTTCTTCTATCCTTAGACTTTCCAATTACAGTTACCGCATGGAGAATATTCTCATTTAAATTTGCTCGGACATCAGTGACATTGGTAGGCATAATTTTATTCTTTATCAGACTTTGTAAGTATTTTTCTGTTTACCCCCTTCAGAATCTTATTAACAGAACCTGCTGCCATGCCAAGTCGCTTTCCAATCTCCGCTTGTGAAAGTCCTCCGCGCCAGAATTCGATTATGAGCAAATTTTCTAATAACTGAACAATAGCTTTCAAATCATCATTTGGCATATAATTATCCCTTTCTATTTTTACACATCTATATTGATATTAACCACACCATTTCCAACCATTTGGTTCATACATAGTCTTGTACATTTTTAAATGTTCTTCTTTGTCTATTCTCTGAGGTTCCAACTTTATGAAGCATCGATCTTCCTCAAAATTAATTACAATTTCTTCAACCTTGCGGGCTTCTCCCTCAAAAGTCCTATCAATTACTTTTATTCCTAATGATGGCGATATATTAGAGTCGACCTCTTTTTGGAATATGCCTATATTTCCTTCATACTCTACACAATAAATTTCAACGTCTAAAATAATTAGCATTTTTCTTTTTCCTATGCGAGTTTATAAGCGGTTTATTCGTCGAGGATGTCTTTTATGGTAAGCACTGTTTCGAGTTTTCTCATCATATTACGACAAATTATAGCCTTAAAGAGGTAAAAAGCAATAATTTTTCAGCCAAACGCGCAATTAATTTCCTGCGCTTTTGGCTGAAATGAAAAAAATTGCATCCTTTATTGACAAGGGGTTATGAAAAAAACGCAAAAATTTTTGACGAATTTTCGCAAAAAGCGCGCAAGTTTCCAGTAAGGGTGGAGGCGCTATGTTGGCCATAAGCCAACAAAGTGAAGCGTATCTTGTGAAGCGTATCTCGTAGTTGCGCTTCACGCTTCACGTTTCACTCTTCACGAAACGAATCATTATGCAAAAAGCTTATTTACCATTCTACTATCCAACGTTTATCGAAAGCATCGTTGTTTATTTTCTGCTTCGCTATCGCAAAAAACATTTCGGCTTTGCCTTTCGAAAAATCAAACTTATAGGCGGAGGCTATACAATAGTTGACCCGGACGATTATCAGAAATTGGCTGGTTATGACTGGCTGTGTTGCGAAAAAGACAAGAGAAATGATTATGCTGTCCGGTTCGAAGGCAAACATCTTATACGTATGCACCGAGTTATTATGAACGCTCCGTCCGGAACTATCGTTGACCATAAGGATTGTGATGGCCTTAATAATACCAAATCTAATTTGCGTTTCGCTACCAGTGCGGAAAATAACAGGAATTGCAGAAAACGAAATAACACTTCCTCAAAATACAAAGGTGTTCGCAGATATAAAAAACGTAATAAATGGGAGGCAACTATAACTTGCAATTACCGGCGTATGTATTTGGGATACTTCGATAATGAGGAAGATGCGGCAAGGGCTTATGACAAAGCCGCCAAGGTGCATCATGGTAATTTTGCGGTGTTGAACTTTCCTGAGGATTCGCAAAAGGAAGTTTACCCCGCCTGCCCTGTGAAGTGTCGCAACTACTTCATCGGGGTGAGATGTTTACCCCGTGGGATGTTGCAACTATCCCATCGGGGCCGCTTCGGCTATCTCATCGGGGCCGTTTTAAATTTCCCGCAGGTCTCGGCGAAGCCTTTGGCGAAGACGGATCCTGACGAGAAAATTCAGGCCAAAAAGAACCAAATAACGAAATTTCGCGTACTTGACGATATAATTCTGGTTTATATAATCATTTATCTGTATATTTTTATAAGAATTAGCGGAGTTAATATGATAAAGATAAAAGAGTTACGCAAATCGTTCGGGCCGATAGTCGCGGTTGACGGCGTGTCGTTTGAGGTCGAAAAAGGGCAGGTGCTCGGCTTCCTCGGGCCAAACGGGGCGGGCAAGAGCACCGTTATGCGAATGCTGGCCTGTTTTCTTCGGCCTGACAGCGGAACGGCCTCAATCTGCGGATACGATATTATCAAAAATCCAATCCAGGTTCGCCAGAATGTCGGATACCTTGCCGAGAATGTGCCTGCGTACAGCGAGATGACGGTTGGCGCGTTCCTGAATTTTGTCTGCGACGCGAGGGGTCTCGACGGCAAAAAACGCAAAGAATCGCTCGATAAAGCCGTTGCGATTTGTCATATCGAATCGGTTTATCACCAGACGATTGAAACTTTGTCGAAAGGTTACAAGAGAAGGGCCGGCCTTGCTCAGGCGATTATTCATAATCCGCCGGTCTTAATTCTCGATGAGCCGACGGACGGGCTGGACCCCAATCAAAAGCAGGAAGTCCGACTTCTTATCGATAAAATGGCGAAAGAAAAGTGCATTGTTATATCGACACACATACTCGAAGAGGTCGAAGCGATATGCGACAGGGCGATAATAATCGCTCGCGGCAAAATTTTAGCCGATTCGACGCCGAAGAAACTGAAAGAAGAATATAACTGCTCGCTCGATGAAGTGTTCAGGAAAATAACGACCAGTAAAGTAGCGTAAAGGAAAAATAAAATGCAAGGTTTTTGGGCTGTTTTTAAAAGGGAGTTTAAATCGTATTTTACGACTCCGCTTGCGTATGTATTTTTGGTGGTGTTCCTGTTTTTCTCCGGGTACCTGACCTTTAAAGATGGTTTCTTCGAGGCTCGGCAGGCGGATATGGCGATGTTTTTCGCGAATATACCGCTGCTGTTTGTCTTTCTTGTACCTGCGGCGGCGATGAGACTCTGGGCCGAGGAGAAAAAGACAGGCTCAATTGAATTGCTCTTTACGCTGCCGATTACGGTAAGGCAGGCGGTGCTTGGCAAGTTTTTTGCTGCCTGGCTGTTCCTTGTAGTTGCGATAGCGTTGACTTTTCCGATGGTGGTAACTGTACGATATCTCGGCAAGCCGGATATGGGACTTATGGCGGCAGGGTACCTGGCGACGATTCTGATGGCAGGCGGGTTCCTTGCGGTCGGATGCTTTTTCTCAGCTATATCAAATAACCAGGTGATTAGCTTTGTGTTGTCGGTGGTGGCATGTGCAGTGCTTGTATTCGCGGGAATGCCATCGACTATGAATTATCTTTCGAGTTTTCTGCCGGCGGGGGCGGTTAATACGGTTAGTATGATGAGCTTTCAGGAACATTTCGATTCCATTCAGAGGGGAGTGCTGGCGTTCAGAGATATCTCCTATTTCGTCATTCTAATCGCCGGCTGGACAGCGGCCTGCGGGATGGTTCTTGACGAAAGGAGGGCCGGCTGATGAATAAAACAATGCGAGCAATCGCTGCGGCAGTGTTTGTTCTGGCAATAATGTTCAGCTTAATCAGTATCTGTCAGAATATCGGCAAAAGCTGGAAACTCGATATTACAGGGCAAAAGATTTATACCCTCTCGAACGGGACGAAGGCAATCCTGGGCAAACTAAACCAGCCGATAGTTATGAAACTTTATTACGCCCAGACCGCTGCGATTAAAGGCCCAGACCAGATTCGGTACTTCAATAATTATTACGAGTTTGTCAAATCGCTGCTGGAAGAATATGTCGCGGCGTCCAATGGGATGGTTAAACTGGAAGTGATTGACCCCAGACCATATTCGGACGATGAAGTAGCGGCGATAAGATACGGCCTGAAAAAATTTCCAATAACACAGGAAGAAAATTTCTTCTTCGGACTTGTCGTTCAAACGCAGTTCGGCGTTGAGAAAACGATTTCGTTCTTTTCGCCGACCCGCCAGAATTTTGTCGAATACGATATCAGTTACCTGATTGATACCGCTATAACGCGTCAGAAAAAACGTATCGGAATTTTAAGTTCGCTAAACATAATGGGCGACGACGTCAGTCCTTATATGGCGAAGATGATGCAGCTTCAGGGTCAGCAGCCGAACCGGCCATGGTCTATCGCTGAGCAGCTCGGCCAGCAGTATGAGGTGAAAAATGTTCCCGCGGATGTCAATAAAATCGAAGGCGTCGATATTCTGCTGGTTGTTCATCCGAAAGACTTTTCGCAGCAAAAGCTTTTCGCAATCGACCAGTTTATAATCGGCGGCGGCAGGACGATTGTCTGCGTTGACCCTTATTGCGTTGTCGATATGCCGCAGCAGTCGCCGATGCAGATGCGGACGGAACATAATCCCGCTTCAGAACTGAATAAGCTGATGGTCAACTGGGGACTGGAGATGCCGAAGAATACTTTCGCGGGCGACAGGATGCTCGCTTTGGAGGGTGTTCTCAAGGCAGGGGAACGGCCGCAGAAAATTATAGGCTTTCTTGAAACGACGCCGGAATGCTTTAATAAGGATTCCGTTATTACGGCACAGCTTAACCAGGTGCGGTTTCTTTTCAGCGGCGTTCTGAAAGAACTGCCGATAACCGATGAAGACAAAAAACAAACGAATATCGAAAGAACGCCTTTAGTTATGACGACCACCGGCGGAAACAGCTGGACAGTCGGGAACCAGTTAGACGTTATGACGACAGATATGGAAAGCCTGATGAGAAAATTCATCGACGGCACAGAGCCGGTTAAAATGGCATATCTGGTCAGGGGAAAATTTAAAAGTGCGTTTCCAAAAGGTATAGATATTGAAGTCGATGCTCCGAAAGATGCCAACGACCCCAACGCGGCTAAAAAGGTCAAAAAACATATCGACTCGCTAGCTGCGGCGAAGGAAAATTGCGCGGTGGTCGTTTTCGCGGATGTGGATTTCCTCGGCGATATGGTTGCTTACAGGGATACGATTTTCGGGACAATGGTTATCGGCGACAACAGCGCTCTTCTGCTCAACGCCATCGACGACTTGTGCGGCTCGGACGAGCTGATTTCCATCAGGTCCCGCGGAAACTTCAAGAGACCTTTCGAGGCTGTCGATAAAATCGAGGCACAGGCTGAGTCGCAGACCGCACAGGAAGAAGCGAAAATCAACGCTGAAATAACAGGCTTTGAAAACGAACTGCAGACGATTTTGAACTCGGCAAAAGAAGGTCAGGAAGAAGTTGTCGGCAGCTCAATCCTGCAGAAGAAAAAGGAACTGGAATTAAAAATTCTCGAAGCGCGAAAACAACTTCAGCAGATAAAAAAGACGAGATTGCAGCGTATCGAGAACCTCGGCAACCAGCTTAGAAACTTCAATATGCTGGCGGCGCCGGCGGTCATTCTTGCCATTGCCATAATTCTAGGCGCCCGCAGAGGCGTAAAGAAAAGACGTTATATCAGTCATGCGAGTGATGCATAAAAATTAGCCGGAGTTTTGAAATGAGCGATAAAAAACTTTCGTTTTTGGGTATTCTTGCGATAGCATCGGTAATCCTTGCTGTTTATGTTTCGCAGAATGCAAATAAAGTCAAGTCGGTCTCGGCTGGGACAAGTTATCTTATCCAGGGACTCGACCCTGCGACGATAGCGAAAATAGTTATCGGCAAAGGCAGCGACGCGTTTACGCTCAGCAGGCAGGGAAGCGGTTTTGTTGTTGAAAACAAGAGTAATTACCCGGCCAGCAGCAGAACTATAAACAGCCTTTTGACTTCCTGTATGGATATCCGTACTGTGGAGTTTTACACTGAAAATAAATCCAATTACAAAGACCTCGGCGTAACCGAGGAAGACGCTCAGGGAGTAGTGAAATTC
Source organism: uncultured Planctomycetota bacterium (assembly GCA_903847315.1). Taxonomy (GTDB): domain Bacteria; phylum Planctomycetota; class Phycisphaerae; order Sedimentisphaerales; family UBA12454; genus UBA12454. The sequence continues at coordinate 140,304 of CAINDG010000013.1, forward strand.
CTGGACGCAGGCGGCAAACTTGTCACCGGCTTAATCATCGGCAAAGAAAGTCCGACCGGTGGGATGTATTACGGCAGATTAGTCAATAGCGATAAAGTCTATGTTCTCGATAAGGTGCCGTGGCCGGGCGTTTCGCCGCTCGAATATGTCAGCAAAGTCCTTATAGTACTGAACAAAGCCGATATAGTCTCGGTAACGGTTAAAACACCAGACGATTCTTATACGCTTATCTCCGAGGCCAACGGTACGCAGCCGATACTCAAAGACCTGCCCGCCGGCAAACAGCAGAAATGGAACGAGTGCGACCAGGTTTTCAGCGCACTTATGAATTTAAGTTTTGAAGATGTCAACGCCGCGGCGGAAAAACCAGATTTGAAATTCGACCGCGAGTACGGCTGCCTGCTGAAAGACTCAACTTTGTTCCTTATCGAAATCGCACAGAAAGACTCGAAAACCTATATAAAATGCAACGCAGATTTTACGGATAAAACACAGGTGAAAAAAGAAGAAGGCGTCGAATCGCAGGAAGAACTCAAAAAGAAAGAGACGAAACTGCTTGCTAAAGAAAAAGTCAAAAAGTTTCAGGATACAACCACCGGCTGGATTTACCAGATTCCCTCGAACAGGGCTGACTATATGACAAAGAAACTGTCGGAGCTTGTCGAGAATATTCCGGCGGCGAAGTCAGCGGATGCAAATATACCAAAGGAAATAAAGAAGTGAAGAATCAATGAGATAAGGAAGTAAGGAATTCCCAACATCAAACGTCCGACACGCCAGTACGAGATTAAATATTGCATAAGAAATGTGTTGAATTTTTTTAAATTAGCATTTTTCCCATTTCATAGCTAATTGTTCAAAGTGATTGCCAATATCATTGTTCTTTGTTTCTTTTCGCCGAATATAAAGATACGATTTAAATTTAGAATAGCTGGAAACAATGTATGCTCCCAATGAATCCTTTATTAAAAGTGTATTAACATACCCATATAGAACCATCATTGCTGTATGATCCATAAATCCAATGAAATTATGTAATGCAACTCGAATATGGTTTCTTTCTAGAGCGGCTTTCATTTGATTTTCGTCAATAATCGATCCATCCTGTAAAAGAAAATCAAATTCCTTATTAAGCACCTTCTTGATTTCATTTAATTCCAGACTAGATTGTTGAAGTAGTTCAAAAGATGCTTTCATCTTCTGCCATTCATTTTGAGATTCCATTTGTTTTGCCATTAAAGAGACTTGCTTTTTAAGTGAACAAAGTTGAAATAAGGCGACACAAAGCCCCAAAAAAGCTGTAAGAGACATTACAATATTAAAATAAAAATCCATTATACACCACCTTTCACAGAAGAAGGATTAGAATACTTCCAAAGTAAAGGGCATCCTCCTAAACATTGAAAATTTGAACTACAATCAACACAAAAAGAATTAGGATATTTTCTTATCTGAGTCCTAATTTTTTCCATAGAATTATTCCAAAAATCAAGAAAAACATTTTTATTTTCTAATGCGAATACATTCTGAAGTGAAAATGCGGAAAGATGCGTACAAGGGCAAATTTCTCCCTTAACATTTATTACTATGCCTGTGCCTGAGAACATATGACATCTATTTGTTCTTATTTTTCCTTCTTTTATTATTTTTTTAATCTTTTCTGAAAAGAAACATATTGGTATAGGTATAGTTATATGTAGACGTAGATCTGAAGAAATTATTGCAGGAACATAGGAATCAAGTATATGAGCGAACTCAGAAGGTAATAGTAAATCTTCTTGAACTTCATTGTTTTCTATTTTTTTGCAAAAGGAAGGTAACCCCAAACCTATGCCGATTGAAGGTAACTTCTTTGAGTTTGCCCATTTTATAAGCATTGGGACAGTTTGGACGTTCTTTTTTGTAACAGTGGTGTTTGTAGCCACATAAAAACCTCTGTCTATACAGTTTTCTATCCCTGCAATTGTTTCTACATAACTACCTAAGCTACAAGTTTCTTTTTCGTGAATATTTTTTCGGTGTCCATGCAAAGATACTGTGAACGATAAACTTTTTTTAGAACAGCCTACCTTATCTAGAAAAGAATTAGTAAGAAGACGACCATTGGTTACTATTGTGACTTCGTTTTCTTCTGAAACAGCCAAATGGATAGCTTCGAGAATATCAGGGTAAAGAGTAGGTTCACCCCCTATAAATACTATTTTTTTACAATCTATTGCAGAAAGAAATTTTAAAATTAGCTGCAGTTTGGGGAAGGATAAAATTTCACCTTGAACATCAGAGCATTTTGAATAACACCAATTGCAATTATTATTACAAAATGTTGTTAATTCTATCCATGCGATATTAGGTTTTATTTCTGACCTCATTTTTTACTTACTACATTGCAACAGTCACCAGCACCGTTTTCACAATCAGAAACCCCGTGTATTTTTTGGCTCCTTATGGTATTATTATCAGGAATACTAAAAGAAGCATCAGAAATTTTTCTTGAAGAAATAAACCGCAAAAATGCCGCCATATCTTTATTATTTTTATTTTCCATATGTTTATCCTTAAAAGTTTAAATTTTTGAAATCCAAAGAATATTCTGATTTTTCCGGCTCCATAATACTTAGAAGATAATTAATATCAATCAAGAAGTTTAAATTTTAGTAAAAAATATCCATTATTCTTGAGGCATCGAAAGCCGGAAGAAGTCAGAAAATATGTTTTGCGTTGTCTTGTATAATACTTAGCATAACATAACGTTTTGATAGATAAGATTATACACCTTTTTTATAGAGCGGAAAAACTTTTAATTATGAAGTAAACGCCGAAGAACATAATCGCCACGGCGCAAAGGAACAGAACCGCTTTCTGGTTTTTTTCGCTTAAAAATTTTGTACCTTTATAACTTGTGAAAGACAGAATTTCCAGCCAGCCCATATCGCAAAGCGAATGCACTAACGCAAAAAGTATAACGGCGATGTAGCCGAACCCGGCGGCGTCTTTTGCGAGATTCAATCCAACGGTTGCCCACCATAATAAAAAATATGGATTTGTCGCTGAAAGAATTATGCCGGTTGTAATCGGTTTTGTCGCCGCACTGGCGACAAAACTCCCTGCGCTGACGCTTGGGCTCTGTTGAATTGTGAAAGTTTTTGCCTCTTTGAACATACCGAAACCCATCCAGAGGAGAAAAGCTCCGCCGGCAAGGCCGATTATGAGTTTCGCGGCAGGGTGCTCAAAAACAAAACCCAGCCCAAGCATAATCGCCGCTATAAGCGGCAACTCAATGGACGAATGACCGATTGATATAAAGATTCCGGCGTGTTTCGATTTTGCGCCTGCCGAGATTGTCGCGGCAGTTACAGGCCCGGGCGCCAAAACGCCGGAAAGAGAAATTACAAAGACCTGAATCAAAAATAAAAACAAATTCATAAATTTTCAAGCCACAGAGAAATCTATAAAATATTTTTTAAGCCACAGAGCTCACAGAGTTCACAGAGATTCAATTAAATTTAACATTTCAGGATTACTCAAAGCTGTTGGCAAATCGATATAACGATAAGGTAAATCATATTTTTCGCAAATTACCTTGAATTTTTTTGATGCCTGTTCGCTGAGTTTGCTTTGCAAATCGGCATCAGCCTTGCAGAAAAAGATGCGACAACCGGCAAATCGAAAATTTCTTACGGTGCATTTACCCCCACACCAATTTGCACTTTGATGAGGTGTTTTGAAAGCCAACCCAATTGGTTTTAAATGTTCTTTTAGGTTTGTCCGCTGCAATGTAAATTGGTGTGGGGGTGTATCGTCTTTAAGATAAGGACAAACATTTTTTTTAGATCCTTCGACTTCGCTCAGGACGGCTTCGCCGGATTTCTCGACTGCCCCCCTTGGGGGTTCGCTCGAAATGACATTGCCAGAAGTAACATTTTGCATGAAATAAAGCAATTCTGGAGTCGTTACGAAAAGTTTATGGCCGAACGAATCGAAGTGACAGCATTTTCCGCAAGAGGCGCATTGAAAATTGAACTCCTTAATATTCGAGTCGAGCCAATCGTATATTTGTTTGACCTCATTACTGATTTTTGATTTTTTCGATTTCATCGAATGTGTAAAGCCTGCCTTTATTTATGCCGGGACATTTTTTCGCGGCTGTGTTCCAGTCGTCCGGGCTATCGAGATTAATCGACCAAAACGGCCAAGTCCGGCATTGGGTCGGCCTGACGTCATAAATCGCGCAACCCCTTGAACCGTCTATGGTTACAAGAAAGACACAGTCTTTGGAGCAGGGGTTTTCTTTTATCGAATGGCGGAAACCAATCCTTTTAAGGTGGTTTTTTCGTACATCATGCGGAGTTTGGCCGAGATGTTTAGCCAGCGATTTAATTTCCGCCCTTGTTATCCAGATAACGCCTTCGTCCGGCCCGGAGCAGCATCGGCCGCACTGCTGACAAGCAAAATGTAAACCTGTGATGTACCAGGGCGTATTTGTTTTTTTTACAATTTCCATTTCAATATCGCGCCGGTATCTGCGCTCTGCGCCATCGAGGCGTATTTAGCGAGGCTGCCTTTGGTAACTCTCGGAGCGGGTTTTTTCCATTGTGCTTTTCTTTCGGCAATTTCAGTATCCGAAAGTTTAACGCCCAGTTTTTTTGCGGGGATATCGATTTCGATTATGTCGCCGTTCTTTAACAAGCCAATCGGTCCGCCAACCGCCGCTTCCGGACTTACGTGTCCGATGCAGGCTCCGCGAGTTCCGCCGCTGAATCTGCCATCGGTAACAAGGGCGACTGATTCGCCGAGGTCTGCGCCGATAATGTAACTTGTGGGCATAAGCATTTCCTGCATCCCGGGGCCGCCTCTTGGTCCTTCGTTCCTGATGACGATGACATCGCCTGCCTTTACTTTGCCGGCGAGGATGCCGTCGCAGGCATCTTCCTGACTTTCGAATATCACGGCAGGGCCGCTGTGGCGAAGCATCTTTTCGGCGACGCCCGCGGTCTTAACTACAGAGCCTTTCGGGGCGAGATTGCCTTTAAGGATAGAAAGACCGCCGGTTTTGGAATATGCGTTTTCAATCGTATGTATGCAATCGGTGTTCTTAATTGTCGCATTTGCGATATTTTCGCCGAGAGTTTTTCCCGTAACGGTCATACAGTTGAGATTAAGCAATTTTTTCATTTTGCTTATCTCTTTTAAGATTGCGCTAACGCCGCCGGCCGCGTCAACGTCCTGAACGTGCCATTTGCTCGAAGGCGAAACCTTGCAGATATTCGGGCATTTTTCGCTGATTTTATTTATTCTTTCGAGGTTGTATTTTATCTGTGCCTCATTTGCGAGTGCCAATGCGTGCAGAACGGTATTTGTCGAGCCGCCCATCGCCATATCGAGCATAAAGGCGTTGTCAATCGATTCAGCGGTTATGATATCGAGCGGCTTAATATCCTTTTCGATAAGACTGATTATCTGTTTGCCTGCCGCTTCGTATAATTTGTCTCTTTCAGGACTGATTGCCAGAATAGTGCCGTTGCCCGGCAGCGCCATTCCGATTGCCTCGCACAGGCAGTTCATACTGTTGGCTGTGTACATTCCAGAGCAGCTTCCCTGCGAAGGACAGGCGGTGCATTCAACTTCGTACAGTCTTGCCTCGTCGATTTTGCCGGCTTTAAAAGACGCGACAGCCTCGAAAACAGAACTGAGGTCAACGTCCTTACCTTTCGAATCTTTGCCGACCGCCATTGGTCCGCCTGATACGAAAATTGTCGGGACGTTAACCCGCACCGAAGCCATCAGCATACCGGGTATGATTTTGTCGCAATTCGGGATACAGATAAGCCCATCGAAGCAGTGAGCGCGAACCATCGACTCGACCGAGTCGGCGATTATCTCCCGCGAGGCCAGCGAATACTTCATTCCGCTGTGTCCCATCGCGATGCCGTCGCAAATAGCGATGGTATTGAATTCAAAGGGTATTCCGCCGGCGGCTCGCACGGCTTTTTTCACCTTTTCAGCGACCTTATTGAGGTGCATATGGCCAGGCACGACTTCGCAAAAGCTGTTTGCGATGCCGATAAACGGCTTGTTAATGTCCGAATCCTTCAGTCCGCAGGCTCTCAAAAGCGCCCGGTGGGGCGTCCGCTGGAAGCCTTTCTTAATGGCGTCACTTTTCATAGGTATTTTCTCCTGAATAAGTTACAAAAATCTGGAAATAGCCTAAACGGGTATTATAAACTCCGGCGGGCGATAAATAAATGCCCAATGTTGAAAATTTTATTTGCCCGAAAAAAATTGCTACCAAAATTATAACTGGTATAATTCCGGTTTGTCTTTTAATGGATTAACTATTTAGTCTGATTGATTTTAGGAGTAAATCATGAGTATTCGAAAAGTAGTAGTAGTTGTGTCTTTGGCAGCGATTTTGTTTGTTTTAGCCGGATTGACGCCGGCTGCTGAAATGAAACTTAATCTTGCGCCGAAAAGCGAGACTGTATATAAAGTTGTTACCGGCTCGGGCAAGGATTATCAATTTGTTCAGCCTTCCATAAACAAAACCAAAGCGCAGCATACGATTGGCAAAATGGAAATGGTTTTTGCGCAGAAAATCGAATCTGTTGATTCGCAGGGCAATGCTGTGGCGAACATTACCATAAAACAATTAAAATATTTCTCGGAAACTCCGCAGGGCAAAAAAGCGGATTTCGACAGTACAAAGGACCCGAACAAATCCGACCCGCTGTCGCAGCTTATCGGCGCCAGCTACAAAATCAAAATTGCGCCTGCCGGCGGTATTGAGGTTATCGATACCTCCGCTGCAAGGTCGATTATAAAAAGCGGTTCAGTTGCTGGGGCTATAGCCGATAAATTGTTTAGCGATGAGGAAATGGCAAGGCGTCATCAGGTTATGGCGATGTTTGATGCCGGTAAGTGTCTTTGCGAAAAAGACAGACGGAAGGAAGCGAAAACGGCTTCTTCTAATAAAAAAGCCAACCCCAAAGATTCCAAGAAAGTTAGTAATAAATCCTGTAAAAAAGGCGACCAATGGAGTTCGATAGAGGCTTCGCCCAGCGGAATGCTCAGCCCCAAAACCTTTGAAAAAATTTATACATTGACAGATTTGAAAAAACAAAACGGCCAGACAATAGCCGTTGTGGACATGAACGCTGCTCCAAGCTCGAAACGCGCGGAAGATTTGTCGGCCAAGGAACCCGCTGCCGGGTTCTTTGCGAAAATGTTCGATGAAAAGGATAAGTTCACCGGCAAAATGGTTATTAACCTTACCACCGGCGAGATTGACAGTTATCAGGAAACTTTGAAGGCCGAATGGTTTGCTGCGGAAACTTCTGAGGACCAGAAGAGCGATAAAGGACCTGACCAGCTGACGATGAGCTTTTCGTATATTTACAGTATCGAAAAAGTTAAATAAATATAATCAAAGGATTGATTTAGCAGGATAAATTATGAAAAAATGGATTTTTGCGGGGTTGTTTTTAACTATAGCAGTTACGGTTTGTTTTGCCGGCGGTAAGGAAAAGAGTAAAAAACCGGACAAAGCAGGTAATTCCAAAAACTCCAAAGGTCCGCTGCTTTTGACCGTTGATTTCAATTCAGCCGTACCGCTGAAATATAATTTCGTCAGCTCCAGACGGATTACCATTAATCTTGACCCGTCAGGCAAATATTCCAGGGGAGAAAAAATCAGCGGCAAAGAGCAGGAGATGACTGAAAAACTCGAAATGGAAATTACCTATAAGCCGCTGCAGGTTGACCCTCTCGGCTATTCGATAATAGAGGCAACGTGCAATTCAGTAAAGGTTACAAGAACTATGATGGGCAGCAAAGGTCAAAAGACAGATGCGGTTGATTCGCTTGTCGGCAGGAGCTTTATTCTGAAGATTACGCCGGCAGGGAAAATAGCCGATTACTCAAACCTTAATTCGCTTATTCAGGAGCTTGGCCAAAAAGCATTTAATGGAGATCCCAAAAGGGGCAGAATAAAAGATCCCGATATGATTATGGATTTTGTTACGACCCAGTGGAGTGTATGGGACTCTGTGGCGAGCGTAAAAAAACCTATGAAAGGCATCAAAGACAAACAAGTATGGAAATCGCAGCTTTTTGTCCCGATGCCTTTTGTCTCAAAAACCGGCAGAGATGTGGAATACAAACTTGCGGGAATTGTCGAATCCAACAATGTCTCTTATGCTGAAATAACGAGCACTTATAGTTTGAGTAAATTGCCGTCGAATATACCTCTGCCTTACAGCGGCTCGTTTCAGATGAGAGGTATGTTCGGATTTTTACAGGGATACCAGGTGCTTTCCATCGAAGGTACGGGCAAGCAGCTTTACGATATCGAAAAAGGTCAGATTAAAAGCGATACCCAGCAGTATAAAGCTAAGGTTAAAGCCTCGATTTTCGGCCTCGGCAGCGATACACTTGAGCCGAATATGGAAGTCGACCAGACTATAACGATGACTTTGGTTGAATAAGATTGAAAGGACGCCCGATTGAAAAGAAACAATCTCTGGGCTCCGTGGAGGATTGGATACATTCAGGGTCTGAGCGAAAAACACGATTGTTTTATCTGCCATAACGTAAAAAATCCGCAGCAGAACGAAGAAAATTTTGTTCTGTGGCAGACGAAAAGCTGCCTTGCAATGCTCAATAAATTTCCCTACAACAACGGCCATCTGCTGCTGGCCCCCATAAGGCATATCGCAGGTCTTGAAGAATTAAACGATGGCGAACTGCTCGAGATTACAAAACTTATCGTCGCTTCACAGAAGGTTTTGACGGCGGCGATAAAACCGCACGGCTTTAATATCGGGATGAACTTCGGCAGATGCGCAGGAGCGGGTCTTCCGGGTCATCTGCATATTCATATCGTTCCGCGATGGGACGGCGACACCAATTTTATGGAGACTTGTGCCGGTACGGATGTCATAAGCCAGAGTATGAAAGATTTGTATAAACAGCTAAAGAAGGCAAGTACTGAAAATAATCTGCCCGGATTTTAATTATGTCTGATTTTTTGCAACCTTACGCGGTGACGGAAACAAACAGCAAGGGCAGAAAATATACCGAGCCGGGACATGCTTACCGGATGCCTTTCGAACGCGACAGGGACAGAATAATCCACACATCGGCGTTTCGGAGACTCGAAGGCAAAACTCAGGTCTTTATGCCGCAGACAAACGACCAGTACCGCACCCGCCTTACACACAGTATCGAAGTTGCGCAAATCGGCAGAACAATCGCAAAATCGCTCGGCATAAACGAAGCCCTCACAGAGGCGATATGCCTTGCCCACGATTTGGGACACAGCCCGTTCGGCCACAGCGGCGAGGCGGGGCTTAATGAGATTATGAAAAATTTCGGCGGCTTCGAGCATAACGCCCAGACGTTGCGAATTGTTGATTTGCTCGAAAGGCCTTATCCCGATTTTAAAGGCCTCAACCTGATGTACGAGACAAGGCTCGGCCTGGCAAAGCACAGGACTTTTTACGACAGCCCGCAGAAAAGCGATTTTACCGAGAAGAATTGCTCGCTCGAGGGCCAGATTGCCGATATGTCCGACAGAATCGCCTATAACTGCCACGATTTGGAAGACGGCCTGCGGGCAAATCTACTCAACTATAAAATGATTGTGGATATTCAGCTTTGCAGTCAGGCGGCAGAAAGGTGCGAAGCAGAGAAAATCAGCGATAGCGTCATCAGGAACACTCGCATCGCCAAGACAATTATAGATATGCTCGTCGGCGACTGCATCGAAACGAGCAGGGGAGCGATTGTTTCTACGCATCTGGAAAATTTGCAGCAGGTCTTAAACATCGGCAGCAATTTCATATCTCTAAGCAGCGATGCCCAGACCGCTCTTATCGAACTGGAAAAATTTCTGCATATTAATATGTATGAAAACCCGGCCGTAAAGGCCGTTTCCGGTCAGGCGGCGGACTGGCTGGCGAAGATTTTTAATAAATTCAAAACCGACCCTAAACTGCTGCCCAGGTTCTATCAGAATCTTGTCGGCGAGTTCGGCCTTGAAAGAACTATCTGTGATTACGTCGCAGGTATGACTGACTGGTACTGTCTTGAAATGATAAAAGAATAGTCGCAAACCGGCCCCAAGCTGCTATTTTCTGACTCTTGCCCACATCCCCCAAAGTACAGCGCCTCCCCACGGTCCTTCGTTATCTGCGCCGACAAAACGCAGCGCACGAGGTTTAAAGGGCAGAGATAAACCAGAGATGTCGTAGCCGACTGATAGACAATTATTATTAGTCTTTTGATAACTGGCGGCAGAGACAATCTGAACTTCCTGCCCGGCACCATCGGTGATAAATACGCGGGGCGGTTTGCCAGCCAACCTTCCGTTAAAGCGAATATCAATCCCCGGACCATCTACAATTTCACCGGCAAATCCCAATTCCAGCCAGTGATCCTTGGGAAGAATGACAACTAAATTAGAATTTGATCCCGAACGGGGGCCGACGAGCAGATTTTCGGGCGAGACTGATACGATTGGCTGCTTTGCATTAAGATAATTTCCACCCTTCCATCCGGAGCCATCAGGGTCATCGGACCGGATAAGAGAAATGGGCTGCTCAAAAGCTTCGGTACTTACTACGTTACTGATATTGGAACCAGTACGAAGAACTCCGGCGTCATTTTTGAATACTTTAACCGTCGTAGCTGTTGACATCACAATAGCTGCGGCAGTGACAGCAACAATACATGATTTGGAAGTGGCGGTACCGATGATGGCGGTTGCGATACTGACTTTTGCCGCAGCCGAGCTGACGACAATGGCGGCCGATACAGGTTTAGTGGAAGACGCGGTTATAGCGCCGAACAATCCCAGCGCGGGCAGCAAATGTTCTTTCTTAAAACCGTTTTGGGCCAACTGCTTTTTAAGCGACTGCTTTGCCCTGAAGAATAGTAACATTGCCTGCATTTCACTTCCGCCCGTAATCTCGGTAATCTGAGCGTAGGTCATCTGGTCGAAACACCGCAGCGTCAGAATGTTTCGATACGCAAATTTCATCTGGCCCATTGCTTTAAGCACTACCTGTGAAAGCTCCTTTTGTAAAAGTGCGTTCAACCCGCTTCGGCAGTCCTGGGGGACAAGACTCAATAGTTCCTGCCCCTCGGCAATTGTCTTTTGTTCAATTTTTTTATTGCCCTGATTCCTGAAGTGATGCTGAATTTTTCCCAGGGCGGTACGATACAGCCATGCCCAGAATGAATTTGCATTGTTTACTTTTAATCTCTTTAAAGATTGAATCATTTCCAGCACCGCCTCCTGCGAAAGGTCCTGTGACAGATGATAGTCGAGTGTAATGCGGTATATATAGACAAACACCTTGTCCCTGGCCTCTTGTGCCAGACGGGATACACTATCCTGGCCGCCAAGCTGGGCCTGCTTAATTAGCTTGAGATATTCGGTATTTTCGCCCATTTACGCTTTTCTGAACTCTACAATCTATAATCCCGAAACTTATGAGTACCTTTCAATTTTTTTTCGATAAATATTTATATATTTTAACAAAAAAAATGAAAGGTCATAACTGATTTTGGGATTTGAACAATGGCTGTTCAGGAAGGCAGGAGGCAGCAAAACCTGTTTCGGAGCGGTTTATTTGTAGCGGCAGGATTAAATCCAGCGTTATTGAGAATATGAATATTGGAGGAATAAGAATTATGAAAGTTCATTTTCAAGCAATCTTTTCGGTTATTAACCCAAATGAGATATTAAAGAGGTAATTTTTGTATAATTAATAAATGTTTTAATTCTTTTAGATAATGATGGAGTGTAATTATGTGTAAGAAATTTGTAAAAGGGTGTGTTTGTTCGGTTATTTTGTTCATCGCGATGGGATTCGTAGGAAGTCAAAATGCAACAGCCGACAGTATGGTCGTAACTAACTTTTCTCCTGCTATTAACGCAACTGAGGTATGCGCAGATACGAAACTGCGGATAACCTTCAACACGACGCCGATAATAGCAACCGCTGGTACGCTGCAAATATGCAAGGTATCGGACGATTCGGTAGTCTGGCAGCTCGACCTGCAGACAATGCCCACAGATGCTTACGGACCGATATCAACGGGATGGCCGAGCGTATACAGAATCAATCTGAGCGGACTATCATTGAACTACCTGCCCTATACAATAGTCGGCAAGACATTAGAGATATATCCAGCAACGCGTCTGTCTTACAACACGGCGTATTATGTAAAAATGACAGCCGGTTTCTGTACAGATGCCGGCGGTAATATTTCGCCGGCAATAACCGACAATACGTCGTGGCGGTTTACGACAAAGGCATCCGCGCCTCCGGCAGACCATGAATATATAGTAGCTTCCGATGGCAGTGGAGATTTCTGCACAATGCAGGGCGCCTGCGATGCTGTAACCGATAACGACTCAACACGGACAATCGTAAAAATAAAGAAAGGCACATACAGAGGCGTAGTTTACATTCCGCCCGCCAAGAAAAATATAACGTGGCTTGGCGAGGACAAAGACACAACCATCATATCCGCCTTTAATCGTGAATCGTTCAACACTGGCTGGACCAACCGAATGGTAGTTGGAGCTAAGGCCGACGGGTTCAGGATGTACAATTTGACGCTTCAAAATACAACGCCTGACGGAGGCACTCAGGGTGAAACAATAACGCATGAAGGGCAAACTTGTATCGCAGATAACTGCAATTTCAGAAGTTATCAGAATACAGTGCTTAGTCAGGGCCAGGAGTACTTCAAAAATTGTTATATCGAAGGCGACACAGACTATATCTGCGGATACGGAAACGCTTATTTTGATAAATGCGAGTTACGGTTTCTAACCAACAGCTCGCCATATCTAACCGCGGCAGGAACGCTAAACGGCACCAACGGCTTCTTCTTTGTGGACTGCAATCTGACCGGAGCGCCGGGAGTCTCAAATTGCTGGTATGGACGATTTTTCGTCGGGTTAGGATATGAGTATTCACAGAACGTATATATAAACTGCATAATGCCAAAAACGCTGATTACTTCATTAGGATGGAATAGTAATGGTCTGTCAGATATGACTCACCTGCGACTGTGGGAGTACAAGTCAGTAGAGCCAAACGGTACCCCTATTAACGTAAGCGGCAGGCTCAATCCCGGCTCAAAACAACTGACCGATGCCGAGGCGGTAACGTGGAGGGATGTAAACAATGTTTACAGCACCGCATGGAATCCGAAAATTGTCAACGCTCCAACAGCCGCCTGGCTGCCTGTACCGGCAGATACGGCGACAGGAGTCGCTACGGCCGGTGTAACACTGACATGGGTGGCAGGCGCGGAAGCTACATCACATGATGTATATTTCGGTACCGCGGCTTC
>CAINDG010000014.1 GCA_903847315.1 uncultured Planctomycetota bacterium
AAAACTGTGCCGTTAATGTCCATTGAGATAACTTTGACGGTCAAATCGGCATCTGTTTCAAGCGAATAGAAGATTCTGTTGGCCTTTGTTACCACAGCGACTTGCTGGAAAACAGGGTCGTCTTTATTTATTATCGCTGTCGCATCGGCTGAGAGGCTCTCAAACAGCCTCAACTTTGCCGCAAGATATGCCTCCATTGTCTTGTGATAATCAAGATGGTCGCCGGTGAAATTCGTAAACGCCGCGACAGTGAAATATATCCCTGCCAGGCGGTTCTGCTCGATGGCGTGGCTGCTGGCCTCCATAACCATATATTGAGAGCCTGCGCCTGCCATTTTCTCGGCAAGGGCGGCCAGCTCAAGAGCGTCCGGCGTAGTCATCGAGGATTCGATATCATCCTCTCCGCTGCCCAAATCGATTGTTATTGTGCCTATAAGGCCGCACTTTTTGCCGGTATTAACGATAATTGAGCGAACCAGATATGTCGTTGTCGTTTTTCCATTGGTGCCGGTAACAGCAAGATTCACAAGTTTGCTGTTGGGATAATTATAATATGCCTGAGAAAGAAGGCCCAGAGCCTTTGTCGTATCTTCAGTCTGGATAACCTCCGCCGAGGCAACCTGCGTGGGCTGCTGCGTAACGATATACCTGGCTCCCGATACTGCGGCCTGGCCGATAAAGTTATGGCCGTCAATGCGAGTGCCCTTAACAGCCACGAATATATCGCCCTGCCGGATGTTCCGGGAGTCGCTGCATACCTTCGGCCGCCAGACCAGCGGTTTTGTCTCAACAAGTTTTACTAATTGTTCTAACGTCATAATCCGATTATAAAAAATAACATAAGTTTACAATTTAACATACGATTTTATTCAATATCAACAATAAAAAAATAAAAAAGGCCGGTAATTTTTACCGACCTTTTATTTTCAAAGCATACTTTTTCGATATGAAAGCCGCCAACCGCTATTTTCCGCCTGTACCGCCCTGGCCGATTCGCGAAGTAATATCGTTTATCTGGTCGTTAAGCTGTTTTAATATGTTCACATTATACTGCTGTGTCGCCAAGAGGTCTTTTTGGGCCTGGAAGAGTTTGTCTTTTGTCAGCATAAGCTCTCTCTGCATATCCGCAACAGCACTCTGATTTTTCACCGCCTCAGACTGCCAGTTTGCCACATCAACTTCATACATTTTCGCCTTTTGGGCGGTATCCTTATATTCTTTCATAATTCTTTGTATATCTTCATAGGCCTGCTGGAGCTTTTGCTGCTGAAGCCTTCTATCCGCACTTACCTTTGAATATGCGACGATACTTACCAGCATCGCAATAGTTACAACCACCGACACAATCTTCCATGCGGAGGTAACCTTTACCGCATCTATAACCTTTCTGGAAGCTGGTGTTTTGAAATAACTAAGTTCGGTATCCGATTCTCCAATTCTGCCGGCGGCGGCGATGTTTTCTTCCTGCGCAAAAAGATTTAAATCCGGCACCGCGGAAATATTATCCTGCTGGTCTGTTTTGACAGACAAAGGATTTGCATTTCGCGGGGGCTGTAAAATTTTGTTAATCAGGCCGGTAATTTTTTGAGCCGGGGCCGAAGTGTCTATCGGTTCAGACTTCTGGTCATTTGTCAACTTCT
>CAINDG010000015.1 GCA_903847315.1 uncultured Planctomycetota bacterium
AAAAAGCAATTAAGAAACTAAAAAAATATTTTTTTAAATTTAAAAAAATATACTAAATAGACAAAAGAGGTAAACTATAAATAATTATCCTTTATATGCCCAAACTGGCCATATTTCATTGAAAAATGATTTACAAAAAAAACTTTAACAAAAAGGATAAAAAAGATACGTTATTTTGTAAATAATCCCTTGATTAATCGCTCTTCCTATTATATAATGTAGGGTTTCATAACTTACCCTGACGATTGGTATGAAGAATATCACTTTTAGCCTTCAATTTCCTGGTTTCTAAAGTAGGGATTAAAAAAATATGTGGCTTTATCTTGGTGTTTTTTCCGCCCTGTTTCTCGGGCTGTACGATATAAGCAAAAAACATTCGCTACAGGAAAATGCGGTCCTGCCGGTGTTGTTTCTTTCTACCGTTTTCGCAGCAGCCTTAATGGTACCGGAAATAATCCTTTCCAGATTGTCTCCCGAATATATGACAAAGGTCGGTTTCTATATCCCCGCGATTCCATTTACGGGACATCTGCACATATTTATCAAGTCGGCGATTGTCTCGGCGGCATGGCTATTGAGTTATGTCGCACTTAAAAATCTTCCGATTTCGATTGCCGCACCTATAGCCGCTTCAGGCCCTTTATGGGTGCTGCTGGGCGCAATAGTTTTCTTCCATGAGAAACCTACTATCTTGCAGTATTTAGGGTTAGGAATGATGGTTGCTTCTTATTATTTATTCTCAATAATAGGAAATAAGGAGGGGATTCGTTTCCGAAGCGACAAATGGGTCGCGTTTATTTTGCTGGCCACCCTGATTGGAACGTGCAGTGCGCTCTACGATAAATTTCTAATCCAAAACCTTAAGTATTCGCCTCTTGTAGTGCAGGCCTGGTTTTCTATTTACCTGGTAGTGATACTCGGGGCGGTGGTGCTTGCCTTTTGGCTGCCACAGAGAAAAAATCATACGCCTTTTGTCTGGCGATGGAGTATTCCCCTTATCGGCGTCTTTCTGATTATCGCTGATTTCGCCTATTTCAGGGCTATAAGCTATCAGGGCTCACTTATCGCGATGCTCTCGACTCTTCGCTGCAGCTCCATAGTAGTTTCTTTTCTGGGCGGCGCGATACTATTTAAAGAGATGCGGATAACTCACAAGGCCTTTGCCTTATGCGGCATTTTACTCGGCGTCTTTTTAATACTTAGTTCAAAGTAAAATAAAAACGACAAATTAAAAACCAAAATGCGTTATCCCGCTCTTAGTCTTTTTTGGGTTTACCCTCTTTTTTATCCATCATCGGACAACCGGGCTTATTGGGTTCTGACAAACCGGCCTTTTTTAAACACATCGGACAAGTACAGCCTGGTTTGCATTTTCCTGCATCCGTTTTATGTTCAAACCAGCCATTTTCTTCACCACGGTCTTCCCCGCGGAACTTACGTTCAAAACTACACTCGCGTTCCCTGCCGTCTCTGTCCCAGCAGGCTCTCATGCCGTCGCCGCACGGTCCCCTCATATGGCAGCAATGCCCCATATGTATCATAGTTATTATATGGCCAAATGCCGCACCTATCGCTATAAATGTAATTGCGATAAAAATTGCTTTCCAGCTTTGGCAGCAGCAACAGCTTCGACTTTCATGTTTTTCGTTTTCACTCATTTTTACTTCTCCTTAATTTTTCATATATTTTCCCGCCACACCTGTGCTGAGCTTGTCGAAGTAGGCGGATTAAACTTTCGGCTGCTCAATTAAGCCTTTCAACGCTATATAATACCACAATCCCTTTAAAATTACAATAATCCAGAATTTCGGATTTTTCTTTTCTGTCATTTCGTCTTCTGTGCAACGACGAGCCAGTCCCACGGATATGGTTCTTTCATCCATCTTGGCGGCGAGGCAAACTCGGTTTTCCATAAATACTCGATTTTGCGGATGTTTATGATTCGCATCTTCCTGCTCTCTAACATCGCTATAAGTTCTTCTTTCAGGTAGTGCTTGGTTGGAACGTTATCGATAGGAACAATCCCCTGACGCAGGTATCGTCTGTTGGATTTTTTGGGGCTGCCAAAGCTTGCTCGCTCAGCCGATGACGGACTGACCCCATCGCGCAGATTCCACTCAATTAGGCGAAAATCAGTAAGCATAGCCGACTCGAGTGCAGGCACAACAAGCACCAGATGTCCGTTTTTTAAAATATGTTTGGCCATAACATCAAGTATCCGCACCCTGGTCGCAAGTGCCGGCATAATGAGCATATTTACGCTCAACGCGAAATGAGTTTTTTCAAGGCGCAATCCTGATTTGGCTAAATCGGTTGTTATATATTTGATATTTGACAGATGTTTGTATTTGTTTTTCGCACTCGCTATGAATTTATAGGAGATATCTATTGCGTTCACCTGGCTGAAATTTGCCGACAGCATCGGTAGAAATCGTCCCGGCCCGCAGCCGAAATCGCCGGCCGTTTTTGCCGCGCCGCCGTATTTCTTAATTAGTTTGCAAATCAGGTGTTTCTTGTCGCTACTTAGCACATCGAAGATTTCATCTTCGTATTTGTTTGCCAGTCCGTTCCAGTATTCGCGATTCATTTCTTAACGTGGCTATAAATATTCTTATTCTTCATAGCCGCTGAACGGCACCCACATACTTTTTTCGGTTCCGATTACCGTACTGTATGTATGGAGCATTCCGAAATTGGACGACCGAATCGAGTACCAGTTTATATCGCGGTTATGCGCCAATTCATCTTTAATTTCATCTACCACAACTACGCTGGACTTTTCCTGGGAATGAATTTTTTCGATAATATAGTCCTGGTCTTCGTCCGTGAGGAAGGAATACACCGGGCTTATCGCGTGCCTGTCAACGATATCGACGATATCCTCGGGGAATATTTCCGTTTTAGGGTCAATTTCAATGTCCATCATGCTCAATTGTCCAAACAGTCCTTTCAGTTTTTTTGCCTTTGAAGAAGGATAAGTAGTCAGGCAGGGAACTTCAATTTTAAAAATAACATCGGTCTGGCCCCTGACCGAAGGGGTTCTGACTGAATATCTGCACAGGTATCTGACAAGGCATTTTTCGCCGGACTTTGGCGTAATTTTTTCAATAAAGAAAGGATAATCGAAATCGATATTGACGCGCGAGGCCGACAGCTTCGTGACATAGTCGGCGATATTGGCCCTGAGCGTTTTTGTCCCGATTTTTTCACGGTGCTGATGCAGAACCCCGATAAAAGCATCAATCCATTTCGCTTCGAATTCATGCATAATTCTTGCGCTTATGGAAATATTGGCGATAGTCTGCTGGCCGTCAGGATTTGCTTTGGAAAGCACCTTCATTGGAAAAGGAAGGTTTTTCATTCCGACATCTACGAGAAATCTTTTTTCTTCTGTCATTTTTGTGCTCCTTGATTTAGCAAGGCTTGAATCTGGCAAGCCATCACCTGCCACTTGTTAGATTTCATACCAAATACGTTTATAGCACTTGTTTTATCGGCAAAATTCCAGATTTGCTGGCTTTTATTTGTTTCATCGCCGACTTTTAATCCGAGAAACTGAAATTTTTTGCATATTTCGACGATAAGCGATTCGAATTTTTCTATTTTTTCGCTGAAAAACACAATCGCATCGAGTCCGCCGAGCATAGGAATAAATCCGCCGATATATTTAATAACATTATATAGATAAATTTCCCGCGCGAAATCTTTTTTCTCATTTCTTTTGCCGCTGATGACATCGAATAAATCGGTTTTTTCTCCCAAAATAGCCATAAAACCGCTTTGGCCGGAAAGAAGCTGATTTATTTCGCCCAGAGGCATTCCCATCGAATGCAGATAAAATATAATTGTCGGGTCTATATCGCCGCAGCTTGTGCCGGAGAGGATTCCTTCTGTGGGCGTAAAACCCATACTCGACTCTACTGGCAGGCCGTCTTTTACAGCTGTTATATTTGTGTGCTCATCGAGATAGACGCAAATAATTTTTTGAGGCTTTTTATTAATTAGCGGTTTAATTTGCTTTGATGCCCACTGGTGTAAAAGACCATCTCTGCCGTAGCGTCTTAAGCCTTTGTCGCTCAACCGATAAGGCACAGCATAACTGCTTACTTCGGCCGGTAAATCGAGGAAAAAGGCCGTATCGCAAAGAAGGATATGCGGTATTTTCGGCAGTTTCTCCATATAATAGCCAGCTGTTTTAGCGGTTATATCATTTAATTCGGGCAGGAATCCGACGCAATTTTGCAGCTGCTTTATATTTTCCGCTGACAAAAAACCCGTGTTCTCCTTAATAATTTCACCGCCGTGATGCAAAAAATATCCGATTGCCTCGACCTTATCAAAATTATTCGTATCTTGCGCAACGGCTTGAATCCAGTTCGACCTCAATTCACATTTGCCGGCAGAAAAGTTTTCTCCTTCGACTTTGCACCAATGCAAACAAACAGTATCGGAATCGAAAAGCAGTATCATCGGCTCTTGTCTCCGGTTTTATTTGTCAAATTTATACCCTCTAAACAAATGACTCGTTCTTCATCCGCGGGAATACAAAGAATATTCACAGGAGAGTTTTCTTTACTAAGCCCTGCAATCTGCTGCCCGTTAAAAATACGGTTTGCATCGTTATCCAACGCGATACCGCACCAATCCATACTCTGGCATACTTTTTCTCTTACCTGCCAGTTATATACGCCTATATCATCTGTAAATACAAGTACATCTGCTCCGCCGAGAGCAGCTATATAACCGCCGATGTATTTCCTTATCCGGCAAATGTACATACTAAAAGCCTGCTCAGCCTGTTCCCTGTCTTCTTCGGAAATATTTTTTAAGATGTCCCTGATATCGCTTGAAAAGCCCGAAATTCCCAGCAGGCCGCTCTTCTTAGTTAAAAGGTCGAGCAAATCATCGGGACGATATCCGTATGTACTCATCAGGTATATAGTCAGCATCGGGTCGATATCCCCGCAGCGGGTACTCATAACAAGACCTGTAAGAGGAGAATAACCCATAGAGGTATCAATCGAATGGCCGTTCTTTATAGCCGCTATGCTCGCACCGCCCGTGCCTAAATGACAGGCTATTATTTTAAGTTTTTCAGGATTAGTTTTCAGAAATCGTCCAGTTTCCAGAAGGACATTCAAATATGAAAGCCCGTGAAAACCATATTTACGATAATTCATTGGTTCTGTTATCACGGCAGGTAAAGCATAAGTGAAAGCGACGGCAGGCAGCCTGGAATGAAACGCCGAATCAAAAGTTACATATTGTTTTATGTCCGGCAGAGTTCGCCGGCATTCGTTAATAACGCCAAGCGAAACCGGATTATGTAACGGCGCCAGAGGCAGACATAATTCCAGTTTTTTTAACGTGTCATCATTTACAAAGGAGGAACCTTTGAAATAATTTCCCCCGTGCACAAACCGATGCCCGATAAAGTCGATATCGATTTTGTCTTTTAAATCTTTCAGTATAAAAGCGGCGGCGTCTTTGTGAGTTTTAAGCGGAATAATATCTTTCCTGACATTTTCGCCGATTTTGTGCTTGATAAAGGAAGGCTCCGTACCGGTTACCCCTACGCGGTGCGCTTTCCCTGATGCAGTTACTTTAATATTTTCAGAGTTATCTGCCCTGAAAACCTTATAGGTGAGCGACGAACTGCCGCAGTTAAAAACCAAAATATTCAAATATAATTCCCTAATTAAAATTCCGCTGACAAGGCGGCATTAGACAGTTACCTTATAGGATAAATAAATTTCCCGGCAACATCAAAGAAAAAACGGAATTAGGGAGATTTCCCCTGTTTGATTTTTTATTTTAGATTTTTTGCTTTTACCGGCTGTTATCGTTTTATGCTGCACGGAGACGGAATCTTTGCAGTAACCTGCCGCCAATAGCCGGCCTGCCGGTCGGAAGGTCGCGGGTCAGCCATTTGCCGTTTCGCATTGTCAGGACCGCCCAAATGCTTACCCACCATAATCCCGCCAGCCAGAAGAACCCATAGGCATACGCCCAAATCGCTTCCGAACTTCTGCGTCTCAGCGAATAGAAAACCACTGGCGCCGTTGAAGCTGCTACTGCGCCAAACAAAAGCTGTGACAGATATACATACGGCTGTATAAGCATCCAGCCTGCAATCGCGAAAACCAGTACCCGAGACATAACAGGATTTATAAATGATATTGCAAAGTTTATCCTGGCGCCGCTCGCCGAGTCGCTGCGGAATTTTTTAAACATAAATTTAGACATTTCCCACGTTTCCCGCACATTGCTTCTTGCCCAGCGAAGCAGCATCTTGCATAGTTGAACGTATTCAGTAGGCACCATAGTATAAACCACCGCATCCGACTGAAATCTCACATCGTAGCCGTTTTTCAGAACAACATTAGTGATGGCCCTGTCTTCGCCGATAGTGGCCGGCTGACCAAGGAAAGTCTGATGGAGCCATCCTTTAAGGTCTTTTATTATAACTTTCTTCCGATAAGCGCTTAACGCTCCCGGCGTGCAGAAAACGGTATCAACCATACTCTGGCTTGCTCTAATAAAGTCAAAACTGTAGGCAAAAGACACTTCGAGCATTCTCGGTATAAGCCCTTCCCTGCGATTGAGCACGCGTACACTTCCAGCTACAGCCCCGACCCTGGATTCGTATACAAATGGACTGACAAGCTTTCGCAGCGTTTGACGTTCGATAATTGAGTCACTGTCTATCGTGACAATGATTTCTCCCCTGCCGCGAACTATGCCCTCATATAACGCTGCGCGTTTGCCGCGGTTCTTTTTAAAGTTTATAACTTCAATCCTGCCTTCTGATTCGCCGCAGGCTTTTTGTATCCAAACAAGAGTATCATCTCTGCTGCCGTCATTAATAGCTATAATCTGAAGCTTATCGGATGGATAATTGCTTTTCAGAATGCTTCGTAAAGTCTTTAAAACATGCTTGCCTTCGTTGTAAGCCGGCACAATTATTGTGCATCTGGGCAACTGTTCGTCGCCGCAACTCTGCACAGGTCTGTAGCCTAATACCAGCAGAACGCGCCAAAGGAATACTACAACATTTGCTATAAAAAGTGCACGAAAGGCATAAAAAATCACCCAGCCGGTCTGGCTCAAACGAAGTTCTTCGAGCATGGCCCTGAAATCCCCAATAGTCTGAAAGCCGCCATAAACAATCATCGCGGCTATCAGCAGGATACACGCCTTGGCTGAGAAATCCGTTGTTAGCGGCAGACTTAAATTATTGCTGCGACAGGCCCCGCCGAATCGCGGCGAATAAATTGCGAGTTTGCCCATCGGTGCCGTAACTGTACCGTAACCCTGCAAAACCTTCTTAAAATCAAACATAGAAACTTCCTCCAGCCTGCCGAATAATCGGCAGATGGTATGAAATGTATATTGTCATAAACAGGCGAAATCCATTATTCTCCCTGCTATCTATTTACATATATACGAAAGAGTCAATTATATCACAATAATACCTTATTTGTCAAAACAAATTCGATTCAAAAATAGTCCGATATTCCTTAAAAATGCCAAATTCTTTGCCATTTCTGTCTTGATTTGTCAAAACCGCATTTTCAAGGCTTAAAATAAGTGTTTTATAGGAACTTCGGCGGTATAATCCCTGCTATGCTGGCACTTATAAATACCAATATTATGACTCCGCCAATAGCGCCTGTAGGGCTTGATTACATAGCCTCTGTAACAAACAGTTTAGGTGTTAAAACTGAAATTCTTGATTTATCTGGCGAACCCGATAAACAGTTCGGCATTAAAAAATTTTTCAGTAACAAAAATCCTTCACTTGTGGGCCTTTCGTTTCGCAATATTGACGACTGCTTCTGGCCGAGCGCAAAAACATTTTTGCCTGACCTGAAAACCTGTGTCGAAAAGGTAAAAGCGGTCACCGATGCACCGATAGTTTTAGGCGGTGTAGGTTTTTCGATACTTGCCGAAAGGATACTTCGATACAGCGGAGCCGACTTCGGCATTCACGGCGATGGCGAATACGCGACAGCCGCTCTTTATCGGCAGGAAACCGGCGGCAAAAAATTTAACGAAGTGCCGGGCCTGCTGTGGCGAAATGGTAAAGAAATTGTCACAAATCCCCCTGCCTGGCCGGCGCAAATCTCAATAGAAACAAAAAGAGACGCGATTGACAACGTCACTTATTTCCGGCTCGGCGGACAAATCGGTGTTGAAACAAAACGCGGCTGTAACAGAAATTGCCTCTATTGCGCAGACCCCATCGCAAAGGGACGATTGACCAGAGTCAGGAATCCGAAGGAAATTGCTGCCGAGGTTTCCGCTCTTGTCGAAAAGGGTATAGATGTATTCCATATCTGCGACTGCGAATTCAATATCCCGCCGCAGCACGCCTTTGCGGTTTGCGATGAACTTATACGCACAGGGCTGAATAAAAAAATAAAATGGTATGTATATCTTTCGACAGTGCCTTTCAGTAATGAATTGGCGGAGATTATGAAAAAAGCGGGTTGCGTCGGTATAAATTTTACCGGCGATTCGGCAAGTACGAAAATGCTGAAGACCTATCGACAAATGCACCTGAAAAGCGATATTGCCCTGGCGGTAAAATACTGCCGGCAAAATAATATTAAGGTAATGATAGATTTACTGCTCGGCGGCCCCGGCGAAACGGCTGAAACCGTAAAGGAAACTATAGATTTTATCAAGTCGGTCAATCCGGATTGCGCAGGGGCTTCTTTGGGCGTTAGAATTTATCCCGGCACAGAAATGGAAAAAACTGTTCTTTCACAAGGCAATTTGGAACGAAATCCAAATATCAAAAGAAAATACCAGGGACAAGCCGATTTTCTTTTCCCGACTTTTTATATAAGTCATTTGCTTGGCGAAAGACCGGCGAAGCTCGTAGGGGATTTAATCGGCGACGATAAAAGATTTTTCCCGCCCGCCGATGAAACCTTAAGCGAGAATAAAGACCACAATTATAATGACAATACTCGCCTTGTTGAAGCAATCAAAAATGGTGCCCGCGGCGCATATTGGGACATTTTAAGACAGATAACGGAGCAGGATAAAAATCGTGCATTATAAACAGGATTTGATATAATACTGCCGATGCGATTCTTAAAGTTTATCAGTGAATTTTTTAAACACCCAAAACAGGTCGGAGCGGTAGCGGAAAGTTCGGGCTTTCTTGCCAGAAAGATGGCCCAGCATATCGGTCAGGCAACCAATATCGTTGAATTCGGGCCCGGAACCGGTTCTGTTACAAAGGAAATTCTGCGGCATATGCCCCAAAACAGCCGATTGACCTGTTTTGAGATAAATCCGAATTTCTGTGAACGTTTGAAAAAAATAAAGGATTCCCGGCTGAAAATTGTGAACGACGATGTCCAAAACTGTAATCGCTATGTAGAGCAGCCTGATTGTATTTTGTCCAGCCTGCCTCTTGCTAACTTTAATGAATCAGAAAAGGAAAGGATTTTTACTTTAACAAGTAAATCCAAAACTTATATTCAGTTCCAATATAATCCATTCCTTCGTCCGACACTGAAAAAATATTTCAAAGACGTGAAGATAAAATTTGTTCCGCTGAACATCCCCCCGGCGTTTGTTTACATATCCAAAAATCCACGGGATAAAATCTACCATTGCGAAAATAGCAGTGAACAAAAAAAACAGGCGTGTAATCTTAACGCATAGCTACCGGGACTTCGGCAGCCCCTAAAACCGTTTTGCCAGACCAATTCCCATTGAAGACTCGCTGTGCAGTGTTGTAACTATCGGCTGAACTGTAAATCCGCCTAATGTGAGCTCTTTATTTTCGCCCGCTACGGTGTGTCCGACGATATAGCCTAAAATGCCGCCGAAGAGGACGTCGCTTGCCCAATGGTCGCCTGAATCCATCATTCGATAGCCCACAAAACCGGCCGCTAAATACGCGGGAATTCCAATTTTGGGGCCGTAAAATTCGTCCAGCACCGCGGCGACGCAGAAAGAACTTGCGGTATGGCCGCTGGGCCAGGCTAATGGTTTGTCGTTAGGGGTGTTATTATGGACTATACCTTTAAGTATTATAGTGGTTACGCCGGTAACGCCCAATGCCCTTATCATCGTCCAGCTTCGCTGTTTGCTGATTTCATTTTTATTCTCGGCGGCTATATAATACCACAGGCCTGCCTCGGCAAAGTGAATGCCGGGCGAACCCATTATATCGGTAAAATTATCCAAATCCTTCGGAATCGAACGGTGTTTGTCAAAATGCTCGGCAACCCTGCTATCGGCCCCGCTGTCGTGTAACGCGATACTTCCGCCGCCGGCCATTAACAAAAGCATCAGGTTGTTTTTATTGAAGTAAGTTTTTTCGGCGTCGTGCAGACCTTGGCCGGGAAGCTTCTTTAAATTCTGCCCCAGTGTAGTAATCCCTTCTGATTTGAGAAAAGCATTCGGGTCAAGAGCCTTCGCCAAAGACTTGACACCCTGTAATGTTTGCGATGGAAGCTCTTTTAAGTTCTGCGATACTGCTTTAAGTGTATTTGAAGAACCCGCGTTAGAATCAGCGGATTGCCCGAATGACGCGGCAGGAAAAGATATGCAAAGTACAAAATATACAAACAACCCTGTATAAAATTTTGTAGTTTTCAATTTGCTTTACTCCCACTCAATAGTCGCCGGCGGTTTTGAACTTATATCGTAAACAACACGGTTAATGCCGCGAACTTCGTTTATTATCCTGTTTGCTATAAGGCCAAGAACTTCATACGGAATTTTTGAAAAATCGGCCGTCATAAAATCCTTTGTATCGACCGAACGAATCGCGATAACATTATCATAGCTTCTTTCATCGCCCATAACACCTACGGTCGCGACCGGCAAAAGAACGGCTAAAGTCTGCGAAACTTTTCTGTAGAGCCCGGCCGCTTTAATCTCGTCAATAAGTATCTCGTCAGCTTCCCTGAGCACCTTAAGTCTTTCTTCCGTAATATCGCCGATAATTCGCACGGCAAGTCCCGGCCCCGGGAACGGATGCCGCCAGACGATTTCTTCCGGCAGCCCTAAATATTCGCCGACAAGCCGAACTTCATCTTTGAACAAATCCCGCAAAGGCTCAATCAATTCAAATCCCAGTTCGGCAGGCAGGCCTCCGACATTGTGGTGAAGTTTTATATTGGCAGCCAGGTTGCCGTCCTTACTGCCCGACTCGATTACATCGGGATACAGCGTACCCTGGGCAAGATATTTCGCATCTGGAATCTTTTTTGCTTCCGATTTGAAAGCTTCAATGAATTCGTGCCCGATTATTTTTCTTTTTTTCTGCGGCTCCGTAACGCCTTTAAGTTTACTTAGAAATTGTCTGCTCCAGTCAACAACATGTAAATCAATATGAAAATGATTTTTAAAAGTGTCTTCTACCTGTTTTTTTTCATTTTTTCTTAGTAAGCCGTTATCGACAAATATACATTTAAGCCTGTCGCCGACAGCTTTATGGACAAGCGTCGCGGTAACAGCCGAATCGACTCCGCCTGACAGGCCGCAGATAATGCTGCCGCTTTTCGCCTGGTTGCGGATTTTCTCGATTGTCTGCTCGGCAAAATCCTTCATTTGCCAGTCGCCGCTGCATTTGCAGATGTCATACAAAAAGTTTTTCATCATCACATCGCCTTTAGGCGTATGACTTACTTCCGGATGAAACTGCAGGCCGTAGAATTTTTTATTTTTATTCCGCACCGCCGCAAACGGGCAGGTATTTGTCCTGGCGATAGGTTCAAAATCTTTCGTGAGGCTTTCAGCCTGGTCGCCGTGACTCATCCAGACGGTCGCGGTATCGCCGACGCCTGCGAACAAATCGCTGCTGTTGGTAATTGAAATAACTGCTCTGCCGTATTCTCTGCTTTTAGCCGGTTTAATCTTTGCGCCGAGAACCTTGCAGCCCCACTGCATACCATAGCAGATGCCGAGGATTGGCACGCCCAGTTCGAAGATTTTTTCGTCAGCCGCCGGTGCGTTTGGAGAATAGACGCTCGCAGGTCCGCCGGAAAGAATTATGCCTTTGAGGTTTTTGATTTTTGCAAGTTCTTTTGAGGATACGTTCGGCTGATAAATTGTCGAATAGACATTATGTTCACGAACCCGCCGTGCGATTAGCTGGCCGTACTGACTGCCGAAATCAATGATAGCTATCGTTTCGTTCATATTTTTTCGGCTCAATCTTCAATCACTTCTCTCATTGAATAGTTCGGCGCTTCCTTTGTAATTAAAATATCGTGCGGATGCGATTCATTAACGCCTGCCGCGCTGATTCTTACAAATTTGCCGCCTTTACGCAACTGCTCAATCGTCGGCGTTCCGCAGTATCCCATACCGGCACGCAGGCCGCCGACAAGCTGATAGACAAAATCGCCCAGCATTCCGCGGTAAGGCACTCTGCCTTCGACGCCTTCCGGGACAAGTTTATCCTTTGACGTTATATCTTTTTGGCTATATCTATCAGCGGAACCTTTTACCATCGCGCCAAGCGAACCCATTCCGCGATATTCCTTGAATTGTCTGCCTTTATAAATGACAAGCAATCCGGGACTTTCCGCAAGCCCCGCAAGAAGTGAGCCGAGCATTACGGTCGACGCCCCAGCCGCGAGGGCTTTTGTAATATCGCCGGAAAATCTTATGCCACCGTCAGCGATGATTGGTATGTCATATTTATCCGCTGCTTCGGCACAATCCATAATCGCTGAAATCTGCGGTACACCAACGCCGCTTATTATCCTTGTTGTACAGATTGCACCGGGACCGATGCCTACCTTTACAGCGTTTACGCCTGCTTTAATTAAATCAATAGTCGCCTCAGCAGTTGCGACATTGCCTGCAATTACATCTATATTATATTTCTTCTTTATTGTTTTTACCGTTTCAATAACGTTTTGCGAATGGCCATGAGCGGTATCAACTACCACTACATCGATTTCAGCCTTAATCAGTGCTTCAATCCTGTCGAAATCTTTTACGCCAACAGCCGCTCCGACTCTTAATCTGCCTCGTTTGTCCCTGACGGCATTAGGATACTGCTGAAAACGGTCAATGTCCCGCATCGTAATCAGGCCTGCAAGTTCGCCCTTGCCGTTGACAAGCAGAAGTTTTTCGACCCGGTGCTTTTGCAAAATATCTTTTGCCTGTTCGAGAGTCGTATCCGCTGGGGCTTTGATAATTTCTTTTGTCATAACCTCGCTGATTTTGACGCTGTCGTCTCTTAGGAATTTCAAATCGCGATGCGTTAATATTCCAAGGAGTTTTTTGCCTTCGATAATTGGAATGCCGGAGACATTTTGTTCGCTCATTACTTCGCGTGCCCGCTGGACAGTCTGATTTGGCGATAGTGTAATCGGGTCCTGAATTACGCCATTCTCGCTGCGTTTAACTTTGATGACTTCTCTGCACTGAGCCTCAATGGTCAGGTTTTTGTGAATGATGCCGATGCCGCCTTCCTGGGCAAGTGCAATCGCAAGTGCCGATTCAGTTACGGTATCCATCGCTGCGGAGACTATCGGGATATTGATTCGAATATTGTTCGTAAGTCTTGTTGCAGTATCGGCTTGGGTAGGCACAATATCGCTTTTGGCTGGGATTAGCAGACAATCATCAAATGTAATCCCCTCTGAAACTATTTTTTCTCTATGCATTGCTGCCTCCGTGAAAATCAGACTGGATTGTTTAAGTCGATTAGTATAATGATTTTAGCCCAGCAGTCAAAGAAATTTCTGACGGCGATTTAGGCGTTTTTAGTGCAGATTTTTATCGCCTCGGCAAGATTCATAGTGCCCTCGTATAGCGCCCTGCCGACGATAGCGGCTGATATTACCTTTGTCTCGGCAAGTTTTTGGATATCGTCAATGGTTGTAACTCCGCCGGCAGCAATCACTGGGAGATTTACAGCTTCTGCCAATGCTTTTGTCCTCTCGATATTCGGGCCCGCCAGCATACCATCTTTATTGATATCGGTGTAGATAATCGCCGTAAGCGGAAGCTGAGCGGCTTTTTTTGCAAGTTCTATGATTTCCAGTTCGCTGTCTTTTTTCCAGCCGTTGGTGGCGATTTTGCTTCCTCTGGCATCGAGGCTGAGAACGATTTTGCCCGCAAATTCCTTTGCGACAGCGCTGAACCATTCAAAATCGCTTACGGCTTTTGTGCCGAGTATGACACGTGTTACGCCCATATCGAGAATCTTAGTGATGGAATCTCTGTCGCGAATGCCGCCGCCAACCTGAATTTTCAATCCCTTTGCGGACTGAACAATATCACGAATGGCGTCTATATTAACGCACTTACCGATTTTTGCGCCGTCGAGGTCGATAATGTGCAGCCAGTCGGCGCCTGCCTGTTTGAATTCAATCGCTTTTTTGGCAGGACTATCTTCGTAATTGATATAGCGGTTGTATTCGCCCTGAACGAGTCGGACGCATCTGCCGCCGAGTAAATCTATAGCCGGTATTATGTACATTTCGCTAAACCTTTAACTGTTTGTTTGTTCTGATTTTAGAGAAACGTACCGCCGTTTTCAAGAGGTTTTTAAATCTTTAACTGGGGAATAGGCTCCGGTATCTGCTTTATGACCCCCATTTCCTGCAACATAACTGCTATTGTCTTCATATTGGAATTAAGAAAAGGAATCAGGTTTTTATTACCTTTGCCATTCCAGCCATAAGATTCCATTTCTTTAACGACTTTCGAGGCGTCTTCTTTTTCTATCAATAATCTGTAAACCGCAATAACACCACCGGTACGGTTTGCTCCGGCAGAGCAGTGCACAAGGACAGGCTTATTATCTAAACATGCCGAATTAATAGCAGCTATGGCTTTAATATAAGTGTTCGGGTCACCTGTCCCGTCCCCTCTTAGCGGAAACGGCAAAAGTTCTATTCCAAGATTTTGGGTAGTTGTTGTTTCGGATTTTTCGATGTCCGTAAAAGTAATTATAACTTTGATATTATATTTTTTAAGTATTCCCGGCAGCAGGCGAGATGAAATCTCAGCGCTGCGGTATATTTTACCCTCGACAACTGTCCCGAAACGTTTTGGATAGAACTGATACTGCACTCCGGCTTTCCAGCAAACAAATGCAAATACCACTACTACCCCTGCCGCAATTAAACCATTTATCAAAATACTTTTTCTTTTACTTCTCAATTTTTCACCTAATATTTTTGTCTGGTAATAGTAATAAAGAGTCTGGTTTATGAAATAATGCGCCTGGCACATTTTCCAAACCCTGCCGATCGGTTTTTTCCTGATAGAACACCTCTGCAAAACTTTTACTTTTTTCCAGTTCTTTAAGGTCATTGTCCATTGCAACAATCCAGCCACCATTCTGATAATGTTTAAGCAGCTCATTTCCGTCTTCTATCTCCGGCACAACTCTGCCAAAATATTGGACAAATCGCGCGGACACTTTCTTGTAACTCACAAGTCGATTAGGGAGCGGAACTATCTGGGAAACTTTACTGGAAAAGTCTCGAGAGTACCTGTTATAGTCCGTGGGAATGAAAATTCTGATGTAAGAAATGTCAACCAGGACAATTATACTTGCCAATATCACCCCCAATGCGATAGAGGGCTTCCTTTTGGCAAAAAGTACACAAACAATTGCGATTGAGATTAACGTAATTGTGCCGAGAATTATTATGTCGGCAAGTATCTCGTGATTGGCTCTGGCTATGTAAATTACTCCTGCTATTATAAAAATAACTATAGCCGCAATATGTGTTACGAAAATGCCAACCGCATATCTCTGTGTATATACCTTTCGGCTGAATACCATATCCTCAATAAGTATGCCTATAACTATAGCTATTGCCGGCATCAAAGGCAATATGTAATGTTGACGTTTACCCCCATCAAGCGTAAGGAAAAGAAAATCGGCAACAAACCACAGCCATAAGAACATCATAGGACGCCTTTTTTCGTCCCAGGCCTTGTAAAAAGGTGCTGCTAAAGCCATCGGTAAAAAAACAAACCATGGTGTCATAAACTGGAACATTACATATAAATAATAATAGATTGGCTTATCGCCGGAGCGATATGTTCCAAATAACCGATCGACAAATTCATGCTTCCACACGGTTAAATCCCAGTTCACTTTGCGGGCAATCAATAACGGCCAAGGCAGCACGATAGCAAGAAAAATGACAGGCCCTATAACCGGCAGCAGTTTCGGAATGACTTTCCATTTTCTAAATACGGCAACATAGCAAAACAGCGGTATTGAAATATACAGCAGAGGAGCAGGTCCTTTGGCTAACATTCCGAGACCAAAGCTTAACCAAAAGATAAGTATGTATATAACCTGCCTCTTCCTGCTGGAAGCAGTAATCGCAGAATAAAAACTTAAGAAGCAGAGCGTAACAAAAAATGCAAGAGCCATTTCCGGCCTGGCATTTACAGAGTAGCGGATATACCCCAGAGATGTCGCCCAAATACACGCCGAGAGCGCTGCAATCCTGAATGAAAGCCACTGGCTTACAAAATATATAATGGCTCCAACCGATAAGACCCCTAAAATCAGACTCGGCAATCTGGCGGTAATCTCATCTACCCTGCCGGTTATTTTAGCCAAACCGGCAACAAGCCAGTACGAAAGAGGCGTTTTTTGAAGCCTCAACTCACCGTTGCACGTGGGGATAACCCAATTGTCCTTCTGCAGCATTTCGCGTGCCGTGATTGCGACATAACATTCATGGTCTTCAAGTGCGATAGAAGGAATCGGCCACAGAGCGGTACCCATCGATAGTATTATAATGAAAATTACGATAATACATTTTGCTGATTTAGTCATGAATTCTACTTGTTCTGTTATTAAATCCCGCACCGGGAAATGTTCCTTTCGGATTCCAGCCAATAATTTTTCATAGCAGTATTATATATAGTCTGCTGAAGGGGGAATTATAACGTCGGATTTGCGGCAAGGCAAATTAATAGTGTTGAATTTTTTTAGTTTTGAGTCCTCGATTAATAATATTTTTTCTCATCATATTCTCATCTTTTATCTATTATAACAGAAACCACAATGTGTGGAGGGCGGGGGTCTGTATTGGTACTACAGTTATTATCGGTCGGACATAAAAGCGAAAATGAAAGGAAATTGCAATGACAAGAATAATTATCATATCGGCAATACTTTTGGCGTCGGTTTCCGCTTTGGCATCCGCGGCAAATGAAGCAGAAAAACAAGAAGATTCGCAGGCATGGCAAGCCGTTTTTGATGTGAACAAGGCTGACCTTGCAGATACCGGCAGAAATGAATATTTTATACTCGAACCGGGGTATCGGCTTTATTATGCGCATGACAAGGAAAACCTTACGATAACGGTTCTTAACGAAACAAAGATTGTTGATGGGGTAAAGACGAGGGTTGTCGAAGAACGGGAAACTAAAAATGGGCAACTGACGGAAATATCGAGAAACTACTACGCGATAGACATAAAAACCAAGGCAGTGTATTACTTCGGAGAAGATGTTGATACCTATAAGGACGGAAAAGTTACCGGCCATGAGGGGGTATGGCTGGCGGGAGCCAACAATAAATTCGGTCTGATGATGCCGGGGAAACCCAAAGCAGGTGATAAATTCTATCAGGAAATAGCGCCTGATGTGGCGATGGACCGTTCGGAGATTTTAAGTATCACCGGAGAGATGACCACGCCGGCCGGAACTTATAAAAATTGCCTGCACGTAAAAGACGGCAGTAAACTCGAATCGGGCACAAGCGATAAATGGTATGCCCCGGGCATAGGATTGATTAAAGATGCCTCGCTTGTACTTGTTAAGGTGGAAATTCCGGCTAAATAAAAAATAATTTGTCCGAATGGGAAAAGTATAAATAGATATTTTGAGACGTAAAATTCTGTTCTAAAAACGTTTATTGAATCAGGGAAGGTTATATGAACTCATCAAAAATCAAGCGGATGCTAAACAAGGTTCCAGAAGTTACAATTTACTTCTGGATCATTAAGGTTCTGTGTACTACGGTAGGTGAGACTGCGGCAGACTATCTGAATACAACATTTAATTTTGGGCTGACTGGAACATCGCTCGTGATGGGCGCACTGCTTGTCGTCGTTTTATTCTTTCAGTTTAAGAAGAGAAAGTACATCCCATCGATCTACTGGTTCGCAGTTGTTCTCCTTAGTATTGTTGGCACCTTGATTACCGACAACCTGACAGACAACTTCGGTGTTTCTCTGGAGACGACTACCGTCGTATTTTCCATTTTGCTGATGCTGACATTCGCGACGTGGTATGTGGTCGAGAAGACGTTGTCCATCCACTCCGTTATTACGACTCGCCGTGAGGCTTTCTACTGGCTGGCTATCCTGTTCACTTTCGCTTTGGGTACTGCCGCGGGCGACCTCACTGCGGAAAAGTTTGCCCTTGGATATTTGACCTCTTTATTTATATTCGCCGGCCTAATTACGGTTATCACTATCGCACACTTTACTGTTAAGGGAATCTTGGCTGTGGAACATAGGCATCAGTCCAGGAATGCGGTACTTGCTTTTTGGCTGATTTACATCTTAACTCGGCCACTCGGCGCATCTATCGGCGACTATCTTTCGCAGGCTCGCGCTGACGGCGGCATAGGGCTCGGGGCTACTATAACAAGCGCACTCTTCCTCATCACAATCTTAGGCCTGGTTGTCTATCTCACGCTTACGAGAAAGGACGAGATTCATCCCGAAACTATTCGGACGGCTGTGGATAAACGGCATGTCCCGGACATAGAATTGATTAAAGACGCCTCGCTTGTATTTGCTAAGGTAGAAATTCCGGCTGAAGAAAAAGAATAAAAAAATAATTTGCTCGAAAAGGCGCGAACATCCTCAACCTTCGTTATTTGCGCAAAAATGACGCGGATTAGAGGCACCTATGTTTTGATACAATGATTTCTTCTCATCCTATTCTCATCTTTTATTTTTTATGCGGGTTGGCGGAAAATTTTATGTTGAATTTGCAAATAAGTCGATATTATAATGCTGTCTCTTGACAGGATGTGTAGTTCTGCCCGGAATGGAAGCCTAAAAAGTATATAAGGAAAAAAATAATGGTAAAGAAATTAATGATGGTCGCAGCGGTATGCCTGCTGCTGAGTTCAACGGCATTTGCTAAGGCAAAATCGTCAAAATCCAAATCTACTGAAACCGAAGTAGAAGGAACGGTAAGCGTTGTAAAGGATGCCAGTAATGCTGTCGCTTCAGTAATGCTCACTACGACAAAGTCAATATATAACGTCGTACTTGACGCAGAAGGAATGAAAATCGGAAACACTATGGCAGATAAAGAAATCAAGGCCGATGGAGTAGTGACCCAGAAAGGCGACCAAAAGTGGATAGAGGTCAAGAAGTTTAAGGAGGTCGCTAAAACAACAAAACACAAAAAACACAAAAAAGCCCAAAAAGCTTAGCACCGTTGATAAAATAAGCTTCCATTGTCATTACGAAGCATTACTTCAAACAGTGAAGCAGTCTTATGGTCTCTTGTAACACAAGATTGCTTCGCTTTATATTGGTATTTAGTATCACGCCGAGGGTAGATAAATATGGTATTTTGTCGAGAATTCTTTGTGGATTATTGATAGATTCCGCCGGTGTGCTTTTCCGGCAGCGAAAAGGTATTACGAAGTATCTGTTTATACAGCGGTATGAACTAAAATCTTGGCTTTCTGTTTCTGAGGCAGTTTGTCCCGATGTATGTAGCAGTAAATCTCATGGTTGTAGATACTCAGGATATGCGTACAGTTCGGAAACGTGCATTTTCTGTTATCAGGCGATGTTTTTTGTATTTTTCCCATTGTTATGGTACTCCTATAGGTAAATCACCAAACAGAAAAGCTGTAAAGGTTAGGTGAATTCCTCTGCGGCCTAAAGACTTTCTAATCTTTTATACTCTTGTTTATACCACATTGTCGGACTTTGTCAAACAATCTCTTGTTTCCGATTAGCAGATTTCGGAAAGATTAATCTTATCTTCGGTGCCAGCGGGGACGACGGCGGTTTCTGTCTGTAGTAAAAACATGCTTGTGCGGGGCCTGATGAGATTTAACCTCAGGCCGGCTTTGCGATAAATCCGGAGCAACAAAGACAAAGCCGGGACATTTTTCTATTTTGAACCTGCGGCCGATGAATCTTTCAATCTGACGAAGATATTTATCTTCATCGCGTGAAACAAGCGTAATCGCATCGCCTGTGGCTGTCGCCCGGCCTGTGCGGCCGATGCGATGAATATAGTCTTCGGCAATTACGGGCACATCGAAATTTATGACGTGCGAAATTCCCTCAACGTCAATGCCGCGAGCGGCAATATCGGTTGCAACCATAACCTGGAATTTATTATTTTTAAAGCCCTCCATTGCCCTGCGCCGCTGGCCCTGAGTTCTGCCGGAATGTATCGCGACCGATTTTATGCCGGCCCGCTCGAGGCGATAACTAATTTTGTCGGCGCCGTGTTTTGTGCGGGAAAAAACAAGTACGCTGTACATTCCGCCTTTTTGGAGCATATACAGCAGAGTATCTATTTTCTGTTCTTTTGGGACAGCATATATATGCTGAGTAATGGTCTCGATAGGGTTGTGCTGCTGACCTATCTGAATTATTTTCGGATGATTCATTACGCCCGCGGCCAGTGCTTTTACTTCCTGCGGTATGGTGGCGGAAAAAAGCATCGTTTGGCGTTTTACCGATACAACGGCAATAATTTTTCGCACATCGTTGATAAAACCCATATCAAACATACGGTCGGCTTCGTCGATAACAAGTACTTCAATATGTCTCAGGTCGATACTGCGGCGACCCATATGGTCGATGAGTCTGCCGGGCGTAGCGACAACAATGTCAACGCCGCGGCGAAGCGCATTAAGCTGATTGACAATGCTCACGCCGCCGTAAACCGCAAGAGTGTGCATATGTAAAAATCTGCCGTAGCCGATAATGCACTCTTCGATTTGCTGCGCCAGCTCGCGAGTCGGGGTAAGAATCAGCGCTTTTACATTTTTGTTTTTGGCCGCGTGCTCATGGCTGAGACGGTTTAAAATAGGAAGTACAAAAGCGGCAGTTTTGCCTGTGCCGGTCTGGGCACAGCCTATGATATCTTTGCCTTCAATCGCGGCAGGGATTACCTGAGACTGAATCTCGGTAGGAGCAGTGTAGCCGGTAGCGAGAATACCCCTCACCAGCGGATCGGATAAACCAAGTAATTTAAACGGCATAATAAAAACCTTAAAATCAGAATAATAGAAATTTTACATATAGATTATTATTATACCAGCAAACCCCCTCGACAATCGCAACAAATATTTAAGTTTTTTCCGGCACAATCCTTTTATTTATTTGTGTCTTTAATTATTTGCCTAAGGGCCGCTACGTGATTGTTAAAAGCGTCACGGCCTTTGTCAGTTGCGCTGATGAATGTGCGGGGTTTTCGAGCTATAAAAGTTTTTTCAGTTTTAATATAACTATTCTCTTCGAGTTTTGCCAAATGAGATCCAAGATTACCATCCGTTGCTTTCAAAAGATTTCGCAGAAATATAAAATCCATCTGCTCGGCAGGTTCGAGCACAACCAGCGCCGACATTATTCGCAACCGGAGCGGCTGATGTATAATGTTGTCAAGCTCAGTCATATTTACCTCCATCTGAATCTGATGTATAAGCCGGTGAGTAAAATCGTGCCGCCGCCTGTAACAGCCATCCAAAGACAATAATAGTGCGGAATAAAATAAAAACCTGTTAGGGTCGTCGCTGTTACCGCTAGTCCGAGCCAGACCATAAAGTAGCTGCCAAACCAAAGCCCCATTACAATATACCCAAACATGGCCGCTGTGGAAAAGACGGCGTTGATCTGCAGACCATTGAAAGGTGCCAATATTTTAAGCCAGATAAAAGCGTAAACAAACAACAGAATCCAGAACCACCATAGACGCCGACTTGTCTTTTGCGAAAGAAAAGTCCTAACCCAAGGCTCGGTATGAGAAATATGGTGGATTAGAAATGTGCCAAACATGCCGACTGCAACAAAACCCCAACTTATATAATGGGCATAATCAGGATAAAATTGAAGCACAGTATTATTAACTACCCAGATAACACCCCAAAGAATCAGTAAAGAATTTGCATGGGAGGAAGCTATGGCTTTGCGAGTCTGTTTCATAATGTTCTCAATCGCCGCTAGAGATTCCTGAGCATTTTCGCTATTACCTGTATCCATTAATTGTTCCTTTCAAAAATCTGTCACTTTTCTATACAGAGTACTATATGCTACAGAGTTAATTTTGTCAATAGAAATCTTTCAAAAAAATATTATTAATTAGAAAAACCTCGTTTTTAGCCTAAAAACTCATTTTTTGTTGGAAACTTCGATGACTCTTCTAAGGATTGAATATGCAGGCAATTTTTGCTCAAGCACAATCTTTTGAGGATTATTGATAAATTCGGTAGATTCGCCGTCGATGGTTTTTAAAGGATTCGGCGTCGTAATTTCTGAAATCTCGCCTGCAGGCGTCAGCACTTCCAGTTTTTCGCCTGCAAAAATTTTATTTCGCACAAAACAGATACTGCCTTGTTCAATTTTTTCATCGGTAATATTGCCAACAAAGACTGCTCCCGACTTTGACTGACTTTTTTCATAGCTGTAATCATCCGGCGTAATTGAGCCTTTCATAAAGCCGGTTGAATAGCCGCGATTTTTCACTCTGCTTAAAAGTTTCAGGCAGTCCTCGCTGCTGATTTTTTTGCCGTCAATTAACTGCCGATACAGCGAAATGACCGAAGCGATATAATGCACCGACTTCATTCTGCCTTCGATTTTAAATGACGTTACACCCGCCTGCGCGAGAGGCTCGACAAATTCAAACAGTGCAAGGTCTTTTGAGTTGAAAAGATATTGTCCTCTCTGGTCTTCGAACACAGGAAAATATTCTCCCGGCCTTTTTTCCTCAACAATATAATATTCCCATCTGCACGGATGGGTACATTCGCCTCTGTTTGCTTTTCGGCCTGTTAAATAATCGCTGATTGCGCATCTGCCCGAATATGAAAAGCAGACTGCGCCGTGGACGAAAACCTCAAGCTCAACGCCGGTTTGCAAAGTATCTTTGCAAATCTGTTTTATCTGCTCAAGAGACAGTTCTCTGGCGAGGTTTACCCTTGCCGCTCCGAGTTGTCTATATGCAAGGACGGCTTGGCTGCTTGTGGTATTGGCCTGAGTGCTTATGTGGATAGGCGTTTTTATGCCTGCTTTTTTGAGTTCAAAAATCAGGCCGATATCCGAGACAATCAGGGCATCGGCTTGGGCATCCTGCAGATTTCCGGCAATATCGAGCAATTTATCGTATTCATCACTGAACGGATAAATATTCAGGGTAACGAAGCCTTTTTTGCCATTTTTATGCAGAAATTTAATGCCTTTTGCGGCATCGTCGAGCGTAAAATTGCCCGCGTAAGCCCTTAAAGACCCGAAATCTGTGCCAAAATAGACGGCATCCGCGCCATATTGGGCTGCCCAGACAAGTTTTTCATAAGTGCCTGCGGGGGCTGTAAGTTCAGGTTTCAACAGTGGTTCCTTAATCTTCATTTAACCAGAATCTACAAGTAATTGGCTGTAAATGGGAGAAAAAAACAAAATTTTTTGTTGAAAATGAAGAATTTTTGCTGATAATGTATGGTTCATTATTTTTATCTTTAGCAATTTAAGGAGCGTTCATGGGAACAGTACTCAATGCTCTGGTAAAACTACAAAGCGTTGAAAACAG
>CAINDG010000016.1 GCA_903847315.1 uncultured Planctomycetota bacterium
CTGTTTTATATATAATTATCTTCTTGCTATACTTCTTGTACATTTCATAAAAAGCCTTATTCCAAAGTGTGTCATGAGACAGCAGTAGTCCGCCTTTCGGTATATAATCCCAAACTGTTTCATACTCAAACTTCATGTGCTCATAGGTATGTAAGCTGTCATGGTAAAATATATCAGCCTTTTTCAGCCGCTCGAGAAGTTTTGGCAACTCCTGACGGGAATCGCCCAAAATCAGAGTCCACCTGTCACGAACACACTCAGGAACAAAATGACCCACTTTAAAATGTCTATGTACCTGTTTATCGGCAAGCTCATAACCATTGTCGCTTTTACTTACTGCAGCTTGTTCCGGCGGCAAATCTATGGAATAAAGATGCCCCTTGTCATTTTCCCGCATGGCACACAAAATATAAGCACTGGAAACACCATGTGCCACCCCTGTCTCTACCACTATTTCAGGTTTGTATTTTCGAACAAGTAAATAAAGCATTAAACGATATCCTTCTGTATCCCAACCTTCCTGGTCAATGTGGTCCAAAAACCATTTTGGTAGAAATTGATGAAGAGCGCTAATTATATCCGTTTCCATTGCACGTTCTATAACCGAGGAAATATGAATTTTGGTCGGTCTGGAAGGAATTCCAAAGATAAGCCGAGGATCATGATAAAAATATCGCAGCGATGAGAACTTATGAGGATATTTTATCCTTTGTATGATAGAGCCTAAAAAACTCATTTTAAAATCCTTTCAGGAAAGATTAGTTTGACCTATATTATCTTCCGCAAAGTCAATCATTTCAACATTAACCTTAGATGAGTTGCTATGCTTGAAAGTCCAGACTAACGCTCCTAAACATGAAATCCCACTCAGCACACACCCAATATTATATGAAACCACAGCTCCATTCATTCCGAGCATCGGAATCAATATAATAGCAGGCAGCAGGTGGCCTATAAGAGCTATAAGATTTAAAATCGGAACAAATTTAATGGGCCCAAACTTTACTATAAACGGCCGAGAAAAGGACTCTGCTACACACCATGGTATAATCGGAATAAGCCATCTCAGAACTCTTGCCGACTCATCAGAGAACGCAGGAAACTGTATTGATAAAATAAATGGTCCTGCAAAAAATACTATTAATATTGCCATTATACTTATCGAAGCAGCCGCTGCAAGAACTGTGTATTTTTGTCTCTTTCCGAAACTCGCTAAAGACGCATAACCTGCCAGCATACTAAGTAACAAGGAGCCTATGACTCCCAAAGGAGCGGCGGCTAAATAAATAACGTTACTTGCGCCAAAGAATATAGAAACAGCAGAATAGGAATTAAAAATACCCAGGATAATAGTATAGATATATCTGCTTGAAAAAATTATGACACTTGCAATAGTTAAATGAAACCAAATTTGCATTAGTAACTTTGCCATTGAGGTGTCATAAACAAGTTTCCTGAAAAGTGTGCCGTGTCTCCACGACAGCATAACTTGAGTTATCATAAAACCGAACAAATACCCCCATGCCATACCGACTGCACCGCCCCAATACGCTGCGGGAATTACGGCTAATTGAGCTAACCCCTGAATACCATACCAGCCTGCCCGCAAAGCAAATTTACGTTCAACACGATAACGTACAATTTGCAATTCAAAAAGATTCCATGAATACAAAAAAATAAGCAGGGGAATTAGACACAGGATTATTTGGGTATTTGTTTGTCGAAAGTATTTAACTATGCCAAGCACGATAATACCAACCAGTACTATCACCCACATCATTATCTTGCACAGCCTGATGCCGGTACTGATTAAGGCATCTCTCGCCTGACCATTCAGCTCTGAAAAGTGCCGCATAACAGCTGTTTCCAGGCCTCCTGACGGGGCTTTCCCTATCATCATCACAATGCCAAGCGCAAATAGAAATAATCCAAATTGTTCTTTACCAAGAATATAGGCAGCAATTGGAAAGATTACCAGCCGAGATACGCCCATAGACAGCACAGTCTCTAACGTAACCCAGAAACTATAACCAAAATATCTTTTAAAATATTCTATTTGCATAAACTATATTTCAGGAATCCCCTAATAATTCTTTGCCAATCCCGTTAGACAAGCTGCTTGTCATCACCTAATACATTATGTAATCTATGTTTTACTAGTTTGTGCCTATAGCAACTGCCAACTTTGCATTTGGGAGCTATAAACAAAATCAGATATGCCGGAATTTATCCTGAGTTACATTATTTTAAAAAGAATTTTCAATCTCAAAAACTACAGAAGAAAGACTATTTGTAGAGGTAAAAGTTATTAGTCCCGTGTTGTCCGCTTGTTTAGTATCAAGGAGAGTTTTTTCTTCGCCATCTTTGGTGTACCAAATCTTATAGTATCCATTTGGGTCAAGATCGCCTACAGTACGGGTAATAACAAGTGAAGGCCCAACGCTGTTCTCTGTCCATTTTTTGTGTTTGGGTTCTTCAGTTTGCCATTCGGCAATAGTAACATTTACCGAGTTGGGAGAAGGGGCGTACGACATTTTCACAGAGTTAATATTTGTTACTCCATTACAATCTACTTGAATAGTTTCCGTGCCATCAGGATTAATTATAGTTTCAGAATTAAGGAAAGGATTCCTAAAAGACTGGATGTCCAAATCGGTCGATGACATCCCGTTAATAATTAATTGTACATTTCCCGATGAACTATCATATGTTGCTTCTAATACATCGGCGCATGGGTCTGAAACTGAGGAAAGTCTGGGAATAGAGCTGTTATAAGTTCCGCCGCTAACAGTGTATGAATCTGTTCCCTGATTGACATAAAACTCATTATTATCAACATAAATTGCGTACTTATTGTCAGGGAGTTTGACATCTTTGATCATAAAACTAGCGATTTTAACCCTGCCTCTGAAACCATTTTTTGTGATGTCATCGAATGATATAATTTTATTTGCATAATCAAATGAAACATTTCGGTACTCCACAGGCGTCAAATACGTACCGCTCATAGGCATATTATATCCAAGATTCCAATCCACTGTGGCATTCACAGGTCGAATGAGCAAAGGAACCATTATAGTTGGTAAATACAACACTTCTGCCGAACTATAATAATTCAGGTAAGGATCATCTGCATAAGTATACGGATTAACAGAGAGGATATAGCCGGCTGGATTTTCTCTTTTATGCTTTTGTAAAAGTTGATGGTAGAATTGAACTGAAAGGTCAAGATATGATTCATCTCCCGTTTCAAGATATATCATATATCCGGTGAACGGGGCTGAAAATGTATGAAAGATACAGCTTTGATGATTACCATAATCTAAGCCGCTTGGATAGGTGCCATGTACAATTAAAAAGTTTCTCATTGTACGCCCGTCTATAAATGATGTATCAAAGTCTGCCTTTGCTTTAGAGTAGGTTAGTGGGTTATTTGTAATATGAGACGCCCTAATCATGGCATCGTCGAGCCAGGGATAACAAAACTCATATATGTTGAATTCTGTATAATAATAATTTCCGTCCATATTTGTACGATAACGATAAGCGTTCAAGTCATTAGTGAAAACATAGTTATTTATTGCTTCGGAGTATTCTTCTATAATTGTTTTTATGTCCGGATTCTGTGTTATATAATAAGCATAGTTTAATGAATTCAGAATACTTCCTCCGGTTCCACCCTGTTTCATAGATGGATCCATTACAGTTCCGTCCGGATAATATGTATATCCTATCAGGTTTGTGCTGGGGTTTCTAAGATTCCATGATGCAAAAAGAATATTCAATGCGTTATCCCGATACATATTATTACCGGTGAGCTCATACATCATAAGCAAATCTTTTACAACCAGCATTTCTTCATTTGCAAACATAATTTCGCTTAAGCTCGTGCTATAACAAAGAAGATGAGTATGAGGATCGATATATTTATTAATTATCCCATTGGAAATGCTTTCCGCCAACGGAAGATACGAATTATCAACTCGGGCCAAGAGGATTAACGAATGTAATATAGTGGCGACGTACTCGGTCAATAATGTTGATCCAGTTTTTGAATGCGTCGCTGGATTCCAATAATAAAGACAATTATCTCCACCTAAAAGATACCTTTGTATATCATCCGCAGTATGTTTTGCTGTATTAAGATAAACTTCATCGGACGTGATAAGATATTGATATATCGAGTGGATTAAATATGGAAGTGATACAGAATCATTCGTATGAGTCTGATAATTATAACGAGTACTGAAATAATACGGATAATCCCGCTGATTCATAAAATGATTATATGCTATTACGCCGTTGGCGACTATTTCATCCCATGTTAAGGTTTTGCTGGGTGAAGGCACTTTATATACGGCAACATCATCTAAATACATGTATCCGTTGCTCAGATATAAAAATGTTTGGATTTTTAAATACTTACAATTTTTCGGCGTGGAAACTGTCCATTCTTTAAGTGTCCAATCGTAAGTGCCGCCAACATACCAGTAAATTTGATTTTGAATTAAAGTTTTATTAGCAGTATAATAATTAACATATAATATTATATTTGATGACGACGAAGTGTTGCTTTTAAGCCACATATCGCATTCGTACGAAGTTTTTTCATCAACTCCTACAAATCCAGTATCTAAACAAAACTTTGAACCTGATGAAGAAGTTCCCCATATTTTATACGATGCCGAACCAGAGTGAGCAACAGATGTAACAACATTACCGTT
This sequence comes from uncultured Planctomycetota bacterium, assembly GCA_903847315.1. GTDB lineage: Bacteria > Planctomycetota > Phycisphaerae > Sedimentisphaerales > UBA12454 > UBA12454. The sequence goes on from CAINDG010000016.1 coordinate 4,725, forward strand.
TCCACCGCCTGATTTCCATGATACCGTCCATGGCGAAGGGGATTGACCAGATCCGGTTTCAAATCCGCCGTTTTCAATCAAATTCACGGGCAAATCATTATTATCGTATGACGGTAACCAATTTTGTGCTAACACGGCAAAATCGGAAAAGTTAACAATTTTGTCAGTATTATAATCAAACTGGCTGTCAAAACACGTCTGGCCTTCACTGCAGAGCCATGCCTGCGAAAATTCGACAAGGTCAAATATATCGACTGTTCGTTGCTGCTTAACACTCAAATCGGTGATAGCTGCCGAACCGGCATTTGTCGCTGAATATGTACCGGCAAAAACTTTCAAGTTCTGCATATTGGCGTGAAAACTCAGGCCTATGGGCTTAACATCCGGCATTTGGCGCACTATTCCGTTTGCGTCCTTATGCGAATTCCAGTATGCTTGCGTATAGAATCCCTGGCTTTCGCCATTAATCGTAGCAAACATAGTAGCTGTATTACTATTAACCAAATGATAGGTTATCTTGATATGATATATGTCATTGGTATCAACATTGACTCCGGAAATGGTGCGTGGGGTTATCGAAGTCCACTCATACCAGCCGCGGTCAAACCATAGATTATAAAAATGCCCGAGTGTATTATTCCAGTCGCTAAATCCCACTGCTGAACGGATGTCATTCGGACCATATGTATTGTACAGCGATTCCCATTCCCCATAATTACTATTTCTCAACGCAATTTTTTCGCTCGCATCCACATCATTACTGTCCTGATGGTTGCCAACAAGCATCTGAATGCAGCCATAGGTCGAATCTGGACCGTAAAAATTCCCGGTATACATCGCACCGCCAGTAAGACCTGCCTTGGCGTAATACTGCCAATCGCCGCTGACACCGGCGGCATTTATGGTAAATGAAAGTTCAATATCGCCTTTGGAAAGATCGAAAGTGTTAGCCGAAGCAAAACCGGGACTGTTATAATCAAGAGAAATGGGGGGATAAGTAAATGTAATTTCAGATAAAGCTACGGAATTTAAAAAAAAGCACCCCCCTGCGATTACAAAGATCAGCCAACGCACTTTATTGTCTTCTCTCTTTATGTTCACTTTTTATCCTGTCAGACCATAGTGTCTAACAAAAACTTATTTTATATTTCTTCTTCGAGGTGAATTCCTAAAATGCTTACAATAACACCAGGATATGTTTTGAAGAACCCCTTGTTAAAGAACTCACTCTACAGTATCATTAGTTAGTATAAGCAATTCATAATCTAAAGTCAAGTTATTTATTATAGCAAATAAGACTTTGGCGATACAATTAAATCTGGATATGCATCCTCTTTTAACTTGCCGCTCTTAAAACTTCTTCAACCACATAATTCTTCATCTGGTCAGTGAGTTCCGGATATACCGGCAGCGCCAAAACTTCATTTGCCGCCTTTTCAGCCTCTGGGAAATCGCCCTGCTTATAACCGAGATATTCAAAGCATTTCTGCAAATGCAGCGGCATTGGATAATATATCGCGCATCCAATCCCATTTCGTTTGAGGTGTTCTGCCAATTCATCGCGTTTTGGCACCCTAATCACATACTGATTGTAAATAGTAACACAATCAGGATTGATATAAGGTGTTTTAACAGAAGTGCCGGCAAATTTCTTATTATAATACTCAGCGTTCTTTCTCCTGCCTTCAGACCATTCGTTCAAATAAGGCAATTTAACTAAAAGCGCCGCCGCCTGTATCGGGTCAAGCCTGAAATTTCCTCCGACAAAATCATAGTAATATGTCGAACCCTGCCCGTGATGTCTCATCTTCTTTATTTTGGCAGCCAATTTTTCGTCGTTAGTCACCGTCATCCCGCTATCGCCGATGCCGCCTAAATTCTTGCTTGGGAAAAAGCTGAAACAGCCGCACGTGCCTATACTGCCGGCTTTTTTGCCTTTGTAAGTGCTGCTGATGGATTGAGCCGCGTCTTCAATAACATAAAGATTATGCTTCTTGGCAATATCCATAATCGGGTCCATATCGGCCATCTGACCGTAAAGATGTACCGGCATAATCGCTTTTGTTTTTCTCGTTACAGCTTTTTTAATTAGTGCGGGATTTATATTGTAGGTCTTCGGGTCAATATCGACAAAGACAGGTCTTGCGCCGACTCTTGCAATACATCCTGCCGTAGCAAAAAAAGTAAAAGGTGTGGTAATCACCTCATCGCCGACACCGATGCCAAGGCTCATAAGACTTGCAAGAATCGCATCAGTGCCGCTGGACACACCAACGGCAAATTTACAATCGCTGATTGCCGCTACCTTTTTCTCAAGTTCCTCAACTTTCGGCCCGAGGATGCAAATCTGACTATCGAGAACCTCTTCTATGGCTTTTAATATATCTTTTTTAATCTTCGCGTACTGTGCTTTTAAATCCAGTAATGGTACTTGCATCGATAACTCCGTAAATTATATCTTGTCTCTGAATATTCGATAACTCGTTTTTCCAACCGCTAAATTCACCGGCAATGGCTTACCTTCATCGAGGTCGAGGCATTTCAAAACGCCTTTTTCAACTTCTTTATACTTATAGCCGCTCTCCGGACAAACCATAATCCCGTTTTTGTCCGGCGCCGGCAGTTTAATCCCGTGCCTGCTCATCCAGCCGAGCTGTTTGGCAGGTACTCCCGCCATCATCGCGTAGTCCGGCACATCTTTCGTAACAACGGCGCCCGCAGCGATAAAACAATATCTGCCAAGTTCGATGCCGCAGACTATCGTTGCGTTTGCTCCGATTGTCGCCCCCTTTTTAATAATAGTTTTTTCATAGACGCTGTGGCGGTTTACCTGAGAGCGCGGATTTAAAACATTTGTAAGCACGCAGCTCGGCCCCAGAAATACATCGTCTTCTATAATCGTGCCGGTGTATATCGATACGTTGTTTTGAACCTTTACGTTATTGCCGATGACAACATCATTGGCAACGTGATCGTTCTGGCCGAAAATACAGTTTTCGCCGATTTTGCATTTCATTATATGGCCGAAGTGCCATATCTTCGTGCCTTTGCCTATCTGGGCGCCTTCATCGACAAAACTGCTCGCGTGTACGAAATATTCTTTTGCCATACCCATTATGTCCTTCCCGCGAAAGCGGGAATCCAGTTCTATAATTTAATTTTTTTTAAAATCGGATGATACTCGCCTTTCAGGCCGACAGGTTCGGCGTTTCGAATATCCGAGGCTATCTGAACCGAAGCCAGAACGTCTTTCGTTCCAAATCCCTCGCCTGCAAGTATCTTTTTATAGCTTTCCGTATGCAAATCGCCGAAGCCTTCGGAGAATTCTATTTCCTGACCGTCCATAGTTATGGAACGATAGGTCATCGGCTTGCCCGGCTGCGGCTTAACCGGCAAATCGCCTCTTTCGAGCGACAAAAACCAGCGAACCCGTGCTTTTGCAAGTTCAATATAACCTGCCGCTCGCTTGGGCTGACTGACATGAACGACATTTTTCTTAACATCGCCGAAAATCCACGCAAGCATATCGAAAAAGTGTATCCCGATATTTGTCGCGATGCCGCCGGATTTTTCAACGTCGCCCTTCCACGAAACAAGATACCAGTGCCCGCGAGATGTGATATAAGTCAGGTCGATATCATAAATCTTGTTTTTATCGGCTGAATCTATTTTCCTTTTCAGCGCGATTATCGCTGGATGCAGCCGAAGCTGCAAAATTGTATTTATCTTTCCTTTGCTTTCTTTTTCAATCTCGTCCAGACCGTCGATATTCCAGGGATTCAAAACGAGAGGCTTTTCGCATATCGCATTTGCTCCGATTCTTAGTGCAAATCTCACATGTGCGTCGTGGAGATAGTTAGGCGAACATATCGAAACATAATCGACCGCCTGGTTTGCATCTCGTTTTAGTTTTTCCAGATGCCTGTCGAATCTTTCGAACTCGGTAAAAAAATCAGCATCCGGAAAATAAGAATCCAGCAATCCGACTGAATCGCTCTTATCCAGCGAAGCTACAAGAACATTGCCGGTTTCCTTGATGGCTTTTAAATGCCGGGGGGCAATGTAACCGCCGACTCCTATTAATGCAAATCTCTTCATATTTTTACGCCTTTACTATTTTATTTCGACCTGTTTTTACCTTCGCCGTTGCGTTGCGGCTGTCGACAACCATTTTTGAGTTCTTAACAATCATATTATAATCGTAGCAGCTGTGGTCGGTAGAAATCAAAACGATATCGTATCCCTTGAGCATTTTCGCACTTAACGGTTTGCTTCTCATTTTCAGATTGTGCTCGCGCATCTTGTGCGTATGAGGAATATACGGGTCGTTGTAATCGACTTTTGCACCTTTCTCTTTCAAAAGCTCAATCAATTTGATTGACGGTGATTCGCGCACGTCATCGATATCTTTTTTATATGCAAGACCCAGAACCAGAACCTTTGAGCCCTTGAGACTCTTTCCTCTGTCATTCATCGCATCAAGCGCTCTATGCACGACATAATGCGGCATAGCGGTATTTATTTCGCCCGCCAGTTCGATAAATTTCGTCGGCATACCGAATTGTCTTGCCCGCCATGTAAGATAAAACGGGTCAATCGGTATGCAGTGCCCGCCGAGTCCCGGGCCGGGATAAAATTTCTGAAAACCAAACGGCTTTGTTGCCGCCGCGTTTATTACTTCCCAGACATCGATGCCCATCCGGTCGAAAAGTTGTTTCAATTCGTTGACCATCGCGATATTAACGCAGCGATATGTATTTTCCAGAATCTTTGCTGCCTCGGCCACATCGCAGCTTGATACAGGCACCGTCTTATCAATTGCGTATTTGTAAATATCCAATGCAACCTGAAGACTCTTTTTATTGTAGCCGCCGACAACTTTCGGAATCGTCGCCGTCCTGAAATTCTTATTGCCGGGGTCTTCTCTTTCAGGAGAAAACGCTATATAAAAATCCTTGCCGGCTTTAAGACCGCTCTTTTCGAGTATCGGCTTCATTACCTCTCTTGTTGTTCCCGGATATGTCGTGCTTTCGAGAGAAACAAGCTGCCCCTTGCGCAGATACTTTGAAATCGTTTCGCAGGTAACAACGATGTAAGTCATATCCGGCTCGCGATTTTCCGTAAGCGGTGTCGGCACACAGATTATCAGGGCGTCAGGCTTGCTCATCAGCCTCATATCTGTTGTCGTATTGAATCTGCCGCTCTTAACCATATTGCTTATATCTTCAGACGGTATATGTTTGAGCGGACTTTTTCCGGAATTTATTTTTTTAACATTTACTTCATTTATATCGAAACCGATTACCTTTGCTCCGCGAAGAACAAATTCCCTCGCCAGAGGCAGTCCGACATATCCCATGCCGACAATGCCTACAAAAGGTGCTTTTTTGCTGCTTTTATCTTTTCTCGCCATTTATAGACCTTTCAAAAACATCAGAGATTTTCTTTATACCAGTCAATCGCCTTTGCGATTCCTTCTTCGAAATTGACAAAAGGCTCGTAGCCTATCAGTTCTTTTGCCTTTTTGACGTCTGCAAGAGAATGTTTTATATCGCCCGGCCTTGGCGGCACATAAACGGGCTTGATATGTTCTTTGCCCATTAGTTTCTTTATCGTATTTACTACGGTATTAACCGTTACCGCATTTTTCGTGGAAATATTTATTGCTTCCCCGTGTGTTTCTTTTGCGTTTGCCGCAAGCCAGTTTGCCTGCATCACATTTTCAATATATGTAAACCCGCGGGATTGTTCCCCATCGTCGAATATTGTCGGTGCCTTATCCCGCAAAAGCAGCGAAACAAACAGCGGTATCGCCGCGGCATACTGACTTGTCGGGTCCTGTCTTGGTCCGAACACATTGTAATAACGGAGGCATACCGATTGAACACCGTATGTCTCGTAAAATGCTCTAAAATAAATTTCGCCGATCGCCTTGCTGGCTCCATACGGCGAAATCGGGGCAAGAGGTAAATCCTCATGTTGCGGAAGAACCTTGCTTTGTCCATAAACCGACGAGCTTGAGGAAAAAACTATTCGTCTTACCTTCGCGTCACGCGCCGCAATCAGCACATTAAACGTCCCATCGACATTTACATTATGAGTTGCAGCGGGGTCTTTAACAGACCTCGGCACAGAACCCAGCGCAGCCAGATGATAAACAACATCCGTTCCTTTAACCGCCCGCCTGACCGCGTCTATATCGCGTATATCACCTTCGACAAGTTCGATTCTATCGGCGACTTCCGCAAGATTTTCTCGTTTGCCTGTCTCGAAATTATCAAGAACACGCACTTTCAGCCCCTTGGCCAGCAGAAACCTGACCATATTGCTGCCGATAAATCCTGCACCACCTGTAATTAGCGATAAAGCCACTCTAAACTATCCTTTCAAGGGCAAAAACAAAGACCGGTAGTTTACTCATTTTTGCTCCGTTTGTCAGTAATTATTTTTTCAAGCATCTGCTCAAGACCGACCTGCGGCTCGTATCCAATAGCCTTCTTTATCTTTTCAAGACAGGGAAGCCGTCTTTTCATATCGTCAAATCCCTCTCCATAAGCCTGGGTGTAAGGAATATATTTCGTCTCACTTTTGCTGGCGGTTTTTTCAATAACCTTTTCAGCAAGCGCCTCAATGCTGATTTCCTCTGCAGAGCCGATATTGAAAACTTCGCCATCAGCGCCTTTCAGTTCCATAAGAGCCGACAGTGCCTTTACCGCGTCACTAATATAAGTAAAACTTCGTTTTTGTTTTCCCGAGCCGTAAATCATTACCGGCTCATTCTTCAGCGCCCAATCTACAAACCGCGGCACAACCATTCCGTATCTGCCCGTCTGCCTCGGCCCGATAGTATTAAAAAGCCTTACAATAACCACAGCCAGGCCGTATTGGCGATGATACGCAAGTGCCAGAAATTCATCTATCGCCTTGCTGCATGCATAAGACCATCGCGAAAATTTCGTACTCCCCAAAACCGTATCGTCATCTTCCCTGAACGGCACCTTTTCATTTTTTCCATACACTTCGCTTGTCGAGGTTATCAAAACTCTCTTGCCAAACTGATTGGCGACAGAAAGCACCACCTCGGTGCCGTGAATATTTGTCTCGATGGTATGAACGGGCTTTTCAACTATCAGGTTGACGCCCACAGCGGCGGCGAGATGATAAACACAATCGGCCTGTTCAATTTCCTCTCTCATTAATTCCACATCGCGAACAGAGCCTTCGACAAATTTAAAATTGCTGTTGGAAAGCAAGTGCTGAATATTGGACATCCTGCCGGTGCTCAAATCGTCAACAACAACGACTTTCTGTTTGCGAGCCAACAGGTATTCGCACAAATGCGAACCTATAAATCCGGCTCCACCAGTAACAACCGCTGTTTTTGTCATTTCATTCCAATAAACAGATTATCTGTAAACTTCGTTTAGACTCCGTCCCCGTCGGTTCCACCGAAAGGCAACAATAAAAGTCCACAACCTCACGTTTTTTCGTGGGTAAGTATAATCTTAAATATCGGCAAAAAAAGAAGATAGCTTTAAATTGGACGTGCCCACCCCCCTGCTTTTAACTGCCTTAAAACACGGCCTAAACCGACTAAAAGACGAATACTATCATTTACTGGCAAACTAACAAGATTGTTCGCCCCGTTAGAGTCAAGGAATCAAAGATTCCTGACGGCCAGCGAAGATGGCCTGACTCTAACGGGGTAAACCCCAAAAACAACCAATTTAAACATCTTTGTAGTCCACAATTTTATTGTTATAACTCTTTGTGTCTTAGTGCCTTACCTGTTTTGAGCAAAGTCTAAAGAGTGACTATTTTAAATAGCTCCTTCGACTGCGCTCAGGATGACAATTTTCTCATAATTTCGAAAATTATCACTTGACTTCTATTTAAAATATGGTAAAATACCGCTATTGTTAGGCAAATGTCTAACAAATTTAAGATTTAACCCCGGTGAGATAGCCGAAGCGACCCCGATGGGATAGTTGCGACATCCCACGGGGTAAACATCTCACAGGGCAAGGATTGAAAATTTAAGATTTAAAAATATTTATAGCCCGCCAAGGCGGCGTTATGGATATTAAATCCTCTATCTCAAACCCACTATTTTTCTTCAATTTATAACAAATCAATTTTAAAGGAAATCAATATGGAAAATGTAACATCAGAAAACTTGCGCCGGCAAAAAATCAGTAAACGAATCGCAGAAATTCCGAAAAAGTACCGCAGAATTTATAAAAAAGCGGTGGAAACGAACAACAAGAGCGCGGCAATCGAGGCCTTCTGCTTAGAATGTATCTGCTGGCAAAAAAATGAGATTATAAATTGCTCCTGTCTGACCTGCCCCCTGTTCGGCGTAAGACCCTATACAAAAGGACAAAAATAAAATGTTGGAACAAAAAGAAAAATATCGCACGTTCGAACTTTGCGGACGGATAATAATGATTGACGATTTTATATATCGCAGACTATTCAAAGACCCCGATATAAAACCGAAACGAAAATATAAATTTATAAAAAGTTTTTACCTGGCTAATGGCTGTCCGCGTATGGTTTTAAAAGCAGGGAAAAACAAAACGATTCTGCTGTCAAGGTATATAATGCGAGCGGGCAGGGGCGAAATAGTTGACCATATAAACAGAAATCCATTGGATAACCGCCGATGTAATTTACGAATAGTAAACAGCAGACAAAATATGCTCAACCGGAAGATTAAAAATAATACGGGTCTGATCGGCGTAACTGCTTATATTAATGAAGGTAATTCTTATCTTCGTGCGAATTTCAGAGCAAACAAAACTAAAAGATTACGTTTTAACTGTCCGGATACACCTTTTAACAGGATTTTGGCGGCGATGGCGCACGATAAATTTGTTTTACAGGCCGGTGAAGAGGAATATGCGCCGCTGAATTTTCCGTGCTGGCAATTCGAGCCGCTGCGAAGCATTTTATTGGCGGAGGACTTGGGAAAGCTGAAGGAAAGAAGTAGAGAGGCAAAGAAACAGGAAGTAAGGAAACACTAAATACTAACTTCTCGCCACAGAGAAAATAAAAATTTAAAATTATTTTGACTCTTTCAGATTATATAGTATAATATATATGCAGCGGGTAAACCCTGCGGTGGTTGTTCCGGGCTTTGGCTTTTTAGCGTACGCGGCCGGGTTTGCGGGACATCGGCACCACAGGCGCCGCTTTTTTTATGCGCTCTAATAGGGGAGTTAGACTGCGTTATCTTTTTGCACCGGCTTTTTCGAGCAACTGCACAATGTCTTCGCGTCCCATCGTTTTCGCTAAATCCAGGACTGTCAAATCGACCTGGTTAGCGATTGTCGCCCTGGTATTTGCATCAGCGCCATTTTCTAAAAGGAGCTTGACGATTTCTGTATTGCCTTTCAAAACCGCTACCACTAGTGCCGTTAAGCCGGTGATTTTCTTCGCATTGACATCGGCGCCCTTTTCCAAAAGGAGCTTAACGATTTCCGTATAACCGTTCTGCGACGCTATTATCAGGGCAGTTACGCCGATATCGGTTGTCTTGGCATTAACCATGGCGCCCTTGTCCAGCAGGAGCTTGACAACCTCCGTATGACCGTTCTGTGACGCCAATATAAGGGCAGTTCCGCCGTCTGTGGCCATCCTCACATTTACATCGGCACCCTTTTCCAGCAGGAGTTTGACAACCTCCGTATGGCCTTTCTGTGACGCCAGCCACAGGGCCGTTACGCCGGTGGCTTTCTTCGCATTGACATCGGCGTGCTTTTCCAGCAGGAGTTTGACGATATCCGTATGACCGTTCTGTGCCGCCATTATCAGGGCCGTTGTGCCATCGGTGATTTTCCTGGCATTTACATCAGCATCTTTTCCCAAAAGGAGTTTGACGACCTCAGTGTGGCCATTCTGCGACGCCAGCCACAGGGCCGTTGTGATGGTTCCGGTTTGCTTGACATTTACATTAGCGCCCTTTTCCAAAAGGAGCCTGACGATTTCCGTATAACCTTTCTCTGCCGCCAGCATTAGGACCGTTGCGCCGGTGGCTTTCTTCGCATTGACATCGGCGCCTTTTTCGAGAAGGAGTTTGACGATTTCCGTATAACCTTTTTCTGCCGCCAATATCAGGGCCGTTGCGCCATTGTCATTCCTGGCATTGATATCAGCGCCGCTGGCCAGCGATTTTTGAACTGCCGGAAGGTTGCTGTCTTTTGCGGCCTGCAGCAATTGAGCATTCGCGTTTGGTGTGTTCACATCGGCAAAAGCGGCAGGTATCAGAGAAACACACACGATAAAAAATATGACTTGTTTCATTGGATTTTCCTTTTCCAAGTTATTCTTTTGCACCGGCTTTTTCAAGCAGCTGCACAATGTCTGTGCGCCCGTTCTTTTTTGCCGCTCCTAAAGCCGTTACGTCATCCTTAGCCCTTGTGTTAACCTCGGCACCCTTTTCCAGAAGAAACTTGACGGTTTCTGTATGGCCGTTTTCCGCCGCTATCCACAGAGGTGTTTGGCCGGTATTAGATTTAGCATTGATATCAGAACCCTTTTCCAACAGGAGCCTGGCAATTTCCGTTCGGCCATCTTGCGCCGCCATCCACAGTGCCGTTACGCCCTCTTCGGTTTTCCTCGCATCGACATCGGCGCCTTTTTCCAAAAGGAGCTTGACGATTTCCGCATGGCCGTTCTCCGCCGTCACCATCAGTGCCGTTGCGCCGTCGTCGGCCTTGATATTAGCATCAGCACCTTTTTCTAAAAGAAGTTTGACGACTTCAGTATGACCATTTTGCGACGCCATAAACAGGGCAGTTACGCCATCACTGGTTCTGTGGGCATTAACGCCAGCGCCGTCGGCAAGAAGGGTCTGCACGACAGGGAGATTGCCCTCTTTTGCGGCCTGAATCAATTGAGCATTCTTGTCTGATACGCCCTTGTTAGCACAGCCGGCAGACATCAGAAAAATACATACGATAAAAAACAGGATTTGTTTCATTGAATTCTTCCTTTTAGTATCCTGCCAAATTATAGTCTTGGCCGGCGAAAAAAGGAAGAGTAAATATAGCTTCCTAAACCCATCCGGGCCGGGCATTCTACATTTCATCTCTAATTGCATGAGGCATCTGTGCAGTCCAACCAGTGAGCAGCGAACAAAGCAAAGTCATTAAAGTTCACAAGGTGTGTGCATAAATCATCTGCACAGTTCAGCCAGCCGGCAGTCAGCACCGCAAGGTCATAGTAGTCAACTTTGCAGTCCGGGATGCCTTCTGGGCCGGTATAATCGGCGGGAGATATGCCGTTGTCGCACAGCGTAAGCTGAAACGAGTCGAACACCGTGCCGTCAGGTTTGACAGACTCAAAGTTCAGACGGCTGCCGTTGATGTTTATCTTGCAGAATTGGAGTGTTTCGAGAGCGAAAACCACATTCGACTGGCCAGTTGCAGGGTCGGTTAATGGAGCACCGCCTCCGCCGGCAGTTATATGCTGCACGCCGTTGACAATTGCGCGGGCATAGTAATGATTATGGCCGGCGAGGACAAACTGCACGCCATACTGTTCACACAGCGGCTGGATATATGTCTGAACGTCGGTATTATTGGGGTGACCACCACCGGCAGCACTCCATCCCGGTTCGTGAAGCACAATAAACTTCCAGTGCTTTGTGCTGGTTTGCAAATCGTTTTGGAGCCAATTTAGTTGCGCCGAACCTGAGGTGTAATCGGTATATTGGTCCACAATCGCGATATGGGCCGGGCCGTAGTCGAAAGACCAGTAAGTTTCTGCCTGAAAAGGATAAGGCCAATATTTCTTAAAACCGTCAGCCGATCCCTCGTGATTGCCGATGCATCCATGAACGGGAATACCCGACAGCATCTGCAATATCGGCGAGTAAGCACGGCTGAAGTATTGATCGGCCCAATCAGTTTCACTATCAGTATAGTTCCAATCGCCCATGTGCAGCAGCACCGATTGATAATTGGGATCGGCGGTAAATGTTGAAACTATGCGGGAACAGACTGAATTATGATCGGCCACGTTAGTTCGCGTATCGCCATAAACGAGGAACTTAACGCTTGTTGCATCGGTTGCGGGGGCTGCGAGGAAAGAACCGGAGTATGTATTGATGTCTTGCGTAATCCGATAATAGTACCTGGTGCCGGGTGCCAATCCGGTGATTGTATACTTGTACTGGTGGTCAGTGCCATATTCAGAGACGGAAGTGCTGCCTGTTGAATACGTGGTATCAAGCCCCCAAGCGAGTGTACATACCGCAGTGAGATCCAATTGCCAAAGAACCGTCATTTGATTGTTGTTTTTGGGATAAATGAGATATGGGCCTTTTCGTATCGCTGTTATACCTACGCCGTGCAAAACAAATAGCAAAAGCACAAGAGACGATACAAACATATTTCTTTTCACACAACACATCTTCTACCTCCAACTGCATTATACTGCCCTCGATTAAAAAATCCAGTAATTTGTCAATCAGAAAGCCCGCATTCAACGTTAAAAGTGATGTTGGAAGTTGAATATTTTCTATTTAATCCGCCCTGAAATTGCAAAACGTCCTGTCATTTTCCCAGACTGTTACGCAATCAAGTTTCAGGCTTTTCTTTTTTTGTCTTGATTAACGGCATATTCTGCAATACGTAGAAGAGGAATAACATCACCGCATCGTGATTATTGGAAATTGAATTAAGAAAGGACAGAACCAATGAATGAAAATGGACAAAATCACCATCGGCAGGAAAGGGAGGAGCACAACAAGGAACATCAGGACCATAGGCCTTACTGGAAACGGATACATCATACCTGGAGTTTTTGGGTTTTCTTGTTTTTGATGTTAGCTGCCATCATATATTACATGCTGAGCGATAACTTGTCATTGCGGCCTCGCATCCAAC
>CAINDG010000017.1 GCA_903847315.1 uncultured Planctomycetota bacterium
AACGAAAATGAAAACTGTTTTTTCGAGTTTCTGGCCGATTGTCAGCCGGTCGAATGGTTTTGAGGCTGTTTTATTACGGTGGATTTCGAGATTTTTAAACTCGAAATCATATTTGCCGATTTTGCTGTTCCAGTCACGGGTTACAAATAATTCAACCGGACAGCCCAGAGCATTTACTATACAAAAATCTTTCTCAAAAACCGCCCACTCTTTTGATTCTGGAATCGCATCAAAGGTTAGAGCCAGTTCCTTCAAGACATCTCTATTCTTATCCATCATCCACAACCGTGTGGCCAGTTTGTCGGAAGAACGGTACTTAAAACGAATTGTGTAAAATCCCTCTTCATTTATAATTATCGGTAGGGATATTCCGCCGTGGCCTTTCTGTTTAGCGATGCCATTTATGTGAAATTCCCCATTTTTTACAGCCGCCTGGCATTGGCCATAGATTTTAAAATTTTCTCTAATTTCGGTTGGTTGTCCTTGTGTCGATGTTTCATCCTTGTAAAGAATTTCGCCAAAGGTCTGACTGATATAGTGATTGCCGATAGCTCGTTCTTTTGGCCGGCATATCTCAAATAGTCTGGCATCCGGCAACTCTTTAAGGTCTGCTAAGCCGCCTTCTGTGTTTATTTCCGGCCGTCTGCGGAATACACGAGTATAATGATTTCTGAAACCCGCATCAGCCAAAAGACCAATGGTCAGACCGTCAGAGGTTCTATAGCCGATGGCGGGAAAGAGATCTCGCAAATAACCTCCTTTACAATCAGTCTGGTCAAAACTCCAGTATCCTGCCGGTTCAACTGCCGGTTCGATACGGTTGGTTATCTTCAGGAATATAACCGGCATATCGGCCTGGTAAAAATTTATTCGTTTGCGAACAACGTGTTCATTTATCACGTCATAAGTAACAGTTATCCACAGGTCAACAACGTATTTCAGCTCAACTTTGCCGGTCAGTTCGACGTGTGAAGAATTACCTTTCCATTCAGTTGCTTTCCAGTTCTCTACGGCATCCTTTACGCTTGCTTCGGCATTTTGAAACCAGGCGGAAAACTCCCCGCATTTAGATTGATTGTCGATAGCTGTCTGGCCGGCGAGGATGGTTACATAAAAACCAGAAGTCTTGTTGCCGTCAACTCGAAGCGAAACACTTTTTATATCCGATGATTCAGCGGCACTAACCGTATTGAATACATACAAAAATAATATGGATAGTAATAAAATTTTTGTTTTTTTCACTGGTAATATTCCCCTAAGCAAAAATTTTATCCTTTAATAAATTTGTCTTAACCTGGATTATCGTATTTGATTCTGATAATCAATCACCCTGTCATTAACCATTGTCTTTTTTCCGTTATATTTAATTTTACCATTGGCAGGACATATAATTATGACTGCCGCCGATTTTGGCGCCAAATCAATAAAGGTTTTTCCCATAACACCTGTACTTATAAATTTATTGCCGATAGATTCATAAATATCTTTTGTTTCTGCCCCGAGTTCGATAATGACTTTCTGCTCTTTCGGAAAAGGATTGTAATACAAATAAGTCGGATAAGCCGGGCTGCGATAGAAGTCTGTCGCGAGACAGTCAAGCCGGAGGATACCTTCTATATTTGTCTTTTTGATAATGCCGCCGAATATCCCCACATAAGATGAGCCGTATATTCCGAGGTTCGTTTTGGCCCAGCCGTTTTTTTTGGCATCACCTGTCGCGTAAGGGGATTTGTCGCTAAGCGACTCTATCCAGATGTCATCAATATATATTCTGTCAGACTTGCACGAGGGGGCAGCTTTTTTTGTATCGGCAACTTTGAGATAAATCGTTTCCGCCTCTGTCTGAATCTCAGCGGCTTTGTGAGAATCAGTTTCGGAGCTGAATTCAAACAGCGGTTTATACGGCCCTGTAATTTGTAAAGAATAGCTGAATTGAAAACTTTCACCGTCTCCACGGTTATCAGTCTTGCCTACAAAGTTCAGAATATGCCTGTCCGTTTTGCTTAGCTGCACTTTCCAGATATGCTCGAGATTATCCTGTTCGTCCTCTTCTATGCACTCGTAAATTTTGTTTGTCCCGATAGCCGCCGTATAGTCTCCTGACGTTATTTTGCCTTTGACCGTTTCAAGGTCGCCGGCAACCCTGTCGATTTCAAGATACCGCTGACGAAGGCCTTCGTATGCGATACAGGATTGCGGGTCA